>DAJQ01000040.1 GCA_002496395.1 Methanocorpusculaceae archaeon UBA456
GCATAGCCTCATAGGTGTTTTCCCTTCAATCAGTTTCTTTAAACTGATAAAGAACTTCCCTGATCAGCATGATATATTCGGATATAAGATCTTTTGGGTTCACAAATGGCATATCAACAGATATGTTGAGAGCCGGAGATATACCGGATGACGACCTGTTCCCTTCAGAGATACCATCCACAACCGCATCCATTGTCACAGCCGCAGGAGTTGGTGTCGGTTTCAGGACGGTGATATAGTCCTCCTTCAGGTGCCAGTCAGATCCATCCGGATTTTTGATCGTCAGCAGAACTGAGTAGGTGCCTTCTTCGGCATAGGTATGGGTCGGATGCCGCTCTGAGCTGCCGGATCCATCGCCAAACTCCCACCGCCATTCTTCAGGGCCGCCGGTTGAGCGATCCGAGAACCGGATGGTGAGAGGGGCGTTTCCAAAAGTTTTCCCGGCATCAAAGTCCGCAGTCGGCAGATCTCTCACGACGATATACCCGGTCCGGGTGAGCGATCCGGCGACATTCGTTCCTGATGCGGTGAGTTGAACCCTGAATGTGCCGGGATGCGTATAGGTGTGGGTCGGGTTCTGCTGGATGGAACTCTTCCCGTCTCCAAACTCCCATCGCCACTGGTTCGGGCTGCCACCGGAGAGATCAGTGAACCGGACAGTGAGGGGAGCCCCGCCGCTCTGGTAGTCGGCGGTAAAATCAACAACCGGATTCGTGCCGGTATTGACGAGATTGTTCTTTGCGTGGCTTGCGACTCCGTATTTGTTCTCCACCTTCAGTGTGACCGTGTAGGTTCCTTTTTTTGTATAGGTATGCGAGGGGTTCTGGAGTGTTGAAGTTGAGCCATCACCAAAATCCCAGTGCCAGGAGGTGATACCACCGGTGGATTCATCGGTAAACCGGATGGTGAGCGGGAGCTCGCCGCTTGTTCTGTCAACAGAGAATGCAGCTTTTGGGGGAGTGGTGACAGTGATATGGTTTGAGAAGGTCTTGGTGAACTTCCCGGCGGGATTCTCGATTGCAAGGGTGACTGAGTAGGATCCCGGCCCGGTATAGGTATGTACCACTGTCTGGCCGGTTCCGGTTGCCCCGTCGCCAAATGTCCAGTGCCAGTTTGTTGGAAGGTTTTTTGAGGTATCCCGGAAGATGACGGTGAGGGGGGCTGTTCCGGTCACCGGAGATGCCTCAAACTCCGGTACCGGAACAAAATCACTCTCATAAATCATCACATCATAAGGGTTGCTCTGGAAGTTCTGTCCATCAACCATGGTATAGAGGACCGCACGGTAGGTACCGGCACGATCAAAGGTCTTTGTCACCACCCTGCCACTCCCGACCATCGGCGTAGCTGTCGGGGGATCACCCACCCGCGCAAACTGCCATGACCATCCGGTCACGTCCGTCTCGTTTCCTGAGACAGATCCGGTGAAGGTGATGGTGCCCGGTACGACGACAGAGGTGGTATCGCTTGTGATCATCACATGTACAGCCGATGCTGTTCCGCAGATGAACGCAGCCAGGATGAGAAGGGAGAGGAGAAGAGAACGCCTCATAGCATTCCTCCCGAGAGAAGAATGCCCGCAAAAAGGGCAGCCCCATAACTGGCAACCGGCGGGAAGAGGGATGCGGGTATCGAGAAATCAAACGTGCTCCTGAGTGCTCCCGAGAGTACCAGGATCGACCAGATACCGGCGATAAAGAGACCCGCAACCGGAAGAAGCCCGATGATTCCGAAGGGGAGCGCAGAGTAGAGCGTTATCCGGAGGAGCCTGCCGAAACTCCCCTCAACCCTCCCGGTGATCAGAAATGCGAGGAACGCGGCGATCAGGGCTGCCAATGCCGCTGCGAGTATAGTTGTGATGGTGAAGACCCCCATTGTTGCCGGGTCAGTGATCAGCTCAGTGATGACCGGATAGAGGGCGGGATCAACTCCGGCATGCCCTGCAAGACAGGTGATGATCCCGATGGTGCCGAGGATACAGACGAGCATTGAGGTGAGGAAGAAGGTGAGCGGGAGCGGGAGGGGATCGTCCTGGAACCTCGGAGCTCCCGATGGTACGAATAGAAATGTCAGAATGCGGCCGTGTTCCCGTTTCGGACGAGGGGTAAGGGGATCGTCTGTTCCGGTTTGAAGAACATATTCAGAGAGCCCCCTCCAGTCATGATCCGGGGAAAGGCGGACGCCGCAGGTATCGCACCACGGGCTT
The DNA here is from genome assembly GCA_002496395.1 of Methanocorpusculaceae archaeon UBA456. GTDB lineage: Archaea > Halobacteriota > Methanomicrobia > Methanomicrobiales > Methanocorpusculaceae > Methanocalculus. The sequence goes on from DAJQ01000040.1 coordinate 2,207, forward strand.
TCCGGGGCAAGGATCGCCTCGCAGACCGGGCATCGGAAGGCCGGTGGCGGCGGCTTTTGATCATCTTCCGGTGGCGGAGGGATCTCTTCCTCTTCCTCCTCTCCGGATTCTTCGTCGGATTCATCCACCGTCTCATCCGGGCACGTATGATCTGTATATTCCAGATCATCGTACTCTTCCTCTATCATGGGAGGAGGCGTCTCATCTGCGGTGAGATACGCGATCCAGGCATCACGCTCGTCTTCTTCCTCAAAGACGATAATTCTCTGGAAGATCTCTTTCTCCTTTGAGATGAGCGAGATCGTGACTGCCGGTCTGCCAAGGAGATCGATTGTGGGGGATGCATCAAGGACCTGGGATGAACGGAACTCTTCCCGCACCGAGACCGAGGTGCCGTCACCATCATAGATGATGAGCCGTTTTGAGGTGAGGAGGAGACCGACCTGCTCATCATCCATCAGGAGTTCGGATCTCTGACAGATCGGATATTCAATCTTCGCAGGGGCCCGTCCTCTCTTTGACAGGGTATCAGGCCTGCTCCCGGCTGTGCCATCAAGGATCTCCTGAACCCGTACAATGAACCGGTCCCGCTCAAATGAACCCCCTTTCTCTGAAGTGAAACAGAGAACCACCCGGCGGATACCGGTTGGGGTTGCGATCGCAAGGACGGCGGACTGAAGACCATCGGGTGTAAATTCGGGGACGATATCAAAGATATCTCCTTTCTTAAACTCGCGGGGTGCGCCATCCCCGGTATCCGGGATCAGGCAGATCCGGTCGAAATAGAGATCGGATCTGAAGGGGATATCCTTGATAGTGATACCGGTGAATGAAGAGAAGGGGGTCTCAGAGCGCCTTTTGGGTGCTGGCTGGGTCTGATTTTGGGTATCTTCACCCTTCATCCCACGAATCATGCCTGCTGCCCGGTCACGTGCAGATGATCCTCCTGCATCATCGGGGAAGGAGAGGATCATCCGCCGGATACCACCTGAGGTGCGGATAGAGAGGGCAAGCGAGGGGGTGCCCCCATTTTCAGGCTCGGGATCCGCCCCCACAACCGCAGACAGAGGGAAACCTGACCGGTTTTTCGCTCCATCTCCTGCCGTTAACGTGATCCCGGATGGGGCAATCCCGATAGCATACCGCTCACCCTTGATCAGAATTCCAGAAATGATCACTTCATTCTTCGTGGGACTACCTGCGGCCGAATCACCGTTGCCCTGAATAATCATCCGGATGAGATCCAGAAGCCGGTCACGGGCCTGTGTTCCCCCGGCCCATTCAGGAAATGAGAGGACCATCCGCCGGATGCCTCCGGTGGTGTTGATCGCAAGGGCGATGGAGGGGAGACCTTCGCTATCGATCTCAGGGACCGCATCGAAGAGGGTATCACGGGAAAATTCCCGGACACTCCCGGTTTTGGATTCGGGCTCAAGACGGACTATGCCGTGAGCTGCCAAAACGGTGAAGGGTTCGTTCTTGATTGAGACACCGGAGAACCTGTGACCCGGCTGATTCCCCTGTGGTGCGCTGTCGCCTTCCATTATCTAATTATTATATATACTCAATGCACAAATAAGGTCTTTCTCCCCGGCCATCATCCGCCTCTTTCAGATCAGGACTGCATGATAAGGATTTATGCATGTACTCCCCAAACAGAGAGTATGGGCGGTGATATCATTGCCGGATGATGATGCAGTCAGGATACCCGAGATCGCAACTCTTCTCTCCCTTTCAGAGGATCTGGTTCGGCAGTATGCAGATGAATACAATGACTTCCTCCCGCACAGGACGATCGGGAAGGTACGGATCTATGAACAGAGTGCACTCAGGCGGTTCCGGGTGATCGCCGATCTGACGTCACAGGGATTGAACCATGCCGGGATTGCAGCGGTCCTGAAGGGTGGAAAGCCGCTCCGCGAGATCGGGATGGATGAGGAGAAGGAGAGAAAGCAGAGTGCAACACGGGCAATAACCCCACCACCGTCTCCACAGGGATCTGATCTGCTGGATGAGATCGCCATCTCCTCGCGGCGGACCGAAGAGAGGACAAACACAATCGATCACCGGCTTGGCGCCATCCGTGACGGTATGGCAGCAGATACCGACCTGATCCTCCGTGAGATCGCCGGACTGAAAGAGGAGGTCGCACTCTCCCGATCGGAACTGAGAACACTCTGGTCACAGGTGAGGGAGCTTGAAGAGGATCTTCGGGAACGGGAGCTCAGAAAGTCCTGGCTTGAACGGGTGGCTAAGCGGTTCTCCCGTTAGGGAGGGATCCTCCAGTCGATGACCACCTCACGGGAGAAGAGGGTGGTGAAGAGATCGGATCGCTCCAGTGCATAGTCGCATTCAAGGTACCCCTCACTTCGTGAAGAACAATGGAGGATCACCTCCTGCTCTGTGATGGTGGCGGTGAGGGTATCGATGAGGGACTGGTGCGAGCGATCGAGGCCATCAGCGATCCTGAGGAGGGAGGCGAGCTTTTGTACGCGCTCCCGGCTGATCTGATCCAGTTCGGCAAACCGCCGTTGCTGGAGGGATGGCGGAGCTTTTCTGTGATACCGGATAAGCAGTGCAATAATCTCCCGCTCATCCCTCTTCAGGGGAAGGGAGGTGTCTGACCGGACCATCCGGGCTCCGATCTTGTTGTGTGCCCCGCCCGGCTGGCTCCACCCGATATCATGCAGAAGAGCTGCTGCCTGAAGGAGGAAACGCTCCTCTCCTGAGAGGCCATGCAGGGGGGCGAGCTGGTCGAAGAGCATGAGGGCATTCTTCATCACCTGCTCGTCATGATCCCGATCCGGGGTATAGCCTGCGGCAAAAGCGCGTATCGCCTCAATCCTGTCGTCCATAATACCGGCTCCGGGCGGAGTGTGCTGCTGCATTCTCCTGCTCCTCACCTCAACGTTATCCCGGGAAGAGATAATGCCTTCTCAGAGTGGTGCCGGGAATGCCGGATATGAAAGGGGGCTGATGATCCGGTATCATCTCTTTTTTACGAGACCTGCACCGATATGATAGAGGAGAGATGCAACCCGTGGATGTACTGCCTGATTCAATCACCGGGATCCGAAATAAACGGGTCTACATCGAAACCTACGGGTGCACCTATAATTATGGCGATACCGGGAAGATCACCGCCATTCTGGAGTCTCAGGGATGCAGTATTACCATGTCAGCTGATGATGCGGACTGTATTCTCATCAATACCTGTATTGTAATCGAGAAGACTGAACGGGAGATGAGGAAGAGGATTGCCGAATATCGGGATCGGAATCTTTTCGTCACCGGATGCCTGCCAAAAGTCGATCCGGATTGCGGAGGAACGGTGATCGATCCCGATACCATTCACGGTCACTTTCATATGACAGGAGCCCGCCTCTCCGGAAACCCTGCCATTCTCCAGGTGGCACAGGGATGTCCCGGCCATTGCACATACTGTATCACCAGAAAAGCCAGGGGCCCGCTGGTAAGCCATTCCAAAGACGAGATCATCAGGGAGCTTGAGGGGAGGATCAAAGGGGGTGCTGTCGAAGTGCAGCTGACAGCACAGGACCTCTCTGCATGGGGAATGGACCGGGGGGAGAGCCTTGCCGACCTGCTGGTAGCGATCGGGAGAGTGCCGGGATCATACCGGGTGCGGCTTGGGATGATGAACCCCGACACCCTCAGGCCGATACTTAATCCTGTTCTTGATGCCTGTGAGAGCAAACGGATCTTCTCATTCTTCCATATCCCGGTGCAGTCCGGATCAGATTCGGTGCTCGGGCAGATGGGGCGGCGGTACTGCCGCGATGAGGTGATTGCAATCATAACTGCGATACGGGGACGGTTCCCCTCTGCCCGGATCTCAACCGATATCATCTGCGGGTTTCCCGGCGAGACAGATGAGGACTTTTCCCAGACGATCGATCTCCTCAGAGTTATTGAGCCTGAGAAGATCAATATCACCCGGTACTCCAGCCGCCCGGGAACACCGGCTGCCAGCAGGGCTGATATGCCTGATCGGTTCAAGAAAGACCGGTCCCGGCTGGCAACTGCGGTTGCCGGGGAGATCTTCGATCGGATCTATTCCGGATTCATCGGGGAGGAGCTGGACGTAACTGTCACCGAAGTTGTGCAGGAAGGTTCTGTCACCGCACGGGACGCCGCATACCGGCCGGTGATCATCAGTGAGAACCTGCAGATCGGAACCGAATGCCGTGTGCGGATCACCGGCCATCGCCGCCATTATCTGGTGGGGACGCGGATCAGCTGATCTCCGCTGCCCACAGATCCCCGTTGTACCTGACAGGATCAAATTCTATACACCGGCTCACAACAAGGATCGGTCTTCTGAAGATTCGCTTCACTCCCATATTTCCAGAGCTCCTTAACCCATACTGAACACGGACAAATATATCCAGCAGTCGGAAGGAATTTTACCCAACCGAAATTTTTATCCCCCCACAATCAGAATTCAGGTATGGAATTCCGGGGGGAAGATGAGGTATCGCCACGTAAGGCAGAATACCTGAAATATATCCTTGAATCAGGGGGATGCGTAAAAACAACAGATATTGCCCATCATTTTGGCATATCGCCATCGACGGGAACCAAGGCGATCCGTGAGATGGCGGAGGCGGGGCTGCTACACCATACACCATATGCAGGAGCAACCCTTACCGAAAAAGGCGAATATACGGCCCATTTTATCCAGAGGAGACACAGAATACTGACGCTCCTCCTTTCCCACTATGGTTTTACCCCTGGTGAAGCCTGTTCTGAGGTGAAGAGGTTTGAGCATCATGTCTCAAGGGAAGCGATAAACCGGATCTGCGCATCCCTTGGCCACCCGATGATGTCCGTCTGCGGGCGGATCGAGCATGAAGAGGGGTGTTGCCGTGAGTCAACAGAATAATCATCTGCGAACTCCGGGGATTCTGGCCATTCTGCTGATCCTCATAGCATGCCTCTCATCCGGATGTGTTGATTCAACAATGGGTGGGAATGACGAGCGGATACCGGTAGCGGTGACCCTCCTCCCGATGAAAGAGATCGCGCTTGCGATCGGCGGGGACAGGATCGCCGTAACCGTGGTTGTACCGCCCGGAACCGAACCCCACACCTTTGAGCCGACACCCGGCCAGATTGCATCTATCGCACAATCCCGCATCTTCTTCAGGGTAGGTGAAGGGCTGCTTCCTTTTGAGGACCGACTTACAGACAGACTCTCATCACAGAACCCTGATCTCCTTGTTGTTGAACTCTCGGAAGGAATTGACATAATCAAAGGAGATGCAGGGCATGAACATGAGGAGAACCATCATTCAACAGGAGCCACAGATCCCCATATCTGGCTCTCGCCGAATAACGGTGCACTGATGGCTGGAACAATTGCGAGCACCCTGATCACAATCGATCCGGAGGGAGAGGCGATCTATCTGGAGAACCTCGATGAATACCAGAAGAGATCTGCTTCTGTGGATGCAGAGGTACGTGAGATACTGGACACTCTCCCGAGCCGCCGGTTCATCGTAACCCATGATGCCTGGGGATACTTTGCCCATGAATATGGGCTTGAACAGGTTGCAGTCCATATCGGCGGAAAAGAGCCGACTGCCAGGGAGATACAGGAGGTTATCAGAATTGCCCGTGAAGACGGAGTCGGAATCGTCTGTATCGAACCACAGTTCCCGGAGAGGACCGCCCGCGTCATCGCTGCCGAGATAAACGGTGAGGTGGTCATAATCGATCCCCTGCCGGAAGCATACCTTGAGAACTTTATCCGGGTCGCAGAAGCACTTCGGGGAGGCCACACATGACAGCTGCCCTCAGGCTGAATGATGTGACAATCTGCTATGGCAGGCATGTTGCTGTTGAGGATGTCACCTGGGAGGTGGAGGATCATGATTTTGCCGCCATTATAGGGCCAAACGGCGGCGGGAAGACCACCCTCCTCAAGGCAATCCTCGGCCTCCTCCCACTCGCCGCAGGGAGTATCAGGATCTTCGGCCACCCGCCTTCGGAAGGCCGGGATCAGATCGGATATGTCCCGCAGTTTCATACCTTCGACTTCTCCTTCCCCATCACCGTCTCGGAGATGATTCTCCAGAGCAGGCTCCCACAGGGGAGACGTTTATTTTCGAGATATTCAGAGGATGATTACCAGGCAATGGAGAAGGCACTTGATCTGATCGGCCTCTCAGGATTCGGAGATCACCCGATTGCCGATCTCTCGGGCGGCCAGCAGCAGCGGGCGATCATTGCACGGGCACTTGCAGGAAAACCCCGTCTCCTCATCCTCGATGAGCCGACCGTCTACATCGATGCTCCCGCAGAGGAGCTCTTCTTCTCGCTGATAGAGGAGCTCCGGAAGACAATGGCTGTAATTATCGTCACCCATGATATCAGTGCAATATCCGGGAAGGTGAACAGGATCGCCTGTTTAAACCGTCGACTGTACACGCATGGAGATGCCACCATCACCGATGATATGCTCACATCAGTGTACGGATGCCCGGTTGACTTGATCGCACACGGTGTTCCCCATCGTGTCCTCCGCGATCATCGGGGTGATCGTGATGATTGAGATCCTCGGACTTGGATTCTTCCAGAATGCCATTGCTGCCGGCATTCTTGCCGCTATTGCCTGTGGGATTGTCGGGAGCTTTGTTGTGGTAAGGCGGATGGCAGCAACAAGCGGCGGTATCTCTCATGCCGCATTCGGAGGGGTCGGGCTTGGTTTCTTCCTTGGAATCGATCCCCTGATCGGTGCGGCCATCTTCACCATCGGCGCAGCCTGCATACTCTGGTACCTCAATGTCCGCGAGATGCAGGAGACAGATACAATCACCGCCGCAGTCTGGGCTGTCGGGATGGCGCTTGGTATCATCTTCGTCTCCATAACTCCCGGATATCCCCCGGATCTCTTCAGTTACCTCTTCGGAAACATCCTCCTCGTGCCAACATCAGATATCCTCCTGATGGCACTCCTTCTTGGAGTGATACTGGCAGTTGTGATCGCGCTCTTTCCCCGGCTTGTGGCAGTCACCTTCGATCCCGAATATGCAGCGGTGATGGGGCTGCCGGTCTCAGCACTGACACTGGTGCTCTTCCTCTTAATCGCACTCACCATCGTCCCCCTCATCTCAGTGGTCGGGATTATCCTGGTCATTGCGTTATTAACACTCCCGGCGGCAACTGCACGCCTGTACACGCAGTCCCTCAAAAGGATGATGATCACAGCTGTGCTGATCGGCGTGGGAACGGTCCTTATCGGGATCGCCCTCTCCTATGCATCCAACCTCCCCTCAGGCGCAACAATCATCATTCTCGGGGCCGCAATCTATGGAGTTGCCCTTGCCGGGCGGCATCTCCTTCTGCCCTGAGGGATCAGATATCAAGTGCTTCCATATCATCAAGGAAGGGCATCAGTGTGGTGATATAGCGGTGATGTGTACCTGCAAGAGTCATCTCCCCGCACGCGATCACCTCAAGGATCAGTGGCAGCTCCTTCAGCTTATCCCGGAATGTTGGATCCTGACTGGCAGCAAAGGCAATAAACTTCTCAAGCCGTATAAAAGGGCGCTCATACTCGGGGACAGCTTCAAAATCATCCATATCTTTCTGAAGCGTAGAGTTCCGGGCAAGATCCTCCTCAAAATAGAGATACATAGCAATACCATACCGGGAACCAAGCTCCTCAAGCTCCAGTATATCGACCTTCTCACCTGGCGCAACTGCAAAGGTGTTGCATTCACCATCTCTCTTCGTCTCCATAACCAGTAGGTTTGAATCAGCACCTTATGATGGTCACGATCCGATCAGGAGGAAACTGGGATCAACAGCTTTATGTAGGCATGGATGAAAGTGCCGTTTAGGTGTGTGGCTGATGGCGGAGATGGATGAAGAGGGGACACGAAAAGAGGAGCTTTTCTTTCAGCTGATAACGCTTCTCCAGACAGGAACGCTGAACTTCCGATGGCGGGCAGCAGAGGCGCTTGGAAAAGAAAGGGATCTCCGGGCGGTCGGCCCTTTGATTGAGGCATTGTCTGATGAGTATGTGGATGTCAGCTGGCTGGCAGCAAAATCACTCGGCAAACTCGGCGATCCAGAGGCAGTACCCCACCTAATCAAGCTTCTACAGCATGAGGATAAGTGGAACCGTCTTGGTGCGGTTGAAGGGCTTGCTGGTATCGGTGATGAACGGGGAGTGGAGCCGCTTGCAGATCTCCTGAAGAACGATCCCGAGCGGAAGGTCAGAAAGGAGGCGGCAAAGGCACTTTCCAGAGTCGGAGGTGATGCTGCTTTCAAAGCGCTGGAGATGATGAAGGATGAAGAGGATGAGGTGGTGCGAAAAGCGGTTCTCGATGCACTGAAGATGATGAAAGCGAACAAATCGAAAAAGGAATAAAAACCACCACATTTTTCTAATATATCTTTATCAAAGTCTTGTTTTCCATTTATATCCCTCCCGAAATGGAGAGGTTACAAAAAGGAATACTAATATTCTCTGACTCCTAAAAGTTGAAGCAATGAAGAAAGAAATCGGGAAGATTATTGGCATACTGGTATTTATCACAGTACTCCTTGCACCAGTGGATCCGGAGATTATCCCGATTGAAGCGCGATACGTTGCTGCCGTGACACTTCTTATGGCAATCTTCTGGGTCACTGAGGCAGTTCCTCTTGAAGTGACGGCACTTCTTCCGATCATTCTCTTCCCGCTTCTTGGCGTCCTCTCGATCAGAGAGGCAACAACACCTTATGCTGATCCGGTCATATTCCTCTTCCTCGGCGGGTTTATCATCGCGATGTCGATGCAGAGATGGGGGCTCCATAGAAGGATCGCACTCTCCATCATCAATATTGTCGGAACAAGTCCACGAAGGCTTGTCCTCGGATTCATGGTTGCAACCGGGTTCCTCTCGATGTGGATCTCAAATACCGCAACCGCAATGATGATGATCCCAATCGCCATTGCGATCATCGCCACCGTGATGCCCGCGGTGAATACCAAACTTGATGAGATGAATGAAGAGCAACGTGACTTTGCCGGATGCCTTGTTATTGCAGTCGCTTATGCTGCAAACATCGGCGGTATTGCCACCATCATCGGATCGCCACCAAATGGGATCTTCATCGCACAGATGAAGGTTCTCTTCCCCCTGGCACCAACAGTCGACTTCTTCACATGGATGAAGTTCGGTGTCCCTCTTGCTGCGATCTTCATCCCAATCGTCTGGCTCTGGCTGATTAAAGTCCCCTACCGCCACCTGCCACAGAAACTCTCCCAGGCAAAGGATGTTATTCATCAGGAGATGGAAGAGCTTGGGCCGATGAGCAAAGGAGAGAAATGGACCCTCTTTGTCTTCCTCCTCACCGCATTCTCCTGGATTTTTGCATCTACCAAGGTGATCGGCGGAACAACAATACCTGGTCTCGACCAGATCTTCCCGGGAATCAATGACACGGTGATCGCCATCTTCGGAGCACTCCTCCTCTTCTTCCTCCCTGTCGATATGAAGAAAGGGATCTTCACCATGAACTGGGAATGGGCACAGAAGATCCCCTGGGGCATTCTCATCCTCTTTGGTGGAGGTCTCTGTTTATCTGCGGCATTTATCACAAGCGGCCTTGCAAAGCTGATCGTCAACTCCTTCACGATGCTCTCGCTCCTCCCGATCGTTGCGATTGTGCTGATTGTGGCAATTGCAGTCTCCCTCTTAACCGAGGTCTCCTCAAATACTGCCATTGCATCGGTGATGATGCCGATCATGGCCGTTACGGCGATATCCATGGGGATCCATCCCTACATGCTGATGCTGACCGCCGCCGTCTGTGCCTCACTCGCATTCATGCTCCCGGTTGCCACCCCGCCAAATGCAGTTGCCTATGGAACCGGCTATATCGATATGAAGACACTCTTCAAATCAGGATGGGCGCTGAACCTGATGGGTGTCGTCTTCTGGACATTCTTCCTCTTCACTGTTGTGATATGGGCGATCGGCTTTAGCCCGGATCTCCCTGCATGGGCAGTAAACCCATGATCTCTCCATCACCCTTATCTATGGAGAGAGCAATAGCCTGAATATGTCACGTATTACCATTAAAGACGATGAGAGTCTTTCCGCTGGAGCCGGTGTTGAGGGGCGTCAGCAGAAGAAGAGTTTTGATACCGATATCGAAGGCGAACGGGGGAAAAAGAAGAAGACCCAGGGTTTCGGCAGCCTGAAGTTCGATACACAAAAGAATGCCGATATCTTTGAATCTGAGCCCCGTTAGACGAAGATGAGATCAGATCCCTTCTGAATGATGATCTCTCTCTCACCTTCAAAGGTCGAGATGATACCATAGGCGGTGATCTGATCGCCGATCCTGAGGGGAGGGGGATTAATTCCCCCCGGAATGAAGACTTTTACATCTGAGAGGATGATGATTATATGACCTCCGCTCCAGGTGGCCCTGATATCATCTATGGTTCCAGAATACACAACCAGTGTCCCATCAGGAAGAGCGGGATCATAGGGATGGGAGAAGAATGCAGGACCGGCCACCTGGATGGCGAGATGAAAGGCCAGGATCACCAGAAGTGAACCCGCAATGAGAATACCTGCCTTCTTTTCCGCGGGGGAAGCCATTCCACAATGGTCTACCTGATCCCTTATGAAGCGATAGGTTCATATGTTAACAGCGTTAACATACTGGTATGCACCCCCATATGCTGCCACCTTCCTCTCAGAAGGTTCTAAACCTTCTCCGGCAGGGTGGTTCAATGACACACAAGGATATTGTCAAAGAGAGTAGCCTTGCACCCCGTACAGTCCGTTATGCATTGAAGCGACTCAAGGAACAGGGTTTGATCCTTGAGAAGTTCAACTTCCGGGATGCACGGCAGATCATCTACGAATGCAGGAACGCAGATAGCCAGAGGGCTACGGCATGAAAGAGCCGCTCTGCGACATCATTCACTGTGACGAACTGGCACGGAACGTACTTCCCCGCATGAGGGCGGAGCTTGTGTACCGGCTGGTGAACGGACAGGGTGTGAAGCAGAGTGAAGTTTCCCGTCGTCTCGGAATATCCCGCGCCGCCATATCACAGTATCTCAGCAGGAAGCGTGGATCAGGAGAGATTGAACTCTCCGAGGATATCGCTGCCATGCTGGATAGATGGGCATTTGCCGTGATGAATGAGGAGGCATCCTCAATCACCATCTGTGACATCTGCAATTGTACAAAGAAAAAGAAAAGAACACCCTAATTTTTTTTGATCCGCTTACCCAGGACAATGCCCGCAAAGAAAAGCAGGATAGCCAGAGCTATTGCCGGTTTGGGCCATTCCTCCGGTAATGAGGCGAAGATCTGACCTGTCGGGCGATAGTCGTTCTTCCAGTCCTCTTCAAAGACCCGCAGGTAGTATGCAGCGGCATCAGGATGCCGGATAATAACCCCTGCCTCCCGGTTGTTCATGGGAGAGTTCTCATTCCAGTTGATGCTCGATATGAGAACGGCATTTCCGTCAACAATCACTCCTTTGGTGTGGATCTTCGTGATCCCGGCACGATCTCCCTGATATAACCGTGCTTCAAGCGGGAGATCTGCTGCTTCCGCATGCCTGTTGATGAACGCCACCATCTCATCATTATCAGCATCACCCTGAATATTGAACCAGCTGGCATCAAGGATGATCCGGACAGAGACTCCCCGTTCCGAAGCATCGATTGCCGCATCAAGCCAGGGGTTTGGTGCATTTTTTGTCCAGTTTTGTATGTATGCCTGCTGGATCTCAACCGTGGAGGTCGCTCCCCTTATCATCTCCGGAACCAGATGGGAGGTGTCAGGTGAGAGCACCGGGATGATGGTTGCACCTTCGATAAAGAGAGGCCTATAGCGTTGTGTATGCGCATCGGATGTAGCAGTCGGAGGGAGCTCTGCATTCCGCACCGGGGAGATCGGGAGAACATCCCTCCCGACACTGTCTTCGGAATAGACCATCCCGAAATAGTCGGCGAGGCGGGGATCATGTATCCAGACACCCCACCCCCGGTTGCCGGCATATCCGGGGAGAGGCATTCCACTCTCTTTGATATTTTCGCTCGTCAGGAGGAGAGATTCTGAATCAATGATCAGATACTTGCTATGAAGGAAGCGATACCTGGACCGATCACCTCCTGAACCACCAATATAATCGACAGAAATGCCACTCTGATTCAGGAAGGTCAGGAGGGCAGCCTGTTCCGGTGAGACACCGCCAACCGGAGATCCCTCCAGGAGAATCCGGACAGAGACACCCCGGTTCTGCGCATCGATGAGGAGCTCGCCGATGCCCGGATGCGTGAATTCATACACGCTCACCTGAATCGAGCTTTCTGCTGAAGATATCGCTTCTTCCATCACCTCATAGGCAGAGTCGGGGGAGACGAAGAGGGTGGCAGAGACGCCATCAAATTGGATCGGTGAGAAGTCGCTCTGCCCGATCATAAACGGGCGCGGGTTCCAGACCCCGTCAATGATCCTGTGAACCTGCCCTTCGCGCGGCTTTACATCCTGTGGCCAGGCGATCTCAAAGTGTTTCACATCTCGAGACCAGAGCTCTATCTCATCCTCATTGTTTGCCAGAATGAAACGGCCGGTCTGGATGAGTCCGGGAACCGTATCTGTCGAATATTCCCATTCAAAATCCGGGTACTCACCATGAGTGGTTTTGTATGCCTCTGCCTGGCGGGCAAGAACGAGATCCCCGGATATCCGGGTGCCGGGTGGGAAACTGAGTGTTCCTTCGCCATCGGTGATCGTCCAGCCATCAAGGCTCCCCTGGCCGGTGAGGACGATGAACTCATCGGGGTCATAGGGGAGGTAGGGATCCGGGCAGAACGCCGTGACGGTGATCCCTGCGGTGGCGGCAGCAGGGATGAAGAGGAGAATGAAGAGGAGGAGGATGAGAGGTGTACGCATGGAGAGTTTTCGATCTATTCCTTTATTGCCGTCACGGTTTTATTCTTCATATGGATGGGTATGTGGTGAAGGTAGGAGGGAGCCTCGCTGACATCCTGACGGATCTGGTGCCGGTTCTTGTTGAGTCCGGAGAGAGGCTTTTGATCGTTCCCGGCGGGGGAGCGGGAGCCGAGCGGGTCAGGCTGATCGATCCCGATCCTGATGCCGCGCACTGGATGGCAATCTCGGCGATGGAGCAGTACGGCCACCAGATCGCTTCACTTGGCATCCCCGCAGTTGATTACCCAGGGGAGAGCAACAGGCCATCAGTCCTCCTCCCATACTGCCTCCTCAGAAGGGAGGATCCCCTCCCGCATACCTGGGATGTCACATCCGATACGATCGCCGCATGGGTTGCATTTCGATCAGGGCTCCCCCTGATCGTCCTGAAATCGGTGGATGGCATTCTATCGGGAGGAGAGATCATTGATACCATACAGAGTCCTGTCGCAACCGATACCGTTGATTCTGCCTTTCTTCCCTTCATTCTTGAACATACGGTAAAGACGGCTGTTATAAACGGGCGGAAGGCAGAGCGAGTCAGGCGTGCCCTCATGGGTGATTTTTCCGGAGGCACCTATATCCCCGCCCGGACAGAGGGATTATAACCGATTGATCCCAACCATATAAGGGAGTCCGACTATGTCAACAGTAAAGTGCACATCATGCCATTCCCCGCTCGCCGAGCGAGGAGCTACCGAATTTAAATGTCCAGAGTGCGCCGAGCTTATCCGCCGGTGTGCCAGGTGCAGACTTCAGAGCATACCGTATGTCTGCCAGAAATGCGGATTTCAGGGGCCTTGAATATGGGAGCAGTAGCTGTTATTCTGAAAGTGATGCCTGAATCAACCGATGTTGATCTCGAAGGATTAAAACTGGCGATCCGTGAGAAGATCCCGGGCGTCTCTGATATCAGGGACGAGCCGATCGGGTTTGGCCTTGTTGCATTAAAGGTTGCAACGGTCATCCAGGATGAAGAAGGCGCAACAGAAGGGATTGAATCACAGTTCAATGACATCCCTGGAATCGACCGTGCAGAGATCGTCGATCTCAGCCGGATGATCTAATTTTTTTTATCATTCTGAGTTTTTCGCATTCTCTTCAAGTAACTCGAAGACATGATGCGTAACTTCCTGAATCTGTTCGGTTGAAAACCTGAATGCCTCAAGCTCATCGTCTGAGAGTTTGATCGGCACTGGAAATGCCCCACCCCGCGTGATCCGTGCCGGAACACCAATACAGACGCTCCCGATATCATGCACCTCTTTCCTGATGAAGGCAGAGACGGTCAATATCCGGTGTTCATCCTCGACAATGGTCCTGATGATCGTTGCAATCGCATCGCCCGGACCGTAGACAGTTGATCCTTTGTTCCTGATGATCAGCGATCCGCTCGTCTTCACCCGCTCCATCATCTCCTCTTTGGGGATATGAGAGAATGCAGGCAGGTTATTAATCTGGATACCGCCGATCGTTGTTGCAGACCAGAGAGGCACCATCGAATCGCCATGTTCTCCGATGATCCGTGTGTGAACTTCCGAGACATGGACATTAAAGAACTCTGCAATACAGGACTTCAGCCGCATCGAGTCGAGGTGTGTTCCAAGCCCAAATACCCGGTGTGGCGGGAGGTTTGAGTGCCTGAGCGCGACTGCGGTCATGACATCGACCGGGTTTGAAACGACAAAGAGCAGTGTTTCCGATGCGTTTCGGCCGATCTTTTCCGCATATCCTGCAACAATCCGTGCATTATCGACTGCGAGATCGAGCCTGTTCTGATCGGCTTTTCGCGCAGCTCCCGATGCCAGGATGATGATCTCTGATCCACGGAGATCTTTCTCATCACAGCTCCATGAGATACGGGTATTGGTTCCGCGTGCTGCAAATGAGTCCTTGAGATCACGGGAAAGCCCTTCAAGGTACAGCTGGTTTCCGTCACGGCCAAAGAGGCTCACCTCTTTCACATGCGGAATCTGTGAGATCGCATGGGCTGCATATGATCCGACCTGGCCTGTCGCTCCGATGATCGTTACTTTCACCATAGAAATCAACAGATTGGGAACATGTCATCGGTCGACAGCACATACCGCCGTTCCACAGACCTCCCTTCTCCACCCCGCTACCCCATGGGCGCCAGACGTCTGCGGTAAGTCTGCTCCCTTCCGGGCCTGAACCGGTACCCGCAGCAACAGGCCTCACCTCCCTCCGGAGGATTGGTCCCTGGCCGTTGACCTCACAGGACGAGGCTTCTACGTCGGAAGATACTGCTTCCCGGAAGCTGCCTCAGCCTTCCTCAGACTTCGCCCCCCGCATGTCGACGGTTTCGGGTGACAGGTGACGTCTAACCACCCGGGCTAGTTCCCGTAGAATATTGGTTTTTTTATGGGATAAATACATCCCCATGGTTTTTTGCTTTCCACTCATCGATGGTTGCCTCGACCATCTCACGGGAGGCCTTGTCAAAAAGGTCGATCACTGTCAGGACATTCTCTTCGGGGATATGAGGTGAGAGAAGCCGGAAATCACCCTGGTATACCTCTGCCGAGACTCCGCCACGGACGGTTGCAACGAGATGGGGTTCGCTCCTCACCGGAGTTTCTGCCATTGCTGTGTAGCTCTCAAATATCTCGACATCATCGATCCCAAGGTAGGCATGATTCACCTTCAGATTATAGGCCGTCCAGAAGGCAGCTGCATACCAGGCATCATTGAAGATCAGGTGCTTCACCCCAAGGCGGGCAGCAGCAATACCAAGGGTTCCTGCTCCGCAGCAGGCATCAACAAAAGTCTTTGGCCGTTTAGAAAAGACCTTGCGATCCACAGAGAGTATCTTTGGGTTGACTGGTCGTGGGAATTCGATATGCATTGTTGATGACTGTTTGTAAATGACGATCGGGCCAACCTGGGTTGCAAAGATATTTGCCCTGACATCGCAACCCGCAAGAAGGGTATGCGTCAATGGCGGCTCATCGGAGTCGGGATCGGCGATGCCGGGTATGATATGATTGTCCTGAATTATCCCCCTGATTTCCGGGACCTCGGCGACGATACGTTCTGCGGTTTTTTTGCCGAGCTGATCGGTGAGGAGGACAAGCGAGTGCCGGGGCAGATATGGCGCCTCATGCAGGACAAAACCGGGATGAATAAGCGGTGTGCCAACCTCTTTCAGCGGCTCGGAGCCGGTGAGATCCCCTTCCTCGACACCGATCCGGTACATCAGTGCATATACATCATCGATGAACCGCTTCCCGCAGGTACAGGTATCTGGGGGAATATACTCTGGTGGGGGGCTCTTCTTGTCAAGCTGCCTGCCCCTGCACCGGGGGCAGGGCGAAAAGATCGTCTCCATTGTATTGATGAGATCAAAGGCATCGGAGACGCAATCGTCACCACAGACCGGGCACTTCATATACCCCACTTGGAGCAGGAGAAGATAAAGGATCGGCGATTGTATGGTGATGATACAACGTTTATTACCAGGGTTTTCATGACGCTTTGGGGACATATGGGCTTAGAATCGTGAAAGATCACCCAATAGCATTTTGTTATATTATGGAAAAGAGGCTGTTTCGTGTGCGCGCCCACAGAGGAGATGCAGCCGAAGATCCTCTGGCAACAAATATCAGAAGCACTCAGACATTCAAAGAAAAGCAGATGAGTGGGCCTGATGCGATTTGAACGCATGACCGCCCGGTTATGAGCCGGGCGCTCTAACCAACTAAGCTACAGGCCCTTTTGGGTCGCCACCATACCAGAGCTATGTGACAACGTACCTGTAATTGTTGACCCATACACTAAAAAAGATGTATGATGGAGGGTTGTTCAGCCTTCCAGTGGATTCGGTTCAGCCGAAGAGCCAGCTGAAGATCCCGCGTTTCTGCACTTCGATCTCTGCCCTCTCATTGAGGCGCTGCTGCTCCTCTTCCATCTGGTCGAGCTGTTCAAAGAGGAGCTCTGAGAGTGCCGGGTCGGTTGATGAGCTTGTCAGGATGATGCCTCGGATCTCCTCTATCTGCCGTTCATTCTCTTCTGCCCGTACCCTGATTCGCTGAGCCGCCTCACGGTCACCTCCAAAAAGCGCCAGCACAATACCGGATCTCTGTTCCATTGCCACCTCATCCCCCCACTGGGCATTGACCGAGGCATTGTACTCGCGGGCGACTTCGGCAACAAGCGGACCGATGCCGGTCATATTCTCAGCGGCAAGGAGGGCGAAGACGGCGTTTCGTACCTGGTTCTCATGAGCAAAACGTGCCTGTGCATGCAGGGGAAGCGTCTGCACCTCTTCTGCCTGCATCTGCTGCCGGGTGCGGATTGCGTTTCTCAGTTCTGCCGGATTCTCCGGACCGTGGGAAGTATTTGCTAATACTCTCACACTGACTGCTGCACCCGGTGATTCCACCGGAGGACCGGCCTGCACACCCTGTGCCGGAGTTGTCACCGGCGGGCCGGCTGACTGGGTCCCCGGTTCAACCGGCGGACCCCGTTCACCAGCCACCTGATCCGGCCTCCCCCCCTGCTCTGCGGCAACAGCGGGAGCTGCAGCGGCAAGGAGCAGGAAGAGGCAGATGATGATCGATAGATGTCTCATATGCTCCCCTCTCTATGGCGGAGATGATAATAGTTTTCAGCCTCTTCTCCAAAATTCTGATCCCCAGGTTTTTCCTGAATTCTCAGGAACATGGCATTGATCCCATAAGAGATCCCGATGCAACAACCGGA
>DAJQ01000008.1 GCA_002496395.1 Methanocorpusculaceae archaeon UBA456
CGCTGCCAATACCACCCCCCTATTATGGAAATAACGACTCTTCTCACATGAATACACACAGGACGCCTGCGTCTCTTTCTTCTTCGTGCTCATGATATCAGTCATGTATTATTCCTGATACAGTATCCCGAATGAAGGATACAATATGCCGGATGCAATACCCGGGACACCAATACTGTAGTGCCTGACTGAAATACTGTTTTAAAAAGAGTAAGAGACGGGGATGAATAATCCCGGATTATTGCCTGTTGCTAAAATCGAGGAGTGAATACATCATCTCTGCCGAGACAACCGGCTTTGCAGACTCAAGCCAGAGATAAAATCCAACCCTTCCTGGTGTCTGGCGTTCGTACTTGAACCCTCCCGTCTTTTCAGGGACCATTTTATAGTACATCCGCTTCTTCTTTGGCTTGAGATAGACAACCGGCGAGGGATCGGGGAGATCCATCGCAAAGACCACCTTTGAGTAATCACGGTTGAGCGTGTCAAAATCAAGGATGGTGCTCTTTACCCGAAGTCCAAGATCATTGACAAGGGCTTTTCTGGCATCCGTATGCATGGCTCCAAAGATCACCTTCTTGACAAGAGGTGAGATCTGTGGATCTGCTAACGCCTGTGGTTGTTTTGTTCCATGGTTTGCATGATAGAGGATACGTGCAAGTGTCTGATCGTGGAACTGAAGGTAATCGAACGGACGTGTCCGGAGTGAGAGGGCGCTGATCAGCTTTGGATTATTCACTGCCTGCCGTGAGAGCGATGCAAGCCGGAGTGACCGGATTGAGGCTTTCAGCTCCTCGCAGGAGAAGGTACCGACATATGCGTTCTCTTCTTCCCGGCAGAGTCTTTTAATCACCTGGGTATTTGAGATGTCAACGGCGGAAAAGAGAGAGAACTCAACTTTCTCCTGCCGGAAAAGATATCCAAAAAGCTTCTTTTTATAATGGATCTCAGCTTCAAGATCCTTTAAATCAGATGGTGATGTGATGATCTCGGCAAAAGAGACCTGGTTATTGGAATCGATTAAGAGGAGATCCACTTCCGCAAGATCCTGTCCATTTCCCCGCACCCTGATGTCGCCCTTCTCTGCATAGTACATGCCGTTCTGGCCAAGTGCGATCCGGACAGGNNCAGGTCTTCTCGGAGCATCAGCACCCTTCTTCACGATCTTCTTGATAGCAGGGGTGTTGGTGGCTGTTTCGAGGAGAAGCTCGTAGATAAGCGCTTCATACCAGTATCCCTCGACCGTCCGCATCTCCATGATCTCTTCTGAGAAGAGCTTGATATGGTCACCTTTCTTCATGTGGCGGAGGGCTCGGATAGCCAGGGCTCGGTTCGGCTCAAATGATGAGCAGTTCTCTCGTAACCAGTCTAATACCACCGGACTCCTCCCGGCAGCAGGGAAGTAATCTTTTCTTCACGTGCAATTGATGCCATAACTTTTTTCCTGATCTGAAATCTCATCCCGGAAGCTGCAATCTGCTTTCGCCTTCTGGTATGCAATTTCAATGCCCGGATCAGTGGATGATGCTGGCAGGCTGATACCGGTATTCCTGTTATTGCTTTCTATTGTGCGAGGACTAAGATCTGACGTGTCAGGCTTTTGTGTACCCGCTGAGAGAATGAATGGATGATCTCAAAATATTCTCCTGCCAATCCGGAGATATCCTGGTGGGTTACGATCACCGCACGACTCTCTCTCTTAAGTATGCGCTGGATCTCTGATAATGATTGGGTATAGAGCCCTTCAAGGTTCACTGCTTTTATCGCTGTGGATTGCCCGTATGGGAGATCTGTTGCGACAGCGTCAACCGATTTGTCTGCTATCGGAAGATTGCAGGTATCTGCTAAAAAGCAGACTGAATGAGGCAGATTTATCCGTGCGCCCTCAATCATTGCCGGATCGATATCTGATCCCGCTATTGTAGCGCCGATACATGCTGCTTCAAGCAGGATTCCTCCCGTTCCACAGAATGGATCATAGAAGATTCCGCCCGGCTGAACATTGGTCAGATTGACCATGGCACGTGCCATAAGCGGCATCATAACACCGGGATGGAAGAAGGGGCGCCGCATCGGGTTCCTGTATGCATATGATCCCCGGTCAATATGGTGAAGCACCCGCCCAAGATAGCAGGTTCCATCTGAGAAGATAGCACGGTATTCGATACGTGGATTCTTCAGTGAGACGGCACCATCAATGGAATTGCCCATCATCTTCTCCAGCTCCATCTTTGGTGCAGGAAGATCAGCAGGATGAATCCTTTTGATCCGGCAGGAGAACGGCTCTTCCGGGGCCAGAGCGAGATCCCTGAGAAGTGAGGCAAATGCCTCTTTGTCTGCAGAACATTCGCCAAGATACTCCATCACGACATGAGTCTGGGAGAGCCGGAGAGTATCTTCCGGAACCGGGCAGCTCGCAATGGCTACCTGCGGAGCGGTTGCAAGCACCGTCCCGACACAACTGATCTCAGCCGCAGGCAGGTCCGGGTGTTCTCCGGAGAGTTCGAAAAGCAGATTCATCCGTATATATGTTGGCAATATGAGCTGAAATACCTGTGCAGGCTGAATTCAAAAAGGATGCAAAAATAAGATTTTTAAAGGGTTATCTGCCCATTACCTTCTCAAAGAAGCCTTTCTTCCCTGATGTTCCCTCTCCGCTCTGTTCCGTCTTCATCTCAAGATCCCGGATCTTCTGATAGAGCTCTTTTACTTCGGCCTCAGGGTTCTTTGGCGTCATGATGAGCACCCGCACATGCAGATCGCCCGGTCTGCCACGCCTCCGTACCCCTTCGCCGGGGATCCTGAGAGCGGTTCCATACTGGATGCCTGATGGAATTTTGAGACTGACTTTGCGGTCATCTATTGTCTCTATCTCTACCTCTGATCCAAGGACTGCCTGTGCTGGCGTGATCTGGACTGCGGTCTCAAGATTGTCGCCTTTCCGGTCAAACCGCTTGTCGGGCTCCACCAGCACTTCAATATAGAGATCGCCTGTCGGGGCGCCATAATCGCCGGCCTCGCCATATCCTTCCATCCGGAGCCGCATGCCCGGCTCAACACCTGCGGGTATATGGACAGTGATCGTCCTCTGGACCTGGGTGTGCCCGCTCCCATTACATGATTTACAGGTCTGCTCGGGTACTTTTCCCTTTCCATTACATTCGGTACAGGTTGTCATCCTGACAAACTGGCCGAAGAGGGACTGGCTGACAGACCGCATCTGTCCGCTTCCGCCGCACCGGGAACAGGTGGTCTGGCGCTTGTTGGCACTCCCGGTTCCGTCACAATCTGGGCAGGGTTCTGCATGCATTACCCTGACATCCCGGTCTGTTCCAAAGACAGCATCACGGAGCGAAACTGATACCCTCATCAGGAGATCGGCACCCCGCTGTGGTCCGCCCCTCGCTCCTCTTCCTCCAAAGAAAGAGTCGAATATGTCTCCAAAACCTGAGAAGTCTGAAGAGAAGCCGTAGTTGGCATTGCTCGCTCCACTATAGCTCCCCTTCGAGGCATTGGTATATGCCTCATGACCAAGCTGGTCGTACTGGCGTCGTTTTTCGGCATCGGAGAGGATGCTGTAGGCCTCGTTGATCTTTTTGAAACGCTCCTCAGCCCCCTCCTCTTTGCAGACATCCGGATGATATTTCCGGGCGAGGTTGCGGTAGGCTCTCTTTATATCCTTCTCCGGTGCGTTCCTTGGAACGCCAAGAGTGTCATAGTAGCTCTCCGCAACCATTCAACTCACTCTTTCTTGACTTCGTAGTCGGCATCGACGACGGTATCGTCATCAGGTTTCTCTGCTTCAGGGCCTGCGCCTGCTTCCTGTGCTGCCTCACCAGCTTTCTCGTAGAGTTTTGTGGTGACTTTGAAGACAGCTTCCTGAAGGGCATCCATCTTCTCCTTGATGGCAACGGTGTCTTCGCCCTCAAGTGTTGTCTTGAGTGCGGCTACGGCCTCTTCGATGGAGGTCTTATCCTCATCGTCAAGCTTGTCGCCGCTCTCCTTGATCAGCTTCTCGGCAGAGTATGCTGCCATATCGGCATTGTTTCTGATCTCGATCTCCTCGCGCTTCTTCTTGTCTTCCTCTTCATGAAGCTGGGCGTCTTTAATCATCTTCTCGATCTCATCATCTGCGAGATCTTTCTTCCCGGTGATCGTAATCGACTGCTCATTGCCGGAACCGAGATCCTTTGCAGAGACATGGACGATACCGTTTGCATCGATATCGAATGTCACCTCGATCTGCGGAACTCCACGGGGTGCCGGCGGGATTCCGGTCAGCTGGAACCTGCCGAGAGAGAAGTTGTCACGTGCAAACTGGCGTTCTCCCTGGACGACATGGATCTCGACACTCGTCTGTCCGTCTGCTGCGGTTGAGAATATCTGGCTCTTCCGTGTCGGAATTGTCGTGTTCCTCTCAATGAGCGGGGTGGCGATATTGCCGAGCGTCTCAATGCCAAGTGTGAGCGGCGTCACATCAAGAAGGACGACATCCTTTGCTTCTCCGGAGAGGACTGCACCCTGGATCGCTGCACCGAGTGCAACACATTCATCGGGGTTGATACCCTTATCCGGCTCTTTGCCGGTGATTTTCTTGACGGTCTCGACAACGAGCGGAACACGGGTTGAACCGCCGACCAGCAGGACATGGGTGATATCTTTTGCATTGATACCTGCATCCTTGAGGGCATTCTTCACGGGGTCGATCGTCTTGTCAACGAGATCCCCAATCAGCTGCTCAAACTTCGCACGGGTGAGATCGGTGTCGAGGAATTTCGGTCCCGAATCGGATGTGGTGATGTAGGGGAGGTTGATATTCGTCTTCTGAAGTGTTGAGAGCTCGATCTTGGCTCTTTCTGCTGCATCCTTCAGCCGCTGAAGTGCTACGGGATCCTTCCTGAGATCGATGCCCTCCTTCTGCTTGAAGTCATCGACTAAGAAGTCAATGATCCGGTCATCAAAATCATCTCCCCCGAGATGGTTGATACCATTTGTTGAGAGGACTTCAAAGACGCCGTCCCCAAGTGTCAGGATCGAGACATCGAATGTACCGCCGCCAAGGTCATAGACGAGAACGGTCGATTCACCCTCTTTGTCAAGGCCGTATGCAAGGGAACTTGCCGTTGGTTCGTTGATGATCCTCATCACTTCAAGGCCTGCAATCTTACCGGCATCCTTTGTTGCCTGACGCTGTGCATCATTAAAGTATGCTGGCACGGTGATGACGGCCTTTGTAATCTTCTCACCAAGATAGGCCTCGGCATCGACCTTCAGCTTCTGAAGAATCATCGCCGAGATCTCCTGGGGGGTGTACTTCTTATCGCCGATTGCGACCGTCTCATTCGTTCCCATCTTCCTCTTGATCGAGGCGATAGTTCTGGTCGGATTCGTTACAGCCTGGCGTTTTGCAACACTCCCGACAAGGCGCTCGCCATCCTTTGAGAATGCAACAACCGAGGGGGTTGTCCTTGCACCTTCGGAGTTTGGGATCACCTTCGGGGTTCCCCCTTCCATAATCGCCATGCAGGAGTATGTCGTTCCAAGATCAATTCCAAGAATTTTTTCTGCCATTTTTATCACTCTTTATTTAGTTTACCCTGCGATACTGCCACTTTGGCGCATCGCATCACTTTATCATGCATGCGATACCCACGGCATACCTCATCGACAATCGTCCCCTCTTCCTCTTCTGAGGGGATGGCTGCGATCGCTTCATGCTCATTTGGGTTGAAGCGGACATTTGCACATTCGATGGGGGTGATGCCGTTCCTCTCAAGGATAGAGAGGAATAATTTATGAATGTGTGAAAGCCCCTCTTTGAGATCAGTTTCTTCTGCTTTGAGTGCCCGCTCGATATTATCGAGAACCTCAAGAATCTCCAGAGCAAACTGTTCATTTGCAAACCTGATGATCTGTTCTCTCTCTCGTGCGGCTCTCTTTTTAAAATTCTCAAAGTCGGCGGCGAGCCGGAGGAATTTATTATTGAGTTCCTCATATGCTTCCTGAGTCACTTTGGAATCTCCTTCCTCTTTAACCTCGCTCGCTCCACTCTCATTGCTCACAATCTCTTCCTGTCTCTGGGTCTCATCATCCTCCATAGAAGATCACATCAAAGTGTTACACTATCTATTGCAATGCAGTTCTATATAAATTTAACCTTTACCTTATGTAAATGGGTGTGTGGCGCTCTCCTGTACAAGATTCATACGAAGAATCAAAATAGCCGTATTTTCAATTTCTGAACAATTTATCGGAATATGGTGTTCATTGGGTGTTGTGGATGAACGAAGGGCAGATCGGGGGGCGCAGGTGGGTGAAAACCCTTTCTGATGAGAGGTGTACGAGATCATGTATGGCTCCCATCGTCTCTTCTCACATTTGCCGGCGGATGTCAGCTATGGGTGAGTTCTAATATTCCTGACGATCAATAGTTTCCACATGACAACGGCTCTCCTCTCTGTCTGGGATAAGACAGGAATTGTTGCATTTGCCCGCGTTCTTCATGAATCAGGCGTCAGTATCCTGAGTTCAGGTGGTACCGGCAAGGCGCTTCAAGACGCTGGCATACCCTTCACCGAAGTCTCTGCCTACACCGGCTCTCCTGAAATGATGGATGGCCGGGTAAAGACCCTCCATCCGAAGATCCATGGCGGTCTCCTCGGCAGGCGTGGGATCGATGATTCCGTTATGGCGGAGCATGGTATCCCCGGGATCGATCTGCTGGTTGTGAACCTCTATCCATTCGAAGCCATGTCCGCACAGGATCTCCCTCTTGAAGAACTGGTTGAGTTCATCGATATTGGCGGTCCTGCGATGATCAGGGCCGCTGCCAAGAACTACAGGGATGTCGCGGTGATCTGCGATCCGGCAGACTATCCGGCGATTACAGATGCACTTCAGAAAGGCAGGCTGACTGATGCCATGCGCCTCTCCCTTGCAAAAAAGGCGTTTGCCAGGACTGCTGCCTATGATGCTGCCATTAGCAACTATCTAAACAGCCTGGATTCCACATTCCCCTCAGTCCTGACAGTGCAGTTCCAGTCCGGACGAATGCTCAGGTATGGGGAGAATCCCCACCAGCAGGCAGCTGTCTATGGGACCGTCGGGATCGCCGGGGTTGAGCCGCTCCAGGGCAAACAGATGTCCTATAACAACTATCTCGACCTCAACTCCGCAGTCGGCCTTCTCAGGGAGTTTGATAATCCCGCCTGTGTTATCGTCAAGCATAACAACCCCTGCGGTGTTGCAACCGGGAAAACACTCATCGACTCCTATATACGGGCACGGGATGTCGATCCTGTCTCAGCATATGGTTCCGTTGTTGCGATGAACCGCGAGGTCAGATCTGATGTGGCAGAAGCAATCTGCAGTACCTTTGTCGAGGTGATCATCGCACCCTCATTCTCTGCAGAGGCTCTTGAGATGATGAAGGTAAAAGAGAATATGCGGGTTCTGATTATGCCTGAACCCTCGCTGGCTGATGAGCTTCGGTCCATCGACGGCGGTATCCTCTGTATGCGGACACCCCCGTACTTAGAACACTGGGAAGTGGTATCCGAGCGTGAGCCGACTGCAGCAGAACTGGATGCAATGAGGCTTGCATGGCGGGTCTGCAAACACACAAAGAGCAATACGATCATCTTTGCAAACAATGAGGAGACCCTTGGGATCGGAGCCGGCCAGATGAGCAGGGTTGATGCGGCAAAGATCGCGATCGAGAAGGCGAATAAGTCTCTGAAGGGATCGGTCGTCGCCTCTGATGCCTTCCTCCCCTTCCCCGACACTTTGGAGGTGGCGGCAGACGCGGGTGCAACCGCCCTCATCCAGCCCGGCGGTTCAATCCGGGATGCCGAGGTGATCGAGGCGGCCAACAAGCGGAATATGGCGATGGTCTTCACCGGAGTCAGGTACTTCAGGCATTAGACTGGTGTTTTCCCCGGCTATAATCAAAACCATTTTTTTATATTGGATGAAAGTTCTTCATAATAAATAATCTCTATACTATTATTATACTCCTTTTTTTTCAGGCATTGCATTCCCGATGGCAGTTGATCGTCTTTCCCTCTTGTATTTCCTCCATTACCCCAATTGACCATTTATTCTCCCTGTATATCGAACTTCTCACTGTATCACATCTTAATCTTTCAAAAACGCCCAATTATCGTTCATTTGTGGGTTAAATATATATACAAAGAAGATCGTATTCTGATTACCACGGAGGTGGTGACACTATGGAATATGGTACATTACTTGGCAACTCTTTTGAGTATACAAAGCTTAAACAGCGTCTTTTTGA
>DAJQ01000017.1:0-48104 GCA_002496395.1 Methanocorpusculaceae archaeon UBA456
TTCTTCTGGCAATGCTCTGGATAACGCAGGAACTGATGCAGGCTCTTTCGGTGAGAAAAAAGCTCACTCTGCACGATATTGTGAGAGTCATCAAGTTTCTTATTCCGCTGAAGGTGCAGGATGCACTGAGTGTTGCCAAAACAATCGTGATGAACGAAAAAAACAGGATAAATTCGCGTAAATGTAAAATGAAGAGGAAAAAACGGGCTTTAATCTGAGAAAGGCATTGGAGCCAGGATTGTGTGTGTTAATGATATCATTAGCTCCGGGCTCCGATCTCTTGTAGGATTTTGGAGCGGATATCTTTTTCGTTACGATGGTATTGAGGGTTTTTAACCACTCTGCGGAGAAAAAAACGCTCATTCAACCAATCGCATCGCTTGTCTCTGATTCATAGGGTGATTTCAGGGGGCGGGTATAGGGTTATGCTGACTTAATGTGACATTGTAGAGTTTGTTTCAGGGTGGAAAAAGATGTGATGGCTTCCCTTGACTCGATCCAGCAAAAATCCTCTCTTCTGGATAATTTTCATTACCTTTTGCGGGGTGAGAGCCGGTAGCTTAGGCATATGCGTCTATTGTTACGGTATATTCGAGGAGCCCCCCATCTGTTGGAACCTCCTCTCCCTTCTCCAGAAGATGCTCAATATAGAGTTCTATTGCTTCTTTTGCCATCTCTATTGCCTCATCTATCGTTTCGCCAAAGGTAATACAGCCTGGCAGGGTTGGAACAGTGACCGTGAAACCGCCTTCGGGTTCTTTACGGAGCATAATACGGTAATTCCTGAATGTCATGACTTTTCTCCCGGTCATAATGCGAAGAGATCGGAACCTATCCTCTTCATAGATCGCTCTATAGACTATACATACTCTCTCTTCTAGATAGATTCTTCCACAACGAACTCCCTGATCAACCCCTCAACCATCCCCGCCGCTTCCTTCTCCCGCTCTCCCCCGCACTTCTTCGCAAGCGCCAGGTGATGCCGGATCAGCCACTCCAGTTCTGGATCGTGGTTCATGATATACCGGGTGCTGTGCACCGCCGCCTCGATGATTGCATTGAAGCCCCGGTTCACCGGATGGATCTGGTGTTGTAGCATCTCTTCCTTGAGCGGTGTAAGGAGGATGCTGTATGCCTCGCTGCTCTCGCCGATCACGTCTGCCCTGAAGGCAATCCATGCCTCGGCGGCGGCGAGCCGGTGCATTGGAGTGCCGTCGATCGTCTCGGTTGCGAAGGTATCATCCGGGAGATCGCCAAATGCGGACACGACATAGATCACCGGATCATGGATCAGGTTTGCGACAAACCAGCCATCCCGGATGATATTTTCTGCTGTATGGCTCCCTTTAAAGAGGGCGAGGGTGTGGCGGCCGCCCCGGAGGATGACGCCCATTGGTGCGGCATTCAGATGAGTGGTGCCGATCACCTCGTTTATTCCTTCCTGAAGAACGCTATCCAGCATGCTGGTCTCCTTTCGGGTGCTTTCTTTTTGGGAATTATTGTTTATCTGTCCCATTGCCATCCCTCGGTGAGTGCGAGATAGATCCCGGCGATGGTGATGTCGGCAAGCGATCCGGGGTTGATGCCGCGGCGGATACACTCCTCATCCATGGATTCAACGGTCCGCCGCCCCGCCTGCACCTCCTGTGCCATCGCCATCGCCTCCTCAGCAACATCTGAATTGAACTTCTTGGCGATGAAGGTATCCATCTCCTCTGCCATCAAGGCGATGAAGAGGGGGCTGATCGCTTTGGCACCGCCGCCCGCATCATGGAGCCGGTCAGCAAAGCGTCTTGTGAGGGGGAAGCCGTTAACCCATTCGCGGCAGATCATATCCTTTGGTGCAGAATATGCCATCACATCAAGGAGGGTCATCCCGTCTCTTCTGATCTGTTCTATCGATTCAGGGTCATTCACATCCAGCCCGTCCGACTCGATCACCCGGACCTGTGTCTCTGCAAATGCCTGGTAGAAGAGTACTGCATCGTGAACGGTTGTCTGCTTAATGAGCCGGAGTGCACCAGCAATATCTCCTCCGGCAAGAAGCGGCAGCAGAAGGATAAAAGCGCCGAAATGGGTGTTCCCGCCGGAGTGGCAGTTTGTTCTGAGAACGGCATCATAGATACCCTCCCCGATACAAAGATCCCCCCGTTCGACCGCATCAAGGGTAGGACGGCAGGCGATCACCGATGCAAGAAAATGTTCGAGCCGGGTATCCTCGTAATCATGGCAGCGATCGACATTCCCCGGCTTCGGATATGCCGTCACTTCAAGCATCATTGCGAGCTGCGCACGCTCAGCACGTGACGTCGGCGGGCACTTCATGGAAGATCTCCTCCATAATCTTCTCTGAAAGTCTCCGTTTATGCTTCATATACTCAGTCTTCTCGATATTCAGATTCTTCAGTGTCATATCGCGGAACATGCAGGGGGTTGATGTTTTACAGCACCAGGCAAGGCTTCCAAAGCAGGTGTGCGCACCTTCCTGAAGGGGTGTGCCTGCAACCGATCTCTGTTTCAGGTGGACATACGATTCCCGCTCCATCTGTATTCCTTTCAGAGCAGGGAGCAGCGGGCACTCCTTCACCGGCATACAGCAGAAGGCAAGAGCCCTGAGATCACCGCCCCGGCAGAGCTGCTTTGGTGCGTTATACCATCCTGTATCGTCAGCATATCGTCGGATCGCAGCATCCAGCCCTTTCAGGGTGTGGAGATCGGCTTTCCGTGCAACAGAGACGAGATCTGCACCATGGGAGAACTGCTCCATCACCCGGTCATAGGAGTGCATCGAGTTATTGGCGATGATCTGAAGGGGGCAGGAGTTTCTGATCTGGCGAATCTTCTGGTACCCGTCATCCATCAGGTCAATATGAATGATATCCGCACCTGCCTTCCAGAGCGCACGGGCAAGACCCCGCTCGTCTGTGATGCCTGTCCGAATCTTGACCGAGACGCAGATATCAAATTTTTTTAAGGCTTTGATAATAGAACAGAGATCATGGTGGTGGGTGAGCAGGTGCTCGCCAGCACCTGCCTTGATCATCGGCTGCTGGCGGCAGTGGGCGTCTATCTCATAGACTGCACTATCCCCAAGCTCATCTGCAAGCAGTTCAAACGATGCAGCTGACGATCCCCGGAGATTGATACCGGGCACAATGTCGGATCCCTTCAGCTTCTCAACTTCTGTTCTGATCCCCTCAATCGGATCGGGGAAGAAGAACTCTTTTCTTCCGGCTTCGGCAAGATCATGGCTTGCGAGTTGTGTCTCTTCATCGATGGAGAATCCCCCAAGAAACGCAGCACCGATATGCCCACCCCGCTCAAGTGCATATGCTGCATCCACCATTCCGGCCATGGATGCCAGTGCAATGGGTGTCCTGACGATCTGCTGGTTCATCAGGAGCTCAAACCGTTCGTATGCCTCCATCATAGATTCACTATAATTAGAAATGATAAGGGATAGACGTTTGGATCTCCCTCTCTCAAACCGAATCGATAATACTTTTTACCTATACTTGTACAACTCTAGTATAATGGCTAAGAAAGGCTTACTACTGGTTGGACATGGGAGCAAACTCCCGCACAACAAAGAACTTGTCGAGAGCACCGCCGCAATCATCGCCGAGAAGAACAATGGCTATATCGTCAAGGCAGGGTTTATGAGCATGAATGAACCTTCTGTAGAGGAATCAATGCAGGCGTTCTCACAGGAGGATATTGATCTTCTCGTTGTTGTTCCGCTCTTCCTCGCAAAGGGCATTCATATCTTAAAAGACATTCCAGGCATCCTTGGTCTTGAAGAAGGAAAGAAGAGGGGAGTGGTGAAGCTGAACGGGAAAGAGCTCCCACTCGTCTATGCCGATCCGATCGGCGGCGACCCCCTCCTTGCTGAACTGATGCTCAAGAATGCGGAAAATGCCATCCGCGATCATCTCTGATCGATCTATGCGCCTGCTCGCGCTCGACACTATTCATGGTGGGGGTGTGATCGCCTCCGCCCTCCGCGAGCAGGGTTATCCTGTCGATTGTGTGGATGTCTACCGGGGAAGTGAAGGAATTACTCCTGAAACGGCAATGGCAACGTCATACTCCTGTGCTATTGCTCCGGTTCATCTTGATCCAGCATACCCTCTGCTCCATTCCGGGATGCCGGTGATCACCCATCACCAGGCAGCGGGTATCCTGATCGGATCAGATCTGCCACACCCGATGATCGAGATCACCGGCGCACGTGGGAAGACGACAACCGCATATGCACTTGCCCACCTGATGGCAGGTGCCGGAATTCTCCATACATCCTCTGGAACCATCCGGTATCCTTCCCGGGAGATGCTCGGTCGATCCAGCATCACCCCGGCAAACCTGATCGCACCTGCACAGCAGGCGCTCTTGATCAACGGGTGGTTCATCGGCGAATGCTCGCTTGGTGTCTCAGGGAGAGGGGATCTTGGGGTACTGACCTCGGGAGATGACTATCCAATCGCCGCAGGAAAGCGATCAGCTCTCGCATGCAAATGCGAATCCCTGAAGACGTGCAGGAAGGTCCTTCTTCCCGATGGCATATCATTGGATCACCATCCTGATCAGCATACTGTGGGTGAGATCGTCTCTTCTGATGGCTATTCTATTCAGTATGACTATGATGGGATCAGCGGCTCATTCGATCATCCGCTCCTCTTCCTCAAAGGATACCGCGCTCCTCTGATGACCGCAGCTGCTGCCGCATGTCTCCTCGGCATTGACCCCTCTCCCCTCTCCTCGTTTGAGCCGCTTCCCGGCCGCTTGCAGACAGGGATTGAGGATGGGTGCCTGATCGTCGACGCCTCAAACAGCGGCACGACATCAGATACAACCATTGAGGCAGCAGCCTATGCACGCCGGATACAGCCGGATGCCCCGCTTCATCTTATCATAGGACAGGATGAGCATGCGGTCTGTGAAAACTTTGCAGCATCTGATATTAAACGCGCGATAGCGGAGATCCGACCCGATATCCTTACGCTTGTCGTAATGAATCCGGATGAGGAGATCATCTCCGGCTATCCCGGTGCCACTGTCGCTTCCTCGCTTGAAGAAGCGAGAGAACAGGCTCCTCGCCTGCCGGGAACAATCCTTCTCCTTGCAGTAAAAACATGGAGGTAACACCACTATGCAATACATTCAGCCACGCCCAAGTTCTATTGTAGCCGCCCTGTATACCGCCCGTGATCTCGGAGTCGATGTCGCTATCCTCCATGGTCCGTCAGGATGTTCGTTTAAACATGCCCGCCTCCTTGAAGAGGACGGGCTCCGGGTGATCACCACATCGCTTGCCGATAATGAGTTTATCTTCGGGGGGCAGCAGCTCCTTGAGGATGTTCTCAGGTATGCCGAGAAGACATTCTCACCACAAAGAATAGCGGTAATCGGAACCTGTGTCTCGATGATCATCGGTGAGGATATGCAGGCAGCAATCGACTCTTCAGGGATTACCACTCCGGCAATCGCAGTAGATATCCATGCAGGCTTTTCCGAGAATATCGATGGGGTCATCGCTGCCCTTGAACCGGCCGCCAGGGCTGGATGGATCACCGAAGACGAACTGACCCGGCAGCGCCATCTTCTGGCAAAAGCAAATGAGGTGGAACGGCTCCGGGGTGCGGCATCCAGGAAGTACATCGAACCAGAACGTGGGGATCTGAAGCATATCGCCGCAGCAGCCCTCCTCGACCTTGCACGAAAAGGGAAGAAAGGGATGGCGATCATGAACGCGAAGAAGGAGACTGCATACATGTTCATTGATGAACTGTGTGCGCTCCATGAGATTGCACCGGATGCCGATATCGTCTATATCGCAAACCTTGATGATCGCGGCCTCCCGAAGGTCAGGGGCGATGCGGAGCGGATCCGCACTGAAGCTAAGGAACGGGGACTTCCACTCTCTATTCTCGGCTCACTGGATGAATACGGGGCACTTGGTGATGAACTCGGCCGGGCAATCCGTGAGAGGAACCCGGACTTCCTGCTGATCGTGGGAGTTCCCCATGCAGTACCGGCGGAATACACAGAAGGCATCACCGTCTTCTCGATCACAAACGGGCCCCGGCAGGTTGCACCACTGCGCGAACTCGGCCACCAGCATGTCCTCGTTGAGATCGATCTCCATCCAAAGACCCTTGGGGTCCGTTCAATTGTGGAGAGTGAATGTGGGGCAGTGCTCAGGAGCATGAAATGCGCACCCTCCTGATCTCAGGTGACCGCTCAGGATGCGGGAAGACGAGCATCACCCTTGCAATCTCTGCAATCCTCGCAAAAAGAATGCCGGTCCAGACGTACAAGGTCGGGATGGATTACATTGATCCCTCATACCTGACCGGTGTCACCGGACGGCCATGCAGAAACCTCGACAGCTACGTCCTTGATCCAGACGGTCTCCGTGGCGTCTATTCCCATGCCGCCGCAGGTGCGGATATCGGCGTCATCGAAGGTGTACGTGGACTCTATGAAGGATCTGAAGTCCTCGGAGATACCGGGAGCACGGCATCTGTTGCAAAGACGCTTGGTGTCAATACAATCCTTGTCATCAATGCAAAGAGCATCACACGGAGTGCTGCTGCCATTGTACGGGGTTTTCAGTCCTTTGATCCCAATGTCCAGATCAAAGGGGTGATCTTAAACAATGTATCGGGTGGCAGGCACCTTGAGAAGGCGAAGGGTGCTATCGAACACTTCTGCGGCATCCCTGTCATCGGGGCAGTCCCCAATATGCCGGAGATGGAGCTGGCGATGCGGCACCTCGGGCTGGTTCCCTACCGTGAAGGTAGCGAAGACAGTGCATTCTCAGATCGGATCAGCACGATCACCCGGATCATTGAGCAGTATATCGATATCGATGCCCTTCTGGCTATCGCAGAAGAGCCGCTCCATCCCGGAACTCCCCATCCTGCCTTTGCAGAGAGAAACAAATCGGATCTTGTGATCGGGATTGCCTATGATGAAGCCTTCACCTTCTATTATGCAGATCTCTTTGATCTGCTTCGCGCAGGCGGAGCAGACCCCGTCTTCTTCTCTCCGCTGCATGACCGGCTCCCTGATGCAGACGGCTACATCATCGGTGGCGGCTACCCCGAACTCTATGCAGAAGGATTGGAACAGAATAATTCCATGCGGGATGCAATCACCGGTGCTTCAGAGGATCATATTCCGATATATGCCGAATGCGGCGGTCTGATGTATCTCACCAGATCGATCACCAAAAAGGCAGGCTGGCAGGGGCAGATACAGGAATCCTCCCATGAGATGTGTGGTGTTTTTCCGGGAAGGGCCCTTATTCCTTCAGGACGGGTGCTTGGGTATGTTGAAGGTGAGTCGCTCACAGGCCCCCTCGGAAAGGCGGTATTTCGGGGTCATGAGTTCCATTACAGTGAGATACAGATGGATGCAAACCAGCAGTATGCATTCCGGCTCTCACGTGGAAAGGGGATTGATAGAGGCAATGACGGCATCCTTGTAGCCAATACGATTGGCAGCTATGCACATCTCCACCCGGTAGCAAGTGCGGACATGATCGCATCATTCCTTGAGTGTTGCCGCCAGCCGCATACAAAGCAAAACTAATACATTGATCCTCTTTCCAATACACTATTATGGAAATATATATCGATGGAACATTTGTTCCTGAAGAGGAGGCAAAGGTCTCGGTCTTTGACCATGGCTTCCTCTACGGTGATGGTGTTTTTGAAGGGATACGCAGCTATAATGGACGAATCTTCCGGTTAAAGGAACATGTCGACAGGCTGTATGATTCTGCCAAAATGATCGATATGGTCGTTCCTGTCTCAAAAGACGAATTTGCCGGGATTATCATCGAGACGGTCAGGAGAAACGGGGTTAAGAACGGGTATATCCGCCCGATTGTCAGCCGTGGAGCTGGTACGATGGGGCTTGATCCCCGCCACTGTCCAAAACCAACTATTGTCTGTATTGCAATGGAATGGGGTGCGATGTATGGTGATCTCTATGAAAAGGGTCTCACTGCTGTCACTGTTGCAATTCGGAGGAATGCACCTGATGCCCTGCCGCCCAATGTGAAGAGCCTGAACTATCTCAATAACATCCTTGCAAAGATTGAAGCTAACTACAAGGGCGGTGATGAGGCGATCTTCTTTGATGCACAGGGACGGATATCTGAGGGATCCGGAGATAACATCTTCCTTGTGAAGAATGGAATCATCTATGCCCCTCATACCCTGACGAATCTGAAAGGAATCACCCGCGATGTCTTAATCGAGATTGCGGCGAAGCTTGGATTACAGTTAAAGGTGGTTGAACTCGGCTTCTTTGATCTCTATACCGCAGACGAGATGATCGTTACCGGAACTGCTGCTGAGATTGCTCCGATTGTGAAAGTTGATGGGAGGGCAATTGGTAGCGGACGGCCGGGCCCAATCACCAAACAGATTATGGCCGCGTTTAAGACAATCACAGAGAGCGAAGGCACCCCGGTCTGATTCTGGCGTCTAAAAGAAGAAAATGCAGGCTCCGGGATAAAACTATATCAATATCTTTTTATTTCCAAAGGTCTACCTTGTATAGCACTTTTGTTGCATGGCTGATATAGTGTAGTGGCCAATCATGTCGGCCTTTCACGCCGACGACTGGGGTTCGAATCCCCATATCAGCATCATCTGCTTTTGAAATTCCATTTGAATTCTTCCTGTGTCTTTTCTGGTAGGGGGGTGAGCGTTATGCCTTACCTGCTGACCTGTCAGGTCTATCGTCTACATACGACAATAATCCATTTTTTTATTGTTTATAGACGATAAGTATATGAATTCATATGTCCACTCTAGATCATGGATACCGTTGCCAAACTGAAGACTGCGATCATCGAGTGGCAGGAGAGGGATCTGCCGAAGCTGTATGACCGGCAATCCAGCATACAGCTTGAGCTCCCTCATATCAATGACATCATTGGTGTCAGGCGATGTGGCAAGACATATTTCATGTTTCAACAGATCGAGGAGCTGATCAATAATGGTGTCCCCAAATCCCACATCCTCTATCTCAATATAGATGACGACAGGCTACAGCCTCTGAATGGAGATGAACTTGAGCGATTAATCGATACCTTCAGGGAACTCTATCCCGGTGGGGATGATGAGAGATTGTACTTTTTCCTGGATGAAATCCAGAATTTTCCCGGATGGGAACAATGGATCAAGGGCATCTATGATCGAAAGAGAAACCTCAAGATCGTCATAAGCGGATCGAATGCATCACTTCTCTCTGAGGAGGTAGCAAACCGCCTCACCGGGAGACACCTGACAACCAGGATGTATCCTTTCAGTTTCAGGGAATATGTAGATCACCAAAATATCCCTGTTGATCTGAAAACCCTGCCCTATTCAGAGAAGAAGATCGAGATAAAGAGATTATTTCAGGAATATCTCATTCGCGGCGGATTCCCTGAGGTGATTCTCTATCCCTCAGCAGATGAAACCGTACTTCTCCAGTCTTACTTTGATGATATCATCTTCAGGGATATCGTAACCCGGCATGGAGTGAGAAATCCCACTCTCTTCAAGGAACTGGCTATCTTCTGTATATCCAATGTGGCAAAGCCTCATACATATAATTCGCTCAGAAAGCTCTTCTCCGGATTTCAGACGATCAGCACAGATGCAATTATACGCTATCTCTCCTATCTTGAGGATGCATTTCTGCTCTTTTCAGTCAGGCATTATGATGACTCGCTCAAGAGACAGGTGAATAAGCCGAGGAAACTCTATTGTGTCGATCCCGGAATGATGAATGCAGTCTCATTCCGCTTCTCTGAGGATATTGGGCGGCTGTTTGAGAATCTGGTCTTCATCCAGCTGTACCGGACGGGCCGGGATATCTATTACTGGCAGGATGATAGAGGGCTTGAAGTGGATTTTGTTCTGAAAACCGGTCTGAAAACGTTTGCATTAATCCAGGTCTCAATCGATCTCTCAGATCCAATTACACGAGATGGGGAGATGAAGGGTCTTCTCTCTGCAATGAATCATTTTGGGGTGACTGAAGGCCTTATACTGACATCGGACGTATTTGATGAGGAAATACTATCCGATAAAACGATCCGCTATCGGCCGCTCTGGTACTGGCTGCTTACAGAGGACAAGCCGGGCAACATGGGATCGCCGGATAGGTGAATACTTCCTGTAACTCATCAGGAGAAAGAGGAGGGGTTTGCATACAATCCGCTCCCCCTCTTCAGAAACGATCTGTTCCTATCCTTACCTTCTCATAAGCAGCTTCGGCCGCAAGTGCCTTCTTCTCTCTGCCTGCTGCCCAGTATGCCGGAATCAGGAGAGAATATATACTAATAAGCATCTTCTTCTTTTTCAGAAGCTTCTCGCAGATTTCAATTGTTTTCTTCGGAGACTCTGTCTGGAGATAGATCTTCGCCAGGAAGAGTGCTGCCTCGTCAGGATCCATCTCCGCCTGTTGTATGCGTGCCTCAGCCTGTTTGTACTTCCTATCCAAAACGGAGAGGTATGCTTCGATGAGGGTCAGGGCTTCTGTACAGTTATGTTCCTGAAATACGGTTTTTTGGTTGAGCACTTCATCCATCCGGTCAAGATCAAGACCTAGTTCAATGAAGTTATCGCTCATATTGAGGTACTTTCCGTCACTGATATGATCCCTGAGATAAGAGAAGAAGAGTTCAATATCATCCAGTTCGAATACTTCCTCAGGGCTGAGGGCGAGTATCTCATCCGGTGTCCTCTCATTTGCGTCTTCTATTTCAACGCTTTCATCATCAAGATCATCAGAATAATCCGGCTCTTTTGGGAAGATCTCTTCATCAAGCATCTCTGCTCTCTTTCTGAAATAGCCTGGTTGATATTCAGGGGGAAAATCTGCGCATCTTTCTGATGGAATCCGGTGGAGGATCCAGTCTGCAATCATCAGGACATTTACGTGGGTTGAGTGCATGAGCCTGTCCACCTCCTCATATAACCCTTCTTCATGCGTGAGCGGATCTGCTGCCCAGTGGAGGAGATGGATGAGGGCATTGGCCTCTTCACCAAGCTCCACAGCCTCTTCACTCCGTATGCTGATCTGATCTATCAGTTTTGTATCGATCTTCCCATCAATCTCTGCCAGAAACCCGTCAATGATATCCGCACTCCCAAAAGCGGTGGCCACCACTACGCTGAGCGGATTGGTGATCTCCGTATCTTCTCTATCTGATGTGAAAAGCATGATGAGTGACAGGAGATTGCTGAGGTACGCAGGTATGGCATCGGAAAAACAGACAAGTTCGACCTCAAGATTCTCAGTAATTCCTGCCCGTAGCAGGTAATTGATACCCTCAATCTGTTCC
This sequence comes from Methanocorpusculaceae archaeon UBA456, assembly GCA_002496395.1. Taxonomy (GTDB): domain Archaea; phylum Halobacteriota; class Methanomicrobia; order Methanomicrobiales; family Methanocorpusculaceae; genus Methanocalculus. The sequence goes on from DAJQ01000017.1 coordinate 11,354, forward strand.
CGGAACGCAAGGTTGTTGAAGACCGAGTATCGACAGGAAAAGTCCAGGATCTCGTCGATTCCGGAAGGAGGGCGAACCCATGTCTCCTCCAGAAGGCTCATCCAGAGCTCCTTTGCTCTCTTGTGTTCATCCATGAGAGTAAACCCAAGGAATGCATACACACGCCGCATTAACTGGGGATCATTCTGCCGTTTTGTGATTTGTGCAAGGAGTTTCTCATCCACATCTCCAATCTCTCGATTGATCATTGCCTTCCGAATCATGCAGAGAGAAGATTCACTAAAGAAGTAATCATCAAGCAGGGTGCTATATGCGGATAGGGGATCTCCGATCGACTCATAGAGTGAGGAGAGAGCTATTGTCATCTCCTGGCAATCTGCGTCCTCTTCCATGGTCTCGGAGATGATATTGATCAGTTTCACCTTCTGTTCTTCGGAGAGGTGATCGTTTACGAGATCAAATGAGGGACCAAAAAAATGATAATGATCCGGATCGCTGAAGAAAGATCTGCTCATGCTCAGATTGTACGGGTTTCATGGATTTGATTCTATCTCCCGCCTTCCGGATCACTAATGGGTGGATAGTATCCATATGATTGTGTTCCTAATTGCCCTTCTTTTCTGGAATATGGGATTTTGGTTTAAAGTGAAAAAATGATGGGGGTCGTTACCTCTCCTTCCGCCAGCCTCTCTCCGGCACCCTGATCACAAACCTCGCCCCCTCGCCATACACGCCATTCTCGGCGATGGTGATGCCGGTAATGCCAAGGATCTCCCTGATGAAGAAGAGACCAAGCCCGGTATTCTTTCCATAGCCACGCTCAAAGATCTTCTCCTTCTCATCATCCCTGATACCAATACCATCATCTTCCCAGATGATCAAAAGTGGGCTGACATTGCTCTCCTGATCCCGCAGGGTGTGTTCATTCGTCCTCTCTATCTGGCAGGTGACTCTGATTCGGGTCACATTCACCGCATATCGCTCGGTATTCTCCATTAAATTTGCAAAAACCTTCGGAAGGAGTGGATCTGCAAAGATTGAGATCTCACTGGTTTCATTCATAACCGGTATCCTTCCAGAACCGTTCTGTCCAATCGCATACGAGAGCCTCTGCCAGCCGGGCGCCGCAACACCGAGATTCTGGTATTCTCTGGTGAACTCAATCTGCCTTTGGATCCGCTCTGCTGCCTGTTCCATCTTCTGTAAATATCCGGAGAGTGTTGTATCATCAGTGAGATCTTCAGCAAGGGAGAGATATCCGTTGAGTACCGTCAGCTGATTGGCGATATCATGCCGGGTGATACCGGTCATCAGGTTCAGCTTCCTGTTTGCATCGGCAATGGCTGCAGCACTTCTGGCAAGTTCCTCCTCTGCCTCTTTTGCAGTGGTAATGTCGCGGGCGATCCCTTCAATTGCCACGATCTCACCCTTATTATTATAGATGGGAACATTCCGCTGTTCCACCCAGATGATCTCACCATCTTTTCGGATGTACCTGAGAACCGGATACGTCTCCCCTTTTTTTTCACCAGCGAGGGCAGGGAGCCGATCATCAGGGTGGATGACCCGCCTGCCAAGATCCGGATCTGCATAATACTCTTCAGGCGAATACCCGGTCACCTTCTCAATAGCCGGGTTTGCATACACAAAATGCGGCTCTGGGAGGAGTTTGATCCTGTAGATGATATCTCCCGCATTCTCGGCAAGCCTGCGGAAACGCTCTTCACTCTCACGCAGCGCCTGCTCGGTCTGCTTCCGGTCGATGATCCCAAAAGCCAGGTTGCCAAGCGAAATCAGCGCGTCCGCATCATCATCGGTATAGGGATCCTGCTTATTTGCAACTGCGAGTATTGCAGAGATCCGGCCTCCGTCAAAGATTGGTACGGTGAGGAAACGATGAATCGTGACATGCCCCACCGGACAACCGCGTTTCATCGGGTGTTCCAGAGCATAGTCATTGATGATCACTGCCCTCCGGGTGCGGACAACTTCACCAAGAAGCCCTGTCTTCTCAATTCCAAACTCGCCAGGAGGCCTTGGCATTCTGCAGGCATCCATAACCTCCTCGGACCACGCATGGATCGTCAGTACCGATTCATCTTCATCCAATAAACCGATGAAGGAATACTGGCTCCCGGTCATCTCCCTGATTCCATCAAGGGCATAGTCCAGAACATCCTGTTGTGTTTCCTCACTCTTCTGGTAGAGATCGAGAAGACTGTGTTTCCGTTTCAGGTGAAGCCCGATCTCCTGCTCGGCGGCTTTCCGATCGGTGATATCGGTCAGAACTCCCTGTACGCCAACTACCTTTCCCTGTTTAATCATTGGTTGTGCAGCAGTTCTCATCCAGACACTATGCCCGTCCTTTGCTATCATGCGGTATTCAGAAACCTTCCCCACGCCAGAGATCGTCTTCCTGAATTCTTCTTCCCTGCCCTCACGATCTTCGGGATGCACAAATTCAATGAATGATCTCCCGATCACCTCCTCAGCGACGTACCCTCCGAGCGTCTGGATGTTTGGGGTCACATACGTCACTCGTGCATTAAAGTCCAGTGTGTAGATGATCTCCGTCAGGTTCTCGACAAGGGCACGATAATTCCTCTCACGCTCGATCAGGGCATCTTCCGCCAGTTTCCTTTCCGTTATGTCTGTGAGGAGGCCATGGATGCTGGTGATTGTATCTCCATCCCTCACCGGCCGTGCCTTCAGCCTCATCCAGAGATCTCTCCCTTTGTGATTCCTGACTGGGAATTCTATAACGATCTCTTCTCCAGAGAGGATTCTTGCAATAAATTGCAATACTTCTTCCTTCATCTCTGGAGGTGCAAAATCTGTTAAATCCTTGCCTTTTGCATCGGACAATGAAAACCCCATGACCTTTGTCACGTTCGGTGAGAGATAGGTAACTTTCCCATCGGTATTCAGGGTGAATATGATATCATCAAGGTTTTCTACAATTGTCCGGTATTTCTCGGTGTTCTCACGTATTCTGGCCTGTTCTTCACGGAAACCGCTGATGTCCCTGACATAGGCAAGGATGTATACCTTTCCTTTAACCTCTGCACGGGTGAGGAATACCTCGACGTCGAAGACCGAATCCTCTGTTGGTCTTCGTGCCTGCCAGATGAAGATTTCATCATGGCCTGAGAGAACTGCTCTCCATTTATCCTGTATATCATCCACATCAAATGCCGGACCCGTATAATCACGGATGGTAAACGAAAGCGCCTCTTTCCTGGTCAACCGGTATATCCGGAGCATCGTCTCATTCACATGAAGGAGCTTCCCCTCCAGATCATGTATGAAGACCGCATCGTTTGAATGATCCATAAAGGTACGGAAGAGGTCACGGGATTCGCGGAGTCGGTTTTCAGTTGCAATCAGCATATCCAGCTGCGACCGCATCTCCTCTTCAGCTACTGCCAGCTCTTCGTTCTTCCTTTTAAGCTCATCCTCTGCTCTCCGCCGGGAGATCGCATGCTCCAGTTTTTTGGCAAGTTCTGCAAACTGTGACTTTGGATCGCCACCCTTCTGGAGGTAAAAATCCGCACCTTCATTAAGCGCTTCAATAACCACATCCTCACGGCCCTTTCCGGTAAAGATAATAAAAGGGATGGGGCATCCGGCCGCACGAATAGCCTTTAAGAGCTCAATTCCATTCATGCCGGGCATCTGGTAATCCGAGATGACAGCATCATAGGATCCATTTAATAAATCCAAAAGCCCCTTCTCCGGCTCTGTCTCTATCTCTACCTTGAATTCGCCAGTCCGTTCAAGAAAGAGCTTCCCAAGATCGAGAAGTGCGCTCTCATCATCGATATAGAGGACAGAGTGGGGAGGAGAACCAGTCATTGTTGGATATAATCTCTGCTCTGACTTCATTACCCTTGTGGATAGGGCAGAATGACAGTGGAACACAAAAAAAGGGGAGGTAGAGAAAGGATGTCACTCAGCAGAATAGATCTTCCATGCCTCATCCACAGATGCCCCTTCGATCGTAATTGCGAAGATTGCATTTGTGAAACGAACCGCTGCATCAAGCCCTTTCTGATGGATGTTCCTGCCGGTTGCATTCCCTGCAGCCCCGCCGGTATGGATCTGATCATAGAGTTCAGATAAGAACTTCTTCTCATCAATGGAGGAGCCGCCTGCGCAGACCACCTTCGTTCTGCCAGCTGCAAGAACAGCCTCTTTCAGGAGGTCTGATGATTTCTCCCCTTCCTTCTTCGGAGCATTCACCTTGACATAATCTGCGCCAAGCGCAGCTGCAACTCCTGCTGCACCTGCGATGAGGTGAGGATCTTTCTCATCTTTCACTGCTGCTCCTCGGGGATATATCCAGAGCACGACAAGGAGCCCGTTTCTGTGTGCATCAAGGATCACCTGCTGCGCCTCACGCATCATCTCGCTCTCGTATTCTGACCCGATATAGATGGTATAGCCAACCCCTGTGATCGCAAGCCCTGTCCTGTCACGGAGATCCACCACATCCTGAACAGAGAGAAGGAGGGGGCTGTAGGGATCCTGCTGGGAGGTCTTGACAAGGTGTGTCTTGGAGTTGAGTTTCACAAGATATGGAATGTCGGGAAAATCCATCCCATATCTTACAACAAGCCCATACTGTGTTGCAAAGACACCAATTTTTCCTTCTGAGGCGATTTTGAAGAGGTGCACCGGACTGGCATCATCTTCATGAATATTCTCGCCAAAGAAATCGTCATTGAGGTGCTCAACCTTCTGATCTCCGGCAAAGAGCATCAGGCGTCCGGTACCGCGGGTTGCCCTCTGGTAGTTGGCGATGAAGGTATCAACTGCCGCAAACGGTACGTCAAGTGGAATCGAGAAGACATCTTCTGCAGTCATACCCAGAATATCATCCCGTGCCTGATTAATGGTTGCGGAAAGTTCTCGTGGGGGCGATCAGTAAAGCGATCTTCTTTAAGGAGAAGTGTTTTAGTTACCGAGGGTAATAGTAATGCTATCTCCATTGTGAGGGTACCAAAAATGGCGAAGATGAAACTTACCATACTAATCTGGGAAGAGGATGGAGTATATGTTTCACGCTGTCCAGAAATCGAAGTTGCAAGCTGTGGTGACACTCCCCCGGAAGCATTAGATAATATTCGCGAGGCAATTGATCTTTACTTTACAAATGCACGAGCTCTTGGAATATCATGTGAGCTTGAACCCATTCTTACCTCCCCACACAAGTTCACTTCCGTTATTGAGGTTGAGGGATGAGTGGGCTTCCTCTTCTTTCTTCCAATGATATAATCAGAAAACTCAGGAAAGCTGGTTTTATTAATGCACCCCATCAGGGAAAAGGAAGTCATATTGCACTTTCAAGGCTGGGAGATGATGGAAAGCGGCATCTGGTAATCATTCCAAAGCGAGATCCGGTGCCCAAAGGAACTTTGATTTCAATTCTGAAACAAGCTCACCTGACAAAAGAAGAATTTTTGGAGCTGGGTTAACTCCGCCACTCAATATATCAAGGGGTTTGGGGGGAACGCCATAATCCCTCCCTCTTTTATTCAATATGGATGACCTGATGCCCTTTATCTTCATCCTTCCGGCAGATGATCTCAAGCACCCCGTTAATGCAGCTCATCCTGATGTTGTCAGGATCAACCTGGGGGAGATCGACAACGGCAATCGGTTCTCTCCTCTCATGTGATACGATGTGGAGACGGCCACCCTCAAAGAAGATCCGGATCTCTTCAGGATCATATCCTGAGATATCAGTTGCGATGATCAGATCGTCATTGATCTCATAGACCTCAACTGCGTGCTCCTCTTCGTCAAATGGTGTCTGATCGATGTTCACAGGGGAGCCGTTGATAACCACACGGAATCCCATAACCCGTGGTGATGTCAGATCAACATCCATTGACTCAGCCATGATCTTCCTGACCGCGTCAATCAGTTCCCTGTATGCATCTGATGGTGAATCATTCATTGTTCTTTCACACTCATTTCTCTTCAGCCATTATTTTTTCGAGTTCTGTTGTTTGTTCCCTGATTACATCAAACTGTTTCCTGCCGGATGTCACAAGATTACGGAGTTTCTCCGCAGCAGCTGCAATTGCCTCACCCTTCTCAAGGAGGAGCGCACGTTTTGCGACATTCAATGCCTTTTCCAGGATCCGTCTCTGCTCCTCATTGTAGAGGAACTCCCACGATTGCCGCTCAGCTGACTCGATTGCATCGCTGTCAAGTGAGGGCTTCACCCGTTCCTGTGCACGCCTGATATGCTCTTTGGTAACACGAATATTCTCCATCGCATCTTTTATCTCAATCTCGCTTCTGCCTCCCATCTTTGAGATGAAATCACGGATTGCATAGAGTTTTGCTTCACGGACAAGAGCCTCGATATCAGCTCCGACAAACCCTTTTGTCTCAGCAACCAGAGCATCAAGATCGATATCTTTTGCAAGCACACCCTCTTCATCCTTGAGGTATACCTTGAAGATCTGCTTCCTTCCTTCATCATCCGGTGGCGGGACAAAGATATGGCGTTCAAGCCTTCCCGGACGCATCAGTGCAGTATCCATCATATCCGGCCTGTTGGTTGCACCGATGACGACCACGTCTTTGAGTTCTTCAAGCCCGTCAAGTTCGGTTAAGATCTGGCTGACCACACTCTCGGTGACATGAGATGATCCCGCATAGCTTCCCCTGCGGGGTACAAGCGCATCAACCTCATCAAAGAAGATGATCGATGGTGATGCCTGGCGTGCCTTTCTGAAGATCTCCCTGACACCTTTCTCGGATTCCCCAACCCACTTGGAGAGAAGTTCAGGCCCTTTAATCGAGATGAAGTTGCATTCACTCTCATTTGCAACCGCTTTGGCAAGCATCGTCTTGCCGGTGCCAGGAGGCCCGAAGAGGAGGATTCCTTTTGGTGGCTTGGTTGTAAGCCTCTGGAATATATCGGGGTACTTCAATGGCCATTCCACAGCCTCCCTCAACTCTTCTTTTACGTCTTCAAGATCGCCGACATCATTCCAGTGGATATCTGGCACCTCGACAAGGACTTCACGCATTGCACTCGGCTCAACATGTTTCAGTGCTTCATCGAAATCCTCGCGGATAACTTTCAGCTCATCAAGAAGCTCGGTCGGGATATCTTCATCCACATTTATCTTCGGGATTATCTTCCTGAGTGCATGCATTGCCGCCTCCTTAACAAGCAGGGAGAGATCTGCCCCCACGAAACCATGGGTGATATCTGCGAAATGTGAGAGATCGACATCATCTGCAAGTGGGACGCCGCGGCTGTGAATCTGGAGAACTTCGAGCCTGCCTTTTTTATCAGGGATTCCTATCTCAATCTCACGGTCAAATCGCCCTCCCCGCCGAAGCGCAGGATCAATTGCGTCCGGAAGGTTTGTTGCGGCGATGACGATCACCTGTCCACGGCTCTTCAACCCATCCATCAGGGAGAGGAGCTGAGCAACAACCCGCCGTTCCACTTCCCCTTTTGTATCCTCACGCTTTGGTGCAATCGAGTCGATCTCATCGATGAAGATGATCGTTGGTGAGTTCTCCTGTGCTTCGTCAAAGACCTCACGGAGTTTGCCCTCGGATTCACCGTAGTACTTGCTCATGATCTCAGGGCCGGAGAGCGTGATGAAGTGGGCATCCACTTCACTGGCAACCGCCCGTGCAATCAGGGTCTTTCCGGTACCTGGAGGACCATACAGCAACACCCCCTTTGGAGGTTCAATGCCAAGCCGTTCAAAGAGTTCCGGGTGCCTGAGCGGGAGCTCGATCATCTCACGGACGAGCTGTAGTTCCCGCCCCAGACCGCCGATATCCTCATAGTGGACATCTGAGATGCCTTCTTTTCCTTTTTCCCCTTCATAAGGCGTCTCTTTCAGCTCGATCTCCGTGTCTTCGGTGACAATGGCAATTCCCTTCGGACTCACTTTTGAGATGACAAAAGTCAGCGGGTTTCCAAGCACATTCACCCGGACAGTCTGGCCCGCAGATACCGATCTCCCATGAAGCATCCGTTTCAGGTACTGTTCGCCACCAACAAGCCGGATTGCCTGGGTTGGCTGGATAACAACCTTCGTTGCATATCCTGCATCCAGTTTTTTGATCCGGACCTTGTCGTCGATTCCGGCTCCGGCATTGCTCCTGACATTTCCATCGATCCTGATGACTGCACGACCGGTATCCTCAGGAAAGCCCGGCCAGACGATGGCGGCTGCCTTCTTCTTGCCCGAGATCTCAATGACGTCACCTGAGACAAGATTCAGCTGCTTCATCACATCAATTGAGAGACGGGCCATGCCCCGTCCGGCATCGCCATGTGCCGCCTCTTTCACGATAAGATCCATGTAATCCTTATCAGTTGTCATATTATGCACCTCTGATTTACCATACGTTAGTGTTGACAAGTATATATATTTATCTGCTCCCTCAAATCTGAAAGATAGTTCGCTTCTGATCGTCTGGTAATACCTTCTGAATACAAAAAGTTACTGATTGAGCTGAAGAGTTAACTATTGAGATACAGACAAATCTCTCTAATAACTTCTGAAACTCAGGAAACGGATAAAAAGGTGATTTTGATCTATTTAGAAATTGAAGTGTTTACTGACGATCTTCAGGGCACAGAAATCACCGCACATGGTGCAGGCGTCTGTATCCGCGGGAGAGCGGCTATCACGGATATGCCGTGCACGCTCAGGATTCATCGCAACAGCAAATTGCCTCTCCCAGTCGAGATCGCGGCGGGCATGCCCCATCTCAAGATCGAGTGCCCGGGTCTTCTTCAGTTTCACCATATCGCCCGCATGTGCTGCAATCCGGGATGAGATGACACCTTCGTAGACTTCTTCGGGTGTTGGCAATGCAAGGTGCTCTGCCGGGGTGACATAGCAGATAAAATCCGCACCGGCAGCAGATGAGGCGGCGGCACCAATTGCTGCAACACGGTCATCATATCCGGGCGCGATATCGGTGACAAGAGGTCCGAGCATATAGAATGGTTTTCTGTTTGTAACCCGTTTCTGGAGCTGGACATTGGTCTCGATCTCATCAAGCGGGATATGTCCCGGCCCTTCGATGATCGTCTGGACACCAAAGGCATTTGCCTTATCGGCAAGCTCGGCATTGATTAACAGTTCCTGAATCTGAGCACGATCGGTGGCGTCATGGACAGCACCTGCACGCATCCCATTTCCAAAGGAGAGGGTGACTTCATGCTCTTTCATGATCTCTAACAGATAGTCGAAGCGGCGGTAGAGCGGGTTCTCCATCTCATTGTGAAGCATCCATGCGGTCATGAATGCACCGCCACGTGATACAAGTCCTCCGTGGCGCCCCTGATTCTGGAGTCGTTTCATCGTCTCCCAGTTGATCCCGGTGTGGATGGCCATGAAGTTTGTTCCAAGCTTCGCCTGATCCTCGGTTGCCTTGAAGAGGTCGTCTTCATCCATGTGCACTACGGCACCCTTTTTCCGTGCTGCTTCGATGAATGCCTGGTACAACGGAACTGACCCGACAGAGAGTGTTGTATTTTCGATTATCCGCCGTCTGATCTCAAGGAAATCTCCGCCCGTTGAAAGTTCCATGAGCGTGTCGGCTCCTGCGAGCTCTGCCTGGCGTGCCTTCTCGATCTCCTCTTCAATATCGATAATATCAGATGAAGTTCCGATCGAGGCATTGACCTTGGTTCTGAGCCCCTCACCAATACCACAGATCTTAATATCACGGTACGGGCTGATCGGGATGGAGATATGGCCTCCGGCAACACCACGCCTGACATAGTCTTCTGTCACGCCTTCTGCCTGTGCAACGATCTTCATTTCATCTGTGATGATGCCGCGTCTGGCATCTTCCAGTAATGTCATAGATATATAGATGATAAAATGCCAGATAAATCCTTTTATTTTAGAAAAATAGGGCAAAATTACTTTATTTCTAAACAATCAATATTGATTTACCTAATTCGGGTTTATTTGTGTATGCCGATGAACATACCTTAAAGCAAATTCAGAGCATATACAGAAGAACGTCGGTGATCATGTGCACGTAAATTTTGGTGGTTTTATTCCGATCAGCACAGTAGACTGGCCAGGCCGTGCTGTCTGCACGCTCTTTCTCAGGGGATGTCCGGTCCGCTGTGATTACTGCCATAATGTCCATCTCCAGGATGGCAAAGATTACCGCTCGATTGATGAGATGGTCAGCCTCATACTATCGTCACGTATCGCAGTTTCCGGAGTCGTCTTCTCGGGAGGTGAGCCGACACAGCAGGGAGAAGCTCTCTGTGAACTTGCACGTCGATCAAAGAAAGAGGGTTTTCTTGTCGGGCTCCATACAAATGGTGTTTTTCCAAAGACCATTAAAAAACTCCTGGATGAGCATCTGGTAGACCATCTGGCACTCGATATCAAGGCCAAATGGAACCGGTATGACAATCTCCTTCGGGAGCGATTTTCTGCTTCAGTCAAAGAAACACTCAATATCTGCAGAAACGCATATCATAATGGAGATCTACCGGAATTTCAGGTCGTTGTCACATTATTCCGGGGTTATGAAGACGAAGTCAAATATATCTCACGCGAAGCAGAGGGGCTGGAATTTGTTCTCCAGCAGGGAGTGTTCGGTATGGTTCCACCCCTCTCCTCAGATGAACTAAAAGCAATCGCAGACTGTTTATGTCGTCCGGTAACTATCAGAACACGTGAGGACGGAGAATTTTACTATGAAGGTATTAGGATTGGTCGGACTACCGGCGAGCGGCAAGGGTGAGTGTTCAGCGGTTGCAGAAGAGCTTGGCATCCCTGTCGTGGTCATGGGGGATCTCATCAGGCGATATGCAGAAGAAGAGGGGCTTCCTGCAACCGATCAGAACCTCGGTACAATCGCACGCCGGCTTAGAGAAGAGCGGGGAATGGCTGCCCTTGCAGAACTGACAGTTCCGGCAGTCAGGGAGCAGAACGCTCCGGTCGTCCTCATCGATGGTATCAGGGGAGATGCCGAAGTTGAGCTCTTCAGAAAAACATTTTCTGACTTTACATTAATTGCTATTGACTGCCCATTTCACATCCGGCTTGCACGCCTCCGCAGTCGCGGGAGATCAGATGATATGGTACATGAGGGCGATCTCAGATCCCGCGATGAACGGGAATGTGGTTTTGGACTGGTGAATGCAATGGATGGTGCAGATATACGTATAGATAATACCGGTTCGCTTGAAGGATGTCGTGCTGAGATTGAAAAGATCCTGAAAACCTTTGGGAGCATGGTATGATCTCTGGATATTTTTTCTCTTCATCATCAAAAGTCTGGGAGGATCCACAATGGGTCATCGGGATCGATGAACTTGGGTATGATGGGTGGGAGATCTCAGCAGATGGGAATTACCGCCTTGATGATCCGAAGAAGCGGCAACGTATCGATGAGGTGCTTGCCAGTACAAACCTGGATATTTCCGTTCATGCACCGTATGGCGACCTGAATCTCGCATCGATGAATTATCCGATCTGGCGTGAATCGATCCGGCAGATCTGCCTCTGCATCGAGCATGCTGCGGATCTCACCGATCGGGTCACGATCCATCCGGGGTATCTTTCACCTCTTTCAAAACTCGATGCCGGACGTGCATGGTCGCTTCAGAAGGAAGCGCTTGGCGAGATCGGGGCCATTGCAGAAGAATATGGCGTACTTGCCTGTCTTGAAAATATGATCTCAATAAAGGAGTTTCTCTGCCGCGATCCGGGAGAACTCTTCGGGATGATCGAGGGAATAGAGGGTATTGGTGTAACAATTGATATCGGGCATGCAAACACGACCGGAACGGTAGATGAATTCTTACAACACCTTCCGGATGCCGATCATCTCCATCTTCATGACAACCATGGAAGCTCTGATGAACATCTCTCACTTGGAAAGGGGACGGTGAACTGGGATCGGGTATCGCGTGCGCTCCTCGACTCATATTCTGGCATCGTCGTTATTGAAGGGCGTGATCTTAATGAGGCCGAAGAGAGCCTTGCTGTTGTCAGGGGGTGGCTGTAATATCCGGAGAAACACTTCACGTCCATTTCCTTGGAACCGCCGGCGCACTTCCGACACCCCAGAGGAATCCCTCATGTCTCATGATCAGGAGAGGATCTGATACGCTCCTCTTTGATTGCGGTGAGGGGGCACAACAGCAGATGATGCGTGTCCGTACCGGTTTCACCGTAGATGCGATCTTCATCTCCCATTGGCATGCTGACCATTATCTTGGAATATTTGGTCTTCTTGAAACAATGAGCTTCAATGGGAGACGTGATCCAATCAGGTTCTATGGTCCCCGCCGTATCCACGATATTGTGTCAATAATCAGGCAGTTAAACCAGGGTCTTTCATTTCCAATTGAAGCATCCGAACTTGCAGATGGTGAAGAGATTCTCTTTGATGGATACCGGGTGATTCCTTTTGCCACCCGTCATGGTTGTGAAAGCTTTGGTTTTATTCTGGTGGAGGATGAACGCCCGGGGCGCTTTAACCGTGAAGAGGCGATATCGCTTGGAGTCCCGCCGGGTCCGCTCTTTGGTCGTCTTCAGCGTGGAGAAACAGTTGCTGTGACTGTGGATGGGGAGCAGATAATCATCACCCCGGATCAGGTCATGGGCTCCCCGCGACCCGGAAGGAAGGTCATTTATACCGGGGACACCCGCCCGTTACGGGAATGGCCGGATACAGCTGCCAAATCTGATCTCCTCATCCATGATGCAACATTCGATGATCAGGAAAAAGACCGGGCCGATGAAGTTTTTCACTCAACGGCGGGCCAGGCAGCCATTGCGGCACAGGTGACCGGCGCTAAGCGACTTGCCCTTGTTCATATCAGTTCACGATACACATCAACAGCAAACCATATACAGGATGCAAAACGACATTATCAGGGCGAAATTCTATTTCCAAATGACTGTACAATGATTGAGATACCATTTCGGGACTGATTGTTATGGAGGGAATACCCGATGAACCTGCAGATAGAGGGATTCAGCCACCGTTATCGCGATGTACTGACGGGGCTTCTTGCACTCATCATCACCACGCTCGTGGCATCAGTTGCAGGCATATATCTCGGTTCAGTGAACGACCTGCTTCTACTCATACCGGGTCTCATGATTCTTGTCCCCTCCTCTATCAATATGCGGGGTGCGATCGCAGGAATTCTCACCTCGCGACTTGCATCATCGATGCACCTCGGTGCATTTGATATTAATTATCGCCGGGGATCGGTTCTTGGCGACAATCTCCGGGCAACGTTCATCCTCACCGTTCTGATAGCAGCAATCGTCGGTATTATCGGCTTCATTATCGGAAAAACAGCCGGCCTCGATATTATTAGTGTTCATGAGATGATTCTGGTATCAGTTCTTTCGGGAACGGTGGCAGGGTTGATTGTTACGCTGATTACCCTTCTTGTTGCGATTGGATCCTACCGATATGGTCTTGATCTCGATATTGTCGGAGCTCCAACGGTCACAACTGCCGGAGATGTGATCACTCTCCCTCTCCTTGTGACATCAGCAGTGATTGTTGTCAATCTTCCATCATCCTGGCAATCCCTCCTCTTTGGTTTGGTTCTCCTGATGGTGGCTGTCAGTATTATCGGCGTCTTCCGGGGAACAGATACCTTGCAATCGATTATCCGGGAAGGGCTCCCTCTGCTTGCCCCGCTCTGTATTCTTGGAACAATCGCCGGGGTGATCTATACAGAAGGACTTGAGGACCTGGTGGCAACAGCCGCCCTGTTGATTATCATTCCACCGTTTATGAATGGATGTGGGGCAATCGGAGGGATCATCTGTTCAAAGCTTGCTACCGGGATGCATATGGGAGAGATCGAACCACGACTCATTCCGGGACGGGAGGTATTTTCGGGTTTCCTGAATAATTACCTGTATGCACTCATCATTCTGCCACTCATGGCAGGAATTGCGCATTCAGCAGCAGTTCTGATGCACCTGGACACTCCCGGAATCCTCATGATGATCGTGATCACAACCCTTTCAGGACTGATTGTGGTAACCGGGCTGAATATCCTGGCATATGTGACAGCAAGTGTATCGTTTTCGTCAGGGTATGATCCCGACAACTTTGGGATACCGGTTGTAACAAGCAGTATCGATCTCATAGGAGCAAGTGTGCTGATACTGGTCATCCACCTGCTGCTATAGTGATAAGTAGTGAAAGATAAATTAGTAATGAAGTTATGTTCGATCTTGATCATCAGCCTGTCAACTTCAAGAATGTCCTTATTGAAATGAAGGATGTCTCTGAGTTAATGGTAGATCTGGCCTATTCTGCGATCCTTTTTGAAAGTAAGGAGATCGCAAATGAAGTTGTCAACCTGGAAGAGAGAATGAACCTCCTCCTTTACCAGGCACGCATCACCAGCATCCTTGGGGCGCGGAGGATGGAGGAGGCCGAATCAATGAGTGGTCTTCTTCAGATCGCCGAAGGAGCAGAGCGGATATCAAATGCCGCTTCAGAGATTGCAATGGTTCTTTTAAAGGACATACGGATCCCAGCAAGAATGCGGCTTGCTCTGCCTGAAGCAGAAGAGGTGACCATCCGTGCCGAAATACGGGAGGGGTGTGATCTTGATGGCGTTATTATCGGGGATATCCGTCTCCAGAGTACGACCGGAATGCGTATCATTGCAATCCGGCGTGGACGTGTCTGGACCTATGATCCGGACAAGGAGACATACCTGAAGAAAGACGATATCATCCTCGCAAAGGGACCTGAAGATGGCATTGAACCACTGTACACACTCCTGGGATCACCACCTCCACCTGATGATGAATTCATAGACGAGGCACTTGATGATCTGGACCGCGCCGTCCTCCTGATCGTTGAGATGAAAAATATCAGCGAACTGGCAGTTGGGCTTGCATATACCGCCCTTCTCTTTGATAGTCAGGATATTGCCGAAGAGGTGGTATGGCTCAATGAACGTATGGATTCGATGCGGCTGCAACTTGAACTCTGGGTTCTTGAATCAGCAAAGAAGGTGGAACATGTGGAATACCTGCGTGGACTTCTTCACATGTCTGCATTTGCCGATGCAATCTGTAGTGCGGCCCTCTCAATAGTTGATGTGCTCATGCGTGATATTGAGATACCACCAATCTTCCAGAGGATTATCCGTGAATCTGATGAGATCATATCCCGGATTGAGGTGAAAGAAGGATCATATATTTCAGGAAAAACCCTTAAAGAGGCAGCACTTGGAGCAGTAACAGGGATGGTTGTCCTTGCAATTAAAAGGGGAGATAAATGGATCTACCGTCCCAAAAAGGACGTGCGGCTGTATGAGGGCGATTTCATCATTGCCAAAGGCCGCCGGGACGGCGAATGCCGGTTGCTTGCGCTCTGCAAGCCGGAAGATGCATACTAGAGATGAATGGAGTTAAAAAATGAGTGATTCTACAGAAACAGTCTATAAGCTTGGCCCGGGATGCGAGGTTGAGGATGTACAGGAAGGGAATATATATCTTGGAAAAGTTCAGGGTTTTGCCAACTTTGGCACATTTGTCCAGTTGAATACTTCAATAAAAGGTCTGATTCATAAAAGTAATGCCCTGACACAGCACAGGGAGCGGGCAGATATTCTTGTGATGGTGGCACAGGTACGCCCAAATGGTAATATCGATCTCCGCGAAGTCCTCCTTGACGAGTATCAGACATCAGTGGTGAACAGGGCCGTCAGAACAACACCCCTCTCCGATCTCGGTGACAAAATCGGAAGGAGAATCACTGTTGAAGGTGAACTCGGGCAGGTCAAACAGACGAGCGGACCGACGATCTTTACCATCATTGATGAGACCGGAATGGAGAATGCCGCAGCATTCATAGAAGCAGGTGTCAGGGCCTATCCTGAAGCAGATACCGGGGATATCGTCCAGATCTCCGGAGAGGTGATGAAGAGGAATAACCAGCTCCAGATCGAAGTATCCTCTCTCAGTCGACTTGAAGGCGAAGAGGCAGCTCAAGTACGGGCGCGGATTAGCGCAGCACTTGATAAAAGAGCCGAGCCTGCTGACATTCCCTTCCTTGTTGAAAGTGACACACTCGTGAAACTCAGACCAGAGATGAAAAAGCTTGCAAAGATCGTCAGGCGCGCCGTCTTTACCCAGCAGCCGATTATCCTTCGCCATCATGCCGATGCTGACGGTATTTCTGCGGCTGTTGCTATTGAGACAGCAGTTGTCTCCATGATCCGGGAACATATCTCCGAGACTGATTCAGAGTATTATCTCTTTAAACGATCACCCTCAAAGGCTCCCTTCTATGAGATAGAGGATATAACCCGTGACCTTGATTTCATGCTGAAGGATGCCATACGGTTTGGACAGAAACTCCCGCTCATCTTCCTGATGGACAATGGCTCAACAGAAGAAGATATGGCCGCATATAAAGTGGCACAGGTCTATGATCTCGATGTCATTGTTGCTGATCACCATCATCCTGATGAGATTGTGGATCAGTTCCTCAAAGCTCATGTCAATCCCTATCATGTTGGCGGGGATTTCGGACTTACAGCCGGGATGATCGGGACCGAGCTTGCCAGAATGATCAATCCTGTTGTTGAGGATAGGATTCGCCATCTCCCGGCAATCGCGGGTGTGGCTGACCGAAGCGATTCAATTGAACTCCCCCAGTACCTCTCGCTCGTTGCTGATGAATATCCAATAGATGAGTGTAAAAAAATCGCTCTTGCCCTTGATTACGAGCAATTCTGGCTTAGGTTCAATGATGGCCGTGAGATCGTTAAGGATATTCTAAACCTGAACAATAATCCCGTCAGGCACAAGAGGCTTGTCTCTCTCCTCGTGGAAGAGGCTGAAACGGCAATAGCAGAACAGGTGAAGACTCTGATGCCACATGTCGAAAGGAAAACGCTTGCATCAGGTGCACATCTCTTCCTGGCAGATGTCGAGATGTATGCCCACCGCTTTACCTTCCCCCCGCCCGGAAAGACGTCAGGTGAGATCCATGATCTCCTCTGCAACGAACATGCGGGGGAACCTGTTGTCACCCTTGGAATCGGACCCGATTTCGTTGTCCTTCGTTCACGTGGCGTTCTGATGAATATCCCAAGAATGGTCCGTGAACTCCGTGAGGAGATCTCCGGAGGCGGTGTCAATGGTGGGGGACACCTTGTTGTTGGCAGCATCAAATTTGTCGAGGGGATGAGAAATGTGGTGATCGAGAATCTTATTGCAAAAATTGGCGAGGCCCCAATTTCATAAGATTCCCCACAAACTTGATTATGAGAATGGATTGAACCATAAATGCTTTATAGTATTGTAGCACAAATCTATCACCAGAGGTTAGCCAGATGACTGTACCAGATAAAATTCGTGACAGGTATAACGAAACCCAGGACAGGATTCTGAAATATCTGCGTGGGGGTCTGCAGAAAGGCAGACATTTCTTTAAGTCGAAATATATCGCCCATGATCTTGGTCTCTCATCAAAAGAGGTTGGGACCAATCTTGCCATCCTCTCAGAGATCTGTGAAGATCTGGAGATCAAACGCTGGAGCTATTCCAACAGTACGACCTGGATGGTTACGGCAAAAGCCATATAATTTTATCCTTTCACTTCCTTTTTCTAGTATGTCCAAAAAAATCGTTGAGATTATTGAGACGATCGAGTTTGTCGCCCATATTGATGAAGAGAAAGACTGCCTGATGTCACAGGATCCCCCGGAATCTCTATGGTTTAATATTGATGTTCCAAAAGGTCATGGATTGCAGACAGGTGACCGGATAAAAGTAACCATTGAGAAGGTTTAAATGACCTTTCTTTAGAGATTTTCCCGTGGTACTTCAAGTACGACTCTGTACGCATCGACGCTTGTTGCGGAGATAATAAAATACATATCTTTGCCAGATGGAATCACCATACTTCTCATCGTTCCTCGTCCCAGTACTTCTCCACCATCCAAAATAGATCCGGTCCCAGCATCGCAGAGTACGTAGCGGAATTGTGCCTGGCCAGGAAAACGATCTGCTGTTACATCTATGCTGATCCGCCAGAATGGTGTTTCAGGAACCCTGAAGGTAGTAGATACGCCGCCTCTCCTCTGCTCAAGGATTCCAACGGGTATCCATTGCATTTGGGTGCTCCCTTCATGCTGGAGGGGGAGATGGGGTGCCTTTCCAAAGAGAGGAAAGACCTCATATCGTTCACCATCAATGACCTGGTATGTTCTGCTCTTATATGAACCGGTACCGGGCATATATACCCGCGGATATCCGAAAGGATTCTCAACAAGCTGAATGGTAAAGACAGGGTACCGAAAAGCAGGATCTTCAGTTTCAAAGGCCGTCAGTTTAATCGGATCAGAAATCTGTTTTCCCGTTACCGTTTCGGTGGCTGGATCGCTGCTCCATGGAAGTGACAGGGAGGGCTGTTGAATTACAATTCCCATGATAAGAACTACAGCAAGTCCCGCTATGACCATAATGACATCCGCCCTGCTCATTACTACTATAATGTGCTTTGAATAAAAGTACCTGTTGATCGAAGTATACCTATTTATCATCTGCAATCATCCAGATGATAGTACGTGAGGGGAAAGGTTCTTTAAATTCACCGCTGAATGAAAAGTCATGGATATACCGATGCTCAGGACATGGGCAATTTTTTATCTCCTGTCCTTTGTCGTCCTGCTATTCGCCCTCTTCCTCTCAACACAGGGAGTACTGCTCTGGGTCAGCCTCTTTCTGGTCATCATACTGATCGGGGTCAATCTCTTCACATTGTCACTGGAGATAAAACGGAGGAGTCTGAAAAGAGAGAGATTGAAATCGTTATCCAAAAATGAGGATCCTGAATTTCTTCTTGATCAGAAGAAACTCTTGTGAAAGGAATTATCTGATCTCATTTTTAATGAGAATCTTCTGGAGAGCATTGTAATGTGAAAAGAGATGCTCGACTTCTCTTCCCAGATACTCGGTTTTTCCCATCACATAAAACCCACCAGTGTTTAATGCACTATGGATTGTCTTTGCGAGATCATTCTTCTGCCCCTCAGTGAAATAGATGGTGACATTTCGACAGGTGACGATATCCACGTACCGTGATGCAGGGATTCCACTCATCAGATCATGTTTTCTGAAGTGGATCATATCCTTTAGATGCTGTTTGACCTGATATCTCCCATCTGGAAGTTGGTTGAAGTGCCTTCTGATGATTGCATTATTCAGTTTTTCAACAGTTTTAGCTTCGTAAATACCTTCTTTGGCTCTCTGAAGGATATTTTCATCAATATCTGTTGCATGGATGCTGACTGCCACACCGCTTTTGCGGGCGATCAGTTCATTGAGTATCATCGCAAGTGAGTATGGTTCTTCACCAGAGGAACACCCGGCACACCATATCCTGATACGATTATGTTCGGCGATTACCTTCGGTATCAGCTCTTTTCTCAGGATCTCAAAGACTTCTGCATCACGGAAGAACTCTGTGACATTAATGGTGAGGGCATTGCGAAGGAGCTCCCATTCTGCAGGATGATTGTTTAAGTATTTGGTATATTCATCATATGTTCCTGTCCCGGTGGTTCGCATCCGCGAGAGGAGCCTTCGTTTGATATACTCCTCTTTATATTGAGAGCACCGTACTTTCAGGGTTTTTTCAATGAGAGTCTTGAGCTGATTCAGATCATCCATAGTTATTATCTCTCTTATATTGTCTTCGTCGGATTTATAGGTGCTCAACGAAAAACAATGACTCCTGATAGTTTTTTACTGTCCGGAATACCAGGAATTTGTATAGCAATCTTTATCTCATCTCCTCTGCTACGTTCTCATAATGAAGTCAATGGCTCCTCTTCTCATAGGAATATGTTTATTCTGCTTCTTGTCCGCTGGATGTATGACAAATGCAGGTATTGGAGCGATCTCCTATGAGGACTCAGGATTTGTGATATCAATTGATCTGAAAGAAGGAGAGGATGTTCTTGTACAGATCATGCTCTATGATGTGAGCGGGCTTCACCAGGAGGAGGAGCAGCTTATTCTTGAGAGGTTCTCTATCAGATCCGATCAATCTGCTCTCTTCATCCCGGCTCCTCTTCCTGAGGGAAGCTATAAAGCACATATCACACTCTTCCATGATGGAAAACGCCTGGCAGGTAGGATTTTGGATTTTCACGTTTACTGAAATGAATGACCATGACTCCTGATATATATATAGCAGATACAATCATTCAAAACGGAACGCTCTATAACCCATTCACCTCCGACTGGGAAGAAACATCAATAGCGATCAAGGATGGCTATATTCTTGGAACCGGGCCTCAGTACCGGGGCGAGAGGGTTCTTGATCTCAAAGGGAGGCGTATTGTTCCCGGACTCATCGATGCTCATCTTCATATTGAGAGCTCGCTGCTCACTCCTGCAGAGTATGGAAGGCTTGTTCTTTCACACGGAACGACCACGGTGATCGCAGATCCACACGAAATTGCAAATGTTGCCGGTATAGCAGGTATTCAGGCGATGATCCGTGATGCAGAACGGACACCACTTGATATCTTCTATATGCTTCCGAGTTGCGTTCCTGCAACTCCCATGGATTCAGCCGGAGCCACACTGACAGCAGGTGATCTGGCACCACTCCTTGATAACCCATGGGTGATCGGTCTTGGTGAGATGATGAATGTACCCGGGGTGCTCCAGGGCGATCCCGATGTTCTGGCTAAGATCCGCCTCTGCGCAATCGTTGACGGGCATGCTCCGATGCTCTCAGGAGCGCCTCTTGACCAGTACATCAGATCCGGTATCCAGAGTGACCATGAATGTATTGCATGTGATGAAGCAGAGGAGAAGCTCAGGAAGGGCATGTACATCTTCATGAGAGAAGGTGCTGCCGCACGAAACCTCCGCGATCTTGCGCCACTCGCTAACTGCTCGACCAGTAACCGCTGTGCATTCGCCACAGATGACCGGCATGCGGATATGTTGGATGCTGCCGGTTCAATTGATGATTGTATACGAATCGCCGTTGATTCCGGAATGCAACTTGAAGTTGCTCTCAGAATGGCCACCCTCACCCCGGCGGAGCGTTTTTGCCTTTATGACCGTGGTGCATTAGCACCAGGAAGAATAGCTGATTTCATCGTCCTCGAAGAGTCTGATCGCTTCTCTGTTGAGAGGGTGTTTAAGAGAGGAGTTGAGATCGGTGATATTCCCTATATCAAGCCCGCACCACTCCAAACAGCGTTCCATTGCAGGCTTCCGGAGATAGATGACCTGAAGATCAATGGGGCTGGACCTGCACGTGTCATTGGTATTATTCCCGGACAGATTACAACCCGCCTTGAGATTCATGATGTTATTGGATCAAATCTCCCTGATACACAATCAGATATTCAAAAAGCTGTCGTCTGCGATCGCTATCATGCAGGCGGTTTTGGCATCGGTCTTGTCCGTGGCTTTGGTCTTGTCGAAGGGGCGCTTGCGGTCAGTGTTTCACATGATTCTCATAACATTGTAGCTCTTGGAGCAGAAGATTCTGAGATCATTCTCGCAATACAAACCGTTGCCTCCCACAATGGGGCAATGGTGGTTGTTTCCCATGGTAGGAAGACTATTTTACCTCTTCCATGGGGTGGCATTATGTCAGATCAACCCTATCCTGACGTTGTGGCGTCATTGGAGGAGCTTGATGAGCATGCCCGATCACTTGGTGCAATTGGGAATCCCTTTATGTACCTCTCCTTCCTTGCACTCACCGTGATTCCGGAACTGAGACTGACCGAGCAGGGGCTCTTTGATAACACCTGTTTTGGCAGAGCCAGTCTCTTCATAGATGAATAAGAGAAGGGTTGTCAGACACAACCCTTATCTATCGATGTTGTTTATTATATCAACAGAACGGAGTGTTCTATTATGGCAATCATAGACGAGAAACTCAAAGAAGCAATCGCGACTGTAGGTATCCTTCCATTGGCTACCGCATCAAAGGATGGTATTCCCAATGTCGTCCCGATGGGGAGTGTATGGGTCATGGATGAAAAGACGATCTGGATAGGAGACAACTTTATGAAAAAGACCCTTCAGAACGTGCTTGAGAATCCTCATGCAGCTCTGTATGTCTGGAGCAGAGAGATTGGCGGATGCACACAGCTGAAGTGTGATGTCAAAGTTGAGAAGAGCGGGGAGAATGTGGAGAAGATGCGGGCAATTCTTCATGAGAAGAAACCCAATCTTTCCGGAAAATCCCTTCTTATTCTTACAGTGACTGAGATATTTGACTGTGCCCCGGGCCCGAATGCCGGGGCACCTCTCCAGTAATTTTTATTTTTTTGGTATCATTCGCGCCTGAAGGCCGAAGAAGACTGAGTATCCGATAGCATGTGCCTGATCAAGGGTGGTGCTGTCGAATGAGACGAGATCATCTGAGTAAATGGCATCAGGGGATGAACGTCCAAGGATACGGAGATTTCCTTTGTAGAGTTCGAGATCGACGTTTCCATTCACCCGCTTCTGGGTGGTATCGATGAAGGCATTCAGCGCATGGTAGAGCGGTTCATGCACAAGGCCCATATACGCGAGTTCAGACCATCTCTCGTCGACTCCTACTTTGAATGCCAGCTCCTGCCTGGTAAGACAGAGCCGCTCGAGATCCTTGTGTGCTGCTAAAATCACGGTTGCTGCCGGGTGCTCGTAATTCTCCCGCGCCTTCAGGCCGAGTATCCGGTCCTCAACCATGTCATTCCTGCCGATCCCGTGCTTTCCGGCAATCACGTTCATTTTTCTGATAAGGGGGATACCTTCCATTGCTTCGCAGTTCAATGCAACCGGCACTCCATCAGCAAAGGTGATTGTGATAAGCTCAGGGGTATCGGGTGCATCCCGTGGGTTTGTTGTCCAATGGTAGATCTCATCAGGGGGATGGTATGCCGGATCCTCAAGCAGCCCTCCTTCGATACTCCGGCTCCAGATATTCTCATCAATACTCCATGGCTTGTCTTTCACAACAGGCACCGGGATATTGTGTTGCTCGGCATAGTCGATCTCCCATTCACGGGTGAGGTTCATCTCCCGCATAGGGGCAATAATCTCGTATCCGTGCATCCTGAAGATAAAATCGAATCTGAGCTGATCGTTCCCTTTGCCCGTACAACCATGAGCAACAGCCAGCGCACCTTCTTTCTTTGCAATTGCCACCGTTTCTTCGGCAATTAACGGGCGTGCAAGTGATGTGCCCATCGGGTAGCCTTCATAGGATCCGTTCGCTTTTATGGCCGGGAATATATGATTCTGAACAAACTTCTCCGTTGCATCGATAGTATAATGCGCATCGGCAATCAGTTCGCCTTTCTCTGTTGCCATCTTCACTTCATCTTCCGGCTGGCCGACATCGACAGCAACGGTGACGACACGGTCATACCCATACCGTTCCTTTAATAAAGGCACACAGATGGAGGTGTCAAGACCCCCGGAAAAAGATAATACTACGGTCTTCTCTGACATGATAACACATTGATCCTTTCCAGTATTGTATTCTTTCAAAAGCAATGAGCTTTCTTCCTCAGGGGTTCAGAACCTCAGGTGAGATTCGATGATCTGCCACAAAAGCTATCATCAGTATCAGATATACACTCTCTTCTCAGATGCCGATCATCTACCGATATGTACTTGCATTCATTGCTCTCCTTCTTGCAGGAGTACTGGTGTCAGGGTGCCCGTTTGGAGCAACGCCCTTAAATGAAATCCCGGCACATATCCGGGCAGCCAACGATGCACTTGAAGAACTCAGCATTATTGAAGGCCGGACAAATACCTTCACCCTTGATGATGAGATCTATGAGATTGATATCCTCTTTGCTTCGATGGAAGAGCTGCCGGAAGATGATGAAAAACTGATGGCTCGCTATTCCGCATACCGCATCTGGACAGATGCACTCCGATCAGGTAGCAAGGTTGTTAATGATGATTACTCCCGATATACTGCACACCTGAGGCGGGCTGACCAGTTCTATGACGCATTCAATTATGTGGATTGGAAAAGGGAGCTGAACGAAGCAAAAGCGGTGATTGATGGAATGGGGCAGACTGCTCTTTCTGCTGCATACAGCCTCGACACAATCCCAGAGGGGTTCTTTTCATCAAAAGAGCAGGGGGAGCTGCTCAGAACGCGGGCTGCACTCCTGAAGATTCACCGTGAAATCCCAATCCTCAGCAGTGAACTGAATCAATTGTTAGGTGCCGGATAAGTACTCTCTCCCTCCCTACGTACCCAATCCTATCACAACTCATTTACCTTCTGAGGCATCAGAATATCTATATGCCCAGGGATGAGCTGATCATCGTTATTGCGGGAATCGCTGTTGTTCTCATCATCGGTTTTTTTGTGCAACAGCCCTCGCTCCCTTTTTCCTTTCCGGGGGACAATGGTGACGGTCCCTCATTCATCCCTGATGTGGTGCCAGAGACTCCGCTATTACCGGATCCGATCACCATCCCTTCCGGACAGCTGACGCAGGTTGTCTTTCAGATCCCCGTTGATGAGCCGGTTACAGTGGATCCGAAACTGCCTGATCAGGTGCAACTCCTGACAGGTGATACCGCCCGGTCATATAGTTGGTACTATGGGGAGTCGTTCTATACCTGGACGATTCATATCCCGGCCAGTCGGTACAATTATTTTGCAACACTGCCCCGTGACAAACCGACACCAGCCGATTACATCATGTCCGATCGTGGAAGGGCTGAACTTGAACTCGTGATTGAGGATCTCATCTCTCTCGCAGATTCAAGGAATCTCAACGAAAACCAGAGACGGGATATGGTTATTGCTTTTGTCCAGTCGCTCCCAAACAACCGGTGGGGCGCTGTTGTTGATTATGATGAGTATCCAAAGTATCCTATCCAGACCCTGTACGATGGGGGTGGTGACAGCCAGGATACAGCCATTCTTCTCACCGCACTCCTGAGGCTCCTCGGCATTGAGGCATCGCTTCTTGAGACGCCACGGCATTATGCCGTCGTCCTGCCGCTGACTGAAGCCGATAAGAAAACGAATAAAGTCTACCTTTACCAAAAGGATGGGGAAACCCTTCTGAAAGGCAATTATCTTGATGAAAATAACAATATACGGGACTACTATCACAATAATCCCGGTGTCCTCAGAAATAGTTACATTTACATTGAATCAAATATCCCGGGCAATCCCATGGGGTCGATGCCTCTCCAGTTCAGAAATGCATATATTCAGAGTCTCTATGATATCAATTATCGTCCGGAACAACCGATTATAGGTGCAGCTATTCACCATCCTGTACGAAATCCGGATGCTGATCTGAGCTTTCGTGCCCGCCTTGTTCACTCTGATCAGCGGTATGCGTACTATCAGGTCTACTGTACCATCACAAGTTCCGGAACAGGTCTGGCACGCGGGCTCACTGTTGATATGAACGCGTATCCTGCAGAGGGTGTGGCCGATTCCTGGATATTCAGTGAATCAATATCAGTTCCACCTGTACCTGAAGGTGAAACCCGGGTGGTCGAAGGAACATTACAGATTCCAAAAAACTCTTATGCTCAGATAGAATGTATCCTGAGGGGCCCTGGTATCGAGCAGAAAAAGCGGTTGAGTGAAGTATTTACAACCTGAAATAAAGATGAATGATGTGAGCCCCGGTTACCGGTGATAGAATCCAAGGGGCTCTATTGTTGTCTCATTCTTTTTATATGCATCAATTGCCATTGCAGCAGCATCTGCTGCCGGGATGGTTGTGATATAGGGGATTCCATAATCAACGGCAATACGCATGATCTGGTAGTGATCCTGTCGAGAGGTTTTGTCTGAAGGGGTATTGATGATGAGCTGGATCTCGCCCCTCCGCATCATATCGATGACGTTTGGTGATCCCTCCTGCACTTTCCGGACGAGGTTCATCCGGATGCCTGCCTGTGCAAGATGCTGGACTGTACCTGACGTTCCATAGAGTTCAAGCCCGAGCTCCTGGAGTTTGCGTGCTATTGGTATGCTGACCTCTTTCTGGTCGTCATTGACGGAGATGAAGATCCTGCCTTGTAAGGGAAGTGTATTATCCGCAGCAAGACTTGCTTTATAGAAGGCACGTCCAAAGTCAAAATCAATCCCCATTACTTCGCCGGTACTCTTCATCTCAGGGCCAAGAACTGCATCAACACCGGGGAGTTTGTTAAAGGGAAGGAGAACCTCTTTCACTGCCACATGGTGAATATCACGCTCGACATAGCCGATCTCCGAAATGCTCTCTCCAAGCATGATCCGTGCAGCGATCTTCGCGAGTGGTACTCCGGTTGCCTTTGATACAAAGGGGACTGTCCGGCTTGCCCGCGGATTCGCTTCGAGGACATAGACCTGATCATTCTGGATTGCATACTGGATATTGATAAGGCCGACAACGCCAAGACCAAGAGCAAGTTTCCGGGTATATTCCCGAACGGTGGCAATCGTCTCGGGACGGAGCGACTGGGTTGGTATGACGCATGCCGAATCCCCTGAATGGACTCCTGCCTCTTCAATATGCTCCATGATCCCCCCGATAAGAACCTCGGTTCCATCACAGACTGCATCAACATCAAGCTCGACTGCATCCTGCAGGAACCTGTCTATCAGGACGGGGTGTTTTTTGCTGACACGGACGGCTTCCTTGATATAGGTGCCAAGCTCGATATCATCGTGAACGAGCTCCATTGCCCGGCCACCAAGGACGTAGGATGGCCGGACAAGGACGGGGTAGCCGATCCGATTTGCTATGGAGAATGCTTCTTCTTCAGAGTAGGCTGATCCATTTGCAGGGCTTGGAATCCCAAGTTTTTCGAGGAGAAGACTGAAACGGTCACGGTCTTCGGCAATGTCCATCGCATCGGGACTTGTTCCCAGTATCTGGGTGGCAAGTCCGAGACGTTTGATCTCCTCGTTGATTGGAATAGTAAGGTTGACAGAATTCTGTCCCCCAAACTGTACCATGACGCCATAATAGCCATCACTCCGGAGAATGTTCATGACATCCTCAAGCTGCATCGGTTCAAAGAAAAGCCGGTCTGAGGTATCAAAGTCGGTAGAGACCGTCTCCGGATTATTATTCACGACATGGACCTCAACACCGCATTCTCTAAGTGCCTGGATTGCATGAACCGTGCAGTAATCAAATTCAATGCCCTGCCCGATCCGGATCGGCCCTGATCCGAGGATGAGGATCTTCTTCTCTGTATTCCTCGTCAGTTCACATCCACTCTCCCAGGTCGAATAGTAGTAGGGAGTTTGTGCCGGAAACTCTGCCGCACAGGTATCAACCATCTTGTAGGTCGGATCTCCGGTTATTGCTTCGAGAGCAGGAATGGTTTTCCCTGTTCGTTCGGCAAGTTCGGTGTTTGAGAAGCCAAATTTTTTTGCCGATTGCAGGTCTTCACCAGTTGATTCCGGATTTAGCGACTGCTCAATCTGAACAATATGCCGGATCTTATCCAGGAAGAATGGCTCTATTGAGGTGAGTGTGTGAATCTCCTCTAATGAGAAACCGATTCGAAATGCGTCAAAAAGGGTAGAGAAACGCTCATCGGTTGGACGCTGGAGTATCATCCGTATTTCATCTGGATTGGTATGAGTAATAACGTCAGTGTCGATTGAACGGAGTGCTTTTTTGAATCCCTCTTCGAGATTACGGCCGATTGCCATCACTTCACCGGTGCTCTTCATAGCAGTGGTGAGCGACCGGTCAGCGGTCTTGAATTTATCAAATGGCCAGCGGGGAACCTTCACTACCACATAATCGATGGCTGGTTCAAATGATGCAGGGGTGCATCCGGTGACTGAATTGGTGATCTCATCCAGCCTCATCCCGATAGCAATCTTGGCAGTGACTCGTGCAATCGGGTATCCGGTTGCTTTTGAAGCGAGTGCAGATGAGCGTGAGACCCGGGGATTCACCTCAATAACACGGTAATCTCCGTCTTTAAAAGCGTACTGAACATTACAGCCACCCTGTACTCCAAGTGCCCGGATGATCTTGATTGAGGCTGTCCTGAGCATCTGATACTCATCATCCCTGAGTGTCAGGATAGGGGCAACGACGACACTCTCACCAGTATGGACGCCCATCGGGTCGACATTTTCCATTCCGCAGATGATGATACAGGTATCTGCCGCATCACGCATCACCTCAAATTCAATCTCGTTCCATCCTTTGACACTCTCTTCGACAAGTACCTGCCGTATCCTTGACCGTGAGAGGCCCATCTCAACGATCCTCCGGAGTTCCTCCTCGGTTGTGGCAACTCCACCGCCCGATCCTCCCAGTGTATATGCCGGGCGGATGATCGCCGGAAGACCGACTGTCTTCAATGCTTCATCCACCTGATCGAGGCGTGTCAGGATCATCGATTTTGGTACCGGTTCATTGATCCTGTTCATCAGGTCACGGAACTTCTCCCGGTCCTCGCCCATATAAATGGCATTCAGGGGGGTGCCCAGGATCTCTATGCCCTCAAGTGCCCCGAGTTCGGCGAGTTCGGCGGTGAGGTTCAGTCCTGTCTGTCCACCAAGACCACTCAATATTCCATCCGGACGTTCTTTCTCGATGATCTTTGCGATGATATCCGCCTTTAATGGCTCAACATAGACAACATCCGCAGTCTCCGGATCGGTCATAATGGTCGCCGGGTTTGAGTTGACCAGAACCACTGAGATACCCTCTTCCCTGAGCGCCCTGCAGGCCTGTGTTCCTGAAAAATCGAACTCAGCTGCCTGACCGATCTGGATTGGACCTGATCCAATCAGCAGGACCTTCTTAATGTGAGTTAATTTAGGCATCCGGAATGCTCCTATAGATCATATCAAAGATTGGTTCTTCTGTATCATGCGGTCCACCGTGTGCTTCCGGATGGAACTGGACGCAGGAGATATTCAGGTAACGATCAACAAATCCTTCAAGGGTGTTGTCGTTCACATTTGTATAGCTCACCTCACATCCTTCCGGAAGCGACTCCGCATCAACGACATACCCATGATTCTGAGTCGTTATGGATATCGATCCGTCACTGCACCGGACCGGCTGGTTTGATCCCCGATGTCCGAATTTCAGCTTGTGTGTGTCTCCTCCAAGAGCGAGTGCCAGAATCTGGTTGCCCATGCAGATACCAAATATCGGGATCTCACCGAGGTAGTGTTTGACAGTATCGATTGCATGTGTTGCGCGTTTTGGATCGCCGGGCCCATTGCTGACGAAGAGTGCCTGCGGTCTGCAGGCATCTATCTCGTCTTTTGTTGCGGTATAGGGGAAGATATATACATCTGCATCCCGCCTTCGCAGGCTGACGACGATGTTCTTCTTCACCCCAAGATCAAGAACGGCGATCCGTTTTCCTTTGCCCCGTACATGATAGGGATCGGTGCAGGTAACTGACTGAATCAGATCGATATCTGAGATCTGAGGTGCCTTTCGTGCCATCTCAACTGCATATTCTCCATTATCATCCCCGACAATCAGTGCTGATCTGAGTGTGCCATGGAGCCGGGTATTGATTGTAAGCATTCGTGTGTCGATACCTGATAGTCCATGCAGTCCCTGATCCTCAAAAAAAGTAACTAACGAGGGATTATGTTTTGGGGTTCTACACACTTCACGTGTGATACAACCCCGTGCATGAACAAGAGGATTCTGGAAATTCGCAAAATCTACACCATAATTGCCGATGAGCGGATAGGTAAACATGAGAAGCTGTCCCGCGTAGCTGGGATCTGTCAGCGCCTCCATATATCCCGCCATCTGTGTGGTGAAGACCAGTTCTCCGGTGCTTTCTCCTTCAGCACCAAAACCTTCTCCTACAAAAAAGTTTCCGTCTTCAAGCCCCAAAACCGCCTTCATGAATGACCATATTCATTCTGTTTCCATCTCATATTAACAGTAAGGGCAGAATGATTATATTGATAATGACGAATGGTGCTTTATTTTATTAATCAGGTTTTATTAAGTTTTTTCCGGATTTAACAAAGAATCTTGGTTTTTTTATATGCGCGATCAAAAAAAGAGATTATCGGGAGAGGATCGCCATGATGATCTTCCCATATGCTGGCCGCGTGATTATGACACCAATCAGCACACCAAGGATGGTGATGATGGCAAATCCGCGGAGTGATGAGAGATCCATCACAGCAAGCGGGAGCATTGCGATGATCATGGTGGATGCGGCAACTATGATAATGCCAAGCGCCCGTGCAAGCCGTTTCAGGTAGACATTTGGGGAAGGAACCTTTCCTTCATGGAGTACCTCATCGGTTATGACGACAAGCTGGTCAATACTTGTACCGAGGACTGCGATAAGACCCGCAATAGCCGCAAGATCGAGCTGGATGAAGTACCGTGCGATTCCAAGGAGAATGATGATCTCCGAGGTGTTGATCAGGAGCATCGGAATGACGATACTTGGTTCACGGTACCGGTAGTAGACGACCAGTCCCACAGTAAGGAGTGCGATGATCCCTGCAACAATACTCATCGTCTTGAAGTGTTCTCCAAGGGCTGCCGAGACCGATCCGGATCCGGCGATTGTAACATCAACCGGAAGTGCACCGGCACGAAGGTGAATCTCAAGGATCATCGCCCTGTTGAGCGCTTCTTCTCCAACACCCGTTGATGCGACAAGGTTTCTGACCTCCTCAACCTTCAACCGTGCGGCAAGATCTGTGGAGAGCGGAGCGCTATAGACGATCTCATCGTCAAGAAGCATCATCAGTTCATGCTCCATTGGCCGATCAGTTGCCCCCGTTCTGATGGCAGCTTCCCGTAATGCCCGTGCACCTTCATCGCTGATGGTGAAGGGGACGCCCCAGTTACTGCTTCCGATTGGGTTTTGTGTCGGGTTGCCAACACTTGTGATGGCATCGCCATAGAGGACATGATCTGTCTCATCTCCGGTGGTCTGTATCCTGATATCAAACCTGCCCTGTTGTCCGACGATCTCCTGAGCGGTGATCATGTCAACACCGGCAAGTTCTATCCGGATATACCGTGAGGCACCACCGAATGTGGTAAGGGTGTTCACCTTGGCATCCCTCGTTCCAAGGCGGTTGATCTTCTCTTCAAGAATGCGTTTGACAGTCTCTGCGGTTTCAGTGCCTACCCCGATCTCATAGCGGGTTATCGTCGCACCATATCTGGCGAATACCGGTTCGAGTTCTTCCTGGGTGAATGGCTTTCGTATCTCAACAACGTTAGTCTCTATGAGTGATACTTCTGTATCGAGATCTTCGGATAGCCCAAGCAGGAGTTCCTCAACAGAGCCGGTTGTTTCAAAGGTGACAAGTTCTGCTTTGTATTCAAGCTGGATCCATGATCCGCCTTCAAGATCGAGCCCAAGTTGGACATTCCCCTGAATGCCCTTGTCAAAGGCGGGCGGAAGGAGATAGATCGAGGCAGCCGAGAGAATGAGTGCTGCAATAAGCACAAGAATGCGCCAGTCTCTCATGAGTGGATTCGTATCATCTTTTGTCATCTCTTCACCCCTTTTGCAGCTTTTCCACTCTGCACATACCATTTCAGCAGTCCGGCATTGAACATCCAGGTGTTCATCAGGTCAACAAGAAGACCGATTAAGAGAACTGCTGCAATCTGCATGATGATCTCTATTCCTCCGATCCATGAGACGACCAAAAGAGCGATGATCGCAGAGAGTGTCGTTGTGGTCATGATAAAACCTGTCCTGAATGCATTCTTCAGTTTCTCCTCAAGTTTGCCCTGCCGTTTCAGGATACGGGTTGTCAGGAGGATGTCGCTGTCAACAGAGTAACCGATAAGCATCAGGAGTGCAGCAGTTGTCCCAAGCGAGAGAGGGAGGCCGATTACATCCATGATTGCTGCTGTTATCAGGATATCAGTGAATGCAGCAAAAACGACTGCAAGAGAGGGTATTATGGTTCTAAAGGCTATAAAGACGACGATTGCCATCCCGATGAATGAGAAGAGGAGGGCTATGAGTGCCTGCTGCTGGAGAGTCTCTCCAAACGACTCTCCGATCTGATCAACTTTCGCGTCAGGATAGCGGGCTGCAATATCCCGTGAGAGTGATCGGAAATCTTCATCTGACATCGGTCCGAACCGAAGGTAGTTACCTCTGTTCAGTCCTTCACCAATACTGATCAGAGGATATGCTGCAAAATATGCCTCCATCTGATCAGGTGTATCATCGCTCATCACTGTTACTGCCGTTCCCCCGGCAAAATCTATCCCAAGATTGATAGGGGCGCCGGAGATCATCAAATTGGCTCCGATGATTATGAGCCCTATAAGCGTGATGACAAGTGGCACTGCCATCATCTGCTTGGGGGGATATTTATTTACAAGATCGTACAGGTCAAACGCCATATAGGATACATTTACGATCTGATTGTTTAAATTATTGGCTATAGAGAGGGTTCAGATGAGGTGTACTGCATACGGTTACTCTGAACGAAAAAAAGGACGTCCCGGCCGGGACTTGAACCCGGGTCAAAAGCTCCGGAGGCTTCTAGGATGTCCACTACCCTACCGAGACACTTGGTGCACAAGCCCGAATGCGGGGATTGCGTCTAGATAGATCTGTGTAAAAACAGATAAGGATATCGTTATCGGTGATACTGATGCCAGATTTTGCATGCGCCCTCATGGGAGACCATGCATGGCCCGACCGGGGAGCGTGGTGTGCATGCGGTACCAAAGAGCGGGCAGTCGGTTGGTTCGGCAAGGCCGCGGAGGAGCTGATCACAGATGCAGGCGGAGCGCTTCTCGATATGAGGAATTGTCTTCTCAAATTTCTTTAATGCGTCATAGGCATCATATTCCGGCTTTAATGCAAGGCCTGAACCGGGTATGACGGGGAATCCCCGCCATTCGATGTCGCATGGTGTAAAAAAATCATACATCAGGGCTTGTGCTTTTGTGTTTCCTTCGCGTGTGACTGCCCTTGGGTAGGCATTTTCCACTTTTGCCTCATGGTTATTGATCTGTTTTATAAGCATGTACAGGCCCAGCAGGAGATCTTCTGCTTCAAAGCCTGCTACAACCTGCGGAACAGGGAACTGCTCATATTCCTCATACCCCATAACAGCGCATACATGTCCCGGCAGGATGAATCCATGAAGGTCAGCTTCTCCCTGGCTGAGCAGCCACTGCATGGCAGGAGGAACCACCCGGTGGCAGGAGAGGATACTGAAGTTTTCAGGGGGTTTCTGGAGGATGGTTGCGGCAACGGTCGGAACTGTTGTCTCAAACCCAACTGAGATGAAGACAACCTCTTTATCAGTATTCTTTGCGATCTCAACAGCCTTATGAATTCCCTGGACGATACGGATATCACCGTCTGCTGATTCGAGGGAACCTTTTGATCCCGGCACCCGGAGGAGATCGCCGTAGGTGGTGATGATCTTTCCTTCTGCTGCAAGGTCAATTGCACAGTCGATCTCACCCGCAGGCGTGATACAGACGGGGCAACCGGGCCCCATCACGACCTTCAGTTCTTTTGGGAGGACGCTCCGTATTCCGTGTTTTGCTATTGCTGCTTCGTGTGTGCCGCAGACATGCATGATCCTGATATCTGACTTAATCTCTTCATGTATTGCTTTTATGATATCCTTTCCAACCGCCATAGAGATTCTCTCATAGTAGTATACCCTCCCAGCCAGAAAAGGTTGATTGGTAGAGGCAGGGATTTGACCGGAGCTTTCTGCTCCTATTGTATGGAGACGATTATTAGAGGAATATTGTATTGTTGAATTTTTCCATGAAGAAAGATTGAATGGCCTTCTTTTCATCTTCTGTGAGTGTTGTAACCCAGGGTTCTGCGCCCGGGCGGCTGAGCGAGTTGATATGGATGAGGTCGGGGTTAATCCGTACCGCTGCATCCCGCAGGAGGTCGAGTTCCTCTTCAGTGGTATTTATACCTGGGATGAAGAATATCTCAAGCCATATTTTTCCCTTGAATTCCTTCCTGAGTGCTATCAGGCCATCGATCATCTTTTCTGCGGTGACGCCTGCCGGGGGCCGGTTGATTTTCTGGAGGATCTC
Organism: Methanocorpusculaceae archaeon UBA456; assembly: GCA_002496395.1. Lineage (GTDB taxonomy): Archaea > Halobacteriota > Methanomicrobia > Methanomicrobiales > Methanocorpusculaceae > Methanocalculus. Next base: position 45,432 of record DAJQ01000017.1, read on the forward strand.
ATCACTCACTGCATCAAGTGAGGGGAGGATGAGGTTTGCAGTTTTGATATCGTTTCTGATTTTCGGATCATGGAGGAGGGTGCTGTTGGTGAGAACCGCCCGTTTGTATTCAGGATGGTGTATTCTGAGATACTCAAGGATGGCACTGATTCCCGAGTGGAGGGTCGGCTCTCCTGTTCCACCGAGGGTGATATAATCGATATCCCGTTTTATTCTAAGGTAGTGATCGAGTTCCTGCTGGATTCTTACAACAGGTGCATACTCGTTCCGTTCTTCTGTGAGATGGATGGTTGTTCCGCACTCACAGTAGACGCAGTTCAAAGAACAGATGTTTCCTGGCACGAGATCGATGCCAAGCGATCTCCCGAGGCGGCGGGAGCGGACCGGGCCGAAGAGATATCGGTATTCCATTATCCTGAATACCTATCTGTTGTTATAGGGGATACGTCTTTTCTGCTGGCGAAGCTCTGGGTTTTGCAGGGGTATGTTGACCTGAAACATGATAGCGGCACGTCGATTCGGATCAGATCTTTTATCGTCTGATCCTGCCGATTGAGTGTATGTTTGCAATTTCTACCTTCTGCCTTCATCGCGACCCGCTCGGAATCGCCCTTGAGAAGCTTGCTCCAATCACCGGCTCTGTTGAGCTGATGGATGACGGCCTTCATTACATTGATAATCCTGAGATCCTTCAGTCCTATTCCTTCTCGTATTCGATTCACGCGCCATCACGCGGCGTGAATATCGCCTCTCTTCTTGAGCCGATCAGAAAGGCGAGCGTCCAGGTGACAGACGAATGCTTTGCAATTGCAGCTGAAGTCGATGCTCCGGTGATCGTCCATCCCGGCTATTTCGCATGGTTAGAGGAGCGGGAGATGGCAGAGCGGCAGATGCTGACGTCCGTAGCCGAGCTCCGGGCGTTGGCAGAAGAGCGGGGGGTTGAGCTGACGATAGAGAATATGGGGAACTGGGATTATTTCTTCCTCCGAACCCCTGCCGAGCTGCCGCTTATTGATGGTACCGGGTTTTGCCTTGATATCGGCCATGCCCACCTGAACAACTGCCTGCCAGAGTTCCTGACCTATCCTTTTGCCCACATCCATATCCATGATAATGACGGAACAACGGATTCACATAGTCCGGTCGGGACAGGGACTATCGACTTTGATGCGGTGATGGAAGCTGTCGGGAGGGAGAAGGTCATCCCGGTTATTGAGGTCGATAGCCTTGAAGGAGTGCTTGAGAGTGTCCGACAGCTTGGATTGTGATGGCCTGGCTATGGCTACAAGCCTTGCGAGGGTTGACTGGGGCAGGGATAGTCAGAGCTGGTACCTGTGTTGAGTAGAGATAGGAGGTTGGGTGGTTGTAGGGGTAGTGAGTGGTTGAAGGAGTAGTGAGAGATTAAGTGGTGAAAGATGTGTTGAGATGCCGGGGTATAATGGGATACAGCAACCTGCCATTTTGATGCGAAGAGGCGTCAATCATTCATTGAATAGAGAAAATCCATGGCGAAATACGCTCCAAGCCATGATCCATTCCGGAAGGTATTAAAACAACGCTGGCTTACGATATAATGCAACTTCTCATGGATTTGGGGGTTACTGACGGATTCAGGGGCTTAGATCTCCGGAATGCGGGCACATTACTCAGGCAACTCATTGTCTGAAAATCAAACGCCTCGGTGGCATAGCGGTATCGCGCTTCCTTGGTAAGGAAGAGGTCGCGGGTTCGATTCCCGCCCGAGGCTTAATTTGGGCTTCGTTTCTTTTTTTAAAATCATTAATTCGTTAGATTGCATTCTGATTGATTTAATCAACTCATCGATGAATCGGGAAGCATTTTGAACTTCGTTTGATAGAAACTCATGCGTCTCTTGTTCTAATGTTAAATGCATCCGCTGGCGAATACGCTCAGGGCGTGGCCATTTTGTTAATTTAGCTGTTTTAGTCATTTCTTTTCTCCTGTGCGGACATGTCCGGACATGTCCGGACACTTCTATGGAGGAAGTCCACATAAAATGATGGTAACCATTCTTGGCATACGGGACAAATTTTGATTAACCTATTCACTACTTTGTCCGATGCTTTGCCCTAAAAACCAAATGATAATATTTATTGTAACTGAAACGTCACTCTCTCTTATAATTGGGAGAATATGAAACGTCATGAACTGTATAGCTCTATAAAAACCAAAATATACGAGCTAATTACTAGTGAACCTCAAAAAAAAGGGTTAGGAAATTTACTTTTTAATTTTTTCTTAATGGCGCTCATTGTTGCAAATGTAATAACAGTGATTCTTGAATCAATACAATGGATCTATCTCTACAATGTCAAGTTTCAAATCGATTCTGTTGGGATCAAATAGTAAGATCTTTATATAATGAATGAAATTATATTGTTTGTGTCGATAATTTTATTGACCCGGAAGTAGAAGCGCTTAAAGAACACATCGTTTCTCACGTACCTCATCTCAATCACTTCTTTGATCAAGCGCAACTCAGAAATTGCTTTTCTACGAAAACCAACAACAAGTGGAAGACGGCATTCGACTATGTCGTCGGTCTTGTGACCGCTCCCTCACAGCGGACATTGACCTCGATTGCCACGTATTGTAGCTCAATAAACAACCAGGCATTCAGCCACTTTCTTTCCCAATCTCCATGGGATCATA
>DAJQ01000017.1:48208-48987 GCA_002496395.1 Methanocorpusculaceae archaeon UBA456
AACTGTCAGGTCGGCGTGTTTATGGCCTATACCAAAGGCGAACGTCGATTGTTGCTGAACTATCGGCTGTATCTGCCGACCGAGTGGATCACTGATCCCGCCCGATGTGATGCGGCAGGAATCCCCAAAGAAGACCAGGTATTCAAGACGAAAGCCGAGCTTGCCTACGAAATGATCGGTGAGGCGAAGAGGGCAAAGATTCCGTTTACCCACATTGCAATGGACGGATTCTATGGCAACCATCCCTGGCTGCTGACACGGTTGGAGAAGGAGAATCTGATCTATGTTGCCGATGTTGGTTCTGATACACGAGTGTATTGTGAAGCTCCTGAGTACCAGATACCTCGGAGAAAGGGCACACGGGGAAGACTCCCAGTCCACACACAGGTGGTGAATACTCCACCCATTCGTGTGGACTCCATCGCGAAAAAAGTTGACAAATGGAGAACAATACGAATTCGGGAATCAATGGACGGTTTCCTTGAAGTCAAATTTTGTGCCGTGAGAGTATGGAGGATCGATAAAGATGTACATCAACCCATTCCCGTCTGGCTCCTGATTCGAAAGGAACTGGATGATTCAGATATCAAATACTCGTTCTGCAATGCACTCGAGAACACCGCATTGTCACATCTTGCACGCATGCAGAGTCAACGGTTCTGGATCGAGCGTTCGTTCCAGGATGCAAACCAACTCGCCGGGATGAATAACTATCAGGTGAGAAACTGGAATGCGTGGCACCATCACATGGCACTGGTTCTTCTGGCAATGCTCTGGAT
>DAJQ01000032.1 GCA_002496395.1 Methanocorpusculaceae archaeon UBA456
TGCTTGTCTCCGGTTGTGTCAACTGCCCATAACCCGTTTGATGGCCTGAAGATACCAAGCCAGCCGTCAGCTGGAGAATCTGAATATTCGGCGGTAATCATAACATCCTGGTATGCTGATCCAGAAGCAATGGTAACTGTTGATATGACGTTCATGTCATACTCAACACCGCCAACCACCATTGTGCAGTCGATATATGATGGAATAACTGCCGGATTCCAGGTGAGCGTCATCTGTTCGGTTGTTGATTTGACCTTCAGATTCCATGTTCTGTCTGGATGATCGGCATCAATCAAACCCCGAATGTCCGTGGAGAGCCGGTCAAAGAACATATCCGTTATTTGGAAGTATGAATCAACTGCCGGGGGTGCTGGTGGTGCGGGTGGTACCGGAACATCTAGACCATTGTCAAATCCATCAGTTCCATCAGGGTGAACCCCGAATACAAGATCATTTGTCTCTGCTCCTACGGTAAGTGTAATCCCGACATTCCAATCTGTCTGAGAGGCGTTCACTCCTCCGATTAGAAGACAGAGCAGAATTGCGATTACTCCCAATGATAAGATTCCTTTTCGATACATACACATCAAATCCTTTTACTAATTATTCTAACTTAAACAAATTAAGGGATGTGGGTTATGGAACCCGGCATTTCAGCCAGTAATACCACCAGGTGCCTGACTCTGCCCCTTCAACTTTTATCGTCATTGTATTGACACCTTGTATTTTTGTAATGACAGCCAGCTGTTCACCGCTTGGTGGTGCCGTCACACCTCCCGGATAGAGGGGGTTGCCATCATACCATGCATCGCCTCTCCAGCCGCTTTGATAGACCAGAGCACCGTTATAGTATACCCAGAATCTGTCTGGAATGCCGATTGCATCAAATTTGAAGTCGATGACAGACCCTGTTGCCACTTTTGAAATATTCCAGTGTGCTTCATGGATACCGACACCTCCCCCTTCATGAGCAGCAGACCACTGGCCACAGGGTGTATCAAACTCTTCTTCCTCTTCGGCATAATCGAGGAAGCGTGCGGTAACAGTAACATCTTCTCCTGGTATGGTGAATGTGGTAGTCGGACTGTTGATATCTGCAAATGTGCCTGCCGGTGCTGTCCAGTACAGGAACTGATATCCGGTGGATGGGGTTGCAGTGATCTGTACAGCTGTTCCTTCGGCATATGATCCAGCACCAGCTACTGTTCCACCCGCAGATGGATCGGCGACCATTGTCAGTTCATAGGGGGTGCCAGGTGTGCCGAGGGTGATGGTGGCCGGGCTCGTTACAGCTGCCCAGTATCCACGACCTGGCTGGAGTGTGGTTGCAGTTTCGTAGGCTTTTGTCTGGGTGTTGTATCCATACATAAACTGCATTGCCCATGCATTTGTCGGAGTTATAACGATACTGCTGAATGGTACCTGTGCATTGGTTCCACCAATCAGGTTCCATCCCTGTGCCAGTGTCAGGGAAAGGGAAGTAACGGGTGTTCCGGTTATGGTGATTGTGGTATCTCCATTGGCTGCAATCCAGTATCCTCTTCCTGCCACAAGGGCTGAAGTTGATACTGCCTCGTAATTCCGTGTTGCTGTATTATACTGGTAAATAATAACGATCTTCTGTTCCGGATCATTTACCTGTATGTTTGTGAATGGCACCGAGATCAGGTTCCATCCCTGTTTTAAGTTGATGGTCAGCTCGGTTCCCGGAGAGATGCTGTGGGTTATGATGACGGTATACTCACCAGCAGGCAGCGTGGTGCTGGTTGAGGTGAGCATATCAATGTTCCCTGTTCCATCGTTCCAGGTGAGATAGAGAGCCCCTGGCATCTCCAGAACATTCCATGTCACCGTGATCGGTTCATTGGATTTGACGTAGACCTCCCAGGTTTCTGTTGGGTTGTTTTCATTGACTAATGGTTTGAAGTCGGTTGACAGAGTCGGGAAAAACTGATCGTCAATGATACATGCTGCATATTTTAGAGCACCCGGAGGTTCCGGTGGATGTGGTGCATCAAGACCAGAATCATATCCTCTCGTTGCGGATGATGCTGTTCCAATGCTAAGCCCCTGTTCAAATGATCCACTTATAATTTCAAGTTCAGCATACAGACTCCCGGTATCAAGATCAACCGGTCCCCACTGAACCTGATTGTCCTTTTCGACAAGGAGCTGCACTCCCTGCTGTTGTGAGAGAACAGTGTGGATGTATGTGAAATTAAATGATCCTGCGGTGGTTGCATATGTCCACCCACGCACATCATTCAGGTCTCCCTTGGTCACCACTTTAACGAGGTAATCGCTGTAGTCAGTCACTCCTGTCCCTGTCATTGTGCCGGTTACTGTTCCTCCCGACTGAGTAGGAGTATGAATATAGGTCACATCGAGTGTCACTGGTGGTGGAGTTGGAGTGGGGCCGGGCGAGAGTACCCAGGTCTTGTAGACATAGTTTGAGATGACATTGCCATACGTTGCAATGATTGTGTCAGTGCCAACCGCAGTGCCGGTATACGACCAGGTGGCTGTGCCACTGCTCCCTGTCACTGCTGTTCCGGCTAATCCCTGGNNTTCTATGGTTGCTCCCGGAATCAGATCTCCCTGCGTGTTCTGGAGTACAGCGGTTATGGTATGGCTTTCACCGATCTCATTTGTCGCCTGGAATGGATAGAGCGTCAGTTCCGGAGCAGCGATACTCTCTGCCTTGATAAAGACATTTGAATCAAGGATATAATCTCCTGCATCCGCGATGGCGAGCTTGATGGTGTTTACCTGTCCGGGTGCAACATTAGCAGTTACTGAGAGGACTGTTGTGAGGCCATCCATCTCTGTGTTGACTTCAACCGCAGGAACTGGCCAACCATTTACATCGTTGTTCACATAGTACTGCGGATAACTATCAAGATTGACATTGTTGATTGAGACCGGGGTGTTTAGTGTCCCAGGTATAACAGCGATGTTCTGGCCGTTTAAGAAGAATCCGAAGACATCATTGAATGGTGATCCAACATATTCGTTGTACTCATCCGATGCAAAGACATACTCAAAGTGAATGACGCTCGTAGTCGGGATGAAGTCAAACTCCAGCACCGTCGCATCATATGTTGAGTCTCCCGGGATAAGAGCATCAAGATCAACGTCTCCTGCCAGGTAATTAGCCCATGATATGTCAGAATATTCGTTTGGTCCGATTGTATAGTCGATTCTGCCAGAACTCAGAATGATCCCCTCATCAAACCCGATGATACCTGTTCCCCCCGAAAAAGTTCCTGCGGCAACATCGGCACCGCTATACCGGACATCCGTGATGGTTACTCCTGATCCAAGGAGTTCTGCCACAAGATCGGCTGGTGTCAGGCCTGTTGTGAGATCCGCTGTTTGCAGACCGCCATTTTGATAATCAACATCCAAATCTATGGATTTTATCTCCATTGTTGCATTTCTGACCGGCTCCATACGCTCAGCACCTGCAGTGCTAAAAAGGAGAAGCGAGATCATTAAGGCGGCAATGAATACCATCCAGATCGTTTGTCTTTGTGGTTTCATTATAATCACCTAATCATAAGTTCAGATTGCTCGAGTCAACATTATCCATGCATTAGATAGCAAGGGGGATATGGCATAAGCATATCACTCTGGAAGAATGATTGGTTCGATTCTCTCCTCCCTATTCTCAACATCCATACATTCTGTGTGGAAGCAGATGGCATTGACCATCTTAATGATGGATAATTATTGCTATACATCCTATCTACTATATAAAATTGGCGATGTTGGTTCCGGGTTTTTCTCAAGATTTAGATGATGTTAATTATTCTCTCTCTAATTATCCAGAATCCTGTTCCTTAATGTGCAATAATTATTCTTACAATGAATGATTTAACCTGCTTATTCCAGCAGGTGATCTATTGTCCGGGCAAAACTCTATTGATGAGAAAAATGAGACTACTATGTTGAAAAAAATCCAAATAGAATGCTATTTGAGCAGTCATTGATGAAGAAGATGGGTGCTGCTCTCCTGATTGCGATATGCAAACAATTGAGATACTACCTGCTCCATGCGGTATCAGGATTTCCGGCCATGGTAATGAGATGAATCAGGAAATGATTGACATGAAGACACCACATTACAAAGAGGACTATCAGGACTTCACCGAGATGCTGATCAATCAGCGGGATAAACGTGAGGCTATGAGTGCAGCAGTCGGAGGAGAGTTTGAAGCTATTGGGAAGCTTGAATATGCTCTTCTTCGTCAGCTTGGGTTGAAGGAGGATCATACCGTTATTGATATCGGGTGCGGGAGCGGACGGCTTGCATTTCAATTAAAGCAGTTTTTAAAAGGCACCTATATCGGTATGGATGTTGTCAAAGAGCTGCTTGTTTATGCACAGCAGCTCTGCGGTCGTGATGACTGGATATTCTATGAGGCTCCCGGATTAACAATGCCTGAACCTGATAACTCTGCTGATTTCATCTGTTTTTTTTCGGTCTTTACGCATCTCATGCATGCGGAATCATATACCTATTTACAGGATGCTGCACGTGTCATCAAGCCGGGTGGCCGGATCGTCATCTCATTTCTTGAATTTCAGATTCCATCTCATTATGTATATTTTGAACAGGTCCTCGATGATTCGAGTTCCTATAAAGTATTGAACCAGTTCATAAGTCGTGATGCACTCGAAACCTGGGCAGACCATCTGGGGCTTGAAGTTCTCTCAATTCATGATGGAAATCAGCCATTCATCCATTTTGATGGGACGATTGCATGGGATGACGGAAGTGCAATGGTGAATAAAGGAACCATCGGACAGTCTGTTTGCGTCCTGACAAAGAAGAGTGGCTCATATTATGGATATGCACAGAAGAGTGTTGGATCAGAGAAGAGAGGGGATGATCAGAACGGAGATTCCTTCTGCCATGTATGTGGCTACCGGCGCTTATTTATAGAACAAGAGGGTTGTTCGCTCCGGGAGGCCCTGTGTGGACGATGTGGTGCAAGCAGGCGCAACAGTGATCTTGCACGAGTACTTGTATCGACGTATGCAGAAGATGCAAATATATCTCTTGAGGAGGCCCTTCCTCAGCTCTGTCATCTGAAGATCTATGAAACACAGGCACAAGGTCCAATTCATGATCGGCTCAGTACTCTTCCCGGTTATATCTCCTCTGAATTTTTCGATGATGCCCAGAAAGGCATGGTGAAGAACAATGGTGTACAGTGTGAAGATCTGCAACAGCTTTCATTCCCCGATGATCTTTTTGATCTTGTCATCACGCAGGATGTTCTTGAGCACATAAGAGAGCCTGAGAAGGCATTAAAGGAGATCCGAAGGGTGCTGAAACCCGGCGGATACCACATCTTTACAGTACCCTACCATGAAGGGAGAAAGACAGAGAGAAGAATAGTTGTCGAAGAAGGATCCGATCTTCCCCTGATGCCTCGTGTATTTCACGGTGATCCTCTCCGTGAGGAAGGAGCACTTGTGTATACGGACTTTGGTTCGGATATCACTAATATGGTCGATTCGCACGGTTTTGCGACAGATGTTCTTCCGTTATCCCAATGGTACCGGCCCGATGAGATACCGACAATTGATGGGGAGGAGAGTTACGAACGATACCTGACCTACTATAATACTCATAATCTCTGCGGTTTTTTCACCTATAACTCGGTTGTCTTCAGATCCCAGAAGATGATTGATTCGGAAAAAATTGCTGCACTTGAATGGACGGGAGAGCGCTATCTCCCGAAGATTCCACCAGAGGTCTGTGGTGCCGAGATCCATTTTGAACATCAGCACCGGTATGCGTTTGCAGCGCAGTTTGTCTATGGAAAAGATGTTCTGGATCTGGCATCGGGAGAAGGGTATGGTTCATATAGTCTGTCAAAAGTTGCAAACAGGGTCGTTGGCATTGAGATCGATCCCAATGCGGTCTCTCATGCACAGAATACCTATATTCGATCCAATCTTGAATTTATGGTTGGTGATATCCTTGATATACCGATCCCTGAAGAGAAACTCTTTGATGTTATCATCTGTTTTGAGGCGATCGAGCATATTGAAGATCATGATCAACTCCTCTCGGAGATGAAGCGTCTATTACGGGATGATGGTATTGTTGTCATCTCCACGCCAAACAAGATCGTCTATAGTGATGAACCGGAGTTTGATAACCCATATCATCTCCGGGAACTTTATTTCCATGAATTTAAAGAGCTTTTAGAGAGGGATTATTCCCAGGTGGTCTTTTTCGGACAGAAGATCCAGAGCGGATCACGGATATGGAATATCTATCCGACACCAAAGACCGACGCTGTTGATTATTCGCTTGTGCGGGATTCTGATTCCTTCTCCTTCACTGATGAAGAGGCACCCCCGCAGTACTATATTGCTGTTGCCGGAATGAGGAATCTCAAGGATTTAACAACGATAAGGAGTTTCTGTGCAGATTCGTCAGATGCTATTCTCAAGCAGAAACGCCACCAGTACATGATTCTCGAAGAGGCGTATTTCAGGGTTGAAGGCTTCCATAAGGCACAGACGGAGACCCTGACGCAGCTCCGGGCTGATCATGCCAATCTTGAAGAGGCATATCACCGGCTTGAAGAGTTTCATAGAAAACAGACTGATAATTATACGCAGCTCATGGCCGGACATGCCGATCTGACAAAGGCAGCTACCCGGCTTGATGAACTCCATAAACAACAGATTGAAGAGTATACACGGCTCAGGGCTGAGTATGATGATCTCGAATCGAGATTGAATGTCAGGGATGAAGAACTGAAGGTCAGAGATAGTGAACTTCAGGTCATTTATCAGGAACGGGAATGTCTGAAGAATGATTATCTGGAACTTGCAGAGGCTCATCGTACTCTCCATGAAGAGACAGGTAACAAGAATAGAAGGCTGGAGGAGGTTTCAGTACGACTCCATGAGGTTGAAGGGGCTCTTTCCCGTTCAAATCATGAGATTGAACGATTATGGCAGGAGAATATGGGACTGAAGAGCAGTGTCTCTCACCGGTTCATGACCAAACTCCATTCATTCTTCATCGAACCGCTCTTCCCTCCGCAATCAGGGCGGCGGGCAGGATATGACCGGTTTATTAAAGGCTCCCGGATGCTATTCAGCGAAGGGCCCGGTGTAACCCTCTCCGAATATAAGAAGTACCGTGCTGCCAGACGCGGAATTGGAGGAGAACAGAGGCCTGCCATTCCCCTGAACCGGGGTGTGATTACACCTGAGAAGATGAAAGAGATGAAAGAGGAGATCAGCAGGTTCACTTCTCTTCCGACCATCTCTGTCATTACCCCGGTATATAATGTGGATGAAGAGTATCTCCGTGCCTGTATCGAGTCTGTTCGTGATCAGGTCTATGAAAACTGGGAGCTCTGCCTCGTCGATGATGCCAGCCCAAAACGCCATATAAAGCGCATTCTTCGCGAGTATGAAGGTATTGATGATCGGATCAAAATTGCGTACAATACGAAGAACGCCGGGATCAGTGAGACGACGAACCGGGGAATTAAGATGTCGGGCGGGGATTATGTCGCTTTCCTGGATAATGATGATCTACTCGCACGTGATGCCCTTTTTGAGGTGGCCAAACTGATCAACAAGCGTCCGGATGCTGATGCTATCTATAGTGATGAGGATAAGATCTCCCCTGACGGGCAGCTCTGTGAACCGTTCTTTAAACCTGACTGGTCACCCGAGTACTTCTGTGGGGTGATGTATGTCGGTCATCTCCTCACGGTACGAAAGACTGTTGCAGAGGAGGCTGGGCTTGTTCACCGTGAGTATGATACGGTGCAGGACTTTGAGTTCATGCTTCGCGTCTCCGAGAAGACGGATCATATCTATCATATCCCGAAGATCCTCTACCACTGGAGAAAGATTGAGGGTAGTGTGGCTTCATCTGTTGATTCCAAGGGAGATATCTCCTCGATCCAGGCACGTGCAGTTACTGCTCATCTGAAGCGGGTCGGGCTTCCTGCTGAGGCAGAGCCCGGGTCCCTCCCGCACCGTGCAGCAATTGTTCCATCAAAGCGGGACCTGTATCCTCTTGTGAGTATTCTTATTCCGACAAAGGACCGGCCGGATCTCATCGGGAGATGCCTTGCGAGTATCTTTGGGGAGACGACATATCCCCGGTTTGAGGTGATTGTCATTGACAACCAGACGACTGATCCTGAGGCAGAACGGATCATCGCTTCATATCCGGTGACCGTCGTCTCCTATGACGAGCCATTCAACTTCTCGATGATGAATAATTTTGGTGCCCGTTCTGCGAAGGGTGAATACCTGATATTCCTGAATAATGATACCGAGATTGTAACAAAGGACTGGATAGAACACCTCCTCTATTATGTCGAACAGCCAGATGTAGCTGCTGCGGGTCCGCTGCTCCTGTATCCGGATAAAACGGTGCAGCATGCCGGAGTGGTGCTTGGTCTGCGGGGGACTGCTGATCATGTTATGCGGTACCATCATCCCGAGTGGGACGGGTATGCCGGCTCACTCTCCTGTGCACGGGAGGTCTCAGCTGTGACTGCCGCCTGTATGATGGTTCAGGCTTCAGTCTTCTTTGATTGTGGCGGGTTCAATGAGTACTATGAGATTCATTACCAGGATGTGGATCTCTGTCTGAAGTTTATTGCTGCCGGGTATCGGATCATCTTCACTCCCCGTGTTGTTCTGACACATTTTGAATGTTCGACAAGAGGAAGGCAGAAGTATAATCTGGTTGATCGATACCTGCTCATTGATCAGTGGGAGGAGATGCTCTGCAATGATCAGTACTATAACAGAAATTTCGATTGCGGTGTGTATACTGATCAGGAGAGCGGTTATACCGTTCGCATGTGCGATGAGGTGTACTGATGGCTGTGATCCTCTTTGTCACCTACCATGATTTCACGAGCAACAGTGCGATCCAGATCCATACCTTTGCAAACCAGCTTGTCCGGGAGGGGCATACCTGTGTTGTTGCTGTTCCCGGAAACAAGGATACGGTGCATACTGCAATCGGGGGGGAGGTTCTCTATACCCCGGCAGATTTTTCTGATCTGAAGAGATTGTTTTCTGATGGAAAGGGGCCGGATATCATTCATGGATGGACACCGCGTGAGATTGTCCGGAAGGAATGTATTCTGCTCCAGAAGAAGTTTGGATCAAAACTGGTTGTCCATCTTGAAGATAATGAGGAACAGATCCTCTCCGACAGCCTGAAGATCCCAATCCGGGAGCTAAGGCTGCGATCTCCTGAAGAGATCTCTGCCATGACGCCGGATCATCTTTCACATCTCATCTATTACAGGGATTTTTTGGAACGGGCAGATGCTGTCACGGTGATTATGGATCGACTCATGGAATTTGTTCCCGATACCGGTAAGTGCATGGTGCTCTGGCCGGGGATCGACAGACTCCGTTTCGCTCCGGGATCAGATGGAACAGTTCCCGGGATCGATTCAGGGACACTCGTTCTCTGTTATACCGGCAATGTTCACGCATCCAATTACCGTGAGGTACGGAGTCTCTATCTTGCGGTTGCTTTATTAAACAGGATAGGTATTCCGACGAAACTGATTCGTACAGGCGTCGATCATGTTCCTTTCCTCGGTGATGATCCTTCCTGGGCGCATGATCATTCTATTGAGCTTGGTTTTGTCCCGTACGAGACGATCCCTGCGCTGAATGCCAGAGCTGATATCCTTGTCCAGCCGGGAAGGGCAGATGAGTTCAATGCCTATCGCCTCCCCTCCAAACTGCCTGAGTTCTTCTGTATGGGGAAGCCGGTGATCCTGCCGAGTGTGAATCTCGGGCGGTTTGTGACTGATGGAAAAGAGGCGATCCTTCTTCAGAGCGGAACAGCTATTGAGATTGTCGGGAAGATATGTATGATTCGTGACGATCCCAGACTCGCCCGCCGCCTCTCTCTTGAGGCGGAAGCCTTTGCAGTTCGATCATTTGATGTTGTGGAGAACACAAAGAAACTCGAACGCCTTTATGAGCGGCTCCTTGCCGGTGGCAGAGTCTAAGCAGGTGAGATAACAGATGACAAAAACAGCATTTATTACAGGAATTACCGGGCAGGATGGATCCTATCTTGCAGAACTCCTCCTCTCGAAAGGATATACAGTGCATGGACTGATCCGCCGTTCTTCGACATTTAATACCAGCCGGATCGACTCGATCTATGTTGATCCGCATGATCCGGAAGCAAAACTCTTCCTTCATTATGGGGATCTTGCAGACTCGGAGCAGATATCAAATATCATCTATAATATACGGCCTGATGAGGTCTATCATCTCGGTGCCCAGAGCCACGTCAGGGTGAGTTTTGATACTCCTGAGTATACTGCAACTATCACCGGCCTTGGCACGACCCGGCTCCTTGAGGTGCTCAGGCGGAGTAATGGTGCCACCCGGTTCTACCAGGCATCATCAAGTGAGATGTTTGGGTCGGCTGCTCCTCCACAGGGGGAGGATACTCCCTTCTGCCCCCGGAGCCCGTATGCCTGTGCCAAGGTCTACTCGTACTGGATGGCGAAGAATTACCGGGAGGGGTACTCGATGTATGTCTGTAACGGGATCCTCTTCAACCATGAGTCTCCAAGGCGTGGCGAGACATTTGTGACGAGGAAGATCACCCGTGCGATTCCCAATCTCCTTTCCGGAAAGGAGCAGTATCTCTACCTCGGCAATCTTGATGCCCGGCGTGACTGGGGATTCTCTCCTGAGTATGTCGAGTGTATGTGGAGGATGCTCCGGCAGGAGGAACCGGACGATTATGTGATCGGAACCGGGGAGACCCATTCCGTCAGGGAGTTCCTCTATGAAGCATTTTCTTATGCCGGACTCCCGGTTGATGATCATGTCCGGATTGATCCAAAGTACTTCCGGCCGACCGAGGTGGAGGTTCTGATCGCTGATCCAGGGAAGGCTGAACAGAAACTCTCCTGGAAGCCGAAGGTGACGTTCTCTGATCTCGTCAGGATTATGGTTGACGCCGATATGCGGGCTGCCGGTCTTGAACCGATCGGGGAGGGTGATGCAGCCCTTGCCCGTCTCTTCCCGAACCGATGGTGGGGGGCAGACTGATGAAGCAGGGATGGGAAGATCAGGAGATTCTCATCACCGGGGGTGCAGGGTTCCTTGGTTCGTATGTGGTTGATGAGCTTCTGTCGCGGGGTGTTGCCCGCGACCAGATCAGAATCCCACGGAGCAGGGAGCATGATCTCCGCATTATGGAGGAGTGTGAGACGGCTGTCCGGGGTGTTGATCTTGTGATACATCTTGCTGCGAAGGTTGGAGGGATCGGATATAATCAGGAGAACCCGGCTACTCTCTTCTATGATAATGCAATTATGGGTGTCCAGCTGATGGAAGCGGCCCGGCTTGCAGGTGTTGGAAAGTTTGTGACGGTCGGAACGGTCTGTGCATACCCGAAGTTCACCCCGGTTCCGTTCTCTGAGGATGATCTCTGGAACGGCTATCCCGAGGAGACGAATGCACCGTATGGGCTGGCTAAGAAGATGCTGCTTGTGCAGACAGAGGCATACCGGCAGCAGTATGGGTTCAATGCAATCTATCTCCTGCCGGTGAATCTCTATGGGCCTGGAGACAATTTTGATCCGGCGAGTTCGCATGTGATTCCTGCCCTGATAATGAAGTTTGCTGATGCGGTTGCCACCGGAGCAGATACTGTTGAGGTCTGGGGTACCGGAGCAGCATCCCGTGAGTTCATTTATGCTGCCGATGCTGCACGGGGGATTGTGCTTGCGACCGAGCGGTATGATAAGGCTGACCCGGTGAATATCGGTTCGGGGATGGAGATCTCGATTCGGGATCTGGTTGATCTGATTGTTGAAGAGACCGGGTATTCCGGCAGGGTGATCTGGGATCGGACAAAACCGGATGGTCAGCCGAGACGATGCCTGGATACATCCCGGGCAAAGGAAGAGTTCGGGTTTGTTGCAGAGATGATGTTTGAAGAAGGGATACGCGAAACGATTGCCTGGTATATGAGGATACGAGGTTATTGATCTTTCTGGATTACGTGGTATGCAGGGTTACTATGTTCGCAAATCGGGGTTATTCCCATTTTTTTCTGAATGAGTTTATCGAAGGAGTATTTGATAATTCAGCGGAGATGATGGAAAAAAATTTGCAATTAGTGTTCTTATATTTAAGTAATGTGACTTATGCGCGGCGAGTGTACAAATGAGAGTTAGATCAGGTATTTTCTGATAAAATGCAGTCATTTGGGTTTTTTGCTTTATCGGGTGATAGATCTGAATATCCCGAAGCGCCACCTGAATATATTGTTTTGAATGCTCTGAGGGTAGATTTTCCTGAATACAAGACTCGTAGCGAATGATTTATATTTGGGTAGTACATAGATAAACCTTGCACACTCTCTTGCTGTAGCGAATCATGCCATTTGAGGGTTTTGATCGGAGGTCTGCTCCAGGTTCGAAACAAATCTGGATGGTTTACCTATCTGTGAGGGGTAGTCTTGTGTGAATTGAGTAATGATGAAGACTTGAAAAGGGGAAAATGATTATATTTAGGTGAATTATGATGAAACGAACAACGAAAATTTCGGTACTGGCAATATGCCTTGCTATTGCACTATTTATAGTCCCTGCAATGGCATTATTGCCGGATGATACCGAGTCCGGAATCTTCCGTGATGGTCTGTGGGCACTTGATACCACGGGAGATCATCAGGCAGATGACTTTTATATACTCGGACAAACAGGGGATATCCCTGTAGCCGGAGACGGCTATTCCGGTATCTTCCGTGATGGCGTCTGGTATCTTGATACCACGGGAGATAATCAGGCAGACACCTATTACATCCACGGACAGGCAGGGGATATCCCTGTAGCCGGAGATGGATGGATCGGTATCTACCGTGATGGTCTCTGGGCCATGATGGAACTGGAAGCACCGCAGGGTGTTTCATATCAGGTATTTGGTATGGCCGGAGATATGCCGGTTTACCGAGCCACCGAGGATGGATATCAGATTGGTATCTTCCGTCCAAGCAACGGCCTCTGGGCATTTTACCTTGGTCCTGGTGTAGAACCAGAGTACTTCGTCCATGGAATGAATGGCGATCTGCCGGCAGTCGGAGATGGCTACTATGCAATCTTCCGTGACGGTCTCTGGGCAACACTTGACAGTGAAGCACAGGTTGATTATTATGTTCTCGGCATGGCCGGTGACAGACCTGTAGTTCCATTCCCAACCGCTGAGCCAACACCACTCGAAGTTGTCAGTGTTGAGGCTATTACCGCAACAACCGTTAACGCAACATTCTCTGCCCCGGCAACCGCCGAGCAGGCTGGCGTAACCACCTGGAATGTAGCCAGTGTTGCACCTCTTGTCGGCTTCGAAACCACTGCAACCGCAACCGTTGCTGAAGGCGACGAATCAGCTGTCGCAACCCTTGCACTCGCACTGCCCGCATCCGGCACATACGTCCTTGACGGTGTCGAGTTCGAGTATGTCGCTCCTGTAGTACCAGTCGAAGTTACAAGCGTTGCAGCAGTTCACGCAACACAGATTGCAGTGACCGGAACCGGATTCACCGAGGACAACATCGCTGACCTCGAAGAGATGGAACTCTGGGACGCAGATGACTCTGCTGTCACGTTCGCTGTATCAAACGCAGTCTATGTCAGTTCGACCCAGGCAACAATGACCACCGCGGTTATCGCAAACGATGTGACCGCTGCATGGCTCTTTGGTGAGGACTCCGGAACCTTTGAAGGCGACTCAACCGCACCAACCGTAGTCAGTGTCGAGAACGTCAACGGCAACACGCTGATTGTCACGTTCGACAAACCTGTTGTCGACGCAGCTGATGGTGCAAACTATGTCCTGAGAAACACCAAGACCGGTGTTCAGAATTCATTAGAAAACCATGGTGCTGGTGATGATTATACACCCGACTCAATGGTTGTCAGCCCTGATCAGACTGTTGTAACCATTGTTCTCAGTGGCGACACAACCGATGATTTCGGTGCCGGGTTCCAGACCCTGGACGACGAGATTTACCGGGTCTTCTTCAACACCGACGCACTTGCTGCAGGTTCAATTACAGACGTTGCAGGCAACTATCTCCCACGGAACACCTATAAACAGTTCACGGGCGTTATCGGATCCGATACCCAGCCAGCTGTTCTTCTGACAGCAACTTATGATGACGGTATGGGTGAACTGAACCTTGGATTCAACAAGAAGGTAAAAGCTGTAGCTGCCGGAGATGGCGCAAAGTATTCGATCCAGAACGGTAACACAGTTGTTGTTCTCACAAACGTTGCAGGTGCTCTCAATGGTGCAGCAACCGGATTAGAATTCACCCTAACATCCGCGATGAAAGAGGAACTGGGCGAACTTCTCCCCGGTGCAAAAGTCATTATTGCTGCAGGCGGATTCAAAGCTAACATCAATGATGTTGCAAACGCCGTTACTGTCGAGATGGAACTTGAAGCAACCATCAGACCCGCAATGGTCGGTGCAACCTACGATGAAACCACCCACACTCTGACCCTCGAGTTCAACAAAGAGATTGTATCCGCAGATGTTGATTACGACACCAACTTCAAACTCCAGTCTTCCACAACAGGTGTAACCTGGGCAGATGTTGCTGGTACAGCACTCAACACAGCAAACTACGTGATGGAAGAAGTTTCGGCACGGACAACTGTGATTGAATTCACGCTTGATCAGACCGCATACGATCTATGGCAGGCACAGCGTGCAGACGATAAAGTCTACCGGGTCGCCATGGCAGACGGTGCAGTCACTGACGGAACCAACGCAAACGCAGATCCATCCGGCTGGCAGCAGGAAACCCTTGACTATGTGAAGGACACTGCATTACCCGCAATCGTATCCGCGAAATTCTACACCACAGCAGACGCAACAGCAGATATCACCGCAAACACTCTCTACATCGAATTTGACAAAGAGATCAGATCCGGTGCAGGTTACCTTACAAACGACAACAAACTCGTCCTCTCCTACGATACCACTGAAGTCAGCATGACAAACGCTGGCAGTGCCCATATCACGGCAGCTTACCTGCTTGCCGACGTCTACGACGAGGATAAGAAGACATTAAATGTTACATTCGCCGCTGGTGCAGCTGTCGATGCAATTGCAGACGGTGACGCTACAGTCGCAATCAAAGCAGCAGGCACAATAAAAGATCTGAACAAGAATGTCGCTGCTGCCCAGAGTAAGGCTGTAACGTATATCAACAACGTACCTCAGGGCGATGTTACTGGTAACGCTCACTCGACAAAACAGGTTCGACTGACCCAGGCAGCAACAAACTTTGGTGGCACCATCTCGAAAACCAACTTCGATGCATACCTTGCAACCAATATCAACGACAAGAAAGCTATCACATCAGCCCAGCTGATTGATACCAATGCAGACGACGTCTACGACTCGATCTTCATCACATTCACTACCGCTATAACCGCAGGTACTGACATCAAGGTCGCCTACACCGGTCTCGTTGACCAGTTTGGAGCACCAATTGACAACGGTGTTACTGGCACCATTGCTATGATTGACGATGTCACTGCACCAACACTTGTAGACTCAGAATACGAAGACGTCTCCGGATCTCACAGCCAGACCCAGGGCGACAAGGTTCACCTCCAGTTCACTGAACCCGTCAAACTGATCACCGGGTATGGATTAAGTGCCGCGTACGGTACCGGTGCAACCATCGCAGTGAACACCGCAGAACCAAACAAAGCAACAATCACACTTGGTAGCGCTCCAGCAATCGTGTTTGGAACAACCAAAATTCAGGTAGCAACTCCCGCAGATGACTTCTTAGAAGACATTTCAGAGAATGAGTACAATGGTGTCGTTGACGATGTCCCAACACCTGAAGGCGCTGTAGCACCCGAACTCGATGATGAAGCGAACATTCTCTTCACCGATGTTGACGGAAACGCACGGATCTCCGAAGGCGATACCGTCAGGATACCATTCGACAGAGTGCTTCTTGACGATACAATTGTTCCTGCGAAGATTACCGTTACCGGAATAACCGGGAACCCATTCACCGCAGCAGTTGACGGTTCAGATGTTGTTCTGACGTTCACTGAAGATGTAGCAGCTGGAGAACAGCTCCCGGTAGCCGCTACACACACGATCAGTATCACCGCAGCAGGTTCAGGTATCAAATCCCCATGGGAAGTTGAACTTGACGCAAATATTGTTGCAGCCGCTATCTACCTCCCGACCACACAACCACGTCTCACTGATATCGCATATGCTTCAGCAGCAAACGCTGGAGACGGTCTGATTGTCCTTTCGTTCAACCAGCCGATCTATGTTGATACAGAAACCGTTGACGCAGACGCATTCATTACTGCAATGTTCAATAACGCAGCAGCCGCAAACAAACTCCATGTTACCGGTGGAACAATGGCTGGAGATGGTGCGGCATCGCTTGTCCAGTATGACGTAGTTGATGGCGTAACCGATTACACCAAGATTGTCGCTGCTCTTGACGGTAATCAGGTTCTTGATGAATCAGTAACCTTTGATGCATCTGGTGTAACCCTTGCACAGCGTATCGGTGATGCTGGATACAAGAACTACTACAGCAAGAACATTGTCAGAAACGCACTCTCCTACACCATCAATGAGATCACCTACACAGGTGACGCAGATGTCACTCCGTTCACCGTGACGGTGGCTGGAAACCAGACACCTGTTAAAAATGGTGACGGCGTCAAATTTACCGCAACCTTCAACAAACCTGTTGCAGAAGGCGAGACACCTGAGATCGAACTGACCGTTGGAGAAGAGGTTGGACCGGTAGTAATGACTGTTGGTGCAGATCGGAAGACCTGGACCTATGATCATGTAATGGCAGACGGTTTTACTAATACTGTCAAAGCAACAATTACAGAAGCAGGTACTGATGAAGTAGGAAACGCTTTAACTGGTGACTTCGCTGTCGTAACGGATACCAATGTCGTTGCAGATAACACGGCGCCCGCTTTAGATACTCCCGCAACCAACTCTGAATCTCCCGACACTACTGGTGATGGCAAGATTGATGAAATCAAACTAACATTCACTGAAGCTATCGATCCCGCTACAATTGCGGACGGAACCTGGACATTAAACGATCCTGCTGATGACTTACCAATCACTGGCGCAACAACAGCTGCCCTTACAACCGCGAACATGACACTGACCGGTGATGGTAAAATACTCACTATCTCAGATATCCCAACAACAGAAGTCTTTACTGGAGTTGTCCGAGTAGCATACGCTCACGATGGTGCTGACGCAATTACCGATCTCGCAGGAAATAAACTCGTAGCAATCGCATCAGGTGTTGACTCAGCAATTAAAGACGTAGCAGCACCGGTTATGGTGAGCGCAGCAACAGCAGATGCTAATACTGTAGATGTTACCTATAGTGAAGCTGTAGCAATTACTACGCCCGCAACAGGACGATTCGCAGCAGCGGGCACAGTAACTCCCGGACCACATGCTGAAGGTGCAGTACCTTCAGTTGCAGGAGCTGTAGTTACCCTAACATTTACTGGTGAATTTGCAACTACCGTTGCATACCCAGCAGGAACTATAACCTATACACCATTAGCTGCACTAAATGCGGCAAATGTAAAAGATGTAGCAGCTAACGAAGCAGTAGCACAAATATTAACTGGAATCACATCTGATTTCTAAGAATTGACTTGACTTTAACCACCCACCCCCCCGCCCCTCCCCTGAGTAATCAGGGGCTTGCCGGGCTTTTTTCTTTTTTTGTTTGTTTGAATTGGGCAGCCCGTGGCTTCGTCTGTGCGGGCGGGCGGCTGGGCATGTGTTATGCGAGTGGCGAGTGCCCCCTGTATGCGTGGATGGTGGTGCCGGGGCGGTGGGATCGTCGGCTGGTGAGTGCCGGGCGAGCCCTGGCACGGGTTGAAGATAGGGGGAGAAACGCTGCCCTGGCGCCGGTATCTTTCCCTGTAACGGTGATTTCGGCAGGGGTTTGTGTGTCTGAGGCACGGATGGGCTCGTCACCTTTTCGGTGAGGGGGTGGGTGGGTGTCCGAACCCGATCCTGAAGGGAACCCCGATCGGTCTGTCGCTCATGGCAGGTGGGCGGTATCTGAGATCTGACAGGGGGGAGCGATATGGTTATCCAGACTCGGGAAGATGATAATCTGGTGAAGATATCCATGAGAACACTGACAGCCCTGGTTTATAAAGAGGAAGGAGTCTATGTCGCCGAGTGTCCGGAAGTTGGAACTGCCAGCCAGGGAGATACGGTTGAAGAGGCTGTTGCTAACCTGAAAGAAGCAACCGAGTTGTATCTTGAAGTCTGCGAATGTCCTCCTGAAGAGAGGCATCGACCCATACTCACCACATTCGAGTTGGCAGATGGGATCCAGGCTTAAACCTGTCTCTGGTGAGAAGGTAATCAAAATACTCTCAAAAGAATATGGATTTTCCGTCAGCGGACAATCAGGAATCCATGTCCGGCTCTCGAAGCTGACATATGAAGGCAAGGTGGTGACTGTTGTGCCATTGCATGCTGAGCTGAGAGTTGGCACTTTACGAAATGTTCTGAAACTGGCAAAGATTGATCCAGATGATTTTGCCGGGCATCTTTTATAATGTCCTTTTACATGCCAGAAGGTACTGGGTATCGTTCCTGTGGATACAGGATCGATCTGGTTTACCCGATAGGGCAATATGGGCGGATCCGGTATCCAGCCCACGGCGGGGAAGTTACCTTGCCGCCATTTACACGTTCTATGGCCGCTCTCTATGGGTAATGATCCCAAAACCAAAAGATTCATCCTTCTCTGAGCTGATCCCATCATATACCTGGATGAATACCCATGATCCCCTCAACCTGCCACCGCTGCAAAGGAACCATTGAGCCGGGAACAACTGATCTCATTGTCAGGGCTCGTGCCATTCAGGATCACTATGACATCATCGCCATCCGTGAGATCCCGGCGTTTGTCTGCAGTCAGTGCGGTGAGGCATACTTTTCAGCTGAAACATCACGAACGATCGATATCGTGATGGACAGGGTACAGCAGGGCACTCCCGGCGAATGTGGCCGCCCTCTGGCAGCATGTGAGATCACATTGCCCGATTGACGATTCTGGTAACCTGACGATAATACACTACTCTCTCACCTCGCCCAGATCGACTCCTCCAGCTTCCTTGACACCCCTTTGCTTCCAATGGAAGTAAATGAGAGGGATTCATGGCTTCCTCTTAAAACTTCGATTGATTCGATACGATTGACAACCCCTCTATGGCAGGTTCATCTCAAAAAAAGGTGGGCAGGGATTCGTTACTCTTCAGCTCCTCTTTGTAGAGGAGTAATAGTAGGCACCGCCTGCACCCAGGATGATGATCACCCCGATGATCACGTATATCCAGGGGAACCCGTCTGTTGGCTCCTCCGGGCTCACCGGCACCTCTGGTGTTGTGATGGGTGTTGGAACCGGGGTTGCCACAGGTGTTACCACAGGCGTTATAACCGGTTCTGGTGCGGGTGTCACGGTTGAGGAAACCGCAGTGTCACTGAAGAGGGCAAACTCGGTGAAGTGAGCGACTTCAGCTGATAAGGTGCGATCCCGCGTATTCACCACGGTCGGCAGATTCACCCAGTCACCGCTCTCCCGGTCATACCATTTCATGACCAGGTACCCGGGCGTCTGATATGCCTGAGCCATCAGCAGGTTCCATTCTGCATCGGTGAATGAGAAGGTGAGCGTGGCGGGGGGTGCAAAGGTTGCACCGGCCGGTGAGCACTGGACTGCATATCCTGCAAACGCAAAAGTTCCTGCCTGCGGGACATGCGGCAGGCCGGCTGCCGGTATATCGTTCATGGTTATCTCTGAGAGGCGTTTGCCATCCCGATCGAGGGCAGAGACACCCACCTCGATGCTGAGCCGGGCCTTCCGCGAGACGCTGTCAAGCTGGATCTCCTGGAGCACCTGTCCAAGGGTATTTGTCAGGAGTGTCGCTTTTCCAATGCTCCGGGCAACCGGCATCGAGGTTCTTCCACCACCTCCGCCAGCAGGGTAAACCTCTCTCTTCCAGACCTGCACCCGGTTATTGTTCCAGTCTGAGACATACACCAGCTGACCGGAAGAGGTATCCCGGATAGCGATATCGCGTGGGGCATCAAACTGCCCGTCACCTGTTCCATAGGATCCGATTGACTCCACGAAGATGCCGTCTCGTGTAAACTTCTGCACCCGGTGATTGTTGGTATCGGCGACATAAAGGTACCCGGCAGAATCTACCGCAATACCATGCGGGCGGAAGAACTCGCCATCACCTGAGCCAAATGAACCGAAGTTCCCAATCAGGGTGTATCCATTTCTGTCAAAGATGGTCACCTGGTTCTTCCCGTACTGGCTCACATAGAGATAGTTACTAGAAAGAGCAACACCATGGGGATTATCAAAGTTCCCGGTGATCGTCTGGAGATGGCTGCCGACACTGGTAAAGACCTGCACCCGGTGGTTCTGTGCATCTGCAACAAAGATATGTCCCGCAGAATCGACTGCGATCCCGCTTGGTTCTCTGAACTGGCCGGCTCCGGCTCCATATGACCCCCATCCCATGACATACACGCCATCTGATGTGAACTTCTGGATCCGGTGGTTATGTGCATCCGCGACATAGACATACCCGGAAGCATCAACGGCAACACCGCGGGGATACCTCATCTCACCGGCGGCCGATCCAAAATTGCCAAAGGCTCCGTCATATGTCCCGCCATAGTTCCCAAAGATCTGAGTCTTATGCAGGTACTCGTTTACCACAAAGATATCGGTCCCAAAGAGGGTTATCCCCCAGGGATGATCCATCTGGCCGGGACCAGCAGATCCGAATTGATCGAGATATGCATAATTTCCCGCTGCAACACCCTGGCAGGCCAGGAACGCAAACAGGAGAAGTATGATCCCAATTCCAGTTCTTCCTCTCATCACAAACTTCTCCATCCGGCACACAGACGATCTCAGTTCGCTTCATGAAATCCGGTATAATTGAATACATATCATTTGGGACTTATATGCTTTTGGTCAATATAGGAAAAACAACGATCAAGAGATCAGTCTGCTGGTGAGGTGAACCGGTTAACAACCGGTAAAAAAATATTATTTAAACGGGGGATATCTCCCGTTCCCTCTCAAAAAAGATTGGGTTCTATTTTTTCTGGGTGTAATAGTAGGCACCGGCTGCGATCAGGATGATGATCACAACTCCGATGATTACATAGACCCATGGGAATTCGCTGACTGGCTCAGGAGCCACCGGGACATCTGGTGTTACAACCGGGGTTGAAACCAAGGTTACCGGTGGTGTCACTGGTGTGGGTGTTGGCACAACTGATGGCTCTGCGGTGTCAGTGAAGACAGCATAGATACTGAAGTGCGAGACTGTCGCGGTGAGTGTCCGTGCACCTTCGTTTACGGTTGTGGGCACGTTCACCCATGAACCTTTGGCACTGTCAAACCATTTCACCACGAGCTGACCGGGTGTGTTGTGTGCCTGTGCCATCAGGGTGTTCCATTCTGCTTCGGTGAAGGAGAAGGTGAGCCGTGCTGATGGGTTGAAGGTTGCACCTGCTGGTGAACACTGGACTGCATAGCCGCCGAATGTGAAGGTTCCCTCAGATGGAACTGCCGGAAGGTTTGCAGCAGAGAGGTCGTCCATCGAGATCTCTCCAAGGCTGTTGCCATTGCTGTCAAGGACATAGGTGCCTGTATTGACAGAGAGCCTGGCTTTCAGTGACGGGCTGTCGAGCATGACCGTCTGGAGCAGCTGTCCTGCGGTGTTGGTCATGAGTGATGCTGTACCAACGCTCACTGCCGGTGGGAGTGTCGTTGATCCACCGCCGCCGCCGCCAGGTGAGGGTGCTGGTGTGTATGGTTTCCAGATCTGGACCTTATTGTTCCAATAGTCACTTACGTAGACATACCCTGATGCATCAACGAAGATATCAGTCGGATAATTGAAGAATCCCTGGCCGATAGTTGCGACATACGCTGCAGAGTTTCCGATCAGCTGGAACTTCTGGACACGGTCGTTTCCTGCATCTGCAATGTATATACTGCCTGCTGCATCGAAAGTAATCCCGATTGGATCGTTAAACTGGCCGATTCCGGTTCCGGGTGCACCGAAGTTACCAATTGCTGCTCCGGTATCCTTGTTTAAAATCTGCACCTGATCATTGGATCCGGTTACATAGACTGCATTTCCACGAACTGCCAGACCCATTGGATTGTCAAAGTTCCCGGTGATTGTGCGCTGATATGTTCCGGTGTCGCTGAAGACCTGAACCCGCTGATTATTCGAGTCGGCCACATAGACATAGCCTGCTGCATCGACTGCAACACCGAGCGGGTTGTTAAACTGGCCGACGCCGGCTCCGGTACTTCCCCATTTGGCATTATACTGCCAGGTATTTCCGATCAGCTGGAACTTCTGGATCCGGTTGTTGCCGCTATCAGCCACATAGAGATAGGGGCTGTTTGCGGCTGCCAGACCTTTGGGTGAAATGAAATCGCCATCACCGCTTCCGGTGTTGCCAACATAACCACCAAAGGTCTGGCCGAAGTTGCCAAAGAATGCAAGATTATCTGTACCATCATTTGATACAAATATCTGGTTATTTATTGGGACAATACCTGATGGGCCACTCAGATGACCCGTACCAAACTCTGTATAGTATTGGTACGATGTACTTGCCGAAACTCCCTGGCATGCAAGGAGTGCAAGCACCATAATAGAGATGAGAATACCAAATTTTTTAATCATCACCGATTCCTCCATCATTTAAATGCGTTGATATGCCCGTTGAGAGAGATGGGCGTGACTATCAAAATCCGCATGCATAAAATCATGTTATTCAATATATTAATGCTTTTGGTTTCTCTCTCGGAGAAATCCATCATTTGTTCATTCAATACGTTCCAGAAGTCTGTTTCTGATCTCCTTCAACATGCAATCCCTCTTCTCTGGTCTGCTCCAGTGCTCCTGGCTATTGGTCCTTTTCACCTTCTTCTCTGGCTGAATCCTTCGAAAATCCAATATCTGCTAAAATTCAGGTGAACTCAATGGATTGAGTCATCAGTTGCATGCAGACAAATCAGGCAGATCTGATCATTCTGGTGCCCACCCCCGATCCTGAATAAATGATGCCGGGTGCAGCAGATTCAGAGAACGCGGGATACTCAAAATGCGCGTTCAGCGTAATCCCCATCCGATCAACAGCACCGCCACCAGAAACACCACACACCCGGCTGCGGCAAGCGGGATGGTGAATGTCTTCACCGTCTCCAACACACTCTGGCCTGCTGTCCTGTTCACGAGCCAGAAGAAGGGATCGCTTGCATAGCTGATCACCATCGTTCCTGCGGCGATCATCAGGAAGAGAGAAGATGCCGGGATCAGGTCGGGGATTGTGGTTCCCGCGATGATATCAGCGGTGATGACGGCGGTAACCACCCGCGAACCCTGTGCGGTCTGGATGAAGCATGCCAGGATGAAGGGAACCGCTGCAAGCGGGATGATCATTCCGAGGAGGCCTGCGGCATCTGCGGGGAACGAGCTTGCCGCGATAACCCCGCCGAGGGCACCGGCACCACAGAGATCAAAGATGATCATGCCTGCATGTTTTGTCCCCTCGCTAACTGCCTCCTTCCTGAGCGTTCTGGCGATGAAGAAAATCGCGACAGCCGCTCCGGCAAGGAGAGCAACAGGCAGGATCGTTTTTGCTCCCACCCCCGGCAGCAGGAACCCGATCACGATGATTGCGATAGGCAGGATGAGGGGTACCCATGCAGCGGCTCTTCCGGAACCTCTCTCCCCTCCCTCCTGCCTCTCACCCAGACGGATACCACGCCCGAAAAGAACGATCATCAGCAGGAGAAGGATCAGGGAGAGGGGGATTGTGAGCGTGTTCAGTCCGGGATCGGTCGAGAAGACCTCTATGAGCGTGACCATCACCGGTGCCGGTGCGATCAGGACAAACGAGAGTACCGATCCGCACGCGATAAGGGAGAGGAGTACCCCTGCCCTCTTTGGATCTGCTCCCCTGCCTTTCATCAGTGGTGCGAGGACGAGAAATGGTGTGATCGCGCACATAAACGGAACAGCGAGGAGCCATCCGGCAAGTCCCGCATGCACTGCTGGCCGCTGTGATATGATGGCGAGATCAGACCGTATCCTCTCAATTCCTCCCCCTTTCACCAAAGAAAAGGCGATGATTGAGCCACCCCAGACGGCCACGCCGAGGATGACAAAGATCCGTCCGGCACCGGCACTCGCAGCATCGATGACCATCGCTGGAGGAAGCCCGGCAAGTATGCCGTAGATGATTGCGGCACCAAAGAGTACCGGAAACGGGGGGATTTTAAAATACGCGGTGGCAACAGTGACTGCAAGAATGCAGATGAGAAAAGCGGAGAGGGTCTCCACCATCCCTCACTCCTCATCTGGGATAAATGACGCTACTCTCGCCTTATCTGAGAGTATTGCACTGTTTCCTGATGGATCCTCGATGATCAGGGTAAATGGAACCTCTCCCTCTTTTGCATTTGCGAGGGTTTCAAGGCCGTCAAGTGCGGCTTGCCGCTCTTCATCGTCGGCTGATAAAAGGGTGGTTCTGATCGCATCCTCAACCCGTGCCAGTACTCCCTCGACATTTGATACAAACCCCTGGCATGCGGGTCCCGGGCTGATAGATATGCCAAGCTCCGGTATCTCGATTCTTGCTGAGGTTGATCTGGCAACGCGGGTGGAGAGATCGTCTATCGTCCGGACATCGAATTCATATCGTACCGGCCCGCGGTCTGTCAGGATCATCGTATCTGTCAGACGAAAGCCGCATGCCTCACAGAGGCCGCACATCATGAGAATATCTGAGAAGAAAGGGATATTCTCGGTCTGATAAATATAATCTATCTCTTCTCCACAGAGCGGGCAGGGGCCGGAGAGGGCCTGCTTCACCTAGTTGCCTCCACCTATCTTCTCCCGTGAGATCTTCACCGATGTTGGTGTAATGACGACATAGCGCTGGTCGCCAATGCCGATGATATCGCCGTTCACATCCCGTGCGACATCCTTTAAGTCCTTCATCACCCGCTCAAAGGTGATCTTGTCGAGCTTGAGCTTCTGGATGTCAATGATCACAATGTTGTTGTTGTACACCTCGTCTTTGATTCGTGGTGTATCCTTGAGGTCGTTAATTGTTGCAATCCTGACATACATCAGAGCAGGCTCCTCCCCTGCCGCTGCATCCTCATATGCAGCGAGGTCGAGATCCATATACTCCTCTTCCTTAGGGGTCGTACCCTTTCCGCCAATGATGGAATCAAGAAATCCCATGTAGAATCCTTTCTATTGGTAGTTATTAATTGTATCCTTATATCTCCAGATTCCAGATCGCGTCACCAACATAATGGATATTCTTCGCAATCTTCCCCTTCTCCATTGCGCGAATCTCGTCTGCATCATAGAGTGCGATGACAACTGCAAGCGGCTTTCCGTGCCGTTCCTCAACGATTAATGCAGGCTCATCCTTTTTGATATCATCTGTCACCGAGATGACTCCGGGGCGCATCACGTCGGCACCATTGACCATGAACGAGACGGCACCCGAATCAACCGTGATGCGGCGGGCTATAAATGGCCGGAGATGCGCACCTCTCAGTGTTGGAAATGCCCAGTTATCCCGGGAGATCAGGAGCGGTTTTTTATCGATTAG
The DNA here is from genome assembly GCA_002496395.1 of Methanocorpusculaceae archaeon UBA456. Taxonomy (GTDB): domain Archaea; phylum Halobacteriota; class Methanomicrobia; order Methanomicrobiales; family Methanocorpusculaceae; genus Methanocalculus. The sequence continues at coordinate 25,813 of DAJQ01000032.1, forward strand.
GAAAATAGAGAGATCTGGNNGTGGTGTCAAAGAGTGCGGCCTCTTCTCCAAGAGCTCTATCGATCATCTGTTTTATCCCGGCAACCTGGCTTTTTTTAATTGCATGCCGCTTTCGAATCGTGATATCAGCCATATGCGTACTCTTCTGTACTATCTTTCCCTGACACTAAAGGATTTGTGGGTGGTGCGCTATCTTTAAGTCGGACTGAGGCGCACATGTAGTACTCTCCAGGGAGATGCAAAGGGATTTTTATGACCAAACGACCGCTTGATATTCTGGAACAGGTCTTAAACAGGGAACCGGTGTTCATCTCGCTGAAAGGCGGACGTGAAATCCGTGGAATACTTCAGGGATATGATGTCCACATGAACCTCGTCCTTGACCGGGCAGAAGAAGAGACGGATGACGGCGTTGTCAAACTGGGAACGTTGATCGTCCGTGGTGACAATGTGATCTATATATCCCCTTCAATCGAATAATTTGGTGATTAATCATGTCGAAAGGAACTCCATCAAAAGGTCTGCGCAACAAGAATTCTCATATTATATGCAGACGGTGCGGTCGTAACTCGTACCATGCCCGCCATAAGATCTGTTCAGCATGTGGATTCGGACGGAGCGCCCGTCTGCGCTCGTATGCCTGGACCAGCAAGAAACCATTGAGAGCAACACATTAAGGCTCTTTTATCATGTGCGGCATCGTCGGCATTGTTGACACAGGCGGGGTCTCATTCCCCCTGTATTATGCCCTCTATGCCCTTCAGCATCGGGGGCAGGAGAGTGCCGGTATCAGCACATATGATGTCGGGACTCTCTATAAACACAAGGCGCAGGGTCTTCTCTCAGAAGTCTTCAACCGGGACATTCTTGAACAGCTTCCCGGATCGGTTGGGATCGGGCATGTCCGGTATCCGACTACCGGTGAAAACCGGCCGGAGAATACGCAGCCACTGAACTTTTCTCTGAAAGGGCAACATTTCTCTATTGTTCATAACGGCAACCTCGTCAATAACAACGAGCTTGTCGCCGAATACGAAGAACAGGGTCACATCTTTGCCACATCCACAGATTCAGAAGTGATTGCCGCGATCATCGCGCGTGAACTCACCATCTCCGGATCGATTATGGATGCAGTCATCCTCTGTATGAGGCAACTGCAGGGGTCATATTCTGTTGTTACCTTGCTTGACGACACTCTCTATGCATTCCGCGATCCCCTCGGGATCAAGCCGCTCTGTATCGGGAAGACTGATAACGGGTATATCGTTGCATCGGAGAGTGTTGCCATAGATGCTCTTGGTGCGCTCTTCATCCGGGATATCCGGCCGGGAGAACTGGTCATAATCAATGCCGAGGGTATCTCGTGCCATCAGATCACCCGATCCAGCAACACAGCATTCTGCCTCTTCGAGTACATCTACTTCGCGCGATCAGATTCGGTGATCGACGGGGTACTCGTCTATGATGTCAGGAGACGGATCGGAGAGATGCTCCACCAGGAAGCACCGGTTGATGCCGATATCATCTCGCCTGTTCCGGATTCGGGGACTTCGCTTGCTGTCGGGTACTCCGAGGCATCCGGCATCCCGTTCAAGGAAGGGCTGATCAAGAACCGGTATATCGGACGGACCTTCATCATGCCCACCCAGAAGCTGCGTGAGAATGCGGTGCGGATGAAACTGAACCCGGTAAGGGGGCATATCAAAGGAAAATCGGTTGTGCTTGTCGATGACTCGATCGTCCGGGGAACGACATCCCGCCGCATAATCGAACTTGTGCGGGAGTTTGGTGCCCGTGAGGTTCATTTCAGGGTAGGATCTCCTCCGGTTACGGCACCCTGTTATCTCGGGGTCGATCTCCCGACGCGGAAGGAGCTGATCGCACATAACAAGGAAACCAACGAGGTCTGCTCCTGTATATCCGCAGATTCACTTCATCATATCTCGTTTGAAGCCCTGATCGAGGCCACCGGGATGGATGGGGCAGATTTCTGCACCGGATGCCTTACAGGATGTTATCCTGTTGATATACCGGGTGAAGTGTCTGCATGCCGCCATGTGGACTTTATCCATGGATCATACCAGACCCGGCTGGATTTCTGATCATTTTTTTTGATCGATTATCTATCGGAGAGGTCTGCCTCTCCAAAAAAACCATAAAAACAGATAGCGAGGGATGGATTTGAACCATCGATCTACGGGTTATGAGCCCGTCGGGATCTCCTGACTACCCCACCTCGCTTCGGAGTATACATATTCTCATTATTTCTTTAAATACCTTACCGAAACTCTGCCAAAGAAGGAGGGAGGAAGCGAATGCGTGAATGTTTCGGGAAAGCTCTCTTTTAATCTGGCAAAATATTGCTTTTAACAGCAGATGGTGATGCGAACCATTATCTGAATTGATAGTGAAGAGATTGTATGGATGATGAACTGGACTATCTCCGTCAGAAACGCGCCCGTGAACGGCTTGCCGAGATCGAAAGGAAGGCGGCACCTGTGTGTGTTGTGCCGGTGAGCGAGATAACGTTCAATGCCTTCATCACCGAAAACCGGTTTGCAGTTGTCGATTTCTGGGCTGAATGGTGCGGTCCATGCAGGCGGGTTGCGCCGGTCGTCGAGGCACTCTCCCATGAGATGGCAGGGATGGTTGCTTTTGCGAAATGCAATACCGATGAAGCCCCGCGTATTGCCAGAAAGTTCAATATCACGGCGATACCGACGATCATCCTCTATGCAAACGGAAAGATGATCGACCGGGTCACCGGTGCAGTGCCAAAGGAGACGCTCCGTTCGGTGATCGTCCGGGTATTCGGACTCCCCCCGCCGGGAGCGCAACCGGACTGAGGGTGTGTCCGGTCTTTATGCCGGAGAACCCACCCTCTTCCCCGGAAGGCGCATATTCGCGCCTCCATCCCGGGATCCGTGAGATCCTCGCCTCGACACTCCGCTGGGATGATCTCCGATCCGTCCAGGAGGAGGCGCTCTCTCCCGGATATGCCGGTGCTGATCTGATCATCATTGCCCCGACTGCCGGTGGCAAGACCGAATCGGCCTTTCTGCCAGCACTTGACGATCTCCTGAAGACGGGGACGCCAGCGATTGGGATCCTTTATATCTCACCTCTCAAGGCATTGATCAATGACCAGATCGATCGGATCAGCAGGATGACTGCTCCGCTCAGCCTTGAGGTGCGTGCATGGCATGGTGATATCGGGCGATTCGATCGCACCTGGAAGGATGGTGAAGCCCCTCATATCCTTCTCACCACACCCGAATCACTCGAAATACTCCTTGGGGATCCGGTTTATCGATCTGACCTCATCAATCTCAGATCGGTGATCGTCGATGAAGTGCATGCATTCATGGGTTCAGATCGTGGTGTCCAGCTCGCCTGCCTTCTCGATCGCCTCGATCTCGTCTCGGGAAGAAAAATTCAGCGGATCGGCCTCTCTGCAACGATCGGAAACCCAAAAGAGCTCCTTGGATGGTTCTCGGGCCGGAACCGAAAACAGCACCTGGTGGCAATCGATCCCCCCTCGACAGGCAGGCGGTTCTCGTTTACCATTGATCCCGTGGAGGGGGGGCGGATCCGATCGCTTGCGAAGGTTGTTTCTGGAAAAAAGGCACTCGTCTTTGCCGGAAGCAGGAATGAGGCGGAAAAGCTTCATGCTGGTCTCCTACAACTGAGGTATCCGGTCTATGTCCATCACTCGGCGATATCGCCCGATCTCAGGGGTGATGCAGAGGAGGTGATGCAGGGTGGCGGCCCCGCATGCATCGTCTGCACCAGCACGCTGGAACTTGGGATCGATATCGGGGGCCTCGATCTCGTGGTACAGTACGGTGCACCGGATTCAATCTCATCATTTCTTCAGCGGCTTGGGAGATCCGGAAGGAGAGGGAAGCCGCCTGAGATGGCGTTTATCCTCGCTTCAGGTGAAGAGGCGCTGTTTGCCGCAGCGGCAATCGAAGCCGCCCGGCACCATGAGGCAGAACGCCTTCTTCCGCTCCGTTTCCCCTGCCATGTCTTTCTTCAGCAGCTCTTTGTACTCCTGAGACAGAGGCGTGGCCTTGGGAGGCGTACTCTTGAGAGGGCACTTCTGAACGTTTCTCCCTTTGATGGGATCTCTGAGGAGGATGCAGATTTTATCCTCGATCACCTGCTTGCCACTGGATATCTGGCGATGGACGGGGATCTCATGGTGATCGGGACAACTGCCGAGGCCGAACTCTCGCGTTCGCACTGGATTGCTCTCTGCTCGGTGATCTCCGCAGGTGGCGGATACCGGGCAGTGACGCCGGATGGGCAGGCGGTCGGAACACTTGATCCATCGTTTGTCGAGATTGCAGCAAACGAAGGATTCACCCTTGCCGGACGGAGCTGGCGGGTGATCTCCCGTGATGATACACGGCGGGGGCTCCTGGTTGTTCAATCCGATCGGCACGGCCCCCGCCCCTTCTGGACGGGTGGCGGGAGGGCAGGGGTATCCCCCCTGCTTGCACACGCGGTGGGAAGAATAGCAGCGCGGCGGGGATCAGATCTCCCGCTCCCCGGAGAGATGCAGGAGGCGATATGGGATGAGATCCATTCATGGCCAAAAGAAATCAATCCAGAGGGGATAGCGGTCGTCTCAGAACCCCTCGTGGAAGGAGCGCTCATCTCGGTCTGGACGTTTCTTGGGGAGCGGCAGAACGCAACCCTTGCCCACCTGATGAGGTATCTCCTGCCCCCCCGCCGGTCTGTCCGGAGCACGTATGCTGCGGTCACCGTCGAGGTACCTGGTGGTGAGGATGGAGAAACAGAGATCAGGGAAGCTCTCATGCAATTGAGGAGAATGCCGGAGGAGGAGCTGATCCGGCAGCTCCCCTCACTGCCGCCTGAGACCTGGGCGTTTGGCAGGCTGCTCCCGGATGGGATCCGGCAGAGGATGGCGGCGGTGGATATCTATCTGCTGCCGGAGGTGATCGCGGCTGTCAGGGGGAGGTATTCGCCTCTTTGAAGGCTATCTACTCTTTCTCTTCCCGTATCCGCTCAAGTGCAATCTCCCGGTATGAAGAATCGATCTCAAAGCCGATGTAGTTGATACCGAGCCGGATACAGGCGATGGCGGTCGATCCGATCCCCATGAAGGGGTCGAGGACAAGGCGGCATCTCTCTATGCCGTGATCTTTGATACAGAGGGTGGGAAGCCCGATCGGGAAGACCGCCGGGTGCGGCCGCCTCTCATTGATCGTCTCATACGGAATGAACCAGGTATTGCCCCGGTCCCTGAGATCTGATCCCCCTTTCTTCCATCTCCCGATATTGCTCTTATCCTGGTATGGGACCCCGATTGCCAGCTTATCAAGCGGAACATCTCCTGTTTTTGTGAAATGGAAGATGAATTCGTGGCAGTCGTTATGGAACCGTTTGCTGTTGATCGGCTTGTAATGGCCAACCGCGATATCTCCGTTGATATTTGTGTACGATCCCATATCGGGCCTTGGAATCGCGATGGACTTGATCCAGTGGATCATATTCTGGAGATAAAACCCCTTCTTCCGGAACTCATTTGCCACATCGATTGGGATCCATGGATCTTTCGGGGTGCCTCCGATATTCAGGAAGAATGATCCGCACTCCGAGAGAACGCGGTGAGAGGCTTCCGCCACCTCTCCCATCCACTCCAGGTAATCAGCCCGGTTCATGGTGTCATCATAGGTGGTATAGGCCTTTCCGATGTTGTATGGCGGTGAGGTGACGATCAGATCGACTGAGCCCTCCTCCATCTCCTCCATACCCTCGATACAGTCTATCTGGTGGATTGTGTTTGGTTTCATGGTGTGGGCTCCTGTGGATCCGGGGCAGGAACGATCCGATCAAGCGTGAGGGTATAGTGGATCGTCTCCCCGGCACGGGGGTGGTTTGCATCGATGGTGATCTTCTTCTCATCGATCGCAAGGATCGAGACAAGCGCATTCTTTCCACCGGGAAGGCCGACCCTGACGAGATCCCCCTCATGTGGATCGCCCTTGAGATCAAGCTTTTTGCGTTTCAGCCTGAAGACAAGCCGCTTATTGTACTTCCCGTACGCCTTCTCCGGGGGTAGGGTGATTATTCTGCTCTCGCCTTCAGCCATTTCCCTGAGTGCTTCATCAAAGGCGGGATTGATGGTACCTGCGCCAAGTAATGCTTCAACGGGCTTATCTGCCTCAGATTCCTCAATAACGGTGCCGTCATCCAGCCGTGCGATGAAATGAACAAAGGCCGTGTCACCGGTTCGTGGATGTCTCATTCTGATGTACCTGTTATCCGGGAGATCTGAAAAAGAGGGGGGTTGTGGGGATTATACAGCAGTCTTCTCTTCTGCCTTCTCCTCTACACCGTTTCCGATCAAAGAGAGGATTGCGGGCATCACGATGATAGCACCCATCAGCGCAAAGCCGACTGCAATGACGGTGAGGATACCAAAGTTGTTGATGATCCCAAAGCTGGAGGTGATCAGTGCAGAGAAACCAAAGACGGTTGTCAGGCCTGATATGGTGATGGCGGTTCCGATCTTCTGGACACTCTCGCGGATTGCATCCATCTTCAGCAAACCCCTCTCCCGCTCCTCATAGTACCGCTCTGCGATCAGGATCGTATACTCTGATGCAATACCGATCGTCATCGATCCAAGGGTTGCGGTCATGGGTGAATAGTCGATCCCAAGCTCGTACATGATCAGGCTGTTCCACCCGACGATCAGGATGATCGGCACAAGGGGCGTTGCCGCCTTCAGGCTCTTCCTGTAGACGAGGAAGAGGAAGGCGAAGATCATCACGAATCCAAGCACCGTCATTGAGGTCTTCGTCTTCCGGATCTGGGTGATCAGATCTGTGAACATCTCCCCCATCCCGGTGAGCGATGCGGTGATCCCGGGCGGCGGCTGGTGCCAGATCAGTTCCTGCTGGAGCTGGTCGACGAAGGACATCATAATTGTTGCATCCATATCGATGGTGGATATCTCGATAAGTGCCATCGAATGGCCGCTTAAGTAATGGTCATGGAGCTCGGGTGGTATTGTTTCCAGAACCATCGCCAGTTCTGCATCGGTCTCTGGGAGGGTGCCTCCATTGTACTGGATCACAAGATCGGCGATGCTTCGTGTGCCGGTGATCTTATCATTATTCTCTTCCTGGTACTGCTGGAAACTATGCATCCAGGTGATCGAGTCCAGAGCCGATACCCGGTCGCCCCTCACAAAGATCGGGGTGGCAGATGATGGCCCCATAGCACGGGTTACTTTATCGATCTGCACCTTGGCGGGCATATCGGGAGGGACAAAGGAACTTTCATCGGTGTTGACGATGATCTGATCGTCCACCGAGAACCCTCCTACTGCGAGGAGTATGCATATACCCAGGATGATCAGAGGGAAACGGGATATGCCGCCAGCCATCTTTCCGATGCCAAGATTGTACCGGTCCCCAAGTGCGAGCCCATTCTTCTCGGGGATCGGTTTTGGTGTGTACTTCAGCAGGGTAGCAAAGACCGGAACAATGAAGAGTGCAGCAAGGTAACAGCAGACAACACCGATCACGCAGACCTCTCCAAAACTCCTGATCATCGGGAGCGGGGATGTCCACATCGCAATGAATCCCATTGAGGTGGCGAGCATCGCATAGAGGATCGATGGTCCGGATTTGGTCATCGTCTCTTTGATGGCCTCTGTCAACGTCCTGCTCCGCACCTCTTCATCAAGACGGGAATGGAACTGAATCGCATAATCGATCCCAATCCCGATCAGGACAGGAAACGCGGCGATAGTGACCATATTGATCTTGATTCCTGCCAGCCCCATGAACCCGAATGTGAAGATGAGGCCGCTTGCCACGATTGCAACAGAGAGCAGGCGGTATCTGACGGCACTGAAGAGGATGCCGACTGCAAGTACCATCAGGAGCATCGCAATGCCGATGAGGCTCCCCATTGAGGTGCCCATCTCATCCATCATCTGTTTGGCAAATGCCGGGTTGCCGGTGAGCGAGACTACTGTTCCCGGTGGGGGATCAGAGATCCGGATGACTGTATCGAGTGAATCAACTATCTCAAACTGGGTGTCCAGGGAGAGTCCGGTGTCAAGGGTCACCTGGATGATCGTCATCGAGGAGGCCGGGACAAGCCGATCATAGAGTGCTGGGTCTATCTGTTCTTTTGCCGCTTCTACTTCGGCAATTGAGGTGGGTGTCTCTCCACCGTTAGCGTTCGTGAGGTAATCTGTTATCCCGATGACATCGGTAACATGCCGTTCCCGTACAAGATCTTTCTTGAGATCCGCCATATAGTCAAGAATAATCGGGTTTGTTACATCCTCGGTTTCGACGAGGATCATGATGGCGTCTGAAGAGAAGGTATCCTGGTACTTATCGAGAAGAATATACCGGGGGGTATCGGGATCGATATAGGTCTCTGCACCGGTCTCCATTTCGGTGAGCGTCATCCCGTAGAGCCCGATGAAGAGAAGGAGGATGATCGTTACAGCTACCAGTGCCGGGGAACGGCTTACAATCTCCGATAGCTTTTCAAATACTCGCATCTGCGTGTTCCTCCTTCAGGTTCTGCTTACTGCTGCTTCTGCTTTCGATAGAACCAGTATCCGGCACCGATCACAACAATCAGGATGGCGCCGATCAGAATCGGGGGAATTGTCGCCTCACGCGGAACAACCTCCACCTCGACCTTCATCGTCTTTGAGATCTGGGTGTTGTCGAGTGCATCGCGGTACCGGATCTCGGAGTCAAGCCCATAAATCTTCTCGGTTGCACCTGAATCGACATTCAGGATGTATCGGGCCACCTTCGTCTCTCCGGGAGCCATGTCGCCGAGGTATGCGGTATCGTCATTTGAGGTGAAGGGATCGACTGCCGATATCCGTGCTGTTGCACGATAAACCGGTGCTTCACCAATATTTTTGTATTCGACGTCAATGACGGTCTTCTGGCCTGGGCTGACAACTGCCCGGGGAGAGATTGCAGTAAATTCGATCTTGTCGCCAGTAATGACTCCGAATGTCCGTGGATCTGAGGTTTTTATCTGGCCGTTTCTGTCCTTGTATTCGGCATAAACCGAGAGTGGATATTCACGTGGTTCGGCATTTGTTGACACGGCAACCTTGAATGTCCTGGTTACCGTCGATCCGGCGGGGAAGTCACCGATAAACGCACTGCCATCAGTCGGGATAAGTGGGCTCGATCCGCTCCGGTCGATCTTGAGGGTTGCGGATCGGGCATCTTCGGATCCGACGTTTTTCACGGTCAGCGTGACATATCCTTCGGTTCCGACATTGATTGCATCGGTCTGGATGTCGGTGACAAGCAGCCTGACATCTGGTTTTACAACAACCTGAAGATCTTCGTGAACCACTTTTGTATCGTAATAATACCTGATGAAGTCATCAGCATGCTGTTCAGCACTTGAAAGGTAGGTGTATTCGATACTGACTGGTATGGTATAGGTTCCGCCTTTGGCATCTTCATCAAACTGTATGGTAAAGGATGCGGTAGCACTATCACCTCCGAGGATATCACCGATCATCTGTGGATCGGTCTTGGTGGTGAGTGGGGCATCTCCCGAGGCAAGGCTTACGAGTGCCATCTTTGCGGTATCCGGTCGATCATCTCGCGAAACGATATCGCTCCGGATGATCTTTACGGTGTTGAGGCCTGTATTTTCAACCCTGATTGTGACGGTTGCTTCTTCACCCGGAGAGAACTCGTTTGTCCCGGTGATCGCAACCCTGAGATCGGGGGATCCGTAGAGATACTTCTCACCGGCTATTGCCGGTGTGATGATGGCTGCCAGTATCAGAGAGAGAATAAGAATCCCCCTGAGGCAGTTTCTATGAATGTGATGGTTCTGGTTCATTGATTGCACCAATATCTATTATCTTTGAATAGTACTGGTTGCGTCTTATTGTATTTAAACACTCTCTTCATATGTCACAATTGTGGAGGTATTATTCCATTATTTTCTTTTCAAGTGATACCTATTGTAAATATATTTAAATATTAAGTGCTAATAGAGATACTCAATGGAACCTCTCCGGGATGAATATATCGAAATCCGTGAACTTCTCAGGAAACATCCGAATGGTATGAGCGTTACCGAGATAGCGCAGGCACTTGGGAAAAATAAGCACTCGACCGGACGGTATCTCGATGGCATGTATGCGGCAGGGCTTGTCGAGATGAGGATGTTTGGGAAAGCCAAGATCTATTCGCCAGCATATCGCGTACCTCTCGCATCACTCATATCAAAAATGAATGAACGGATCATGATTCTGGATTCTGATTTCCGTCTTCTCGTGATCAACGATGCGTGCCTTGAACTCATGGGGAAACAAAGCGGCGATCTGATAGGCCAGGATCTCAGGTATGTGGAGGTTGCCGATCCCGGTGTGTTCGATCTTCTGTCAGTACTTGAGGGAAAAATTGGCGATTCCGAGCAGGTGCTTGAATATCCCCTTCATCTGGATGGAGGGGAGGTTATCCATCTCCATATTCATATCATCCCATCAGTTGATGAGGCGCATCAGGCGGTGTATGTCATTGTCATGGTGGATATTACAGAAGAAGTTCGTATGATCGATGAGCTCAGGGAGCGGGAACACCAGTATCGTGAGCTTGTGGAGATGGCCGATGCAATCATCCTCAAACTTGATAAAAATGGCAATATACTCTTCTTTAATGAGTTTGCCGAGACATTCTTCGGATATCGGAAAGAAGAGGTGCTTGGCAGAAATGTGATCGGGACGATCGTTCCCCCCGAAGAACTCTCCGGCCGTGATCTGAAAGATCTGATTGCGCAGGTCTGCACCGATACTGATTCGTACAGGCGGAATGAAAACGCCAATATCACGAAAGATGGCCGCCTCGTCTGGGTTCGATGGTCGAACCGGGCGATCAGAAGTGATGAGGGTGAAGTAATCGGTGTTCTGTCGGTCGGCAATGACATCTCCGATCGAAAAGAGATGGAGCTTGCCCTCCTCTCGCAAAAGGACCGGCTTGAACGAAGTTTCCAGGAGATCGAGTGCATCCAGCGGTTTTCAGGGACAATCAACTCCGAGATGTCACTCCCTGCACTTCTCCATGAACTTGTCAGGGTGGTTGGGAAATGCTGGTCGAAACGGGGTCCCACCGGGGTTCGGATTACCCACGGGGATGATCTCTATGAGAGCGGAATTCCAGAAGGACTTCCCTTTGTCTTCTCAAAGCCAATCCATGCAAACGGAGAAGAGGTCGGATCATTTGAGGTTGGTTTTGGCGGGAGGGACGAGGAGCCCGGGTATTATGAGGGCAAAGAGCAGCTCCTCTCCATGTTCGCCGAAAAGATCGGGTTTGCTATCGAATGGATGGAGGCGGGATTGAAGGTTCTGAAAGAGAGGGATCTCTCTGATACGATCCTTGCCACCGTGGATGCTGCCATATTTGTTCTCGATCCAAAAGGCCGGATCCTCCGGTTCAACCGGAGATCGGAAGAGCTGATCGGGTACCGTGAAGAGGAAGTTCTCGGGAAGTATATCTGGGAGATGTTCACCTCTCCGGATATGATCAAGGGTGTCCGTGTCCATATCCAAACACTGGTTGAGACAAGGCGTGTTTCACGTATACGGGGCAAATTGACATGCAGGGATCAGACTCCCATAATAATTGACTGGTCGAATTCGGTTATCTGCGATGATGATGGAGCAGTTACCCATATCATCAGCACCGGGCTTGATGTCACGCGCCAGGTGGAGAGTGAAGAGGAGCTCAGGCGATGCAAGTCGGTGCTTGACCGGCTCCTTGCAGATGAGCAGGGTTCTTAATCCTCTTCTCTTATCTGGCAGGTTTTGTTTTACATAGAGGTGAACGGTTATATTCTCCCCCTCCAATCTCTCCTGCATGAGATCAGGTTTCTTCATAGTCGCCATTCTCCTCGCAGCCGTTCTTGTCACCGCTGGCTGCTCCATGGTGACAGGCGGATTGTCGGGGACATCATGGACACTTGTTGCCTATGAGGGCAATGACGGTGAGATGGTGCGGGCAGATACGTATGCCACCCTCCATTTCTCAGAAGATGGCAAAGCCAGTGGAACTGCCGGATGCAACAGCTATTCTGCTGAGTATCGTGCCAGTGAAACAGAGATTGCCTTCAGATCGCCTCTCTCTACCCTGATGTACTGCCCTGATGAGGGTGTTATGGAACAGGAGGGTCGTTTTCTCTTCCTGCTTGAACAGGTTCGCTCGTACCAGATTGATGGCGATATCCTGATGATGTACGGGGCAGGTGGCCGGGAGATCCTGGTTGCCGGAAAGATGCGGTGATTCATCAGAAAAGAAACCTTTTTTCCCTTCTCCGATGAACTATCATCTGTTATGCAAAAGGGTTTTTATATTGTTGGACTTTGTCTTCTTCTTCTGATCTCTGTAACGGGCTGCCTTTCTGATTCTGAACCGGAATTGGTGTCTGATAACTCCCCAAAAGAGATGGTGGCGTTTGTACAGACCGCATTTGAGTATGCTGACATGCATGGGAAAGAGGCCGCACTCCTCGCCTTCAATGATCCGGGTGGACCATTTGTGAAAGGAGATCTCTATATCTTTGCCTATGAAGAGGATGGCACCACACTTTCCCTTCCCTTTGAACCAGACCAGATAGGAACCAGCCGCTCTGATCTCCAGGATGCAGAGGGCCGCTATTTCATCAGGGAAATTATAGAAACCGGTCTTGTAGGTGGTGGTTTTGTCAGCTATCTCTACGCAAACCCAACACATGGCTTTGCCGTGGAACCCAAGATCAGCTATGTGATGAAAGGCGGTGATGGATGGGTGCTTGGATCAGGTCTCTATTCCGCAGATGATACGATGATGCCGGATCCGGAAGTGACAGCGTCCCTTGCCGATTTCGTTGGCGATGCCGCACTCTATGCAGAGCGTGTCGGGAAAGAGGAGGCGCTTGCCACCTTCAATGATCTCAAAGGCCCCTATGTCCGGGGTGATCTCTACATCTATGCCCTTGATATGGATGGAATTGCGCTTGCCCTCCCCTACCAGCCCGAGCTTCTCGGGACAAGCATGCTCGATCTCACCGATCACCATGGGTTGAATGTAACGCGTATCGAGATCGCCCTCTCCCGGCTTGGCGGCGGTTTCATCTATTACCATTATCCAAACCCCGGGAGAGGGATGCAACTTGAACCAAAAGTGAGCTATGTCAGGATGGTGGATGATACCTACTGGATTGGAGCTGGCATCTACTATATGGGTGAAGGGACGTTTTCAGATGAGATCGTGATGCAGGCTCTCCTCTCCCGGTATCATGAAGAGACAGAAGCAAAGCTGAATTACCTCGATAACGAGGTGCTGCTTGCAGGAGCCCATGCAAGCGCTGTCGGGCTTGATGACTCCTCCACCCATGAGGTGCTCGCGTATGTCGCCGGCACCTCGGAAGCGGTTTATGATGTTGTCTCGTTAGATTCCGAAGGCCGGATCATTGATGTCTATCCCGAAGCATATGCATCGGCTATCGGGGCGGATATCTCAGCCCAGCCACATATCCGTGTTATACTGGATGAGAAGAAGCCGGTACTCTCACATCTGCTCCATACCGTTGAGGGGCAGGATGGAGTCTCAATCGCCTATCCGGTTGTAACTGCTGATGGCAGAATTGCAGGTGGTATTTCCGCGATCATTCTTCCGTCAGTTCTTCTCGGCGGGGCAGCAGAGAAGGCGGAAATCGGATCGCCACACTCGGCACGGGCGATTCAGGTGGATGGCACAGTCCTCTATGCAGAAGATCCAAAGGAGATTGGGGCGATGATCTTCCCGGATCCGGGATATGAAATCTTCCCGGATGTGGGGCATTTCAGATCCCGTATACTGACGGAACCAAAAGGAGCAGCAATCATCGGGCTCTCGGGTGTGAAGAAACATGTCGTCTGGGATACCGTCTCCCTCCATGGAACCGATTGGAGACTGCTTGTTGTCAAGGAGTTTTAGGTTGAAATAAGGAGTGAGAGAGGGGTAAAGAAGATCAGAGCAGTTTTGTTTCAGTGGTGGGGCGTGGGATCTTCACAACAAGCACCCTGAAGATCTCCCTGCTCTCATTCATCCATCGGTGTGGGATCATTGCCGGGCTTTCAACCAGCATATCCTTCAGAACCTCTTTCCTCTCCTCTCCGATCTCGACAACACCGGTTCCTTCAAGCACATAGAAGAAGACATCCACCGGAGTGGCATGCTTCTTCAGTGCCTCACCCGGTTCGAGCGTGATGACCACGGCTATTGCATGTTCGCTATCGTATATCTTTCGTGCATCGACATGATGCGGGTTTGGTGCGGAGTGCGCATCGGCAACAGAAACGATCTTCATGTGCTAGAGCTTGTTGGGCGCCGATAATTAACCTTCGTATGGTCAGCCTTTGTAGTTGGTCCAGTAATTATTCAGTGACTCTTTTCGTCTCCGCTCCTTCCGCACCTCTCTCATCTCGGGGTACGTCGGCTCATCGCTCTGCCTTGCAGGGCAGAATGGACAGAGTGCAAAGGGTATCCCGTCTGCTTTGTCCCGGACAGGACAGAGGTACTCTCCTTCCCATGCATCAACGATCTGGCCTCCCGGAAACGGGGTGCCGATTGGATGTGCCGGCTCCTCCATCACAAAGATCCTAAATCCGGCGAGGAGATATTTGAGATAGAGGAAGGTCGGTTCATTTGTTTTTGCCTTCTCCCTTACAGCAGCTTCAACCATTATGAAGTACAATCCAGCCGCTTTTTGGAGGGGTGCCTCTTCTTCGTCACCGGCTCCGTTCCCTGCAAGGAGGAGGAGCCGATGGTGGGCTGAGAAGATCTGTTCGTTCACCTTTGGAAGGAGAAGGTTCCGGTACTTTATGGGCAGATTGCGTGTCTTCTCCTCGAATCGTGCATACATCGTCTCAAGGTCACGAAGAGAGAATCTCTTTACCTCTGTTGCAAGGAGGCGGATCAGATCTCCCTTCGTCTCTGCCTGCTGCATCCGGCGGCAGGAGAGGGCGATCTGATCGATAGTCCTTATCTCTGTGGTGAGATCCCCTGCTTCAGAATCTGCATAGGTGTCGATGAGCAGGGCATGTATATCTTCATCTGATGAACGTTCCTGTTTCTTCTCCCCACCGGAGATCTTTCTCTTAAACCATTCAAAGATTGCCTGTATTCCCAATTGTATCACTTTTGTATCTGTTTGAGTGTATGCTGCTCATATGGTGCCCTTCCGAACATCAAAAAGTGAGCGTAAGGATCTCTGCTTCCAAAGTATCTGTATCAAGGATCGCGATCGTTGCCTTCCCGTACCGCTCACCGCAGGCTTCGCCCGGATTGATCAGGATACTCTCTCCTGACTTCCTGATTGCCGGGCGATGGGTATGTCCGGAGATGATGACGTCAAATACCGCCGCCTCAGCAAGTGCCAGTACAGATCCGGGATCATCCCCATGCACCATCCCGATCCTGAGCCCATCAACCAGGAGATCTGCAAAGCGGCTTTCCATCTGTATTGTGCCGCATCTCCTGCCTTCATCCCGGAGCTGCTTCTGTTGACGGTCACAGTTTCCAAAGACTCCGACCATCTCACAGGGAAGATCACAGAAGATCCCAAGGGATTGGGTGTCTGTGATATCTCCTGCATGGAGGACAAGTCCGGTATCCAGTGAGACAAATTGATTGATCGCCTCCCGGATGGCGGGGCGATTGTCGTGGCTGTCTGCGAGGATGCCGATAATCATTTAGACGTGTTTTGCATCTGATGTATAATACCTGTATCTCTTTTTGACAAGATCGCTCATGCGAGGCAAACATCCCGGTTCTCTGTCCTGCTACTCACTCCGATGCTCCCTTCTTCAGGAAAACCCTGCCTTTCCCTGTCAGGCGATATTTCTGGAGTCTGCTTCGTGGTTTCTCTGGAATGGTATATTCAATCATTTCTTCCCTGAGCAATACACGTATGATATGGTTCAGTTGGCCGGAGATTTCTGCCTGTCCAAGTTCTCTGGATAGTTCAGATTTTGCCAGGGGTTCACTTTCAAGGTGATGCAAAATGCGCATTGACAACGACTCTGGCTGTGACTCTGGCTGTGACTCTGGCTGTGACTCTGGCTGTGACTCTGTTTTTTTATTTGTTTCTATACTTGTTCGCGTGAAGGTGATGGTAAACCAGTTTTCTGAAGTCTCGATCTTTGGCTCATCAAGGCCATAATCTAAACAGAGCTGTTGCATGCGGCGAATGCCCGATCCAATATGTTCAACGGCCTCCATTCGGTGAAGTGTTCCAAAAAGGAGTGGATTTCTTGGAACACTTCTTGTGCCAAGATCTACCCTGCTCATCCCGGCGGGAAGTCCTCCGGGACTCACAATCTCCACACGATCTGAAAAGATATAGATCTGGACATTCGCTGTAGAGCGGTAATCCCGGTGGGCGAGTGCATTTACCACCGCTTCTCGGAGTGCTTCTTCAGGCAACTCTGGTCTTTCTTCCCGCTTCACATGTTTGATGATGTATTCGACATTGATCTTTGAGAGAATATAGACCACAACGTCATTGATCATTGAATAAATGTCGCTGTTGAAACTCCGCCGATCAAGAATACGGACTTTATCAGTACCCATAAACAAAGCACAGGCAACATCAGCACCAGGGGTGAATTTTCGAATGTCACGAGCCATCAGCCAGGCACCAGCATGGGTCATTTGCCCATCGTTCAGTAGATGAAGGTTTTCCAATGCGATAGCTGGTGTCATATCTCTTGGAATCCTTGCCCTTGTGCGAAACGTAGTCCATATATCATCAGTAAGGTCTTTCTCCAGGGAGAATTTACTACAGGGGCTTTCATCAAAATGAATGAGTCCCTCACGATAAAAGAACTCACGAATTTCTGAACGGGACATCTGCATTGAGGAGGCACCCTCACGAATGTAGAACTTGCCTGCAAAGGAATATGGCTTGCCATGTTGCGTTGGAATCGTTATGCAGAGAACATTGCCAATGCTTTCGATCTCAACAGCAATTGGTGGATCAGAGGAACGGGCAATGTTTTGAACCTCTGATTTAAGGCTATTATGGTTATCGACACCGAGAATCTTCCCGTCATCCCTAACTCCTATCAATATCACTCCCCCTGATGCATTGGCAAATGCACACATTTCCCGTCCGAGGTTTGATGTGCCAGACTGTTTAAACTCGGTAGTATGGCCTTCTCCAAGTGAAATAAGATCTTCCAGGTGTGTTCGCTTCATCTCTAATCCATATTGGTAATATAGCCTGTTCGTAATAGTACATTATTTAATGGAGTATAAAGGGTATCCTTCCTCAGGTATTGCCTCAAGACAGCCTCAAATCTGGTAATGGTGGAAGAGTAGCATGACATGATTGATAACCTGGTAGTTGTATGCCAAATAGAGGATTGATAGATCTGGGATCATTCCTATGCCCTCTTAAAAATATGTGCCTGTCAATTGAGAGATCGATGGCACTTCTCTCATTTATTTTGATGTCGGATTTCCTGGCTGTGCTTTCTGGATGCTTCTGCTGCCGTTCAGAGTTTACATATCCTCACTTTCATACCGCCTCCTCATCCTCCTGCTCATAGATGTATGGAGACAGCCCTGCTCTTCTTCATGTTCATAATAGAGTTCCGTATCACGGCATTGCAGTTCTCAAGCATCGGCCTGCCATGCCCGAAATAGATCGCCCTCACATCTCTCTCGGCAATAGAAAGCAAAGCCTGAACAAATTTTTCATCATAGGTGGAACCGGGCACACGGATGATCACCGGGGTGTCTCCCACAAAGAGCACTCCGTCCTCCTCGCAGTAGAGGCAGATTGAATCCTGTGTGTGTCCGGGTGTGTGGATCACTTCAAAAAAACGATCCCCGATATGCAGGGTCTCTTTCCCCCTGAGGTTGATATCGATCTGCTTCTGAGACTCAGAGAAGGCGTAGGCTTTTGGTGAGAAATTCTCTTTAATCTGGGGGAGAAGGGATGCATGATCATAGTGGGAGTGGGTGAGGATCACCTGGTCAAGTTTCCGCTTCCCCACACCTGTGTGGGCATTATTGATCTTCTCGATTACCGATGGATCCCGCCCGACATCGATGAGCGTGTTCTGATCATCCAGAGCATTCCATGTGCCGGTGACAAGATAGACATTCGAGGTGTAGATGCTGCTCTCTTCGGTCAGATTGATGATCTTCATTGACACACCTTGTTTTTACCTGAGCAGTGGCTCCTCATCTCTCACCTGGCACTTCATGTAGATTCTGTAGAGGATCAATGTATCGACTCCACTTCAGGAACGGGAATTGGCAGGCAGTTTTCTGAAAACCTGGGCATTTGGGACCACCTGTTCGAAGAGATCTGCAACCTCGGGAGGCATCTTCTGGGTCTGTTCGGTTAAAAAGAAGCCCCCTTCAACCAGGGTATCATGGAACATCCTGATCACCTTGATCCTCTGCTCTTCTGTGAAATGGAGGAGGACATTCTTACAGCTGATCAGTGAGAAATTATTGCCCGGAGGATTACAGGTGAGGAGATCATGCCGTTTAAACGTAACCCTGTTCCTGACATCCCCGGCTATGATGAAATGTCCGTCATTAACAGGATCCGGAGTGAAGTTCTTTGTAAAGAACTCTTCTGGAATCCTTTTCAATTCCAGGTAGGGATAGCTGCCTTTTTTGATTATATCTCCAAAGAGGTCTGAATGATCGATGTCGCTTGCAAGTATCCTGACATTCCGAAAGATCATAGGGCCCATATGCTCTTTCAGAAGAAGGGCGATTGTGTAGGGCTCCTGCCCCATCGCACACCCGGCACTCCAGACATTGATATGCGTCCTCCCACGTATGGAGGGGAGCATATGATCGATGATCATCTGAAGCGTCTGGAGATCCCGGAAGAAGTAGGTGAATGCCATGAGTTTCCATGTTATATTTGATCGGAAGGATGATAAAACCGGGGTTATCTGTAAGTATCCGGGATGAGTGCCTGCTTCTCGTATGGCTGCCAGAGGGGGTGTTTTTACTCCTGGCTTTTCTGGATAATCCTGCTCTTTTTGATATTTGTGAGAGAGTTCTGTATCACATAATTGCAGTTCCCAAACATCGGTCTGCCATGACCCGGATAGATCGCCTTCACATCTTTTGTAGCGATGTAGAGCAAAGCATCAACAAATCCCTCATCATAGGTGGAAACGGGCACACGGATGATTATCGGGGTGTCTCCCACAAAGAGCATTCCGTCCTCCTCGCAGAAGAGGCAGATCGAATCCTGTGAGTGTCCGGGTGTGTGGATCACTTCAAATAAACGATCGCCGATACGCAGGGTCTCCCCTCCCCTGAGGATGATATCGACACAGCTCTTGGAATCCGAGAAGGCATAGATCATTGGTGAGAAGATATCCTTGATCTCCCTGGTTAGCGATGCATGATCATAGTGATCGTGCGTGAGTATCACCTGGTCAAGCTTCCGTTTCCCGACACCGGCACATCTGTTGGTAAGTTTCGCGATAATTTTTGGATCCCGCCCGACATCGATG
>DAJQ01000012.1 GCA_002496395.1 Methanocorpusculaceae archaeon UBA456
GTTATGGAATCTGGTACTATAAAAAGTATGGAAAAGAAGATTAAAGATTCTTAAACTGGGGCATATCCTTTCTCAGTTCTGCCCCGACATGTTCGATCTCGTGCTCTTCATCGGCGCGGGTGAGTGCATTGAAGACCGGCCTGTTCACCATATTCTCAAGGATCCACTCCTTGGCAAAGGTGCCGTTCTGGATCTCGGCAAGGATCTCCTCCATCTCCATCCTGCTCTCGGGCCCGATCACGCGGGGTCCCCGGGTGAGATCGCCATACTGGGCGGTGTTGCTGATGTACCTGCGCATCTTGGTGAAGCCGCCCTCATAGATGAGATCGATGATCAGTTTCGTCTCGTGAAGCACCTCAAGGTACGCCATCTCGGGGCTGTACCCGGCATCGACGAGGGTCTCATACCCTGCCCTGATCAGCGAGGTGATACCGCCGCAGAGAACTGCCTGCTCTCCAAAGAGATCGGTCTCGGTCTCCTCACGGAAGGTCGTCTCAAGCACCATTGCACGGGTGGCACCGATGCCTTTAGCATAGGCGAGCGCAAGTGCGCGGGCATTGCCGGAGACATCCTGGTACACTGCGATGAGTGCGGGAACGCCCATGCCTTCCGTGTAGGTTCTCCTGACCATGAATCCGGGCCCTTTCGGAGCGACCATGAAGACATTCACCGTCTCCGGTGGGACGATCTGGCCGAAATGAATGTTGAATCCATGTGAGAAGACCAGCGATGCACCCTTCTTGAGGTTCCCTGCAATCTCTGATCTGAAGACTGCTGCCTGGCTCTCGTCAGGGAGGAGAATCTGGACCAGATCGGCTTTCTTTACTGCCTCGGCAACTGCGAGGACAGTAAAACCGTCTTTCTTCGCCTCATCCCAGCTCTTACCGGGGCGGAGACCGATGATAACATCAAGTCCGCTGTCACGAAGATTCAAAGCCTGGCCGCGGCCCTGCGAGCCGTAGCCGATCACGGCGATCGTCTTTCCTTTTAAATGAGAGAGATCGGCGTCTGCGTCATAGTACTTCTGGACCATAGCTATACCATTAGGTAATGCGGTGCGAGTCTACATAAATATATTATACAGAGGCTCATACCTGACTATACTTTTATAGCCTGATCTTCTGTGAAGAAGATATAATGATAGAGGTCTTTTCGCATGGAACTGTCTGATATTCAGTCCACTATCCCCGATATCCGGATCAACCTGAGCCGGGTGGGTGTCAGAAATGTACGAAAACTCGTGGAAGTAGCACGTGTCGGGAAACGTCCGGCGATCTTTATTTCGAAGTTTGATATCTTCGTTGATCTCCCCGGCTCCCTGAAAGGTGCAAATCTCTCAAGAAATTTTGAAGTAATTGATGATGTGCTCCAGGAGGCAATCGGTGGCGAGGTGAAGGAGATCGAGGAGGTCTGTAGCAGGGTTGCACGGAAACTCCTTGATCGCCATGAGTATGCCGAGCGGACCGAGGTCCGGATGGAGAGCGCCTACATGGTGAAGCGTGAGACTCCGGTCACCGCAACCCCGTGCCATGAAGTGGTTACGGTGCATGCCCGTGCCCTGGCCCAGCGGACAAGCAGGGAGCCGATCATCAGGAAGAGTGTCGGTGCTGAGGTGACCGGCATGACCGCCTGTCCCTGTGCCCAGAATATCATGAAGGATCATGCCATGATGGTGCTTGAATCACTTGATATGGACAAGGATAAGATAGAAAAATTCTTTGACGAGGTTCCAATGGCAACCCACAACCAGCGTGGCAAGGGTTTCCTCTGCATCGAGACCGATGACGATCAGCATGTTCCGCTTGAAGATGTGATCAATGTCCTCAAAGATTCCATGAGTGGCAGGATCTATGAACTCCTCAAACGTGGTGATGAGAGTTATGTGGTGATGGAAGCTCACAAGAACCCGAGATTTGTCGAGGATTGCGTCCGTGTCATGGCAAAGAAGGTTGTCAGTACCTTCGGCCATCTTCCGGCTGATGCCCGCATCACCATCCGGCAGACAAATGAGGAGAGTATTCACCAGCATGATGCCTATGCAGAACGGCATGCAACCCTTGCCGAGCTGTATGCAGAATTAAACTGTGAATGATCACTCTTTTCTGAGAAAAGAGATGTGGGTATCCCCCATATCTCTCTTGTAAGCATGCTATCTCCACTGGGATCATGAGTATTTTTGGTATGGGGTGGGTATGGATTCATCCCCTGTCTTTTCACCGGAGTATTTTTTGAAATGGGGGGATCGCGGTTCTCTTCTGGGGATAAGATGTGTATGATTTAAATTGCTTCATAATCTTATATTAATAGTTATTCCATTACACTCTTAAATGATGTGTATCTCCCAAAAAGCGTTCTACTGGGTTATTCTGCCGTAAATAAAGCGCATAACCTCTTTTTAACCAAAAAGAAGAAATAATGCTGTATTTCAGGTGAGATTCTCCATAATTTTACAAATATTAAAATTAGTAACACCATTTGATATGATATTATATCATAATAACCATGGATGAGGGGTACTATCACAAACTATAATTAACGATATCGTTCTAATTCACTTTAGCGTACCTTGGTACGTGTCATTAACCGCACAGGATAAATATTGACGTATAGCAGATCGACCACCACATTTTGGATGAGGCGATAACATTGTCGAAAGTAGTAGAAATTTCCCCAACCACAAGGCATGAAGGCCATTCCAAGCTCGTCTTAAAAGTCAATGATGACGGTATTGTCGAGCGCGGAGACTGGCTCTCCATTACTCCAGTCAGGGGTATTGAAAAGCTTGCCATCGGTAAGACGATGGAGCAGGTTCCAAAGATCGCATCACGTGTCTGTGGTATCTGTCCGATTGCTCACACCCTCGCAGGTGTTGAGTCGATGGAAGCATCGATCGGATGTGAGATCCCAGAAGATGCATTTCTTCTCAGGATGATGCTCCAGTGTGCAAACAGGATACACAGCCATGCACTGCATAACATCCTGACCCTGCCGGATATGTACTTACCCGGAACAGATACAAAGATCAACCCCTTCACACCAGAAGAGCCGGTCAGAAGCGTTGCAAAACGTATCCAGACCCTCCGTATGGTCGGCCAGACGATCGGCGAGATCGTCGGCGGCGAAGCGATCCACCCATCAAACCCACGCGTCGGAGGTATGTACAAGAACCTCTCGCCACGTGGCAGGGCAAAGGTCCTCGATCTCGCAAAGATGGGACTTCCGCTTGCACGTGAACACATGGAGTTCATGATTGCAATCCTCAGGAACTATCAGAAGCGTGACTGGGCAGAGGTCGGTGGCAAAGAGATTCCGATTCCAAAGGATCTTGGATACCACAACCAGGGCTACATGGCAGCAGACACCGCCTATGGCAGCAGCTCACTTGATGAGAACCCACGCTGGTTCCCCGAACGCTGGACAGAGGTCCGGCCATGGGACTGGTACATGGGCGAGGAAGAGATCACGCTCGAAGACCCATCATACCCGGTCGGCGGTACCACAAAGGCAGGCACCAAGGCCTGGCCACAGATGGAAGCCTGCACCGGTGTTCCGCTCTATGACGGCCAGCCCGTCGAGGTCGGTCCCCGTGCCCGTCTTGTAGAGTTCAAGAACTACGACGAGAAGGGTGCAATCGGCCTGCAGATCGCACGGCAGATGGAGTACATGGACTGTTTCTATAAGATCATTGAAGCAGCAGATGCACTTGACTGTTCAGCGTCGGTTGTTGCAGATGAGATTCCACAGGGTGACGGCTCCATCGGCTGGGCTGCAAACGAAGCCCCGCGAGGCTGTGACGTTCACCTGGCAAAGGTCAGAAACGGCAAAGTCGAGTACTACTCGATGCTTGTCCCGACCACCTGGAACTTCCCCACCTGCAGCCGTGCACTCGTTGGTGCTCCCTGGCAGCTTACCGAGGTCATCATGCGTGCCTATGATCCCTGTGTCTCCTGTGCAACCCACATGATCGTCCTCGATGAGGACAAGAGGCTCGTTGCAGAGAAACTCCTCGAGTGAGTGCGTTCATGGACGAGCTGTACCCCGAGATTGTCATCGCCGGTTGCGGCAACATGCTGTTTGGTGATGACGGCTATGGACCTGAGGTTGTTGAGCGGTTGAAGGAGTATACACTCCCCGACAATGTGAAAGCGGTGGATGTGGGCCTTGCTGGCCCTCATTTCTGCTTTAACATGCTTGATAACGGAGTTACCAAAAAGCTGATTATTATCGATATTATCGATTTTGGTGCAGAACCCGGGACGCTTACAAAGCTCCGGGTCGAGGATCTGCCACCGGGCAGTTACCGGGATGTTCATTCATGGGCATTGACCGAACCGCTTAACATTCTAAAGGATACGGTGGATATCTCGATAATTGGGTGCCAGCCAAAGAACGTACCCGCCCCCGATGTTGAAATAGGTATTTCAACAGAGGTTGAGGATGCTATACCCCTGACGATTCAGGTTGTATTGAAGGAAATTGGGGTGAATAATGGGAATACTTGAATCCCTGAAGGCCCTGTTATTCGGTAAACACGACGTCGGTGGGGAAAAGCAGGATCAAAAACCGGCTGATAAACCGGCTGACGTAATTGTCGAAAAGAAGGCGTCAATCATAAAAGAACCAAAGGAGGAGAAGCCAGTGGCTGATAAGATTACTGTAGGACACGTGCACATGAGCGGTTGTACCGGGTGCCTTGTGTCCTTTGCAGATAACTATGAAGGATTGTTAACAATTCTTGACAAATATGCGGACCTCGTCTACTGTCTCACATTAGCAGATGTCCGGCATATCCCAGAGATGGATGTAGCCCTCGTTGAGGGATCTGTCTGTATTCAGGATCACATTGCAGTCGAGGAGATCATCGAGACCAGAAAGAACGCGAAGATCGTCGTTGCACTCGGTGCCTGCGCCTGCTATGGCAACATCACCAGATTCTGCCGTGGAGGTCAGCAGAACCAGCCTCAGCACGAGTCGTATCTGCCAATCGGTGACCTGATCGATGTGGATGTCTACATCCCCGGATGTGCACCGACTCCGCAGCAGATCAGAAACGTCTGTGTTATGGCGTACCTGCTGCTGAAAGGAAACGATGAGCAGAAAGCACTCGCAGGTGCATACCTGACACCCATGATGAACCTTGCAAAGGCAGGCACAGAAGCCTGTGGTTGTGATGTCATGTATAACGTGATCAACCAGGGTCTCTGCATGGGCTGTGGCTCATGTGCAGCAGCCTGCCCGGTTCGTGCAATCACCATGCAGTACGGCAAACCGCAGATTGAGCGCGATCTCTGTATCAAATGCGGTGCATGCTATGCCCAGTGCCCACGGAGCTTCTTCAGCTTCGATGTGGTCAACCAGTATGAGGGTATCATGGAAGCAATAGACGCTGCTATGCAGCCCTGAGGAGGGAGAAGAAATGGTACTTGGTAACTACAAACAGGCTGTTGCAGCACGCAGCACAGACCCCGATATTCTCCGCAAATCACAGGACGGTGGCATTGTCACCCAGCTCTTTGCCTATGCACTTGATGCTGGCATCATTGATGGTGCAATCGTTGCAGGTCAGAGTGATGAGCCATTCAAACCCGAGCCGATGGTCGCAACCACCCGTGAGGAACTCCTCGCAGCACGTGGCACCCGCTACTCCATCTCCCCGAACATGTCACTGATCAAAGAAGTGACCCGGAGCTATGGACTTGACAAGGTCGGTGTTGTTGGCACCCCCTGCCAGATGCAGGCACTCAGGAAGGGTCAGCTCTATCCTGTCGGCCTTCGTGATGTTGCGGACAAGATTGCACTCGCAGTTGGTATCTTCTGCATGGAGAACTTCCCCTACCAGGGCATCCTCCAGCTCGTTGAAGACCACGGTGCGACCGCTCTTGAAAACGTCTCAAAGCTTGATATCGGAAAGGGCAAGTTCTGGATCTACACCGAGCGCGGTGCAACCGTTCAGCTCCCGCTGAAGGTCACCCACAAGTACGAGCAGCCAGGCTGCCACGTCTGCCTCGACTATGTCGCAAACTTAGCTGACATCTCAACCGGCTCAGTCGGAACCCCCGACGGCTGGTCGACGGTCTTTGTCAGGTCAGCAAAGGGTGATGACATCTGGGCAAAGGCGATCGCAGCAGGCGCATTCGAGACAAAGCCGATTGACTCTGTCAAGCCAGGCCTCGAACTCGTTACAAAGCTCGCAACCGAGAAGATCACAAAGAACCAGCAGTTCATTGAAGACAGAAAGACAAAGTTCACGGTCGGAAAGGAGCTGCGGAACCCCTACATCTAATCTTTTTTTTGTTCATCCCCGCTCCTGTCACAGGAACAGAAGAAAAGGGGTTTAAAGATACTGCATCTACATATCACCAATGGCAGATGATATCGTAGAAGAAGATACTGCTCTTCCGGAAGAGCCGGTTCCGGATATGCCCGTTACCGGGGAAGAAGCGGATGCCGGTGGAGAAGAGGTTCCTGATACACCTGAGAACGGGAGCATGGTTCCCGATGCATTCATCCGCGATCTGAAGACATTTGGCGAGAGCATCCGGAAGAGCCCCGGATTAATCGAGCAGATCAGGGATGTCTTTGAGTATCATCTTGTTGATATGACCGATCGCCGGACATTCTCCCGGATCGTCAATGCCCTGACGATGATCCTCGGCCACAGCTCAACGATGGTTGTCGCAACCGCCTGCCATATCAATGCCGCTGCCTTCTTTATCGACATCAAAAAACAGGTCGGAGAGGATGAGGAGGAGGCAGAAGCAATTGCCGTTCTCCAGCACCTCACCGCCCTCTATGGAAACCGGGTGCAGGAGGCATATGCCCTCTCGGTCGGGTCCCTTGATGAAGACTGGTTCACAGCTGATATCAATACCTTCAGGCGGGAAGGCGAGCAGAGCTGGATGATTGAACTCCACCTTGCCCAGTACAACGGAACGATTGCACACCTGAAGATGACTCCCGAGTCACTCTTTCAGCTGACCCTGATCCTGATGAACGAGGTGAAGAAACTCCCGGCAGAAGCCTTTGATCAGGAGATGATCAGCAGGTATGGGGATGATATCAAGTCATTTGCAACCCGTTTCTCTCTCCGCACCGATGATGGCGCCCCTCCCGGATATGCGTAAGGGAGGATCAATTCCTCCCTCACCTGCCATCGGCTCTCCTGTCACTCTTTTCTGGTAATCGTCACCGGGTCGATCATTGCATCGATTAACAGCTCAAAAGAGATCTCAGGAAGCCACCCGGACTTCTCAAACATGCTCTGGAAACAGACGCCTGCCACCGGAACGCCGTGCTTTGATACAACGGCTTTCGCCTCTTCGATCGTCACCGGCACCCCCGGCATGGCAAGGCCACCCATCAGGACGATGATTGCCGGTTGTACTGCCGCACTCTCTCCTGCCTGCATGCCGACATCAGGTACAGACTTCAGTACATGGGCACTCTTCTCATCAAAGAGCGGAACGAAGAGATGTTTCAACCCCAGATCGCGCGTTGCATAGGCGAGCAGCTCGACAAACGGGGTGCAGGTTCCGGCACAGCCATAGTAGACGATCTGCGAGCCTTCAGTGAGGCTCTTTTCTTTCAGGTACTCCTTAAAGGGCCTGAGTATCCCCGGAACACCGGTTAATGTGGTTATTGTGGTCATAGTCTTTCTCCGACAGAACCATATGAAACACAGGTTTATAAATACCATTCTCCAATGTAAAAGAAACGATTCTTCCGGAGGGTTTGGAATATCTTCAGAGAATAGGCGGTCTTCACCAGGAAAAATGATCGTGATTTTTGCGATCCTTCTGATCTTCTGGTATATACTGTCCGGTTACTTCGATCTCTTCCATATCGGAGCCGGGATCATCTGCTGTGGGATTGTGACACTCATATCCGGTGATCTGATCCTGCGATCTGATCGGAGCATTATCCAATCAGGACGCATTTTCATCTGTTTTATTCTGTTCCTGCCACGGTTGATGGTGCAGATCCTCTATGCGAACCTCGATGTAGCATACCGGATCCTGCATCCGAAGATGCCGATCGATCCCGACCTCCTCATTGTTGATACAAAATTTGCGGGTGATGTTCTGAGGACTGCATTTGCAAATGCGATGACTCTCACACCCGGCACTGTTACCGTGGCTGTTGAAGGAGGGCGTTTTACTGTGCATGCACTTGTCCGGAGCGTTTCAGAAGAGGATCTCCTGCACAACCGGAGCATCCAGAAGAGGCTTGCGAAGATATTTGGTGAAGGGCCATGATCGATATCTTCCTGGCAAGCGGGATCATTTTGATCCTGACGATCTTCCTCTGCTTATACCGCGTCGTCTTTGGTCCGGGGGTTGAAAACCGGTTGATCGCGGTGAATACTGTTGGTACCAAGACGATCATCCTTCTCGTTATCATCGGGTTTATTTACGAGCGGCCGATCTTCCTGGACATCTCGATCGTCTATGCGATGATCAACTTCATCGCAACCCTTGCAATCGCCAAGTACCTCAGGAGGGGATCCATATCCTGAACATTCTGAATATCCTTGCTCTCGTCTGTATCGGAATCGGCCTCTTCTTCATGGTCGTCGGTGCAGTCGGGCTGATCAGGCTACCTGACTTCTATACCCGTGCCCATGCAAGCGGCAAGTGTGATACACTTGGGGAGGGGATGATGCTGATCGGCTTTATCCTCTACGAAGGAATGACGCTCATCTCGGTGAAGCTGCTCCTCCTTGCACTCTTCATCTTCATCTCGTCCCCGACAGCCGTCCATGCCCTGGTGAATGTCGCCCATTCACGTGGGGTAAAACCATGGAAGAAGGGGGATGAGCGGCAATGATCTGGGCACTTGATTTTGCACTCCTCCTCTTCATGATCCTCTGTGCAATCGCCGCAATTACGGTGAAGGATCTCCTCCATGCGACGATCATACTCGCCGCATATTCGCTGATCATGACGGTACTCTGGGCAGAGATGAATGCCGTTGATGTTGCATTCACCGAAGCAACTGTTGGCGCCGGAATTACGACTGTGCTCTTTATTGCAGCAATAGCACGAACCAGAAGGAGTTCATCAGATTGAAGACAAAAGCACTCATCGCGGTCCTTTTCATCGGCATCATCCTCTTCTGGGCAGTTGAGGATATGCCTGCGTTTGGCGATCCGGATGCTCCGGCAACACAGTATACCGGGCAGCTGTATGTTGATTCTGTCCTTCCCGATATCGGGATCGATAATATTGTGACGGCAATACTGGCCAGTTACCGTGGTTTTGATACGCTCGGCGAGGTTGTTGTGATCTTCACCGCCGGAATTTCGGTAGCCATGCTACTCCGAAGGGGTGGGCGGCTATGATGGAGAATGTCGTCATCAGGACGGTCTCCCGGCTTGCGGTGCCCTTCATCCAGATCTTCGCCCTCTATGTGATCGTGCATGGCGCATCCGGGGCAGGGGGTGGTTTTCAGGGCGGGGTCGTCTTTGCTGCATCATTCATCCTGATGATCATCGCCTTTGGAATGGCGAATGTCCGCCGCCGGATCGATAACAGGGGCATTATGTGGCTATCTGTGATCGGAATCGCCACCTATGCAGGGATCGGATTTCTGGCTCTCCTTATGGCAGGCAACTTCCTTGAATACGCTGCAATAGAAGCGGCACTCGGGATACCGCACCTCCATGGCATCCTGATCGATCTGGTTGAAGCAGGAATCGGCATCGCTGTCATGGCGTCGATGGTCTCGATCATCTATGATATTGCAGGAAACGGGGAGGAATCATCATGATCGAGCCGTTCTATGAACTCTTCCTCTCCCGGTATAACTACTGGATGGCAATCATCCTGATGCTGATCGGGCTGTATGCCCTGATTGCCAAGCAGAACCTGGTGAAGAAGATCATCGGGCTGAACATATTCCAGACGGCGATATTCCTCTTCTATATCTCGTTTGCCGAAGTGCGGGGCGGCACCGCACCGATCTACACGGCTGAGGGAGTTCATGCTCTCTATGTGAACCCGCTCCCACATGTCCTGATCCTCACCGCAATCGTCGTCGGGGTGAGTGTGACAGCCGTTGCTCTCTCGTTAATCGTCCGTATCTACGAGGAGTACGGTGTTCTCGATGAGGATGAACTGATGCTGGCGGTGAGGAAAAGATGACGATCATCAATCATGTTCCGGTTCTGCTGGTTGCAATCCCGATCATTGCATCGCTTCTGATACTTGCTGCCGGGTGGTATGACCGGAGGTTCTGCTATCCGATAGCACTCATCACGATCCTCTCCCAGTTTGTGGCTTCAATAGCCATTCTTCTGCAGGTGCTTGATGGAGGAACCATCCATTACCATCTTGGAAACTGGGCGCCCCCGCTTGGGATCGAGCTCGTCATCGACAGCTTCAACGGGTTTATTCTCGTTGCTATCCTGCTCCTTGCTGCTGCGACCATCATCTATGCACGGAGGAGTGTCGAGAAGGAGATTGCACCTGATAAGATCGTCTCCTTCTATGTCCTCTTCCAGCTCCTTGTCACCGGGCTTGTGGGAATGACGATCACAGGAGATATCTTCAATCTCTATGTCTTCCTTGAAATATCATCGATTGCTGCATATACCCTGATCGCCTCGTCCAGAAAGCCCCATTCCTATGTGGCAAGCTTCAACTACCTGATCCTCGGCTCAATTGCAGCCGGCTTTATCCTCCTTGGCATCGGCAACCTCTATGTCGCAACCGGGACGCTGAATATGGCCGAACTCGCGGTGATGCTTCCGGCATCATATCACCTTGCAACTATCCATTCGGCATTCCTCTTCCTGATGATCGGCTTCTCGATAAAGGTGGCATTCTTCCCGCTCCATCTCTGGCTGCCTGATGCCTATGCCGAGTCACCTTCTGCGGTGACGGTGCTGATCTCGACGGTGATGGCGAAGGTGAGTGTCTATGCACTCTTCCGCATCCTCTTCACGGTCTTTACGACAGCCTACATCATCGACAGCTTCCCGGTGACCGGCTTCATCCTCCTGATGTCAACGGTGGCGATTGTTGCGGGTGCGGTACTCGCTATTGCACAGGAGGATCTAAAGCGGATGCTTGCATACTCAAGTGTCAGCCAGATCGGGTATATCATGTTCGCACTTGGTGTTGCAAATGAGATTGCGCTCGAAGGCGGCCTCCTGCATATCCTCGGCCATGCGGTGATGAAAGGCTGCCTCTTCATGGTGGCAGGGATGATCATCTACCGGATGGGTACCTCCCGCTTAAGCGACATGAAAGGCCTCTCAAAGACGATGCCGATATCCTGTGCCGCCTTTGCACTTGCCGGAGCATCGATGATCGGTATTCCCCCGACGATCGGGTTCATGAGCAAATATTACCTGGTGCTTGGGGCATTTGAAGCCGGGCTCTGGCCATATGCGGCAGTGCTCCTGATCGGATCCCTGCTTGCTGCCATCTATATCTGGCGTTTCATCGAGATCGCCTACTTCGGAGACCCCCATGGGGCAGACCACAATGAGGAGCAGACGCAGACCGCAGAGCGGGAAGGTCCTCTCTCGATGCTCGCCCCGATGGTTGGTCTTGCAATCCTCTGTCTCCTCTTTGGCATCTTCGTCGAGGTGCTGATGCAGGCGGTCGGTCCGGCGGCACTCCTGCTCCTTGGAGGTGCCTGAGATGGCGGATATCAATGGGATCTTCCCTGCAGTCGTGATCGCAATCCCGCTCCTCGCATCGGTTCTGATCCTTGCAACAGGGCGGTATGAGAATCTCCGTGAAGGTGTCACGATCACAGCGGCATCTGCGATGCTCGGGGCAGTCCTCCTGATGCTCCCCGGGGTGCTCGCCGGAAACCGGTTTACGTTCACGCTCCTCCCGATGGTGCCGGGTGGTGACTTTGCCCTGAAGGTGGATGCCTTCGGGATGGTCTTTGCGCTCGTTGCAGCATCTCTCTTCCTCTTAAATTCATTCTATGCGATCGGGTACATGCGGGCCCTGAAAGAGCATGCCCAGACGAGGTTCTTCTTCTGCCTTGCAGTGGCGATAGCCGCTGCCATCGGGATTGCATTCTCGGCAAATCTCCTGACACTCTTTGTATTTTACGAGATCCTGACGATCATCACCTATCCGCTTGTTGTCCATGTCGAGACACCGGAGGCGATGAAAGCAGGAAGAAAATATCTTGCCTATCTCTTAATCGGGGGGATTTTTCTCCTTGCAGCGGTCATCCTGACCTATATCCTCACCGGGACAACCGACTTTGTGGCTGGAGGGTTCCTTGCGGGATCGGGATCAGCACTCACTCTCCAGATCCTCTTCCTCCTCTTCATGGTCGGCTTTGTGAAGGCGGCATGGATGCCGCTCCATGGATGGCTCCCTGCGGCAATGGTCGCCCCGACACCAGTCTCGGCGTTCCTCCATGCAGTTGCGGTCGTCACCGCCGGTGTCTTCGGGATTGTCCGGATCGCCGGGTGGGTCTTTGGAATGGATCTGATGGCGATGCTCGGCCTTGGCACCTTCCTTGCGATAATCGCCTCCTTCACCATCATCGTCGCCTCTCTCTTCGCACTTGCTGAGGATAACCTGAAACGGCGGCTCGCCTACTCGACGGTGAGCCAGCTCTCCTATATCCTGCTCGGCGTCTCGATGCTCTCCATCGCCGGGATGACCGGTGCAATGGCGCATATCCCAATCCATGCATTCCTGAAGATCACCCTCTTCTTTGTTGCAGGTGCTGTCATCGTCTCTGCCGGGAAGGAGCGTATCTCTGAGATGAAAGGGATCGGGAGGAAGATGCCCGTGACCGCAGTCATGTTTGCAGCCGCCGCAATCGGCATCTGCGGTCTTCCTCCACTTGCTGGCATCATCAGCAAGATCTATCTTGCGCTCGGTGCGGTGGAGGGAGGGGTGCCGTTCCTGCTCCTTGTGATCATCATCAGTGCCGTCTTAAATGCCGCATATTTCTTCCCGATCATCTACACGATGCTCTTTGAGACACCTGACGATCCGAAGGTCCTCGCATCGGTTAGTGAACCCCCGCTCACGATGCTCATTCCGATCGTCCTGACTGCCGGGGTATCGGTCCTGATCTTCTTCTTCCCGTCAATGCCGTTTATGGATCTCATAGAGATCGCCATTGCCGAGATCACTCACCAGGTGCTGCCATGATCGACATTCCTCCGGCATTTCTTTTCCTCATCGGCCTCCTCCTCGTTCCTATCCTGAGAGGAGCTGCACGGAAGTGCTGGACGGTTCTCCTTGGCGCAGCAGGGCTTCTGATGGTGGTTCTGATCGGCTCTGGCTCCCCCGATCTGGTGGTGGCGTTCATCCCCGGTATCGAGACGATCCTCCTGACAACTGATCCCCTGCGACAGCTTGCGGGAACCATCTTTGCAACGGCAGGGCTCCTTGTTATCATCTATGCATCATACCGCGATCTCCCCCGGATAGAAACGATCGGCATCCTCGCGTCAGTTGCTGCGGCACTCGGAATCGTCTATGCAGGCGATTTAATAACTGTCTTCATCTTCTGGGAGCTTCTGGCACTTGCCTCCCTTGCAATCATCTGGTCGTCAAAAGACCCTGACTCACCTGGTGCCGGGTACCGGTACCTCCTCTTCCATATCTTCGGCGGTGCCTGTCTCCTTGGGGGAGTCGTCTATACGATTGCTACAACCGGGACCGCGGTAATCGGAGCAGTCGGGGATGGCATCGGTTTCCTCCTCCTCTTCATCGGGATCGGTGTCAATGCCGCATTTATTCCCCTCCATACCTGGGTCCCCGATGCGTATCCAAGGGCTTCAGTCGTCGGCTCGGTTGCCCTCTGTATCTTCACAACAAAGGCTGCGGTCTTCCTCCTTGCAGCGATTGGTGGGTGGGGGACTGCGGTTGCATATATGGGAGGAGCAATGGCACTCTATGGTGCCGTCTACGCCCTTATGCAGGATGATATCCGGCGTCTCCTCTCGTACTCGATCATCAGCCAGGGCGGCTATATGATTGCCGCAATCGGGGTGGGTACGGTTGCCGGGATCGATGCGGGACTCGCACATCTTGTCAATGATATCCTCTTCAAGTCGCTCCTCTTCATGGCAGCCGGTGCTGTGATCCTGAGGACGGGTACAGGCCGCCTCTCGGAACTTGGTGGTCTCTCAAGGACGATGCCAAAAACAACACTCTGTGCGGTGATTGGCGGTCTTGCCCTTGCCGGTGTGCCGGGGCTGAACGGTGCTGTCAGCAAGGGGATGGTGATCGAGGCAGCAGAAGCGGTGCCATACCTCGCTCCCCTTCTCATGATCTCAGCTGTCATCACCGTCATCTATGTTGTCCGTCTCCTCTATCTCGGCTTCTTCAGGCCGGCCACCGGGACGAAGGAAGGGCGGCTTCCGGAGGATGCCCCCACCCTGATGATGATTGCAATGGGTGCAACCGCTCTCCTTTGTATCGTAATCGGGCTCTACCCGTCTCTCCTGACCAGTCTGCTACCCGGGATGACTGCCGCCCATCCGTTTGCTCCCTCACATCTCTTTGAATCAGCCCTGATCTTTGCTGCTGCCGGAGTTCTCCTGCTGATTCTTGCGCCGCTCAGAAGGCCGTGGCATGGAGTGGAAACAGATATCGACTCACTTTATATCCATGCAGGGAGATTCGTTGTATGGATTGCCAAAAACCCGCTTGTTCATGGGGCTGATCTGATCGGAACCTGCCTTCAGCGTATCGTCTCCACACTCAGAATCATCTCTGCAAACCCACCGGTTGCCTGCCAGATCGGCCTTCGGAGCATTGCACTGCCCGGCGTCCGGATATTCTCCGATCCATCAAAAACAAGGGCTTATGAAGAGCGGCTTTCCCTTATGAAGAATCAATACCCGGACGAACAGATCTCGATCTGGGGTGGCGGTTATGGGATCATCTTCATCAGTATTATCGCGTTTCTGTATTTCCTCTTCGATCTGATAAAATAGGGGGAGAGGAAACCTTTTTTGGTTATTTTGAGACGATCTTCTGCACAAGCGCCATGACACCCGGTTTTGCCCGCTGTCTCCGCCGGGCGCTCACAGGGGTTGTCTCAAACATCTCCCGGTTCATCCGGTCGTTGATCTCTTCAAAGATCCGCTTATATGCGGTGCAGTGGGGATCAACCCCCTCTATCCGCCCCTCAGTCGGGGCAATCGCATTATACGGACACCCGCCCCGGCAGTACCGGATGTGGGCACAGTCACCGCATGCGGAATCGACATAGGTTTTGTACTCCTGCATCAGCTTCCAGGGCTTTGACTCTGCCAGCTCCTCAAGGGAGGGGCAGTCAGCAACATTCCCCATCAGATACTCCGGCATCCCGACAAACCGGTAACAGGGATAGATCCCGCCGTCCGGGCCGATTGCAAAGGTGTTTGCCATACAGTCGACATAGGTGCAGACCGTTCCATGTCTCGTGAAGACGCACTTGACGAGATCATTGATATTCATCACTTCAGAGCGATCAATGTTCTCAAGGTACCGGTCAAGCAAAAAGACGAGGAGCTCTCCATACTCTTCGGGTGGGAGTGCCCAGTCCTGCGGGGAATCGTCACGGAGCGAGGGGAGAGCGGGATGGAGCTTCATCGGAAAACCTTTCTCCATAAAGAAGTTGAAGATCTTCTCCCTGTGCTGGACTGACTTATTCGTGAAGGTGCAGATGAAGCGAACCGTCAAACCATGTGACTTCGCAATCTCATACCCCGCCATCGTCTTTTCATAGTACCCGTCTCCTCTCTGCGGATCATTTATCTCCCGAGGCCCGTCGATAGATGATCCAATCGGGACATGATATGCGGCAAGAGCGTCTGCAATCTCCGGTGTCATCCTCCAGAGATTGGACTGGAGCGCAAAATCAGGAGTGAGTTCGGCAAGCCCCTCGGCAAGGATTGGGAGTGCCTGCCGGTAGAATTCAGCACCGGCAAGGAGTGGCTCACCGCCATGAAAGGTGAAGGTGACGGGATCGGTCCTGAAACTCTTCAGCCACCTGACGATATCATGGATCGTCCCGATGGACATGACTGGCGATCCCTCCTCGGAACTCCAGCAGTAGGCACAGTTGCCCGGACACCCGAGGGTTGGTATGATCATCACGTGGAACGGATTCTTCATCGTATTTCAGTAGTTGGTCATCCATACAGTTCCTTAATGCTATTCATTCGTGCAGCGCCCCTCTTCCAGGAAAAAACGGTTTGAGTATTCTGGAAATGAGAAATAATGTCTCCAATGAGCGATCAGTGCCATATATGGCGTTCTTTCATCAGGTTAAACTTATTATCTGTCAGGTAGATGTTTCATCATGAGTCTCTCACTGATCATGCATCGAATTGATAGAGACATAATCACAGCATATCGTCTGCCTCTCTTCTCTCCTGACGATAGATGATGCCGGCAGGTGCTGCATGAGGATCTGACAACGATCCACGATGCCGCTTATCCGGTTATAATCCACAACCTTCTCACTCTCAATGAGTGAGGTTTATGTACGATCAAGGTCGTTTCCCGGCTGAAGTAAAGGACTGATACCATGACACGAGCTATCCATGAGAAGATGAGGCCCCCCCTGCCGGAGCGGATGCTCTCACGCGTCAGGAGGGAGCACCCATGATCGCTCTTCCTCCCTTCCTCATCTATATCATTGGTGCCGCTCTTCTTCCCCTCCTCCCAAAGAGGGTGCGGCATGAGTGGATGCTCCTTGTCGCAATAGCAGGGCTTGCCGCAATCAGTCTCCAGGAATATGGTATGGAGGTGCCTGTCCTTCAGCTTCTCCCCGGCATGGAACTCTCCCTCCTCTCAGTTGACGGGCTCTCACGGGTTGTCGGGTACATCTTTGCAGGTATCAGTGTCCTTGCCATCATCTATTCGAGCCAGGAGGAGCGTATCTCCCACCAGATGGCACTCCTCGTACAGATCGCCTCAGGTATGGGTATCGTCTATGCAGGCGATTTCATCACCCTCTTCATCTTCTGGGAACTGCTTGCCCTCTCCTCGCTTGCCCTCATCTGGCATGGATATGAGGGGTCGCAGGGTGCGGGGTATCGGTATGCCCTGATGCATATCCTCGGTGGTGTCTTCCTCCTTGCAGCAATAGCCGTTCAGTTTGCTGAAACCGGCTCGCTTCAGATCGGCCCTGCTGCCCCTGGCACAGCCGCACTCCTCTTCATCATCGGGATCGGCATGAACGCCGCGATCATCCCGCTCCATGCCTGGCTCCCCGAGTCGTATTCAAAGGCCTCGATTGTGGGGTCGGTCATCCTCTGCATCTTCACAACCAAGGCGGCGGTGTACCTGCTGGCACGCACCCTCCCCGGCTCCGAGGCGCTGATGTACCTGGGAGCGATCATGGTCGTCTATGGCCTCGTCTTTGCCATCCTCCAGGATGATATGCGGATGCTCCTCTCATACCATGTGATCAGCCAGGTGGGGTACATGGTCGCTGCTGTAGGTATCGGCACCACACTCGCTTTGAACGGGGGAATTGCCCATCTCTTCAATCATATTCTCTACAAGGCCCTCCTCTTCATGGTGGTGGGTGCGATCATCTATCAGACCGGCAGACACCGCCTCTCTGAGCTCGGCGGCCTTGGGAAGTATATGCCGATCACCTTCTATGTCTCCCTGATCGCCTCAGCTGCCATTGCAGGGGTACCGGGCTTCAACGGCTATGTCAGCAAGGAGATGATCGTCGGAGCGGCTGCCGAGAGCGGTCTTTTAACCCTCGAGCTCCTCCTCCTCATTGGATCGATCGGTACCTTCCTCTCCTTTGTGAAACTGAACTACTCTGCGTTCATTAAGGAGAAGCTGGATCTGGTCACAAGCGACCCTCCGGTTCCGATGCTCATTGCGATGGTGATGACCGCATCTGCCTGTATCATCTATGGTGTCTATCCATGGATCCTCTTCTCGATCCTCCCCTATCCCGTCACTCACGACATCTTCAGCATCTCGCATATCCTGGAGATGATCATCATCTTTGCCGCAGTGCTGCTGAACCTCTGGGTAGTGAGGAGCATGATTCAAAAACCTACCTATATTCCCCCTGACATGATGGATCTCTATCGTGCCGGAGGCCGGGCTGTCCTCTCATTCTCTCATACGACACTTCACCCCATATCGGGTAGGATCTCGAACTCTCTTGACCGGTGTGTGAAGGGAGGTTCATGGTTTACAAAAAATCCGCTTATGGCGGCGTATATCCTTTCACATGCGGTAATGGTATTTCTTTCATTCAATCCTGCCTCACGGAGAGAGAAGGAGATCCGCCTCTCTACTCTTATCAATATGTATCCATACGCAGCCCGGCAATATTCCAATGCAGCATATGGCATCTTCCTTGCATCAGCGATTGCTTTTGCCTACTTTATCATGGTTTTTTTCATATGATCCCAGAAGCGATCATTTATTCCCTCTGATTACAGAAGTATTGAAAAGCCATGACAGAATCCTCCGGAGATACAGAACCATTGAATAAATACCACCGGATCGTCGGGAATTCGGTTGGAGAGAAGTGCAAAACCCTTGGTGTTATCCCTGGAGAGCTGGTGCCGCTCTCCAGGCTGAAGACTATCCATGAACAGTACGGAATCGCGGTATATCTCTTCTTTGATGAAAGGATAGCCCACTCTTCAACAATGCAGGATGATATCACCGACTTTTCTATACTCCCACCAAAAGCACGCCCTTACCTTGAGATTGAACAGTTTTACATGGTTATTGAAGAAGAGGGGCTGATTCTCCTTGAAGATGATATGGTCTCAGCTGAGATTATCACTGTCGGTAAACTGGAATGCGCATCATGTGCCGGGGTCCGCTATGATCCCTATATAAGGGCTCTGCTTCCTCCAAATGAATAAATAATTGAACGATGAGCCGAAGCGATCCTGTTCATAACCGCATTCTCTCGCTTGGAGAAGAAGAAGCAGCCCTGCTCTCATATCCGGAAGAAACGCTTGTTGGAATCATACGTGATGTCGGATTTGCCTGTGACGGCTGCGGCCGGTGCTGCACCGCATCCTACAATGGGCATGTCTTCCTTCTTGATCGTGATCTCCCATATCTCCAAAACAACCATCCTGAAACTCTCATTCCTGCACCGGATTTTGAATATGCCGATCAGCATGGCACCCTGTATGTCTCCGGGTACGCACTCAGGGTGCAGGAAGGCGGGAGATGCGTCTTCCTGACGAGAGAGAACAGGTGCAGAATCTATGAGAACCGCTTCTCGATCTGCCGCATCTACCCCTATATGCTCCACCGGGAACCTGATGATGAGGGAATTGTGGACTGGCGGCAGATTGCGGGGGTTGGCGATCATGGCGAGTATCATCTGCCTATTGATGAGGGTGAGGCAGCAACGATTGCAGAGGAAGTAAAGAACTATGAGCTTGCTTTTATACGGCATCAGATTGGATTCTGGGAAGCGATTGCCCGTTCTTTTGATGAGCAGAACCTCCGGCATGTCAGGAAGATCTATGATCAGGCACTCCGGCGCTTCCGGAAGGGTGAGCCGGTTAAGGTAATGGTCTATACTGGTGGATCATTTGAAGAGCATATTGTTGGAATTGAGGAGTACCGCGGTTTTTCGTCCCCATAACACATTCACCCCATGGAAAGGGTATTTATAGAGGACTGCCATTTCATTATATGTGTCACTTCCCTTCATTGAGACATTCCGCGGAATGATCACATCTCCCGGCGAAACGATTCAAAGAAGCAGATCGGGAACGCTTGGCGACTCGATCATCTACTTTCTGCTTGTCATGATCGTTTATTCCGTGCTTTTCACTGCAATTGCCCTTCTCATCGTGCCGGTTAGCCCGATGCCCTTCTCACCGGGAGCCGATATCGCTGCCGCTATCAGTTTTATCCTCGCAATTGTCATCTTCGGGACGATATCGCTTCTGATTGTGGGTGCAATCATCCATATCTGTGCGAAGATCGTCGGCGGCAAAGGCGACTATACCGCAACGGTGCGTGCATGTGCACTCGCACCAACACCGATTGCTGCGATAGGTTGGATCCCGATCATCAACCTCCTCGCAGTAATATGGATTTTCATCCTGTTTGTGATGGGTATCCGGGACTACCATGGAATCTCAACGATCCGGGCGGTTATTGCGGTACTCCTGCCGGTCATTGTCCTGGTTATCCTGGCAGTGCTCGGGCTCATGTTCTTTATGATCGATCCGGCAAGCGTGACGGTTACGGAGATGCTGTCGGTCACCTTCTAAATATCCACCTCTTTTCAATAGATACGCAGAAATAGACCAAAAAGAGAATTGTATCCATGCAGAGGCTTGAAGATCTCCTTGGTCCCCTCCATGAAGGGGTCTGGGAGGTGGTGGTGCCCAAAAGCGAGGTTGCGTCTCCACTGTCTGAGAACTGGGTTCTCTCCCGCATGAATATCCCATCCCCCGGTACCCTCGCAAGCTACCGGTTCGGCCAGTACCACCTGCATGAGACTGCCTCTGAGTACAGGGTGCATCTTGACCGTTATGATCCAAAAGAGCACCCGGTTCTGCATCTTGCCGATGATGCCCCGCTCGTCCTGATGGTGATCGATACCATATCCGCTCTCCTGATCGATTCAAAAAAAGTTCTTGTGCGGGATACTTCTGAGGTGCTCTCGGATCAGGCAAAGGCATGGAAGCTCGTTGCCTTCTGCGGCATCTTCATGCTCCTCTTTGGCATCCGGATACTGGCCGAACCCCTCATCACCTTTGACAACCTCACCCGGATCATCATTCCTCTCCTCTTCCTTGCCCTGTCATACCCGTTCCTGAAGAGTTCATTTATTCTCGGGCCGTTTAGAATACGATCGATTGGGCGTCTGATTATCGGGCTTGGAATAGCGCTCCTTGCCGTAAGTTCGTTCTTCTCGGAACCGGATGAACTTGCAGGAACCTTTCTTTTTGTGCTGGGCGTATGGACCTTTGCGAGTGCCTGGCTCTCACTGAAAAGGGTTTTAAGGGGGAAAAAAGCCGTACCTGAGGCTTAAACAGCGTGAAAATGAT
>DAJQ01000038.1:0-13326 GCA_002496395.1 Methanocorpusculaceae archaeon UBA456
GCCCCCCGTGCCCTCAGGGGAGCCCATGCCGCAATCGATCCGGGTTCAATCGACCTCTCCGGCTATGATCTCGTCATCCTCGGATCCCCTGTCTGGGCATCCCGCCCGTCACCGGCTGCAAACGCGATGATCAAGGCACTGAAGAATGCTGCAGGAAAGACGGCACTGCTCGTCTGCACCTCGGCGGGGGGAGCTCCGGGAGATACGCTGACCCTGATGGAAAAGCAGGCGATAGAGCAGGGCATGGAAGTCGCCGGCAGTTTCCATGTCGGCTTTTCCATGATAAGCGGCAGAAATGAAGAAGAGATGACCGCCCTTCTGCAGGCGGTCACTGAAATATCAGAGTCCTAACCAATCCGCATCAGGTTCGTGATGGTTTTAGATGCCTCCAGCAGATCAGCTGGCGTGAGGACGATCTCATCATCGCCTGCCTTGATCCTGAGTGCATCGCCGCCAACGGTTCCAAGAACCATGTGCGGAATGCCTTTGAGAACAGCCGGATCATCAACTGCCACCAGGAACCGGGCATAGGATTCCGAGAAGAGGGCCACAATCGGATCGCCCTCCATTGAGACCGACGAACAGGGGGCGATCTTTGCAAGTGCTGTTAAGAGCCCGCCACGGGAGAGATCGGTTACTGCACGCAGGGCACCATTTCTGACGAGATCCCGCACCATCAAGACCGTCTCTACATCCCCGATAGCGGGAGCCCGGCCACCACATCCGGTAACAGAGTCCAGGATTGAGCCGCCGAGATCAGGAGAGGTTGTTCCAATAAGAACAAGGGTTGCACCTTCTTGTGGCGGGGTGAAAGTGCGGAGATCGCCCTTTCCGATCATCCCGAGCATCGGAGTGGGCTTGATCCGGGTATCAAATTCATCACTCTCATTGTAGAGGGAGACGTTCCCGCCGACGATCGGGACATCAAGACGGCGGCACATCTCCCCCATCCCGAGGATCGATTCCTCGATCTGCCAGGCAATCTCCGGGTGCACCGGGCTTGCAAAGTTTAAGCAGTCGACGATACAGAGCGGATCAGCCCCATAGCAGGCAAGGTTCGAGGCATTCTCAAGCACTGCATTGGCTGTGCCTTCACGCGGACGGAGATAGATATGCCGGGGATTGCAGCCGCAGGTGAAGTAGAGGCCATCTCCATCAAGCCGGAGCACCCCGGCATCGGGGCCGAGGGAGACGGTTCTGAGCTGGACATCATGATCGTACTGTGAGAAGACCCAGTCCTTTGCCGCACACTCGGGATGTGAGAGCACCTTCTGGCAGAGGGTGCGGAGATTGTCACCGGGCTTCTGGAAAGGCTCTTCTGCACTATATGCCTTTGTCTCCCAGCGGCAGGCGGGAGTGCCGCCTACGAGAAGATCGATAGGGAGATCGCAGACGGTTTTCCCATTGAACTCGATGATATAACGGGGCTCTGCGATCACCTCTCCGATATCTGCCCAGGCAAGGTCATACTTTTCGGCAATTGCCCCGATCAGAGCCACATCCTCTGGAGCGACCTCGGCGAGCATCCGCTCCTGTGATTCAGCGAGCATGATCTCAATCTCATTCATCCCGGTCTCACGGAGGGGGACGCGATCTGCATAAATATGAGCACCGAATGTGCTCGACATCTCGCTTGATGCACCTGCAAACCCGGCCGCGCCGAGGTCACGGCAGGCGAGCACCTTCCCGGTTGCGCAGATCTCCATCGTCGCCTCGATGAGGAGCTTCTCGGTATAGGGATCGCCGACCTGCACGCTCGGCCGATCCTCGGCTTCAGAATCCTCACTCAGATCCCGCGAGGCAAAGGAGGCGCCTCCCAGGCCATCGCGGCCTGTCCGGGAGCCATAGAGGATGAGGTGGTTGCCGGGCTTTTGTACCCTGCCGGTGATGACATGTTCAGGGTCAACGACCCCGACAGCAACAACATTGACGAGCGGGTTGCCCCGGTAGCTCTCGTCAAAGATGAGATCTCCCCTGACAACCGGCACCCCGATACAGTTCCCGTAATCCCCGATACCGGAGACG
The DNA here is from genome assembly GCA_002496395.1 of Methanocorpusculaceae archaeon UBA456. Taxonomy (GTDB): domain Archaea; phylum Halobacteriota; class Methanomicrobia; order Methanomicrobiales; family Methanocorpusculaceae; genus Methanocalculus. The sequence goes on from DAJQ01000038.1 coordinate 2,026, forward strand.
ACATGCTCAAAGAGGTGACGTGTCTTCTCGGAATCGAGGGTTCCGAAACAGAGGGGATCCATCAGGGCGATCGGGCGGGCACCCATCGAGATGATATCCCGGACAATTCCCCCGACACCGGTTGCGGCACCATCATAGGGATCGACGTAACTTGGATGGTTGTGGCTCTCCATCCCGATCGCAAGAGCGGTCTTCTCATTGTATCTGACGATAGCAGCATCATCCCCGGGCCCGATGATGATGTTTTCCCCCTCTGTCGGGAGTGTCCTCAGGAGGGCTTTTGTCGAGCGATAGCTACAGTGTTCACTCCAGAGGTTCTCAAAAGCGACCGCCTCAAGGGGGGTGATATCCCGTCCGAGGCGTGAGCGGATGATCGTGAGATCTTCGGCGGACAGCATTCCTTAGAGATCATCTTCGGAGAAGAAATAAGGATCACTCAACCTGCCCATACTACACTTTTTAGCACTATGACCCCCATATACTCTGCATGGTCGATAGTTACGAGGATCTCCTGAAGAAGGCATATACCGGCATTACCGAACCGTCGGATACGGGAGAGCGGTTCGTCGTGCCGCCGGTCAAATCATACCCCGAAGGAAAGACGACGATCCTTGAGAATTTCATGGATATTGTCGGGACACTGAACCGGGAACCCGATCACGTGATGAAATTCATGCTCGGGGAGCTTGGAACTGCCGGTAAGATCGACGGAAACCGTGCAATCTTTAATGGCAAATTTGAAACAGATGTCCTGGAAGCGATCGTAAGGAACTACATCGACGATTATGTCATCTGTTCCGAGTGCGGGCGGCCCGACACACGCCTCGTCAAGGATGATCGGATCCAGATGCTCAGGTGTGATGCCTGCGGCAGCCACCGTCCGGTGAGAAAGCGGCGTGCCAGAACCGAGGTGAAGGGAACCAGCCTTGAAGAGGGTATGGAGCTTGATGTGGATATCGAGTCCGTCAGCAGGCGTGGTGACGGGGTTGCCAAGGTGGGCAAGTATATTATCTATGTGACCAACGGAAAACCGGGGCAGAAGATCAAAGTCAAGATAACAAAGATATCTGGTCAGGTTGCATTCACCCAGCGGGTGTAATGCACAAAGCCTTTTTTTAACCCTATTACGGAAAAGAGAGTTTGTTTGGAATCGAATGCTCTCTCCAAAGCATCAGATTTCCGGATATTGTATACGAAAGCGCTTCTTCTGAGAGAGAACGGCTTATGCAGACTGGACCTGTGTCAGCAGTTCGTCACAGGAGCGGCTGATCCGCTCGCATGCTTCCCTGATGATTGTTACAGGATCCTTACTGCCATCGGTTGTGACGAGGAGTTCCGGATCTGAGAACTGGTATTCGATCTGATATTTGGCAACATCAACAGCCGGATCTTTCAGGATCTCATCGGTCAGAAGATTCATAAAGGTGTGTTTCTCTGAAACTAATACCATTCTGGCCTTATTTTTTTCCAGCTCAAGAATTTTTATGTTCATACTGTATATCAATTGGCAGGGAGACTATATAGCCATTAGCGGAGCCCGAGATCAAAGGTCTCCATATCATATGCCGAATACGGCTGATCCCAGGATACCATATGGCTCAGGTGTACACACCTGAGTTCTTTTGGTTTCAGCTCGTCTGCGAGATCGAGTGCATCGGTGTAGTTCATATGTTTTGAGATCGTCAGGTGCGATGGTGCCATCGCATCAAGGATAAGAAGATCCGCACCACGCATGTATTCAATACTCTCTTCAGGGATTCCCCTGCGCGTATCTGAGGAATAGACGAGAGTGGAGTCGCCTGAATCGATCCGTACACCATATGTCGGAGCGCCCGGATGATTGACCGGGAAGAGGGTGATCGTGAGATCGAAGAGAGTGAATGGGCTATAGGGCAATACAGGAGTTCCAGGTGAGGGGAGGAACGAAAAAACATTGCTACAATAATCGAGCACTTCCGGTGCCGCATACATGGCAGGCGGTTTCTGGATACGGTAGAAATCCCCAAATCCCATGAAATGGTCGTAGTGGCCATGAGTCCAGATCCCGGCATCGATATGCGGGGACCCGGCATTCAGAAGCTGTCTGCGGAGGTCAGGGGTGGTGTCGATGAGCAGGTGATGGGAACCCGTCTCGATTAAGAGGGATGTCCGGAGCCGTTCCCTGCCTTCCTTCCATGCCTGCATGCAGTGATCGCAACTGCACCCGATCTTTGGCGTGCCGATTGCATCACCGGTTCCGAGGAAGGTGACTCTCATGCCCCGATCCATCCAGTCTGTCGAAGCGCGTTCCTCCGGTCAACAAGGAGCATACCCTGTTCGATATCAATATCGGTTATCTCGTTCCGCCCTTCAATAAGAGCAGCCATAACAGCTTCCTTTATCATCAGGCGGAGATCGGCACCCGTGAAACCCTCGGTTCTGGCTGCGAGGAGCGGGAGATCGGGGATAATCCTGATCGTACGGGTGATCGATCGCAGGATCGCCTCCCGCATCGGCGCGTCTGGTATGGTGAAGGGGACGGCATCATCAAACCTTCTCCATGCCGCCTCGTCAAGGATACCCGGGTGGTTGGTCGCCCCGATGAAGAGGACACCTGTTTTGACCAGGCTGATCTGGTCGATGCTCTTCAGAAGCGTATTAACCGCCCGCTTCATCGCACCATGATCATCTGAATCCCGTGTGCGTGCCACATAATCGAACTCGTCGATGAAGAGGATACAGGGGGAGAGACGTTTTGCAATCTCAAAGATCCTGTCGATATTCTTTGAGGTCTCTCCAAGGTACTGCGAGGTGATCATCGAGAGGCGTGCCTCAAGGATCGGCATATGCAGCTCACGTGCAAGCGAGAGCGCAAACGAGGTCTTCCCGGTTCCGGGAGGTCCGACAAATAGAAGCCGGCCAACCTGGTAAATCTGATGGGTCTTCAGGAAATCGCGGTTTTTGAGTGCAATCTGGATCTTCCCGATCACTTCCCGCTGTTCGGAGGTGGCAACAAAAGTCTCAAACGACTCTTCAATCTCTTCAGGGGCATAGATTGCAACAAGCCCGAGTGCATCGCGGATCTCCTCGGACTCGGCCTTCAGGGCGTCGATTCGCGGTTGAAGAAACGTACGGCTGTCTTCATACCGGGGGTTATGGAGAGCGGCATCCCCATACCTGATATCACCGGCCCCGCTCTTCTCATAATAGAAGGCAAGAACCGGATTTGAGGCAGCCAGATCCCTGCCACCACGGTCAAGGAACCAGCGAGCCGCCGAATCAAGTGCGGTCACCGAGAGGCGCTGGCCAAAGTCATCGAACCCGATGAACGGATTCGATGAGATAAGCGCATGAGCCTCTTCAATGCCAAGAGCTCGCTTTGCCAGACTGTTGCTCACAATGAACGGACGTTTGAGATCCGATCCGTTCTTGCCGATGCTAAACGCCTCACGGCATGCAGGGGTGAGATCTGCGATGCCGAGGGATTCCTCACGGTTGACGATCTCAGCGGTGAGAAGGAGCTCCATGAGCCGGAGGGTGGTGTGATCAGCCATCTCCATGTCTTAACCTTATATATTATCCGGGAATCCGAATAAGCGTATCTCTATTTCGTGGTGATGATGCATCCATCTTCAGTGACGATGATCGTATGCTCTGCCTGGGAGACAAGCGATCCCGGAACATCCTGGAGAACAGGATAGGAACGAAGCACGCCCTGCCTGATAAGGGCAGTCAGGGCGAGATCGGCGCGATCGGTTTTGAGCCATCGCCGGGCAAAGGGCAGGCCGCGGCGATCCCGCACCTCTTCCAGGATCTTCCTCCCTGCGGGTGTTCTGACAGGCTTGACAGCAATCTGGGAGAAAATTTCTGCCCGCCCTCCCTCAGTTACTCTGCCATGGCCGGTGGATGCAAATGGCTCAATGGCAATAGCCATCCCCTCCTTCAGGAGAGTGCCACCACCGGATCCGATATTCGGAACAGATGGGGAGGCATGGAGGGAATAGAGATCAAGGCCGTGGCCGGTGAGGTTTGCAACAGGAAGGAAGCCGCGTGAGACGATCGCCTCCTGAATCGCAGCCCCCAGTTCGCCTGCACGAACACCAGGTCTTGCAAGTGAGAGCGCCGAATCAAGTGCGACGCGCGATGCCTCCACCAGCAGGGCATTATCCCCGAGATCAACGGTGAGTGCAGTATCTGCGATACATCCCTCAATATGGATGCCGATATCCAGCTTGACCAGATCGCCGTCTGAGAACGTACGATCATCTGAAGATCCTGCCGTATCATGTGCAGCCGCTTCATTCAGGGAGAGATTTGGGGGAAATGCGATCCCGGCACCTTCTTCATAGATCATCGTGCAGACGGCATCGGCGACTTCAGCAAGGGATACGCCCGGAGCGATCATGCGTGCACCCTTCTGCAGGATCTTCTTCGCGATCCGACCGGATTGTGTGTACTGTTCTATCATCTCATCGTTCATATGCAGAAGACCTCCGGGAACCGTGTAATCCGATCATAGCCGACATCTGTGACAAGAGCCATATCCTCGATCCGAACCCCGCCGATCCCGGGATAGTATAAGCCAGGTTCGATGGTGACGACATTGCCAGCAGCAAGCGCCCCTCCCCGTGCACTGAGGGACGGGGCTTCATGCACCTCGATTCCCACACCATGGCCCAGACTGTGGACAAAACCATCTGGTTCTGTTCCATAGCCGGCATCTGCGAAGAGGGAGACGACTGCCCGGTAGAGGTCAGAGCCATCTGCGCCTGCACGGAGAAGGGAGAAGGCGCATTTTTGTGCATCAGATACTGCATCGTACATCTCCCTGATCTCCGGGCTTGCCTCACCCCGGACAACTGTTCGTGTCATATCTGCGAAGTACCCGGTCTCTTCATTCTGGGGGAAGATATCAATGATGATAGGAGCGTTTGCTGCAAGCGGACCAGTTCCCCGAAGATGCACCACCGAGGTCTCACTGCCGGAGGCAACAATTGTATCAACGCCCCTGCACCCGTGCTTCAGGAGCGTGGCATGGATCCCATACCTGACATCTTCTGAGGTGAGGATCTTTCCCTCCGGGGTCACCAGGAGTTCTCCGGTGGGAGTCGATCGCCTAATCAGTGCAAGTGCCGTTTCAAGCGCATCTTCTGCTGCTGCCTGCGATTCCCGCATCATGGAGATCTCGGATGCGGACTTCTGCGACCGCATCGCCGAGAGCGTATCCATATCAACCTGAATCGGCTGGTAGGGCGTTATCGCCTCTGCAAGGCCGAGGGGAAACTCGGGTGGGACGAGGATCGGGCCACCTGCCAGATCCGCTATTACCCGGCCCGTTGCCTTCAGGGGATCGGGCTCTTCCTTCAGAATATCAAAAAAGCCTGCATCTGCCCGGCTTATGACGGTGCATGGAGATTCCATGGCAGCCCGTTCCACCTCCATTGCAGGAACAACAACAATGCCCTCTTCATGTGAGCGTTTCAGGTAGATGATCGGATCGCTCGTCCGAAAAGAGGTCAGGTACCTTGTATTTGCATCTGATGAGGTGCCATATGCGGCATATGCCGCAGAACCGGTAGTTGCCAGAGCATGATCAAGAGCATCCATTCCATACGTATTTGCTATCAGAGAAGATGTATCTTCGGAAAGGGGGCATCGGCATACTGCGATTCGGCACGGGCACGGGCGGCATCTGCACGGGCAATGGAAGCTCCTGCATCTGCTGAGAGCGAATTGGCACTTTCAAGGTACGAGTAGGCTTCTGCTGTATCTCCTCTTCCAGTGTCTGCAAGATCAAGATACTGACTCAATGCCGCAAGACGGCCTTTGAATGCGTTCTGTACATTCCACATCTCTTCATCATAGAGACGGAGATCCCAGGCAACCCCGACAGCCCATTCACCACGATTCCCTTCAAGGGTCCCGGCATAGTCTGAGAAACGGCTGACTGCCCCGGTGAGTTCCCAGTGTTTCTCTGACAGGTCAGTAAGGAATGCCTCTTCACGTGCAATCTGTGTCCTGAGTGTCCGTGGATTCGGGGCATCACCGGCAAGCTCGATGTTCCAGAGATCGATGCCGATGGTATAGACGAGGAGGTAGTTGTCAAGGGATGCACGATGGGGGGAGATGGATTGCATGCAGTCATTCCAGAGGGAATCCAGATCATCATCGGAGAGGCAGCCTGCGGTACTGAGAGTGGCCAATAGCAGAATGATGATCCCGACTGTCACCCAGGCAGAAGAATGTACCCGCATATCCTGACAGAAGAGTAGTAATTATCACTATAAATCAATATCTCCTCAATTCAACGGTTTTATCGCCAGCACACCTCCTTAAGGGGTTTATCTTCACGGAGACACCGTTATTTGACAATGAGTGGGCAGGGAGCAGATGGATGATTGCGGCCAGATGATGCATGCCAACGTGTGGCAGGGCATATATTCTGTGAAGACCATATACCTGCATATGGAAGAATCGGCAAAACAGGTCTTTAAGATCAAATATATTACCGTCGTGATACTCCTCAATATCTTCCTCTTTGCCGCTGCGGCCGCAGTTGCAATCTTCTTCATTATTCCGGCGGATGCGGGCTTTAAGAACCCTGTGATAGCCATCCTGATCATCATTGCTGTCCTCTCGGGACTCGTGACACGGAAGCAGTATATCGGAACAAAAGAGTGGCTTGAGATCAATGCAAAGCCAGAGGAGCCATCTGATAAGGAAGGGAGCACCTAATACGAAAGTGGAAAGATAGTGAGAAGAAAGAAACCCGGCTGATGCCAGAGGAGACTGGTGTCCGGAAGCCGGTTTTTCACAACAGGCAGGGGATGGGTAGGAATGCTTGAAAAACTCCGCGACGAGATTGAACTGATCGAACGGCACCTATCAATAGCCCGTGCAGTTGTCGAGCATGAGCCGATCGGGATCATCAAGCTCGCAGAAGTGCTGAACCAGCCGCAGCACCGGGTGCGGTATTCCCTCCGCATCCTTGAGCAGATGGGCTATATCCGCGCGTCTTCCACAGGTGCGTACGCGACACCGGAGATGCGGAGGATGCTGAAGGGGATCCCTGACGAGCTGGATGCATTCATCCGGGCTCTCGAGGAGATGAAGCGGGGATTGGTTAACAATCTTTAAGTTCTGGCACTGGCAATGTAATTAGGCAACTCGAGTGCCGCCATAACTCAGTTGGTAGAGTGGCTGGCTGTTAACCAGCATGTCACAGGTTCGAGTCCTGTTGGCGGCGTTGATTCATCTTGAGGATGATCTATACTTCTTTTCAAAAAATTCATTATCCATCCGCTAATGAAATAGAGCAATCTCTCCTATCGTTGCAGGAGAACCTTGGATTTATCTTCCCAAACCCCGGAGAGGTAGCCCGCTATCTCCGTCAGAATATCGGGCTTTATGATGTGGTGCTCTATGCATGCATGTTAACAGAAGAGACTTTTGGCAACACTGCCCAGATTACACTTGATATCTACTCTGATCCCGAAATAGATGACGAATATTTGAGCATTTGTATTCGCCAATCCCGCTATGATGCCGACATAATGGAAAAAATCGACAGCATATGCAGCAGGTATGAAAAGGCCTTAATCGACCAGACGGGCTGGTTTATCGTCACAACAGATTTCCGACCTCCAACGGTGTATTGATGCTACATCAATGATCCCATTTCATCGATATAGCGAATTTTTCTTTCTTAGCGCAAACGACTTAAATGGCGTGGAGGGAGGGGGGAGGGGATCTGGCACCAGCTGATACTTCATCGTGGGAGCTTACCGATTATGTCGGTGTCCGAGCTTTCGTTACATCCCTTCAAAGATCTCTGGTTCAAGACCTTCCAGAGGATCTACCGTGATTTCGTAATCCTCAACGGACTTCGGAGTATCGGTCTTTGGTTGTACATGCAATGTCCGGTGAACCTTCGCTGAAGAATACTGTCCGCTCCTGGAATTATGTTTCCACCAGAACACTTTGCACACCTCCATACTGCCCTCCGGACGGGCCGATGAAGAGAATTTTGGACGTAGGGCTGAAGATTCGGTCACGATAGCATGCACCCACTCCAGTTAGCTGAATTCATCCAGATGAGCACAGATAAGTAGTGTGTCAGTGGCAAAAGGTATTTGGCTATGGAGAAGGAATTATCAAATAAAGGGATAGGGTTCAGACAAATTACATAAAATAGAAGGATACCAATCATCCATTGAATGTTTTTGGTGATTAAAGGGTGCAGAAAGATGGGTATCAGAGATCCTTGATGTAGTAGTCATAAATAAGGAAGTAGGTACTATTTCAGGAATGTTCGAAGATATCGGAAATCTACCTGTTTAAACAGCTAAGAGGTGAAAACGATAACATATATCGTTCAGATGGAAATTGCAGGCGACACTGCTATGTGGACAAGACCGGATACGGGTGACAACCCCGTCAGCTATCCGGCACCTACATACTCGGCTGTTAAAGCTATTTTTGAGTCTGTGATGTGGGGACCTGCGATTGAAATTATTCCACTTAAGGTGGAAATATGTGCGCCGATACAGTTTCATAATTATTACACAAATTATGGCGGCCCGCTACGAAAAAATGAAAACATAAAAAAAGGTAACTGCTATCAGCTTTCCGCCACCGTCCTTATTGATGTCTGCTATCGCTTGTACGCCGAAGTTGTGCCGTATAAAATAAAAGACAAGCTACCTCAAGCGGCAAAGAACTGGGATAAGGCGACCACTTCGCCGGGGCACGCATATCAGGAAATGTTCACCAGAAGGCTGAAACGTGGGCAGTGCTTCTCAGTACCATACTTAGGATGGCGAGAATTCACGCCATCCTATTTCGGCGAGTTTCGCGATGACACACAAATCATGTCTGATATGGAGAACGCAGTTATTCCCTCCATGTTGCGGCAGGTATTTTCAGAGGGCTATCAATCCGAAGTTGCATATCTGTATGATACAGATGTCGAGATTACAGGTGGCGTGCTGACCTACTGGAAAGGAGAAAGACCATGCTGAACGAGCTCCATCAGCTGTCTGTAACTCTTGCAAGCAACAATATCAAGCCACAGGGGTGGCACCCTCAGTACAATCTATTGCCGAACGGAGCCTGCTATCGCATATGGCTTAGCGATGATGGCCTTGTATCAGACGTTGAACTGATGAGTAAGGATCTGGTTAGGGTCTGCAGAAAATTTGGCAATAATCAGGGGACATTTCCCGCTTTCAACATTGCACCATTGTATCGTGTTACCTCGAAAGAGGATAAAGACTATTACAAAGCGATTTATGAGGGTAAAATAGAGCTGGATGTAGGCTATTTGGAATCAATATGCACTGCCGATAATTGGGTTCCAAAATTTCGTAAAAAGATATTGCGCTGCCTGCGCACTCAAATACCGAATGCGCCTGAAAAGAGCGCAATCACCGCGCTAATGAAGATCACCGCATCGCTTGACATTGATACGCTGCGTAGCACCCTTGAGAAGCATGTTTGGAAGAAATTATCAAGCGATATTAAAGCATATCTGCCGCTGCTTATTTATAATGGAAATGAAAAGAAGCAGCCAGAAGACGATTTCGGGTCGATTTCAATTATACTTGATTTGACAAATTGGGAGAGATTCGAATATCCAATAGCCAATGAGAACACCACTAAGCAAGTGAATGATTGGCTTTTTGCCAATGAAAGTGATCTTCAGCCTGAAAGAAGCGATCAACTAGACGCTTTTGGAGCCCCATATGCAGATCTTGGCGAACCCATGCCATCTGTTCGACTCACACCGGGATTTGAGGTGGCGTTACGTTCCATGTTCCATGAACAAGTGTGCCAGTTTCGCTATGGGAAGGCTGATGACAAATCTTTTCCGATTAACAAGGCGAATCGTGACACCCTAAAAACCTCGCTAGAATGGATTGTGAAACCTGACAATGAAAATATCACATGGCGCAGAATTGACAAGGATGCAATGCTGTTTATCTATCCTAACAAGGTTCCAGAAGTCCTCCCAAAATTTGCGGCTCTTTTCGGCAATACAGAGAATAAGAGTGATATCACAACCAGATTTGAAAAGGTTGCAGAAGAGTTTAGTAAAACACTCAAAGGGCTTGAAACAAAGCAGAAGCCGGAAAATATCCATGTGTTTGCATTACAGCAAATACCACCAGCCCTATCTAAACGAGCAAAGGTGATTTTTTCACGCAATCTGACCCCAGGCGGGCTGATAAACGCAGCTACCGAGTGGCAACAAGGGTGCCACAATCTTCCCCCTATTACAAAAATTGACCCCATAACGCCTTTTCCTTTAAGTATCGCAAAAATCGCAAACAAAGTTTGGAAACAAAATGGCGAACGGGCAGACGGCAAGAGAGGTGTTATGTTAATGCGTTACTATCAAGGCATGGAGCTACTCTTGGACAAATCAATGCCGTTGCAATTATTGCGCATCACTGGAGGCGTGACCTCGAATTCATTGGGTTTGATATTGTTTGTTGGCAATAACCTGCCAAGAGGAAAGAATCTCGTGAAAAAAGAACTTAAAGCGGAAATTGGCAATTTATTTCCCTTACTCGGACTGCTCCTTTACAAGAGCGGCATAAACAAGGAGGCTTACATGCAAGACACGGCATATTTAATCGGGCAGCTACTGAAAATATCCGACGAGCTGCACGCGCTGTATTGTGAGATCAAGCGCGAAGGCGAAGTGCCGCCGCAACTGGCAGGAAACTCTGTATTCATAACAGCGTCAGAAACACCGGCACAGGCCTTGGCTCTGCTGAGTACACGAATGAATCCGTACATAGCGTGGGCTGATCAGTACAGACGTCAGGGTAAGGATAAAAGCGGCTTGGCGGCGTGGTACAAGCGCCAGTATGGCTTACTCATGCCACAGCTGCACCAAAAAATGACAGAGGATATCCGTTTTGGGGACTTGGAAAAAGCTCAGTTGTTTATCGGCTACCTTGCGGATCTTCCCAAATTGACGAACAAACAATCTACTGAGGAGGTATGCTCAGATGACAAATGAAATCAAACGCGCAACAGGACTTTTGGTAATTGAAGCTGTGAACTCAAACCCTAACGGCGACCCCGATCGTGAGAGCGAACCTCGCCAGCGCCCGAATGGTCGTGGCGAAATATCTCCAGTATCCTTCAAACGTAAGCTACGCGATTTGCTCGAGGATAAAGAGAGTCCATTCTTTAGAAGCCTGCCAGAGACGTTTAGAGATAATCCAGACCACTATCGCATACTTGAATCACGCGGGCGTGAACGTTCTGCAATTCAAAACGAAATGGACGATACCAAAAAATTTGACCAAG
>DAJQ01000038.1:13372-18731 GCA_002496395.1 Methanocorpusculaceae archaeon UBA456
AGATACCAAAAAATTTGACCAACAGTCCTTCTTAAACAGCACATTCGTAAAAAAATATTGGGATGCCCGTGTATTCGGAAACACATTCCTTGAAGAAGGCGCGGCAAAGGGCTTCATAAAGACTGGTGTAGTTCAGTTTGGCGTTGGAGTTTCCATATCTCCGATAGCTATTGTACGCCATACGAACACAAATAAAGCAGGTGTACAAGAGGGTAAAAATGCCGGCATGGCACCGCTTGCGTTCCGTATCGTACAACATGGCGTGTACTGTATGCCTTTCTTTGTCAATCCTAACTATGCGGGAAAGAGCGGCTGCACCCCGGAGGATATAGAGCTGCTCAAACTGCTGATTCCGAAGGCGTATGATTTAAACCGCTCGGCTATACGTCCGGATGTACGAATCCGCCATGCCTGGTATATCGAGCATAAAAACGCACTTGGAAGCTGCCCGGACTATCTGTTGCTTGAGGCGTTGACGCCTTCTCGCATAGGCAATGTTTCCGATCCCTCAAATGAGTGGTCTGACTACGTGGATAAGACATCTTTGCCAGATAGTCTCATTAAGCGGGTTGAAAGCGTGGTCGATTTGATGGAACTGTGATCAAACATTTCGCTCATAGCCCTAAAGATGAGTATCCCGCCCAGACATATGAGGAGCATATCAACGGAGTGTTGGAACGATCAAGGCGTCACGCATCTGATGCCGCCCGATACTCCCTTTTAGATGGAGCATTGCTTGTAAATATAGCAGAAACTGCGGCAGTTTACCATGATTTGGGTAAACTCGATAAGGAAAATCAGCTCATTTTATCCGGACAGATAAAGGCAACACGTCTGCCACTTAATCATGCGGATGCTGGTGCAGCTTTTTTGCTGGACGATATACACCCCGCTGTTCTTGCGGCTGTTTCTATCGCAGCGCACCATATCGGGCTTCCGGATTTTTATGAGCAAAGCATCCGCGAGGATTCCGCGTTCCGAGATGAGAGAATAAAATCGCGGGTTGATTCAGCGTTGTCGGAGTATTCGCAAATACACAGCAGCAACGTAAGCGCAAGACCGGCAATAGAGAGCGCGATGCCATCAGGGGATTTATCGGTATTCCTGCGTATGTTACTGTCGTGCCTGGTTGATGCTGACCACACCGATACTGCTACGCATTACGGCAAGTATCCTGAGTCGGCGGATATTATGCCGCTTCATCCGGCGGAGCGTCTTAAGTTATTAAATCGTTACGTTGAAACGCTGGGCAAACCTGGAGAAGATGACGAACGAAATCGGCTACGCTCTGAAATGTATACGGTGTGCCGGGACTCGTCAATATGCGAAAACATTGCCTCCTGTGATGCTCCCGTTGGTTCAGGCAAAACAACTGCGGTCATGGCGCATCTGTTGGCGCAAGCGAGTAAGCGTGGATTGCGCCGAATATTTGTGGTACTGCCGTTTACAAATATCATTCAGCAGTCGGTCGAGAAATACCGTCAAGCACTGGTTTTCCCGGACGAAAATGGCGAAGACATTGTGGCTGAACTGCACCATCGCGCCGAATTTGAAAATGAGGATACACGGCATCTCACAGCGCTATGGCGTGCGCCAATTATCGTCACAACAGCAGTGGCGTTCTTTGAAACCCTTGCAGCGAAAACTCCGTCTGCACTTAGGCGGCTTCATGAGTTGGCAGGCAGCGCAGTATTTGTGGACGAAGCACACGCCGCTCTGCCTGCGCACTTATTGCCATTAGCATGGAGGTGGATGAATATTTACGCGAACGAATGGTCATGCTATTGGATGCTGGCTTCAGGTTCGCTTAATCAATTCTGGGAGATCAAAGAGATATCCGAAGATAAGTTGGAAGTGCCAAATATAGCAAATCCATCCTTAAGGGCTTCGCTCAACGGATTTGAAGGCAAGCGCATAGAATATCAGGCTAATCTGACGCCACAGCCACTGGAGGCGTTTGTTGATGTAGTGATGCAATCGAAAGGACCAAGGCTCGTTATACTCAATACAGTGCAAAGCGCGGCAGTAATTGCAAAATATATTTGTGAAAAATTCGGGCGCGAACACGTAGAGCATCTGTCAACCTCTCTTACGGCGAACGATAGGGAGAAAACACTTGAGCGTGTGAAATCGCGGCTTAGAAGTCCCGATGATAACAACTGGGTGCTTGTCGCCACATCCTGCGTGGAGGCGGGCGTCGATTTTTCATTTAGAACTGGCTTCCGTGAGCTTGCATCGCTGACCTCGCTGTTGCAAGCGGCGGGGCGTGTCAACCGAAATGGTGAATACGGTGTTTCTGAAATGCACACATTTTGTCTTTCAGAGAGCAATATATTAAAATCAAATCCCGAATTGAAAAATTCCGCTGCTGTCTTGCGCAAAATCATAGAGACGGGAATTGAAATTTCCCCATCCCTCGTGACCGAGGCTATCGAGAGAGAGCTTAAAATATACGGCAGCAAGCCAATACACAAGATATTACTCACAAAAGAAAGCGAAAGGGATTTTCCGTTTGTAGAAGAGAATTTCAAGGTAATCAACACGGATACACGTATTGCGATCGCGGATATGAAAATCATCGATAGAATACGCATTGGATATTGTGACTGGCGTGAATTACAGAAGCATTCGCTACAAATAGCCTATTATAAACTGCAAGAGCTGCATATACCGCAAATCACAGAAGAGATTTATCACTGGAATCTCGCATATGATGATTTTCTCGGGTATATGGCGGGGATCATTCAAAAAAATGAGCCCGAAATCCTCATATATTAAGAAATATGTCGAGATTGATCATCCTGGCGATCTCCCGTAACCTGCTTTTACACCTCGGTTATACTTCCCATGTGCGCAACCAGCTCTCCATTGATAGATTCTTATAATCCGGCTTATAATAATGCTTCATCGGAGAACAACTCCTTATGAATCCCGATGATTATCTCCTGCTCAGCGGCATCCAGCATTTCGCTTTCTGTAGGCGTCAGTGGGCGCTCATCCACATCGAGCAGTTGTGGAAGGAGAACGTGCTCACTTTTGGAGGCAGACAGATGCACAGGAATGCAGATGATCCTTTCTTTACAGAAAGCCGGGGCGATATTTTGATCTCGCGGAGCGTGCCTCTGGTTTCACATTCATTGAAGGTGTACGGAATTGCGGACGTGGTTGAGTATCATCGTTCGGATGCGGGGGTTGCGATCTCCGGACGAGAGGGATATTGGACCGTTGTGCCGGTGGAGTATAAGGCTGGCAGGAAGAAGCCGGACGACCGCGACGAGGTGCAACTGTGCGCTCAGGCGATCTGCCTTGAGGAGATGTACAGAACCCGGATTGAAAGTGGATATTTATATTACGGCAAGACCCGGCGACGGACGGAGGTGCTCTTTGATGATGAGATTCGCCGCAGGGTGGCGGAGTTAGTCGCCGGAATGTATGCACTCTACGATGCAGGCATCACTCCCCCGGCACTTCTGCTACCGCACTGCAAGAATTGCTCGCTTGTTGATCTCTGCATGCCAAACGTCTCTTCACGCAGGCGTTCGGTTGACCGCTACCTTGCCGCCGGTATCAGAGGAGATGATTCATGAGAAAACTGCTGAACACTCTGTATGTCACCAATCCTGACTCCTACCTAAAAAAAGACGGAGAAAACCTCGTCATTTCTGTCGAGCAGAAGGAGGTGGGACGATTACCGATCCACAACCTGGAGAGTGTCATCTGTTTCGGGTTTATGGGAGCAAGTCCGGGGGTTATGGAGTTATGCACATCCCGCAATGTTGGTCTTGCATTTGTTTCACCATATGGTAAGTTTCTCGGACGGGTTTCGGGCCGGGTATCCGGGAATGTACTGCTTCGGAAAAGGCAATATCTTCTTTCCGATGAGGAGGAGGCTGCAACCCGGATTGCAATCAATTGTGTTCTTGGTAAACTGCTGAACTGCCGTAGTGTTTTGCAGCGTTTTGGTCGTGATTACCCTGAGAAGACTTCCCCGGTGTTAACAGAGAATCTTCAGCGGCTGACAGAGGGTATTCGCCAGTTGAAAGAATCGCCACCCATGACGCTGAATGAACTTCGGGGTCGGGAAGGAATTCTGTCGAAGTATTATTTTGACTGTTTTGATGATCTGATTCTGTCGCATGAGCCTGCATTCATGTTTGAGTTCCGGAGCAGGAGGCCTCCGCTGAATCGGGTGAATGCTTTATTGTCATTTATTTATACGATGATCGCAGCAGACTGCGCTTCGGCTCTTGAATCTGTGGGGCTTGATCCGCAGGTGGGGTTTCTGCATCGCGCCCGGCCGGGACGAATGAGCCTTGCACTGGATCTGATGGAAGAGTTCAGGCCATATCTTGGAGATCGATTTGTGCTAAGTCTGATCAATAACCGGGTTGTTGCGACAGATGATTTCATGGTGAAAGAGAATGGGGCGGTGATCCTGACAGATACAGCGCGGAAGACGGTTCTTGCAGCATGGCAGAGGCGGAAGGCGGAAGAGGTTCTGCATGGATACCTGAACGAGAGGATTCCGGTCGGCCTTTTGCCGTATGCGCAGTCAATGCTGCTGGCCCGGCACCTTCGGGGTGATATCGATGGATATCCACCATTTTTGATGAGATGAATCTTTGATGAGGTGAATGTGTGTTTGTTCTGGTCACATACGATGTAAATACGGAGAGTCCTGAAGGACGGCGCAGACTGCGCAGGGTTGCGAAAATATGTATGAATTACGGTACTCGCGTACAGAATTCAGTTTTTGAGTGTGTGGTGGATTCCGTTCAGCTGATGGAGATGAAGACGAAGATCGATGAGGTTATTGATCCTGAGATTGATAGCATACGGTACTATAATCTGGGCAAGCATGGTCGGACACATGTCGAGCATGTAGGGGCAAAGCCGGGGTTGAATGTTGAGGATGTGCTGATCTTTTAGGATGCCTCGGGAAGTCTTGCGAAGGTGAAGTGCCCATGGTTTCCCAGGGAGGTTCGCGATCAGGCAATAATTAGCTTTTTTGTTACAAGCGGCTTTTTCCTTATTTTTTGGAATCTACCACGCTCTGATGCATGCTACAAGTCACATCAAGGATAGTTCTTTATTCAGAAATGTTATTCTGCGTCATTTTGGATATTGTTTTAATTTTGGTGCCGATAATTGCGGCACAAGGAAAATTAGATATCTGCCCTCCTATAAATAGTTTAGAGTCGTGCCTCACGCAGGCACGTGGATTGAAATTGCCATCGCGATCGTTTCGGCGTCCGGGGTATACGTCGTGCCTCACGCAGGCACGTGGATTGAAATACGTGTTGCTCTTGATCCCTCGATACCTTTGGGTCGTGCCTCACGCAGGCACGTGGATTGAAAT
>DAJQ01000049.1 GCA_002496395.1 Methanocorpusculaceae archaeon UBA456
GTGAGGGTGAGAAAGAGAGAGCAGACTGCCCTCTGGAACGAACTCACCTTTCAGAAAATTGGAGAAGAACCATGGTTTTCACAAAAACCAGATCAAAACCAGTTGATCATGTCGGGGATTACGAAATATTATTATCATCGGATCGACGTGACAACCAGAGAATCTATCTCTCTCCGGGGAGATCCATAGTGTATGATACCAGATGATCCCCTTGCTCTTCTTCAAAAACATGTCACTTCAGAGAGCCTCATTGAGCATTGTGTGGCAACCGGTGCAATCATGCGGGCTATTGCCCCACATCTGAATGAAGACCCTGATCTCTATGAGGTGATCGGTATCCTGCATGATATCGATTATGAGATCGTCTCAGGAGATATGGAGAGACATGGCATGGTTGGCGCGGAGATGCTCCTTCAGGCAGGCTTACCTGAAGAGATCGCAGACGCTGTCAGGAGGCACAATCACCATCTCTTTTCCGATCATTCAACCCCCCTTGATCTCTGCCTTCAGTCCGCAGACAGCATATCAGGTCTCATTATCGCCTGTGCGCTAGTAAAAGGCGGGGCAATCGAAGAGGTGACGATAAAAACCGTGAAGAAGAAGATGAAAGATAAAGGCTTTGCAGCAGGGTGTGATCGAGAGCGAATACGGGCTGTTGAACCACTGATGGATCTCGATCTCTTTATCAGATCAGCAATCGAGGGTGTTACACAAATCTGGATGGGTTCACATGATTGATGGAGATGAGAAAACCTGCATTCTCAATGCACTCGCGTATGCTGTCAGTGAGCTGAAGGAGAAGATGGATCCCCGGCTCATCCCAGAAGTCGGGAGCAATATTGTGTATGCCAGAAAAGGTGCCCGGAGCCCGGCTGATGTAGCGGGGGTGGAAGGGAGGATTGTGACGCTTCGGAAGAGTGTTCATCCGGTGGGAGGGTGTGCATTTGGTGCAAGCGACCATATTGCGCGTATCGTGCTGACAGCCATGCGGTTTGACCCTGAGATCAGATCTGCGGCAAATATCAGGTTCTCCGAACCCCTTGCAGCTCTTCTGGAAGAGATGAGCTTTACCGTCTGCTGGTTTGACAGGGAACATGAGCCTCCCGGCATACAGACGATGGATTGGGGCGTTGCATCCTGTTGTAAGGAGGAGGTTCCGGATATGATCATTGACCGCGGGGCTGTTGGAAAAGAGCCGATGATACGGATCCTTGGGCCGGATCCATCCTCGGTTACAAACACAATCATTATGTTGTCATCGCGCATTACTATTATGGAAATTTGAGGACGATATACATGGGAATCAAACCAAGTTACATTAAATCAATCGGAACCGGTCTCTTGGAAAAGCATGGCAATTACTTCTCTAATGAATTCGATGAGAATAAATCCGCCGTTTCAAACCTCACCTCAATTGAGAGTAAAAGTGTGCGAAACCGTGTGGCGGGATACATTACCAGAAAAGTAAATACCAGAAGACGCAGATAAGCTAGCGTATGATCCATGGAATAATACCAGCAATCATAACTCCTTTTCAAAGAACAGAAACGATGTCCGTTGATATCAACGGGCTTCGTTCAAACATCGAGCATCTTGTGTCAGAGGGTATTGATGGAATTGTCCCCTGTGGTTCAACAGGGGAATCCGCAACCCTGAATTTTGCCGAACATGAGGAGATCATTGAAGAGGTGGTCTCAGCTGTCGGGGGCAATATACCGGTCATCGCTGGCACAGGTTCGAACAACACTGAAGAGGCACTGACACTTACAAAAGCTGCAAAGAGGCTCGGGGCTGACGCAGCACTAATCATCAGTCCTTATTACAACAAGCCAAACCGTGCCGGCCTTATCAAACATTATACCAAACTGGCTGACTGCGGCATCCCGATCATCGTCTACAATGTGCCATCACGGACTGGTCAGAACCTGACCCCTGATCTGATCGTTGAACTTGCTCATAATCCGAATATCATCGGAGTGAAAGAGGCAAGTGGCGATATCGGCCAAATCTCCCGGATCATTGAGATGACCCGGGAACTGGAGAGAGAGGTTCCATTCTCTGTCCTCTCAGGTGATGATAACATGACGTTGCCGATCCTTGCTCTTGGCGGACACGGAGTCATCTCTGTTGCTGCAAATCTTGAGCCCGCCAGAATGGGAACTCTCTATGATGCCTGCCGGACCGGATCGTTTGTCAGGGCCCAGCAGATCCATTACGAGCTTTCTCCGCTCTTCCGTGGCATGTTCATTGATACAAATCCAATACCTGTGAAGAAAGGTGTTGAGTTGAGGGGAGGAGCAGCCGGTCCACTCAGACTTCCGCTCACCGAACTCGATCCTGAAAAAGAAGCGGTATTGAAGGAGATACTGAGTCATTATGATTAAAGTTGCAATTTGCGGCGCATTTGGCCGTATGGGAACAATTATCGGGAGAATGATTGAGGAAGATCCGGATCTCACCTTTGTAGGTGGAATTGACATCCGGCCGGGGGAAGTATTTGGCCAGCCTGTCGTGGAATCAGAAAACATTGAGCATTTCCTTAAGGACAAAAAACCTGATTGTCTCATTGACTTCACAATAGCGAGTGCATCGGTCAGGAACATCGAGATTGCCGCATCCGCAGGGGTGGCACTTGTCGTTGGGACTACCGGCTTTTCTGATGAGGAGGAAGCACGGATTAAAAAGGCAACAGAAGGAGTCGTGCCTATTGTCAAGACCACAAACTTCAGTGTTGGCGTCAATATCTTCTGGCAGCTGATACGAAATGCAGCTGCACTCCTCCCCGACTATGATTGTGAAGTGATCGAGGCACATCACCGGTACAAGAAGGATGCACCAAGCGGTACCGCAAAGACAATCCTGGCAATCCTTGAAGAGGAGATGGGAACGCGGGAGAAGATGTATGGCCGCGAGGGAATGACTGAACGCGCTGATGAGATTGGCGTACATGTGATCCGTGGCGGGGATATCGTCGGTGATCATTCTGTTTTATTCTCAGGCAATTTTGAAACGATCGAACTTTCTCACCGCGCGTACGATCGTTCTGTTTTTGCACGGGGCGCGATCAGGGCAGCGAAATGGGTGCCCGGTCAGTCTGCGGGCACATACACGATGAAAGAGGTTCTTGGTCTCTGATCGTGGTGCGTATATCGAAACCTATTTCTTATTTATTTTTAAACCATAGTATAGGAGGAATCCAATTGGTAGCTGTTATTGATAAGGAGAAATGTACAGGCTGTGAAACATGTGTTGATATCTGTCCGACTGCCGCGATCTCGATGAATGACGGGAAGGCTGTTGTAGATGCAGATACCTGTGTTGACTGCGAAACCTGTGTGGATGAGTGTCCGGCTGAAGCCATTCACATGGAATAATTCTATTTTTTAATCTCCCCAGATAGGGTTTGACGGAATTAAAACTCTAACGCTTAAATATATTCTCACCCTTACTTCTGTTTACTCATGATCAATGTTGGAGTTCTTGGTGCTACAGGTGCCGTTGGCCAGCGGTTCGTCCAATTACTAGCAAATCACCCATGGTTTGAACTTACCACACTTACCGCATCCGAACGGAGTGCTGGGAAGCCATACGGACGGGTCGTTAACTGGAGAGTGGATGCTCCGTTCCCCGAGACTGTAGCAGATCGCATAGTGAGCCCGACAACAGTCGAGGCTGTGAAAGATCTCGATATCGTCTTCTCTGCCCTTCCTGCGGATATCGCAAAGACACTGGAGATGGATATTGCTGATGCAGGTGTGATCGTATGCAGTAATGCGTCGTCACACCGGATGGATCCAAAGGTCCCCCTGCTCATCGCTGAAATAAATCCCGAACATATCGGTCTCATCGATCTTCAACATGACAGCGGGCGTGATGGGTGTATCGTTACAAATCCAAACTGCTCGACCATCATGCTCACATCTTCCCTCGCACCCCTGCTGCCGCTTGGTATCTCCGGTGTCACTGTTGCAACCCTCCAGGCGATATCTGGCGCCGGGTTTGATGGCATCCCCGGTATGGCGATATTTGATAATGTCATTCCCTATATTGGATCTGAAGAGGAGAAGATGGAGAGTGAGCCAAAGAAGATCCTGGGTACGTTTAATGGTGCTGAGATTGAACCAGCATCATTTCCAATCAGTGCAAGCTGTAACAGGGTGCCGGTTATTGACGGGCATCTGATGTCAATCTGGATCGACGCTGACTATGGTGTGGCTGAAGCGAAGAACGCCTTTGCCAGATGGAGACCACCATTCTCCGGGCTGCCAACCCAGCCTGAGGAAACATTACACATCTTTGAGGAACCCGATCGACCCCAGACACGGTTGGATCGAAACAGGGGGAATGGGATGACAGTTTCAATCGGCAGGATCAGAGATGGTATCCGCTATACTGCTATGGGACATAACACGATCAGAGGGGCAGCCGGCTCGTCTGTCCTCAATGCTGAATTATTGAAAACTAAGGGTTATATTTGAGGGATCACATGCAGACAGATAACACAGTATTCGTTGGTAACAAGCCGGTTATGAATTATGTACTGGCAGTCGTGACACAATTCAATAATGGCGCGGAAATGGTCGCTATCAAGGCCCGGGGAAAAGCAATCTCCCGTGCAGTGGACACAGCAGAGATTTCATTAAACAGATTCCTTGAAGGTGTTGGTAAGAAGGATATCTCTACCTCAACTGAGGAGATTGAGACAGATACCGGCAGGACCAATGTATCCAGTATCGAGATCATCCTCACAAAGACGCTCTGAAACACATTTTCATCTCTCCCATATGAAGATGGATTCCATCTTTTCTCCTCATTTTTCCAATAGTCTCAATCGGTACTATACTTGTAGTCTGATGACGTATTCAGAAGGGTTTCGACCAGAAACACTATAATTATATGAAACATATATATTTTGATGAAAACAGGCATTCTTCTCGCGGCACTCCTTATACTCGCCCTATCTTGTATGCCTGTTGCCGCTTATGAGACAGATAACAGATACAGTTATATCACCTTTGACACCGTTGATATCGCTCTTGACGGGGCAGATGCTGTTGTTACTGTCAATTATTCAATCGATACCGGTGTTCAGGTATTGGTTATGCTCCTTGGAAACCATGATCTCAGGACAAAAGTACTCCGTTCAATGAATTTTGAAGATGCAAGGATTCAGTATGCCGATCTCGAAAAGGCAATTCTCACCGTTGACGGTGTATCTTTTGATTATGGTGATGGGTCATACTGGTTCCCACGCCATTCATTCATGGTTACTGTTCCAAAACTCACGATACAGACTCCACAATCTGCCCGTCAGTTCTTCATGATCAACGAGATGGAAGAGGGTTTTGGGTATTTTGCTGCCCGGCCATAATCACATTATAGTAAGGATTTTTCAAGGTTGAAAAATGAGTTTTTTTTGAGTGACCTGTTCTTCCTGAGATCAGATGCGCTCAAAATCAATAAATCCCTTTTCCGGATCGGTGTGTAAGAGGCGTAACTGTACTCTCTGACCAACCTTCAATCCATCTTCGTTCTTTACAACTCGTCCTTCCACAGGAGGATCAATGATCCTGGCATACGTTCCTTTCTCCGAAGCGCCGGTGACAAGACCCATGAAAGTCTCACCTACCCTGTCCATTAAAAGAATTGCACCTGCTGCTTTTCTCATGAATCGCTCAACTTTTTTTGCAGCTTTTTCCGTAGCTGACAGGTGTTCAGCAAGTATTGACAGCTCATCGACATCATAGGGAGACGTTTTCCTCTCAATGCTGGCTTTGATCAGCCTCTGGATGATAATATCCACATATCGCCTGTTTGGTGCTGTGCCATGGGTGTAGTCTGTTACTGCAAGGGCAAAATGCCCAACTGAATCTTCATCCGGCGCTATTGCCACATATTCCCCTGGCCCCATGAGCTTGACAACAGTCAGGGAGAGATCGGGAAAAGACTCGGGATCTTTCTTCTTCTGTTGAATAAGAAAGGAAGCAAGTGCCTGGACATCCGGATCAGCAGGTAACCTGACATGGTGAGAGGCCGCTTCTTCAACAATGCCCTGCCAGTTTCTTGGAGTCCTGACAATCCGCTGGATCATCGGATATGATTGTTCATTCAGGCGGGCAACAAGGGTCCTGTTTGCAGAGATCATAAACTCCTCAATGAGAGAATGGGCCGGACTCTCCTGTTGGATGACAAGGCCGGTTACATTCCCCTCAACCATAACGGGCGAGGCTTCTATCGTCTCAAGGTCAAGAAAACCCTGCTCTGCCCGTTCTGCCTTCATTCGTTCGGCGGCTTCATGCTGTAGGAGGAGCTGTTCCGGGAGTTCTGCAATATCAAGGTCTGCATAGGGAAAAATACCCTGCTCTTCGAGCCACTCTCCTACAACTTCATACACCAGCTTTGCTTTGTTCCGGACTACCGCGGGGTAGATATCGCCTGGACGGATTGAGCCATCTGAAAGAACGGCATATTCTATAACAATTGCCAGTTTGTCTCTGTTTGGATGGAGAGACGTGATATCTTCTGAGAGACGGACCGGAAGCATCGGGTAGGTTACTACACCGGTATAAATAGAGGTTCCATGTTTTGCGGCGTGCCGATCTGTTGCTGATCCTTTGCTGACAAGGTGATCGACATCGGCTATTGCGATCTTTACCTGTATTTCATCATTTGGCCTCTTCTCACAGAACTGTATCTGATCAATATCCATTGTGTCATGATTGTCAATTGAGACCCAGAGAAGGGATCTGAGATCACGGGCAGATTGTATCTCTTCTGGCATAATCTCTTCATTGAGTCTTTTAACTTCTGAGATGACACGCTTTGGAAATGTGGGTGAAAAACCATACCGTTCCATTGCTTCGTCTGCGATCTTCCTGAGATCCGGGGGTTTTTGGGAGGGCATGAGAAGTGATTTTGGTGTAGCTGGTGATGAAGCTGTTGGCGTTTTTCCCCTCATAACTCAGGTGAACAGATAAGAGTCGGTTTGGTTTTTTCAATCCATTAGACGATGAAAGAGTTTATGAGTGTTTTCGGCAGCTTGCAGGAGCGAAACATATATATTGCGCATATATGATGAATGGGTATGCCAGTGATCACCACTTCAGATGGTATCTCTCTCCGGTATGCAGTTTATGGAGATGGCCTGACAATCGTTTTTGTTCTTGGATATGGAATGACGCTTGACGAGTGGCCATCCCGGCTGGTCTCACACCTTGCGAGATCACACCGGGTCATCCTCTACAATCACAGGGGAGTATCAGGTGAACGGAACCCGGAGATTGAGTTTACGATCCCTCAGGCAGCACGGGATCTGCATGAAGTAATCACACAGCTTGCAGGCAGGGAAGGGATAGGAGAAGAGAGGGGAGAAGAAAAAAGGGAGGAAGAAGAGAGGGAGGAAGAAGAGAAAGAAGAGGATGGTAACAAAGAGAGGCCTGTGCATATCATCGGATATTCTATGGGCGGGATGATCGCACTTGAATATGCAGTTCTCTATCCGGATTCAGTCGATCGCCTGGTCCTCCTGAATGCCGACTGTGGCGGGGTGCTGAAGGTTCCCTCAGAGGAGTGGGTCCCAGCAGAGATGGCAAAAGAGCTCTCCACCCCTGAGGCATACCNNCAGGCTTCTGCTCACGGAATCATACCGCTGTGAACACCCAGACCCCCTGACCTGGTTTGTTGATTATGGGGAGGTGGCTGACCCTCATGCAGTAAAAGAGCAGTTTGATGCGATGCAGCTCTGGGAAGGAGTCTGCCCGGATCTCCATACAATCCGCTCTCCGGCACTTATTATTGCTGGCGATCAGGATATTGTCATCCCCCCGGAGAATGCCGAAATCCTGGCCGCGGCCCTCCCTGATGCCACACTCCGTATACTGAAAGGGCAGGCGCACGGAATGATCTTCTGCCAGCCGGTGAGGGTTGCCGAGATGATCGAGGAGTTTCTTGGGTGAGTATGGGGATGAGTAGGGATGGGTGGAGATGAGGAGGAATGATTAGAGGTGAGTGGGGATGAATTGGGATGAGCGGCGGAGATAGTGGTAAGACGCAAAAATATCTGATTATCATAGAGAAGGCTGAAACAAACTTCTCTGCATACTCCCCTAATCTCCCTGGTTGCGTAGCAACCGGAAAAACCCGTGAAGAAGCAGAGGAACAGATGTATCCTATATTCCCGCTCACTCATAACGAGGCTGGCGGC
>DAJQ01000022.1 GCA_002496395.1 Methanocorpusculaceae archaeon UBA456
CCCCGGAACTTCTCCTCGCTCTCTGCGAGATCGCGGTACAGAATCTCAAGCGGGCGCCTGATCCCAGTCTCCACAAGAGCCAGGTAGATGAAGGCAAACGAGATGATCTTGAAGAGATGGCCTATGAGATTCGACAGCCCGTAGACATCGATATAGAAGGTGAATGCAAGCTCAGCGATAATGGTTGCTCCAAGGGCAGCGATCATCAGGTGCATTATCCGGGGCTCGAAATATGCCCTCTTCTGGTAGATGAGCACGATTGTGGTGGCGAAGAGGATCGAGAGGAGATATTCCATGTATATCTTGAAAGAAGTCAGTCCGCTTCCCTCAATGAAGCAGTCCGGGAACACTCCCGGTGTGAAGATAGACCAGATCAGGGCAACAACAAGTGCGAAATAGATCCCAAACTGGAGCCTGAGATCAACCTTCCTCGGAATGAGGAAGGCTGCGATCAGAAGTGTTGCTGCCTCAAGGCTCCGGGCTGCTATCCAGAGCTGGGTTGGGAGGTTTGCATCATACCCGGCAAATATGTTCATCCCTTTGAAGGCGAGGGTGTGAAGGAGATCAATTGTGGCTATGAAGAGATATCCCACACCAATGAAGAGGAGGTAGCTGTTCTCGATCCGATCCCGTGCCGTCCATGCGATCATAAAGATGAGGCAGCCGATGATGATCGCGAAGAGCTCGGCTATGGTATGGAAGAGGAGATAATTGACAAGTGATGTCAGTGTTGTTGCTCCCAGAAAAAAGAAAAGTGCAAGAAAGAAGAATCGGTGATTTGTATTCTCAGATGACCCCATGAGCCCTGCACCACTCTTCTTCCTGTGCGACCATATCCTCCATTATTTTTGTATCCTCACCCCATCCCTCACAGGTCTCATTCTCTGTTGTGACGCATTGTTTCAGGATTCCTTCATAGATACGGCCGAATACTCTGAGGCGGCGGCGGTGCAGGGCATAGTTGTACACATCTTCGGGAGATGCGGAATCGGCCTTCTCCAGCGCAACTTCCCGGTCCTCTTTGAGCTCAGCAAAGATCTCCTGGATCATCCGGACAAAAGGCTCCATCCTGATCGGCTTTTTGATCCACCCGCTGATCTCATGGCCATACTCAACCATCTCGGATGGGAGGAAGATCTTGCCGGTGAGGGTGACAATAGGGATATCCTTGCAGGCGGGGCTCTTTCGGATCGCACGGAGCGTCTCCCATCCATCCATCGGCTCCATTATGATATCGAGGAGGATCATGTCCGGGTATATTTCGGTTAAGGTTTTGAGGCATGATTCTCCACTATCGGCGCAGATGACAGAGTATCCGGCTTTTTCCAGCACCTCGGAGATGATATTCCTGAGGATATCGTTATCATCCACAAAGAGGATCACAGGTCTTCCGTTTTTTCCCTTCCCTGGCTCGATACCGGAGTCAGCTGGCATAACGATAGTGTATCCTGTATTCATTATTAAGCATTCCTACCCGCATTTAGCCTCTGTTCGGAATGAGCTTTTTTCCTCATAAAAAGGCTTTTTTCCACCAAAGAACTGTTCAATCCCCCTCATCTGGCATCTCGCTCCCGCATCCACGACACCAGGGGAATGAATAGACAATTCCCGTCCTGCTCCCGCTACGGTACAGAGTGATCCCTTTGAGGGAGAGCGTCCATGCAGAGAGGATTGCATCCCGGATCGCTTTCCGTGTGGTGTTGGGTGGGAGATTGATCGTCTTTGCAATGGATGCATGGGTGTGGCGCTGGAACGCAGCCTGCATCAGGAGATGATCCTTCCAGCTGATGTCGAGTGCAGAGACAAAGAGCCTCCTGAATTCGAAAGAGAGCCATCCGATATGCTGAAGTGATCCCCGGCGCCGGATCTCGTCGATCACTCTGTTCCTCCGGGACAGAGCCTCATCATCGGAATATCCAAGACGGGCGATCTCCTCATCAAGCCGATCTGAAAAGATCGGATGGATCAGCTCGAAATCAGCTCCCACTGTATTCTGCCGGGTGTAGGCAAAGGAATAGACAGGTTCGATCCCGGGAGAACACCCGGCAAAGAGCGAGATTGTACCGGTGGGGGCAATAGTTGTCAGTGTGGCGTTCCGTACCGGTTTCTTCCAGACACTCCCTTCCCATGCCGGGAAGGCACCAAGGCTCTCTGCCAGCCTCTCCGATTCATCCACTGCCGTTTGTGTGATGAAGGCCATCATCTCCTCAGCACACTCTCGTGCAGCTGATGAATCATAGGGCAATCCCAGGAGTATGAGGGCATCATGCAGCCCCATCACGCCAAGCCCAATCTTCCGTGTCCTCTTCATCGCCTCTTCATTTTCAGGAAGGGCATATGTGGTTCTGTCAATTGCCTGATCAAGGAACCGGACTGCAAGCCGGACAATCGTTTCGAGATGCTTCCAGTCTACCGTTCCTTTCTTAACAAACCGTGCACAGTTGATACTTCCCAGGATACATGCCTCATATGGCAGCAGCGGCTCTTCTCCACAGGGATTGGTTGCGGTGATCTCCCCAAGATGCGGGGTTCTGTTCCCCCGGTTGATTGCATCTGAAAAGAGCAGCCCCGGCTCCCCGTTCCGGTGTATCCCGTTGATGATCGCGTCAAAAACGTCGCCGATGGTATACTCTCTACCTGTTGCCGGGTGGGTGGAGAGTACCTGGTCTGTCTCTCCGTCTGCATATGCCTTCATCACCAGATCCGGTACCCTCACCGAGAGATTGAAATGTGTCAGCCGCTCTTCCCTCTCTTTTGCATTGATAAAAGCAAGGATATCGGGATGCCGGATATCAAGGATTCCCATATTCGCACCCCGTCGCCGTCCTCCCTGCAGAATCACCTCTGATGCAGTATCAAAGACAGAGAGGAACGCAACCGGCCCCGGCGAGTTCATCCCTCCCGGATCTATCGGTGTACCCTCTGGTGGGATCTCCGAGAAATTGTACCCGGTGCCGCCGCCGGTCATCTGGATAACAGCTCCCTCTTTCACCGCTTCAAAAATCCCGGCTATCGTGTCTCCGACCGGGATCACAAAGCAGGCGGCAAGCTGGTTGCATGGCGTTCCCGCATTCATCAGGATAGGGGAATTTGGGAGGAACTCTCTTGTCTCCATAATCCGGAAGAATGCCCCGGATTCGGCATCGTCCCTTCCGATCCATCCGGCAACCCGGTGGCAGATGTCGGTAAAATCCCTCTCACCCGGGAGAAGGTACCGGCTCTTCAGAATATGACCTGCCATATTGTCCATCATTCAGGCTTATCCTCCGGCCAGACCTTGAAAGAGCGGAATGATCCGTTCAAGAAAGAGCGTGCCGTGGCCGACCATCTCCTGGATCAGGTCAAGAACCCCTTCGAATGAGATGCCGTCAGGGAAGATCTCACCTTTCTGCTCTGGTGGGCGGGGGAGTGGGGTGATCTCCGGAGTGGGCTCTGGTGTTGGTGTGGTGGTCACTTCAGGTGCCGGTGATTGGGTCTGTGTTCGCTCAGGGCTCAGGGTCTCTGTCATATCCGGTGTTTCGGTTGGATGAGTCCCGGAAATGAATGCGGGATGGGTAAAGACTGCCCCCTCCCTCGTATTGCCGTCTGGTCCCGACTGGCTGATCTCAAGGAGCGGCGCAGTTGTTCCGGCGGGAACGATTCCGGTGACAGCAACCGAGAGGCCGAGGCTCTCTCTTTGGGGGTACGAGAGTTCAAAGCCGGGGATCGTATAGAAATAGCCGCTCCGGGGATTTCGAACGAGTTCTGCTCCCCCATTGTGGATGCTGACCGCCCATGTTGCATTTATCAACCGGGTCTGGAGCCGGAGCGTATCACTTGTCGGAAACGTGATGTGCGTGATTCTGTCGAAGTAGAGATATGTCCTGAGCGTTGCCGTCTCTCCTGGCTGAAGGGATCCGGTCGGTGTGGTTGATCGCTCTGATACTGTGAATGCCGAGAGATCCGGCGGGGATGGGGCGACGATCACCGGATCCGGCGGCGTGCCCGGTGGGACGTTTCCGGCAGGATATGCTGTCTGTGCGATCAGGTACTCGTTCTCCCCGCGGAACGTATAGGAGCCGTCGAGCTGGCGTATCGAGAGTATGGTGACCGTCCCCGGCTCAGCAAACATGGGAACTGTGCCTGAAAGGCGGATGGTGAGGGCGATATCCTCACCTGAAGGATAACTGAGCTCCCAGCCGGGGAGCATCTCCCGGGTCTTACTACTCTGCCTCAGGGTGCTTACGCCACCCGATCGGTGCATATCAACCGTCCAGCGGGGATTAGTGAGCCCTGTCCGGAGCTCAAGGGTGTCTTCGGATGGGAACGAGCGTGGGTCAAGGCCCGGGAACGTGACATATATCTCCAGCTCCAGCTCCTCACCATAGACGGGATACCCTTCCGGGACTCCCTCAGCCCTCTCCACAAAGAAGGCTCCGGCAGAGGAGACCAGAAGGAGCAGCATGATGATGCAGAAGGCTCCTCGTCTGAACATACCCAGACATCATCGCCGGGATGAAAGAGGCTTTCGTTTCTTACAACAAAGCTTCGTACATGCACCTGACGGTACTTATCGAGAACACCACCTTAATTGACCGGTACTTCCGGAGCGAACCCGGACTTTCCTTCTTCATTGAAGATGGCGATGCCCGCATCCTCTTTGACTGCGGGTATTCGGATCTCTTCCTTGAGAATGCCGCTGCAATGGGTATTGATCTCCTTGATCTCGATGCAGTCGTCCTCTCCCATGGCCATATCGATCACACCGGAGGCCTGCCATCCCTTGCCGCCCACCATATCAGGGCAGGAATCGAGGGAATACCTGCCACCCACCCCGTCTTCATCACCCATCCCGCCACCTTCGGGAGGAAGAAGGCAAAAGAATGTGGAGATGCCGGCTGTCCGGTCTCTGCTGAATACCTCTCCATGTTCGGCGAGGTGAAGACCTCAGTCTCTCCGCAGAAGGTCTCTGACCGGATCACCTTCCTCGGCGAGATACCGAGAACCGATCCGAAACGAACCGCACAGAGTAGTGCCTTTGTTCAGACCGCAGATGGGTGGGTCCCCGATCCGGTCATCGAGGATTCGTGCCTGGTCTACCATGCAGATGACGGCCTGGTGATCATCTGTGGCTGCACCCATGCAGGGATCGAGCATACGGTTGCATATGCGCGGAGTGTCTGTGATGATAACCGGGTGGCTGCCATCATCGGCGGTCTCCACCTCTATTCTGCAAAGCCTGCCCGGATAGATGAAGTCTCCCGGTGGTGTGCAGAGTCGGATATTGGCGTCATCTATCCCTGCCATTGTACAGGGCTTCCTGCAACCATTGCACTCTCCCATGAGAACACAGTCTCGCCTGTTGGTGTGGGATCACACTTCTTATGGGATGAATAAGCAGTATATGACGGACAAAGTTTAAACTTCCTGCACTACGAATGATGCATATGGTTGTTCCCTCAAAGGTATTCTTTACAAAAGGGGTTGGTGTCCATAAAGACAAACTCGCCTCATTTGAGCTTGCGCTCAGGAAGGCTGGTATCGAGAAGTACAATCTCGTCTATGTCTCGAGTATCTTCCCTCCAAACGCAACGATCGTCTCCCCCGAAGATGGTCTCAAAGAACTTAATGCAGGCGAGATCGTCTACTGTGTGATGGCACGAAACGAGACAAAAGAGCCGAACCGACTGTTATCTTCTGCAATCGGGCTTGCACTCCCAAAAGATGCAAACGAATACGGCTACCTCTCCGAGCACCATGCCTATGGTGAGACTGCGTTTGTCTCGGGTGAATATGCAGAGGATCTCGCTGCAACAATGCTTGCGACCACACTCGGAATCGAGTTCGATCCCGATAAGGCATGGCAGGAAAGGGAACAGATCTATAAGGCGAGCGGAAAGATCATCAAGACGACTCATATCTGCCAGTCTGCCGAAGGTGATGCGGACGGCAGATGGGTGACCGTGCTTGCAGCTGCTGTTTTTGTACTATAATCGCTGTATTTTTTCACTTTACAGCCATTCTTTTTTGAGGTAGCGGGATATGGAGATCATCGGCATTCCTTTCACAGATCTCTATACCTGGGTTCTCATCCCTCTCTTCATCGTCATCGCACGTATCGTCGATGTCAGCATGGGAACCCTCAGGATCATCTTTGTTGCACGGGGGTACCGGTTCCTTGCACCTGCACTTGGGTTCTTTGAGGTGATCATCTGGCTCCTTGCCATCGGGGAGATCATGAAGAACCTGAATAATCCCGCTGCGTATATTGCGTACGGGCTTGGGTTTGCGCTTGGTAACTACCTTGGAATAATCCTTGAGGATCGGCTCTCCATCGGCCAGGTGATCGTCAGGGTGATCACAAACCGGGATGCATCACAGCTGGTTGATGCATTAAAACAGAAGAATTTCGGTATCACCTCGATCAATGCCGAGGGGGCAACAGGGGAGGTGAAACTGATCTTCTGTGTCATCAACCGCTCCCGGCTCACCGAAGTGATTGAACTGATCAAACATTTCAACCCAAATGCCTTCTACTCTGTTGAGGATGTGCGATCAGTAAAAGAGGGGGTATTTCCCCTGGAAAAGCCCGGTTTTCTCAGCTCACACATAAATGCGATGAAGGTCCGGAGAAAACAGAAGTAGCCTTATTTTCTCTTGATCTGCTCGATCGCCTCGAATGCCTCACGGCGGACTGATGGGTCGCTGTCATGGAGGAGATCGGTGAGCGGTTCATGTGCTTCGAAGCTCCTGATCTCACCAAGGATCACCGCGGCACGTTTTTTAACTGATGGATCTTCGTTCTTCAGGTATACAATAAGCGATGGAATGGCCGGCTCGCCGATCCCGGCAAGAATCTCCATTGCACCTTCACGGATACGGAGATCGCTGCTCTCAAACGCGGCGGTGATCTCCGGGAGTGCCGCTTTTCCAAAGCCGGAGAGTGCAGTAATCGCCGCATTCCGCACTTCAGGATCGGAGTCCGCAAGTGCCCCGACAAGATGTGAGACGGTATTCATATCCCCAATTCCGCCGAGGATACGAACACCGGACTGGCGAATCACCGGGTTCTCGTGATGCAACAGCTCGATTACATCTGTCCGGCCAACAGAGCCAATCCCAATCAGCGCCTCTTCGGCATAGGATCTGATCTCAGGTCCGGATCCCCCGAGCGTCCCGATCAGCGGGGAAACAGCAGGCTTTCCGATCCGTATACAGGCGTTGATCGCCGCGTTTCGTACCCGCTCGACGGGATCTCCAAGGAGCCCCAGCAGAACCGGTATTCCCTGCTCGTCCGGGAGGTGGCCGTAGGCTTCGGCGGCTGCTGCCCTGACAGACTGATCGGGATCCCCGAGTGCTTTTTTGAGTGCTTCCCCTCGCTCTGGTGCGTTTATCTGGGCGATTGCGCCGACTGCGCCTGACCGGATATCAGCAGACGGGTGATCAAGTGCCGCTGCAAGGGCAGGAAATGCCGGCTTCCCGATGAGGGTGAGTGACCGGATCAGCTCTTTCCGTACATCTGTGCGTGCACCATCCAGTGCGGCAATCATCGGCTCGATTGACGGCTCCCCGATCCCGGCAAGGCTTGTTCCGGCTGCTCTCCGGACCCTCCAGCTCTCATCACTGATTGTGTTGATCAGCAGCGGAATAGCCGGAGCACCGATCCCGCTGATCGCATGTACAGCTGCAATCCGAACCTCGGGATCCGGGTTGCCGAGCGAATCATCAAGTGACAGGCGTGGAAGATGTGACTCCTCAACGCCCTCTGTTCTCCCCTCTTTCTGTTCATCACGTGATCTGAGCCATTTGAATAAACCCATTGTTACACCACTCTGAGAAGGTATCGTCTGATACAGGGTATAAAACTACCCTTTTGTTTCCCTGCACAATTGCCCTATCTCTGTCCCCGGATGATCGAAAGAAGGTCCCAGGCAAGGGATTCGCTCTGTTTCTGCGATGTCATCATAGTATTGAGCCGGAGGCTGCTCGCCACCTCTGTCTCATCCTGAAGATCCTGGATAAAGAGATCGACGATATCGCCATATGCTTCACGTGTTCCCCGCGAATCCGGTGTCCTTCCCCAGGCCTTCATCAGTGCTGCAGCCGGGCCGGAGACGGGGCGGGTCCCGATGAACGGGCTGATTGCAATGACAAAGACCTCTTTGAGAGCTTCCCGCACACCCTCACACTCAAGGATCGGCCCGATGCTTGTTACCGGATTTGACGGGCCGATGATCACCGCATCACTCTTCTGAATCGTTTCGATGACGGCTTCGGTTGCAACCGGCGGCGTCTCATATTCACGGATGATCCCTGAGATTTCGACATTGCCGCGGTGGGTGACCCAGTACTCCTGGAAATGCATGGGTCCGTCCTCTGTTGCCACATGGGTTGCAACGGGGGTATCGCACATCGGGAGCACGGTCGCTTCGACCCCAAGAGCAGCGGTGATTGCAGCTGTTGCTTCGGTGAGAGTATGCCCCTCTCTAAGGAGGTTGCCGCGTGCGATATGGATGCCCCGGTCCCGGTCGCCGATCGTGATTGATTCGGGCATCCCGATCCGTTCCAGGTACCGGTGCGTCTCTAAACTATCGCCCCGGATCCCCCACCACGTCTCGGTGTTTAAGATCCCGGCAAAGAGGTACAGTACGGTATCGATATCGGGGGAGAGATGGTTACCTGAGACCCAGATATCTTCTGCGCAATTGACAACAACAGCGATCTCGGAGTCATGGAGCACCTGGCGCAAGCCCCGGATCAGCTTCGGGGTTCCGGTGCCCCCCGAGAGAAGGGTAATCATATAGATAATCTCGTTCTTGTAAGGTGAAGAGCTTTTGTGGCTGATACCATATAGGCAGGCTTTTCGTATCATATGACCACCTTCCATGATAGGAATCCTGTAGTTATGGAAGGATATCCAGCTCCTTATCTTACATTCTTTGCCGAAAAAACCGAGGATCTCGTCTATCGGCTCAGGGTCCCGCGCGGGGGAGAGCCCGAGGTGCTCTTTATCTCGGGATCCGTACATGCCATCCTCGGCTACACTTCGGATGAGTTTGCCGATGATCCCTCCCTGCTCACCCGCCTCCTTTCTGAGGATGATCGCAGCTTCTTCAGGGAGATCGCTTTCAAAGATGGCGAGTGTGCATGCACCCTTATGTTCAGGTCAAAGGATGGATCGATCCGGGTGATCGAGACGAAGAGCGCAACACTCCTCGATCCGGAAACCGGGGATCTGATCATTGAGGGTATTGGCCGGGATGTAACTGAAAAGATTGATCATGAGAAGGCGATTGCATCAAGGGATCGCATCCTTGAAGCGGTAGGGTATGCGGCATCCGGTTTTCTCTCACAAGGAGACTGGGAAGGGCGGATACAGACCGTGATCAGGAGGCTCGGGGAGGCCGCAGATGCATCGGGCGCCTATCTCTATATGCTTGACCGGAGTGGTACGAATCCGGTTGCCTGGCTGAAGGGCGAGTGGGCCGGGGATGGTTTTTCTACAAACAATCCGGATCATCTGGATGGCAGAATCAACGGGGAAGGATTTGACCTCCTCAGCAGGGGATATGCGATCTCGGGATTGGTTGGCGACCTTGGCCCATTTGGCGAGCTGGTCAGGAAAGCATCTCCGGATACGAAATCGATTATTGTCGTTCCGATCATCGCTTTTGAGACTCTCTCTGGTTTCATCGGATTTGATGAATGCCGCCATGCACGGGTCTGGAGCCAGCCGGAGATCCAGGCACTTGAGATCGCAGCCCGGATCATCGGAGCTGCAATGAAGAGGGATGCCGACCACCGGGCGCTTGCCGAAAGCGAAGCCCGGTTTAAGGGGATCTTTGAATACGGGCCTGTAGGTATTGTGCTGGCAGGTCCCGATTACATGATCATGGAAGCAAACCCTGCCTTCTCCCGGATGATCGGATACTCGAGGGACGAGCTCTTATTCTTCTCTTTCAGGGATATTACGCACCCAGATGACATTCCCGGAAATGAGCGCGGGATTATGGATCTGATGCAGGGGAAGGTGCCGATCTACCGGGTGGAGAAGCGGTACATCCGGAAGGGGGGGAGCGTCTTCTGGGCGGATGTGACGGTTGCACCCGTTACCATCCCGGGCGGGAAAGGCTACATCGCAATGATCCGGGATATCTCCCTCCGAAAGGCAGCAGAGCAGAGGCTTGCCGAGAGTGAGGAGATGCACCGCTCGTTCCTCCAGCATTTCCATGGGATCGTCTACCGTGCTGTCGAAGGGGAGCCGGTCTTCCTCCATGGCGCTGTCACCGAGATCACCGGATACCGGCCTGAAGAGATCGGCACCGGCACCCCCTCATGGTCATCACTGATCCATCCTGCTGATGCAACAGAAATCATTGAACGCTACACTACCCTCTACGACACCCCCGGTGACCGGTTCGGTGCCGATTATCGGATCATCCATAGGGATGGCAGTATCCGGTGGGTGCACGAGGTGATCAAGCACAGGATTGGAAAGAAAGGGATCTCCATCATCGAGTCATCGATCTTTGATATCACCCGAAGGCGGGAGACGGAGGAGGCGCTCTCCCGGTCAAATGAGAAGCTGAATCTCCTTCAGAGCGTAACACGCCATGATATCTTCAACCAGCTCAACAGCCTCTCGGCATACACGGAACTGATGAAGGATCTGATAACGGACCCTCAGGCATCCGAGTATTGTGCTGGTCTTGAGGCAACGATTGAGAGAATTTACCGGATCTCCACATTCACCCATGATTATCAGAAGGTCGGAGTTAACGGGCCTGCCTGGCAGGATCTCCGGGAGGTGATCAACCGGGGATTTGGTGCCAGGAGCCCTGAGGGGATCATCCTCGAGAACGAGATCTCGGGATACGAGATCTATGCCGATCCCCTCCTTGAGAAGGTCATCTATAACCTCGTTGATAACTCCTGCAAGTACGGGGGTGACCCGGTCTCCCGGTTCTGTGTCTCGTGTCATGAAGTGGGTGGAGAACTGCTGATCTGTCTCGAAGATGATGGGGATGGGATCGATTCATCACTCAAAGATCATCTCTTTCAGTATGGTGCCGGCAGGGGCACCGGTCTCGGCCTCTTTCTGATAAAAGAGATCCTCTCGATCACCGGGCTCTCGATTAAAGCTGTCCGGTGCACCCTCGGTGGTGCCGGCTTCGAGATCCGGGTTCCGCATGGCAGCTGGCGGGGAGGGGTATATAATACCTCTCGTGCCTCATAGATCTCACTATGCGTACACAAGGGGCGGCTGCTCCCCGGCCCGGGCGATCCAAGATGATCAAGGATCCGGTCCATGGGGATATCGAGGTGGATGATCCGATCCGTCTCCTCCTTGACACTCCCGCCCTCCAGCGGCTCAGGATGGTCCGGCAGCTCGGCTTCTCATTCCTCGTCTATCCGGGTGCAAACCATACCCGGTTTGAGCATGCACTCGGGACGATGCACCTTGCGACACGCCTCTGCCATCATCTCTCTCTTGATCCGGATGATTCCCTCCTTCTTCGTGCATCCGCCCTCCTGCATGATATCGGCCACGGACCGTTCTCACATGCGATCGAACCGTTGATGGAGTCGGTCTGCGGTCATGGCCATGATACTGTCAGAGCGCTGCTTGAAGAGCCCTCTGCTGCATCAGCACTTGCGGCAACCGGACTTGATCCCGGTGAGGTTGCCCGTGTGATCGGGGGGGATCACCCTCTTGCCGGGGCGATCCACGGGGAGCTGGATGTTGATCGGATGGATTACTTACACCGGGATGCCCACTACACCGGAGTTCCCTATGGTGCGGTCGATTCCCACCGGATCATCAGGAGCACGGTGCTGACATCTTCCGGTCTGCTGCTGGATGATTCCGGCGTGCAGGCGGCAGAATCGCTCCTGGTTGCACGAACCCTGATGCGACCCGCCGTCTATTTTCATCATGTATCACGGATAGCTGAACGGATGTTCCTCATTGCTGCATATGAACATTGCGCATCTGGCGGTGACCCGGACCACCTGGTGACAATGGATGATTCCCAATGCATCCAGGCATTCCGGGAGTCAGAGAGCGGGATTGCACAAGAGATGATCCATCGTCTCCTGACCCGGAACCTCTACAAGCGGGCCGTGTATGTCGGGGTTGGCTCAATCAACCGTGCCCGTATCCCGCAGCCGGATCTTCGCGCCTCGTTTACCCTGGCTGAAGAGATAGCTTCACGGGCCGGTGTCGCACCACATGAGGTCTGTGTGGATATCCCCGGGTTTCCCACTGACATGGTGATGGGGGTGCTGGTGCAGAACCGGCATGATGTCGTCTCGCTTGATGAGATATCGCCTCTGATCCGGGGTCTGAACGAGATCAGGCGGTCGCAGTGGCGGCTTGGTGTCTACTGCCCGGCGGAGCATCGCGAGGCAGTCTCTCTTGCAGCAGCAGAGGTGCTCTCGATCCGTCCTGCAACAAAACAAGATAAGCTTCCAATAGAAACAGAAGAAGAGAGGGGAGAGGTACTATGAAGGAACTGGTTGTCGGGGTGACCGGCGCAAGCGGAATGATCTATGCGGAACGGCTTATAGCAGTACTTCAGAAGAACTGCCGGGTGCACCTGGTGGTGAGTGAGACCGCAGAGACGATTGCCGCTCTTGAAGGCATCTCGTTTTCGAATGTCCCGGTTATCCGTGAGGAAAATTCGGATCTGGCAGCGGTCATAGCAAGTGGCTCGTTCCGGTTCGATGGGATGGTCGTTATCCCCTGTTCGATGAAATCGCTTGCCGGAATCGCACATGGGATCTCGGATACGCTGATCGGACGGGCCGCTGATGTCTGCCTGAAGGAGCGGCGGCCGCTGATCCTGGTACCAAGGGAGACGCCCTATTCGCGGGTGCATCTCCAGAATATGCTTGCAGCTCATGATGCCGGTGCAGTGATTCTCCCTGCATCACCACCATTCTACCAGAAACCGGAGACGATCGAGGATCTGGCGGATATGATCGTCTCGCGGATTTTGGATCACCTGGGAATCGAGCATAGGATCGGATCCCGATGGAGCGGTTATCATGCGTGAATTTTTAGAGACACTGCGGGAAGCGGGATTGCTGAGCGATATTGAAGAGGAAGTTCAGACGACCTTTGAAGCGGCACAGCTGGCATATCAGACAGACAAGCCGATCATCTTCCATAATCTCGGCGACGGTCGTCGCGGCGTGATGAATCTGACTGCAAACCGGGAGACTCTGGCGCTTGCCCTTGGGATGGATCCAAAGGGCATGGTTCCACAGCTTGCCGGGTGCCGGTATGACGGTTTGGTGATCGATGAGGGTTCCCTTGCGACATCCACACCCGATCTCGGGACAATCCCGGTGATGACCCATTTCCCAAAGGATGCGG
The DNA here is from genome assembly GCA_002496395.1 of Methanocorpusculaceae archaeon UBA456. GTDB lineage: Archaea > Halobacteriota > Methanomicrobia > Methanomicrobiales > Methanocorpusculaceae > Methanocalculus. The sequence continues at coordinate 13,361 of DAJQ01000022.1, forward strand.
GTGCGTATATCACCGCGGGGATCGTCTTCTCCTCCTTCGGCGGGGTGGAGAATGCGGCCATCCACCGGATGCTCGTTGCCGGAAAAGATCGTCTGGTTGCCCGGATCGTTGAGGGGCGTCATACCTACCAGCTGATGAAGGCCGCCCATGCAGCAGGCGGGAAGCTCCCGATCGGGATCGCAATCGGTGTCCACCCGGCGGTGACGTTTGCCTCCTGCACAAGGGTTCCGACTGGAAAGGAGCTTGTTTATGCCTCTGAACTGCTGGGCGGGGAGATCGGGGTGAAGACACTTGCAAATGGCGTCCGGGTACCTGATGCCGAGTACATCCTTGAAGGGTATCTTACCGCCGAGACTGCTCAGGAAGGGCCGTTTGTCGATATCACCGGCACCTATGATCCGGTCCGGAACCAGCCGGTGATCGAGATCACCGGAATTGCTGCGAAGAGAGATCCGATCTATCACGGGATCCTCCCGGCAGGAGCCGAACACCGCCTCCTGATGGGTGCCCCCTATGAGCCCCGGATATACCAGTCGGTTGCCGGGGTGACGAAGGTGAAGGATGTCCTCCTGACACGGGGAGGAGCCGGGTACCTCCATGCGGTGGTGCAGATCGAGAAACAGACGGAAGGAGACGGAAAGAACGCGATCATGGCGGCGTTTGCCGCACATACCTCGCTGAAACATGTGGTGATCGTCGATCCCGATATCGCGATCCATGATCCCGAGGATGTCGAGTTTGCGATTGCAACCCGTGTCCGGGGTGATTGCGATATCATGGTGATCTCCGGTGTCCGGGGCTCGTCGCTTGATCCGTCCCGGATTGCAGACGGCCTGAATGTGAAGGTCGGGGTGGATGCAACAATGCCGGTTGGACGGGAAGACGAGTATGTCAGAGCAGGATGGGATGCATAATGGAACTTGACAGATCAGATGAAGAGATCCTTTCAGGGGAGTTTGGAGAGACACGGAGGGTGATGCTTGAGATCTTAATTGCCCTTGGAAAGATATACGATGCAGAGCGATTGATCCCGGTATCCAGCGTGCAGGTGAGCGGGGCATCATACAAGACGATCGGCGATTCCGGTCTTGAGTGGCTGGAGGGGCTTGATGCCCGTGCAGTTGTTCCAGCATTCCTAAACCCGATCGGGATGCCGAGGGAGGAATGGAGTGAGATGGGGATCGATGCAACATTTGCCGGCAAACAGGAGGAGATCCTGAATGCATATAAGCGGCTTGGGATCCGCCTCACCTGCACCTGCACACCCTACTATCACCAGATTGTGCAGTATGGCGATCATCTTGCCTGGTCCGAGTCCTCTGCAGTTGCCTATGCAAACTCGGTCATTGGTGCCCGGACGAACCGGGAAGGAGGCCCCTCTGCCCTCGCGTCGGCACTGATCGGGAAGACCCCCGAATATGGTCTGCATATCATGAAGAACCGCCTGCCGAACGTGATTGTCACCCTTGATGATCCATCTGCCGCAAAGGAATGGGGTCCGGCAGAGTACGGGGCCCTTGGGTATGTTGCCGGAAAAGAGGTCGGAAACCGTGTCCCGTTCTTCCGGGGACTGCGGCCAAACCGTGACCGCTTAAAGGCGCTTGGGGCTGCCATGGCGGCAACAGGTGCTGTTGCCCTCTTCCATGTCGAGGATATCACCCCCGAGGCACGGGTGCCGTTCTTTAAGAAGTCGTTCTCAGTGGATGAGAAGGAGACGATCGAGATCGCCGTCTCTGATGTGAACGCCGTCTTTTCGGATATCGAGGTGAATGCGGTTGCAGTCGGCTGTCCGCATCTCTCGGAGGATGAATTGAGGACTGTAGCAGATCTCCTTGCCGGGAAGAAGGTTACAAAACCGTTCTTCATCTTCGTCTCGCAGGAGATGTTGAATGATCACCGCGATCTCGTCACCACCATCGATCAATCTGGCGCCCATGTCTATGCAGACACCTGCATGGTCGTTTCACCGGCAACTGATACGCTCGGTTCAGTCATGACGAACTCCGGCAAGGCCTTCTCCTATCTTTCGGCGATGTGCGGGGTCGTCCCCCGGCTTGGGACGATCGAGGACTGTGTCCGGGTTGCGACCGAATAACCTCTCCCATATACCTCTTTTATCAGCCCTCGAATCAATCCGGATTATTGATACAATGACCGGTATACAACCAGAAGAGAAGGTCTATCCTCCCGCACCCCCGGAGGCATCAGCACGGGAAGTTATAATCAGACTCGGCCTGAAAGGGCATGAACGGGTGCTGCATATCGGATCAGATGACGGGGTACTGACCGCTGCCATCGCCGCCTGCCTCCCGAGGGGGAAGGTGATCGGAATTGAGCCGTCTGCCGGGATCCTGGCTGTGGCAGAGGCTGCGTATGCCACGAACAGGTACAATAATATCGGGTTTGAAGGGGTGGATATTGATGATATCGCATACCAGTCCGAATTCGATCGTATCATCTGCCTTGATGCCCTGAATCGGGTACCGGATCCGGCCCTTGCATTCGGAGTTATCAGGGATGCCCTTGCAGACGGCGGGCGCCTCCTCCTCCAGGTGGAGGGCCGCGGCCCCTCAGGGGCTCACCTGCCGGAGATAGAGGCGCTCATCTCTGATCCCGCATGGAAAGAGTATTTTACCGGTTATTCACTTCAGTTCCGTCTCTTCGGGAAGGATGATCTGATCCGGCTTGCAGAAGGAGCGGGTATCACCATGGCACGGGCCGATCATGCCCGCCGGATAGTTCTCCTCCGGGATGAAGACTCGCTTTTACAATGGATTGGAAAGAGCTGGCGGCCCCTGGTTGAGCGTGTGCCGGCCGGGCGGAGGGAATCGTTCATCCCGGCACTTGCAGAGATATATCGTGCCCTTTATCCGGCATCTGGTGATGAATCCTTTTGGATCCCGGTCTCCCGGATCACCCTTGACGGGAGGGTGGAGCAGGGCTCCACCTGATCCTCTTTTTAGAACCCGATCGCCTGAAGCAGGTACAGGATTCCTAGTATCAAAACAGCAACAACCGGCACGATAAACGCCGCCCTGATTCCGAGCAGCTCGGGGATCGTCTCTGCCGGAAAGACTCCTTTATTCAGGACTGTCCGGTCAAGTCGGGGGTAGAGCCTGGCGAAGATGCCTGCCCCTATCACGATCCCGATCATCCCGACGAGTGCATCAAGGGCACCGGAGCCGACCGCAGCTGCCGCGGTGCCGGGGCAGTACCCGAGNNCGAGGACGGCAAACCCGGCACCGAAGATCAGGCCGCCGACGATGGTGGCACCCACTGATCCCACTTTTGTGTGGAGGTGGACAAAACCTGCCGCCTTCATGGTATAGATGCCGATCATCCCGACAAGGATTGCAGTCATCATGATCTGGACAACCGTGAAGTCGGTGAGAAGAAGCTGGCCGAGGATCACGTCATAGGAGGCAACCCCTCCTTTCTGGAGGAGGAAGCCGAAGATGATCCCGAAAATAAGCCCAAGAAGTATCTGGGCTTTTTTATTGGATCTCAGTTCATCAAATGTCATATCTGCCACCTCACAGGAATGCGAACCCATAGATCATCCCGGCGACCAGAATGCCGCCGATGAAGAAGCAGCAGGCAGCAACCCAGCTGGCAAGGCCGAGCTGGAGTGTGCCGGATATGCCGTGTCCGGAGGTGCAGCCGCCTGCCCACCGTGCGCCAAGCCCCATCAGGATGCCCCCGACTAATGCAACGCCCGCCCTGAGAAGGGCATCTGTTCCGAATGCCCCTGCAAAGAGCGGCGGCACCGTCAGCAGAGAGAAGGTGCCGGAGAGGTATGCGGAGATGAATCCCCCGATCACAACCCCCACTATAATAATCCACTGCCAGTCAACAGTCGGCGTAATCTTCTGGTAGTATGCCATCGATTCGGCCTTCTGCCGTGAGAGAGCCGTCTCTACCATTCCGGCGGTCTTCGCATAGGCAGTCGATGCCCCGAGGGGCCGGTCGGAGAGGAGGAAGGTCAGCCATATCAGGATGCCTATTCCCGCTCCCACAATATAGGGCGACCATGTCGCCGCTGTAAACCATTCGATCATTTTTCATCACCTTTTTTTTTCCATCTCACTTATCACGGAACCGGTGCAAACCCGGCCCGACTGTATGCGGTATAACCGCCGCCGAGGTTCATCACCTGGTTGATACCATGCATCTTCAGGATGCTCGCGGCAATGCTCGCCCGCTGGCCACCCCGGCACATGACGATGTAGTGCTGATCGCTCTTCAGCTCTGTATACCGGGTCCTGAGATCATGCCAGGGGATATGGATCGACTGCTCTGCATGGGCAAGATTCCACTCCTCCTGTGATCGGACATCGATTAAGGTTGCCTTGCCGCTTTCCACAAGCGTATCTGCCTCTTCAGGAGGGATCACCGGCACCCGTGAGATCGGGAATGCGACAGTTCCCCAGGCGAGCATCCCCCCTTCAAGGAATCCGCTGATGGTGTCAAACCCGACCCGCCTCAGCTGGAGGGCGGCTTCCTCTACCTGCTGCTTTCCCTCGACGACCAGAACGATCTCCTGATCCGGCGGGAGCACCCAGCCCGCCTGCGTGGCAAAGCTCCCGGAGAGATCGATATGCCATGTCTTTGGGATATGCATCCCTGAAAATGCGGGGTAGCTCCGGACATCCAGCAGCAGGGCGCCGTCCCTGATCTTCTCAGAGAAGGTCTTTGGATCAACCGGGGCGGGACTTTTCAGGTTTCGCATCAGTTCCGGCCCTCTCCGGTTGATCTCGGAACAGCGGGCAAAATGATCAGGTGCAGCGGGCATATCCGAGGTGAGTGCCCGTATGAACTCCTCTTTTGTCTTGATCAGGAGGGCATAGTTGTATTTCTTCTCGTACCCGATCGTGCTCGTCCGCTTTGCCGCCATCGCCCTCCCGCAGAGGGATCCCATCCCATGTGCCGGATAGACCTCGACCTCGTCGGGGAGGGTCATGATCCTGGTATGCAGGTTCTCATAGAGGGATGATGCGAGCATCTCTGCCATGCCGGGGAAGAGATCCGGCCTTCCGACATCCCCGACAAAGAGAGTATCGCCCGGGAAGAGGGCAACCGGGGTCTTGCCACGGGCGAGATCGGTGGCGATGTAGGCGATATGTTCGGGGGTGTGGCCGGCGGTATCGATCACCGCAAACCGGATATCTTCAAGCTCGATTAGATCGCCTTCGGCAACAGGGCTATGCGGGAATGCGCAGTCCCCGGATTTCGGTGCATAGATTGTGGCACCGGTCAGATCAGCCAGATCAAGGTGACCGGAGATGAAATCTGCGTGCAGGTGCGTCTCGAGGATGTGGGTGATCTTCAGGCCATTTTGCGATGCATATTCGATGTACCGGCCGATATCCCGTGAGGGATCGATGACAGCACATGCCTTGTTCCCGGCAACGATATAGGAGCTGTGGGCGATGCCGGGGATGAAAAACTGCTGGATGATCATAGGCGCTTCATCTGCTCTATGCGATGAGGAGGTAAATGAGTGTTGTGGCTATTGCGATGAAGATCACTGTCATCACACTGCCGGCTTTGAGATAGTCCCTCGTGTTGTATCCGCCCGGACCCATCAGGAGGGCGTTTACCTGGTGGGTCGGGAGGATGAAGGAGTTTGAGGCACAGACTGCCACGAGGAGTGCCAGGGCAGTCGGCTCGATCCCGGTCCCGGCACCGGTGATCATCACGAGCGGTACCAGCAGGACGGTTGCGGCGACATTCGAGATGATCAGGGAGAGCACCGTTGCAAGCACCGCAACCGCCGCAAGAATCACGATTGGGTGGGCTCCGGCAAGGGCGCCTGTGAGGGCTCCGGCGATGAGAGCGGCTGCCCCGGACTTCTCCATCGCAATCCCAAGGGGGATCAGTCCGGCGATCAGGACAACTGTCTTCCATTCAATGGCCCGGTATGACTCCTCGATCGAGAGGACACCGGTAATCACCATCAATACGGCACCGGTGAGAAGGGCGAGCGAGAGGGGAACCCCGGTCATGGTGAGGGCAAGTGCGAACGCGAAGATTACTACTGCGAGTGTGCCTTTGCTATGCCGCATCTCCTCGCCTTCAGGATGGGTGAGCAGGATCAGATCCCGGTTCCCGGCAAGGAGCCGGAGCGTATCCCATGAGCCGAAGGCAACGATGGTGTCACCGGCTGCAAGCGGAATATCTGAAAAATCGACCCGGTTCTCGGTCTCGCCGCTGACATGGAGGATCGGTTCGATCGAGAACCGCTGCCTGAAACCGATCTCACGCGGGGTCTTCCCGATGATGGAAGCCTTTGGCCGGACGGTCAGTTCTGCAAACCCAAACCCCTCGCCATCCAGGATCTCTTTTAGCCTGCTGTCATCGACGGTGGGGATGCACCCCGAATCCTCGATAAACCTCTGGAAATTCTCAGCAGATCCGAGGAATGCCAGCTCCTGTGCAGGTTCAAGACGGGTTGAGCGTGACGGGGCGACCGTGATATCCTTATAGGTCCTGACCGCGAGGAGGTCGAGCCCGTACCTGACCTTGAAGAATGCCTCTTCACGTGTCTGCCCGACAAAGGGGGATTGTGGAGGGAGCGTGCATGTCCGCACCGGGTGGTTGATCTCCCAGATCTCTGCCACGGTCGGGCCGGGAGGCTTCTCCTCCTTCTGCGGGAGAAGGGCGCCTCCGAAGAAGGCAAAGAGTGCAACCCCGGCGATCAGGAGGGCAAGGCCGATCGGGGTCACGGCGAAGAGGCCGAAGGGTTCTGCACCCGACTGGATGAGGAGGTCGTTTAAGACGATCAGGGGGCCGGAACCGATCATCGTGATGCTGCCTCCGAGGATGGCGGCAAACCCCATCGGCATCATCAGCCGTGAGACAGGAATCTTCGTCTGTTTACTGATCCTCCTCATCGCCGGGAGGAAGAGGGCGGCTGCCCCGATATTCTGCATCACCGATGAGAGGAGGCCGACGGTGATCCCGATCGTCGAGCTGACCCGCTTCTCTTGTGTGCCTGCATACCTGACAATCGAATGGGCAAGTTTTGAGGTGATCCCGGTCCTCTCTATCCCATAGCTGAGGATCATCACCGATGCCATCGCCATCACCGCGTTTGAGGCAAAGCCCGAGATCGCCTCCATCGGCGTGATGAGGCCGAGCCACGCAAGAGCAATTGCTGCGCCGATTGCGACGAGATCGATTCGTACACGGTCGCTTACAAAGAGGATGATCGTGACAAGAAGGACAATGCCAACGAGCAGGATACCGGTATCCATTCAGAACAACTGGTGATATGGTGGATAGAATAAAAAAGGTTGCCTCAGGTACGGGAGAGCCGGGCTGCGGTCAGGTGGCGTTTCAGCGTCTCAGCTGCCTCGGTATCTGATCCAAAACAGTCGAGGAGCGCCCTGATCTGCTGGATCGTCTCGGGATGCAGCTCATGCTCCATGAAGCAGGCGTCCTTCTCGGCAACCGTTTCGGGCACTTTCAGGAGCAGAAGAAACTCCTTGAGGGTTTCATGGCGGAGATGCACCGATCTCCCGATCGACTCGCCTTCGGGGAGGAGGATGACGCCTTCATATCTCCGGTACTCGATTAATCCAAAGGAGTGGAGTTTTCGAAACATCTCGACAACTGTGGACGGCCTGACCCCAAGTTCGAGGGCAACATCTTTTGTCCGGGCATATCCTTTTCTGGTTGTTACCCGGTAGATTGCTTCGAGATAATCTTCTGCCTTCCGCGAGAGGTGCTTCACGGTACATCCTCTGTTTTTGACAGGTATAGAATGTTTTCCCCCATGATGTCTGTGTTGCATAGCAAAATAGCTCCCAGGCTGATAGACTATCTGGTATTTGGTTGATAAGAATGCCTGCCGAATATGTTTCGGAATTATATTCAAATCCGAGATTTTGAAAAGGGAGAACGGAGAAGTGTGCCCGAGGCTGGTGCATACAGCATATCATATCGGGGCACATGGATGAGGTTTTGGTAACCATTGGCTGAAGTGATGGTATTCCATTTGAATAACCCGGAAAATCCGGCCTCCGCAAGCCTTCGTCCCGGGTGGTGTTTTGTGTCTCTCTTTCTCACCTCCTGTGTGTTGTCTGGCGACCTCCCGGATCCCCTCTATTTCCCCATATGCCGGGACTGCGGGTCGCTATTTCACTCTCTGTAGTTTGGGAGAGATGAGGAGATCCCAAAAACAATTTGTTTTTCCCCACATCTCCGAACGATCGTCTGGTTATTGGGCTGTAACCGAAGGATGAACGCACTGCTCCCCATGTCTTTCCGACAATCCTTCGATCAACTACATTCATAGGCTACGTTCATAGAAATGTAACCCTTTCGATGGACATATATCCCACAATGCATGATAGAGAGATATGGATCCTCCAGGAGACCGGAATCTCCAGATCACAATCGTACTCCTGGGTCTCCTCCTCGCAACCGCAGCAGAGCTGATCCTTCATATCGGGTATGGTGTGATGACGGGCTATACCCATCTCTATTATATCATCATCATCATCTCTGCCTTCTATTTCCGGTACTATGGCGTGGTTTCCGGTGCGTACCTCGCCGTTGTGCATATCTATGCGGAGTTTGTGCTTACCGGGTCCGTAACAGCTGATGCTGTATTCCGTGCGGGATCATTCATCATTGTCGGCCTCCTCTCCGGCTACCTCTTTTCGACATATCTCAGGAAAGGCCATGTCAGGGAAGTGCTGGAGGATAGCATGTACCGGGTTCGGGCGATGATGGTGAGTGAGGATGATATTCTCAGGATGAGAAAGACGGATGATGTCCCTGCACTTCTGAATGTCCTTGCTCATGGAGAACTGGATCAGCGGTACAGTGCCATAGATGCCCTCGGTCTCCTCCGCGATCCGCGTGCTATCGAACTGCTTATTGAAATACTACAAAGCGATGCCTATTCCGGGCTCCGGTGGAAGGCGGCAGAAGCGCTTGCCAGGATAGGTACGCCTGCTGTTGGTCCCCTGATCACACTCCTTGACGATCCGGATGAAGATGTACGGTGGAAGGTGGCGATTGCCCTTGGCGAGATCGGGGATCCGCAGGCAGTTGCTCCACTTATCGCGCTGCTTGATGATCCCGACTCCTATGTAAAGAGCCGGGCTGCGCTTGCGCTTGGATCGATTGGCGATCCTGCTCTTCCCAAGTTGCTTGCCTCCCTTGCCTCACCGGATCCCGCGGTGAGGGCTGCTGTTCTCTCGGCGCTTGGCGTTATTGGATCTGATCAGGTGATCCCGCCGCTCATCGATGCCCTCTTTGATCCTGTCGATATGGTCAGCCTTGAAGCGGCAATGTCGCTTACAAAGATTGGATCCCCGGCCATCCCCCCGCTCCTTGAAGCCCTCACTTCTGCTTCCCCTGAGGAGAAACGTGCTCTTCTGCTGGATCGGGGCCTTGCAGAAGCGATCACCGGGATATTTGCGGATGCAGATTCCAGTCAGCGTCAGGAACTTGCGTGCTCTCTTGAAGAACTCTCAGATCCGACCCTCCTTCCCTTCGTTGAAGAGCTGAGGGTGGTGAAATTGGAATAAATACTTTATACGTCCTTTTTTGCGTAAATACGCATGATATGGGGTAACCTTTATTGACTGGGGGATACCAGATCACTCCTGTGTACGGGAAATTTGGCTATGAATTTTGCGTTGAGAAAGATGACCTGAAGGTCTGTTTTTCAAAAGAAGACGATTTTCTCCGCTATCACCGTAACCTTGGCGGAACGGTTGTGGAGCGGATCATCGCCTCCGAATCAGGGACGGTGATCATCAACCCTGTGGAGCCTTTGAACCTGCCTGATGAAGTGACCCGGTTCCTCGAGATCCGGTTCGAGCCGATCGAGATCGAGCCGGAGGCAACACGCCGGATCTATCTGACATTCCCGATCGAGATTGCAGTCTTCCTGATGAAGAATGATGCATACCGGTGCATCGATATCTTTTCAAGGGTGCCGCAGAAGTACTCGCTCTATGGGCCGACTGATACCGGTGTGATCACCCGGTATCACTGGAGCGAGGTCTTCCTCAGGCGTCCTGATCCCGATCCAAGCCTGTATGGAGTGGTTGAACTGGATCTGATGAATTCGACAAAGAACTGGGTGGAGGTCTCCCGGGCTGTCTTTGAGAATTTTGGGATGAAGATCTACTATGATAACGATCTCGTCTCGATGAGTGCCGGAATGAAGATCTACAAGCCGATGCTCGCCTATACCGCCTTTGAGGATAAGCCGATAATAAGCGGGATGCAGAAGTCGATCGAGCTCTACTACTCCCGGAAGCTGGCGGGTGTTGATAAGATGGCATACTATTCGATGGAGGAGGGGCTGGTCTGAATGAGTAATGTCAGTGGTGTGGCTGAAGGTACCGGGAGTTCCATCTTCGATCTCCTCTCGAAACCCCTTATCGGGGATATCGCGACATATGATCTCCTCTATATTGCAATCATCGCCATTGTAGGTGTTATGCTTGTCCGCATCATCAGGATGTGGCTGAAACGAAGTTTCAGCGATAAAATGCCCAAATCCGATCTCGACCTCGTAATTACCCTTACCACATACCTGATCTATCTGGTGGTTGTCTTAAGCATCCTCCCCTATCTCCATTTCGATCTCTCCGGCCTCTTTGTTGCAGGAGGTATCATCGCAGTTGCCATTGCGTTTGCGACCCAGAATATCGTAGCAAACCTGGTATCCGGAATATTCCTGCTCTTTGAGCGGCCGATCAAGATCGGTGACAATATCTCTATCGGGTCGCTGACCGCAACAGTACAGAAGATCCAGATCATGTCAACAATTGTCCGGACCTATGATGGTACCTATGTCCGTATCCCCAACTCGAAGATCTTCACAAGTGACATTACCAACCTGGTGATCCACCCGGCACGCCGTTTTGATTACACCATCGGCATCCGGTACCAGGATGATGCAGATACAGCAATCAGTATCATCAAAAAGATGATCGAAAAGGAGCCATATGCATTAAAGAGTCCCGGCCCATCTGTCTACGTGGACAAACTCGACGATTCGAGTGTCAATATCGTAGTAAAGATCTGGGCTCCATCCCTCTACTGGTGGGGGCTTCGGACAGAACTTCTCTGGAAGATCAAGGTGGAGCTTGAAAAGAACGGGATCCAGATACCGTTCCCACAACAGGAGGTCTGGTTCAATAATATCCTCAAGACCGATATGAAGGCCGTGAAAGCCCTCCCCCCGATCAAGGAGATTCCTTTTCAGGGTGATAGCGCCCCAGATGCAGAGATCGGAAAATCCAGGCCCGGAGATACCTATGACTGGTAGGGACGAGATCCTTGCCCTGAAGAAGGCGGTTGCTGAGCCCGATCTGGCTGCACGACGATCAGCCGAAGAGGAACTTGCCGCTCTTGGCCCGGATGCGGTACCGGAGATTGTCAGGGCACTCGGTGAAGCGCCGCAGACGATGCGGTGGTATCTCTCCCGTGCGATTGCACGGATGGGTCTTCCTGCATTTGAACCGGTGATCGAAGCGATTCGGTCCTCTGACGATCCCGAGGTCAGGCGGTATCTGACTGCATCACTTGCGGCCATGGGTGAAGCAGGAATACCTCGCCTTGTGGAGCTGCTTGTGGATGATGATGTCGCGGTCCGGGGGGCAGCGGCACTGGCCCTCTGCCGGATTGGTGAGCCTGCCATGCCTGCACTGAAAGAGGCATCTGAGGGGGATGATCCCCTCCTTCGGAACTCTGCCGGGCTCGTCCTCTTCCGGATGGGTGAAGAAGGGATAATGACACTCCTTTCAGAAGATGAGGAGTGAAAGGGCCATGGAGCTTCCAGCGATGTCGAAACCGATGGAAGCCTATCTTGCTTCCCTGAACACGCAGCTTGAGGAGGCCCTCTCCATAGCACGGGAGGCACGATCACGGGGTCTTGATCCGGCGATAACTCCTGAAATACCAATTGCAAGCGATCTCGCCGACCGTGTCGAGGCGCTCCTTGATATTCCCGGTGTGGCGGCACGGATCCGTGAGCTTGAGTCTGAGATGTCCCGTGAGGAGGCGGCACTTCGGATAGGGGATGATTTTGTTGCCCGGAAGTTCGGGGAGACATCACGTGAGGAGGTGGTCGACCATGCGATCCGCTGCTCAATGGCGCTCCTGACCGAAGGTGTCGTCTCTGCCCCGACTGAAGGGATAGCGAAAGTCGGGTTCGGCAAGAATGATGATGGTACCGAGTACCTGAAGATCTACTATGCAGGGCCGATCAGGTCCGCCGGCGGCACCGCACAGGCACTCTCGGTTCTGGTCGGTGATTATGTCCGTCTGGCGCTTGGTATTGGCCGCTATATTCCGCGACAGAATGAGATCGAGCGGTACATCGAGGAGATCCGGCAGTACAACAATATCCTCAGTCTCCAGTACGCCCCGACAGATCAGGAGCTCCGGCTGATCATCGGGAACTGCCCGGTCTGTATCGACGGCGAACCTACCGAGAAGGAGGAGGTCTCGGGGTACCGGAACCTTGAGAGGGTGGAGACGAATGCCGTCCGCGGCGGGATGGCGCTTGTTATTGCAGAAGGGCTCGCCCTGAAGGCCCCAAAAGTCCAGAAGAATGTCAGAAAGATGAAGATGGAGGGGTGGGAGTGGCTCGATCAGCTCGTCTCAGGTGCGAAATCAGGTGAGGATGAGGTAGTGCAGGGGATCAAGCCCAAAGACAAGTTCATACAGGATACCATCGCCGGTCGCCCGGTCTTTGCCTATCCGATGAGGAAAGGGGGTTTTCGTCTCCGGCTCGGTCGTGCGAGAAACACCGGGCTCGCAGCAGCCGGTCTTCATCCGGCAACGATGTACATCCTTGGTGAGTATCTCTCCCCCGGCACCCAGATGAAGGTGGAACGGCCCGGAAAGGCGGCAGGGATCGTTCCGGTCGATTCTATCGAAGGGCCGACGGTCCGGCTCAGGTCAGGTGAGGTGAGGCGGATCGATTCCGGGGATGAGGCGATCGCTCATGCAGAAGAGATCGAGTATATTCTGGATGTCGGCGAGGTCTTAATCGCGTACGGCGAGTTTCTCGAGAATAACCATCCTCTGATTCCTCCCTCCTACTGCGAGGAGTGGTGGCTTCAGGAGGGCGGTCCCCGGCATCCCGCAAATGAGATGGAAGCGATCGGCTTCGCACTGGATGGAGCGTACCTGCATCCCGACTATACCTGGTATTTTGATGATCTCTCCCGCGAGGAGTTCTGCCGGCTCGCCGATCTGGTGGTTGAACGTGGCCGGATGGCAGAGGGAGTGCTCAGGATCAGGCATGATGATGAGGTGAAGCGGCTCCTTGAGGAGATACTTGTTCCACATACAATGGAGGGGGATGAGATTGTTCTTCGAACCTGCTATTCGCTCCTCGCCTGTCTTGGTCTTAGCTTTGATCTCTCACGACGTCCTGGCTGGGAGAGCCTGCCTGCTGCCGGAAACGGCCTTCCCTGTGCGGCTCATCTCAGCGGGTTTAAACTCCGCTCAAAGGCCGGAACCCGGATCGGCGGCAGGATGGGGCGCCCCGGCAAATCCGCTCCACGGAAAATGAAGACGGCACCGCATGCCCTCTTCCCGATCGGAAATGATGGCGGTGCACGGCGGTCATTTCAGGGTGCGGGAGCAAAGCGGCGGCAGGAGAAGATGGAGAATGGGGATCTCCTCATCGATATCGAGACCCAGGGGCAGATCGCAATCGAGGTGGGTGAGCGGCGGTGCACCGTCTGCGGTGAGAAGACCTTCTGGAACCGGTGTGTCTGCGGCGGCCATACACTGCCGGTCTTCCGGTGTGTCCACTGCAATAAGGAGATCCCGGAAGGCGATCGCTGTCCCCGGTGCGATGCCCCGCTCACCTGCAACGTTGAGGTTGAGGTGAATATCAAAAAGGAGTATGAATCTGCGCTTACGACTCTTGGGATGGTTCAATCAGATCTGAAGCTCCTGAAGGGGGTGAAGGGTTTGATCTCCCGTGAGCGGTCGGTTGAACCGATCGAGAAGGGGATCCTCCGGGCGGTCCGGGATCTCTTCGTCTTCAAGGACGGAACTGTCCGCTACGATATGATCGATCTCCCCCTCACCCATTTCCGGCCATCCGAGATCGGGACGTCTCCCGAGAGACTCCGCGAGCTTGGGTACCTGAAGGATATCGATGGAAGGGATCTGGTGGATAGCAACCAGATCTGTGAGCTGAGACCGCAGGATATCCTCGTCTCTGAAGACTGCGGGGAGTATCTCCTCAAGGTGGCGGGATTTATGGATGATCTCCTCGATAAGGTGTACGGCCTGCCCCGGTTCTATAATGCAGAGAAGCCCCAGGATCTCGTTGGCCAGCTCTTGATCGGACTCGCCCCGCATACGAGTGCAGGGGTGCTTGCCCGGCTGATCGGATTTTCCCGGGCGCTTGTCGGATATGGCCATCCCTTCTTCCATGCGGCAAAACGGCGGAACTGTTTCGATGGCGATACCGTGATCGAGGTGTACGGGCGGTCCGGCTGGAAGAAGATGCCTATCAGGGATTTTGTCCTCGAGAACTTTGATATCTCGCAACCGGGATGCGACCGGGTGGGAACCTTCTACTCAGATCCGGCGTCACCTCATATGCTCATCGCAGTGGATACGAATGGAATTCCGAAGATGCGGAAGATCACCTCGGTCTCGGTGCACCGTGCCCCGGCACATCTCATCCTCTTTGAGACTGAACGGGGGAAGAAGCTCGCGGTGACGCCGGATCATGCAATGCTGGTCTGGGATTGTGCATATCTCCGGAAGATCCGGGCACTTGAGGTGAAGCCCGGAGCACGTGTGCCGGTGATGGAGGGGGGAATGGTGATTGCGGATACGATCAGGAGTGCGGACCCTGTTCCCTGCCTTGATGACCGGGTCTACTGTGTGACGGTGGCAGACGATCACACCCTCCATGCAAACGGGATCTTCTGTGGCCAGTGCGATGGCGATGAGGACTGTGTGATGCTGCTTCTGGATGGTTTAATCAACTTCTCGCGGTCGTTTCTGCCTGAGACACGCGGCGGCTCGATGGATGCCCCGCTTGTCCTGACGAGCCGGATCGATCCGAGCGAGGTCGATAAGGAGACGCTGAACGTGGATGTGATGAGCGGGTATCCGCTCTCTGTGTACGAGGCATGTCTCACCTATACCGCACCAAAGGAGCTCGAGAAGGTGGTGGATCATGTGGAGAACCGGATCGGCACTCCCGCCCAGTACGAAGGGTTCTCGTTCACCCATGATACCACCGATATCTCGGCCGGGCCGGCGACGACGATGTATACCCGCCTTGGGTCGATGGTGGATAAGCTGGATGCCGAGCTCGTTCTTGCGAGAAAGATCCGTGCTGTGGATGAGGACGATCTCGCAGAGCGTGTTCTGACGACCCATTTCATTCGTGACATGATCGGGAACTTAAATGCCTTCTCAAGGCAGGGGTTCCGGTGTGCCCGGTGTGGGTCGAAGTTCCGGCGGATGCCGCTTGCCGGGAAGTGCCGGTGCGGAAATAAGATCATCGCCACGGTCTCGGAAGGATCGGTGAAGAAGTACCTGGCGGCATCGCTCTCGATCTGCGAGCAGTTTAAGGTCTCCGAGTACACAAAGCAGCGGATTGCGGTGATCGACGCATCCATCAACTCGACATTCGGGGAGGAGCCGAAGCTCCAGCTGGGGCTTGCGGATTTTATGTAGATCGAGGAATGTTTTTTGCATTGGAGCGCAAATATATTTCCTTCAGTGCGAGTGTTACCGAGAGGCCAAAGGTGATCGACTCAAGATCGATTCCCGTAGGGGTTCGCAGGTTCGACTCCTGCCACTCGCATTTGGAATTTTGGTTCGATTCGTAAAGGGCGCTGCTGAGATCTCCGCGTATGTGCCACATTATAACCCCCTTTCTATGATATCCGGCACCCCTCCGTACCTTCCGGAAAAGTAGTTCTTCTCTAATGAGCGATCAAGCCTCTTCTCATAATCAAAAAGGGAATACAGGTCGGTGTTTCTGGTTTTTTTCTTCTTTTCTGTAAACCATATCTGCTCCCTTCGAAAGAGATCGGCTGATAAAAGTCGTGTATTATGGGTAGTTACAATCAACTGTGAATTCATCCTGTTGATCTTGTTGCTATGGAAGAGACGAAAGATGTAACTAATGAGATCCGGGTGAAGTCGTGTATCAAACTCGTCAATAATAAGGACTCGCTGATGATTCTCAAACGCATCCAGGAACAATCCAAGCAGGTTAAAGAACATCTGGGTTCCAGCCGATTCAAATTCGGAGAATGTATTTGTGATCTGATGGCCGTCATCCCGGGTATGTACGCTCTTTAATTCTGAGGTCTTAATGACACCATCAGTAAGAGGTTTTTTAGTGTTATCTTCAATGAGTTGAATGACGATATCGGGAATATCTGTTCTCTTCATCGTTTTTATAGTGCCTGATACATCATCAATGTCAAAATCGGCAAAATTTAGCAGATTAATGATTTTATCCTTATTCTCCTGTGTTCTGTTCATATAGTTAATCGTGTATCGGTCACCGATATCCATGATGGAATCCAGATAATTTAAATTTTCATTAAACCACCTGAATACCGGTCCAAAGGGTTTGTATTCATTATTTGCTTTTGAGAGGAAGAGGACATTATTTCCTGTGTGGCGGAAAAGTCCCTGTTGCTCATCATCATCCTGGTATGCCTGGAGATCGTTTTGATTCCGGATAAAGATCGTCTTTTCGCTTTTTCCTTTGAAATACACGAGTTCTTCGGATATGACTTCATCTGCATTATGGGAGAATGAATAGCGGTATTCTGTTTGATCGATGATGAAGTTAAGTGAGAAAGTTGTTGGTTTCTCTGCATACTCAGAATTCAGGATGAATGGAAAATATGGGATTTTATCTCCTTTATTGAAATTTCGGGACATACGAACAATAAAATGCATCAGGTCAAGAGCGCGGATCTGGTTTGTCTTTCCCGATGCATTCGCTCCAAAAATGACAGCGCTTTTCAGTAATTTCGTAACCCCCGTAACTCCATCAACCCGGATTAAGTTCTCCGCCTTCTTCCTCTCTTTCGAAGGCACCATGCTGAATGTTGTCTTTTCAGAGATGGAACGGAAGTTTTCCACACTATATTCTATCAGCATATACTATTCTCACATCTCCTGAAAGATAATGGTTTCGATGGATTTTACGATTTTTTCGTAGAATCTCTTATTGTAGTGTACATCTATAAAAGATCCTCCAGTTACCTGTATATGCCAATTCCTTTTCGACCAGCGTATGTAAAGAAAGGCTCATTCGTTTTTGACCACCCCTGACAAAACGCTGTGCAACAATGTAAGGATATGTTGATCGACCATTTTCACTTCTGCTCTTCCAGATGGTAGATTGTGGAATGATTTTTATTGCTTCAATCCAATTATCTGAATAGTGAGTAAGTCCTTTCCGAAACGGATGAGGCCACCTTGAGGTGGGCGGGACAAAGTAGGGAAGGGATCACTGCAATTTTGTCTCATGCATGCTGTTTTGCTCCAGCATCTCCCCAAGCTCCATGCAGTAGAATCCTTCTTTCCGAAACTCTGCGACATCTTCAATCCCCCGTGCAACGACCCCGAGTGAGGCCTGGTAGGAGAGGCCCTGCACCGCCGGAAGTTTTGCTTTTAATGATGCGAGAATGGAATATGTCTCGGAGCGGGTGAGTGTCGTGTTCTTGATCTCAAGCGCAAGATCCGCTCCTTCAGAGATGGCGAGGAGATCGATCCCGTCTCCCCGGCGGTTCCACCATGAACCGACTGCATCGTACTCCGGGATGAGGCGTTCCTTGAGAAGGGTTCGCACCATCTCCTCAAATGCAAACCCGGAGAAGCCCTTCCACTCATCTTTGATCAGGTCCAGCAGCTTATCATAGCGGCCTGCCTGGTAGAGGCTTCTGTTCCGGTAGATGTAGCGGGCATAGAACCGGAAGAAGTTATCTGAGAATATGTATCTGCCCATCTTTGAACGCCTGCCCCTCTCGGTGACGGGTGTGCGGTACTCGATGATCCCGAGGAGATCGAGAAGATCCCGGAGATATGTCGGAAGCGATGTCGGGGCGATATGGATGGCATCTGCAATCTCTTTCTGTGACCGTTTCCCTGAGGCGATTGCAGAGAGTATCTCGTAATAGGTTGTATGTTCGCGGCCGAACTCCTCGACAACGATATCCCTCATCTCCTGTGCAAGCGGGGCAAAATCATTGAGAAGCAGGCGTTTGAGTGCAGTTTCCATATCCGTGCACCCGAACTTTTCAAGATATGTATAGTAGTAGATCGTTCCACCGAAGAGGAGGTAGAGATTGAGCTGTTCCTCTGGAGTGGAAACTCCGATATCGCTGAGGATAGAGAGACAGTCCCTGGGACCGAATGGTTTGAGGGTGAGGATGGTATCCGCCCTCTTGAAGAGGGGGGCGCCGCCGGAGAGGAAGATTTCACGGATCATGCCGATGGATGATCCTGATACAATGATGAAGAGGTTGGAGTTTTTTCTGGAGGTATCCCAGTACCGCTGGAGCTGGGAGATGAAGGAGGGATCAATCTTCAGGAACCGCTGAAACTCATCGAAGACGACAACAAGCGGCTCCCTGTACGAGAAGAGGCATTCGAGGAAGGCCTCCGGCGTCTCCATCCTGATGTAGCCGGGGAGATTCAGGGTCTCTCTCATCAGCCGGGAGAATTCATCCAGCAGGCTGCCGATGCTCTTGTTTGCATCCACATAGAAGTAGATGGCAGGCTTCTCTTTGCAGAACTCCAGGATCAGCTCTGTCTTCCCAACCCGCCGCCTGCCGGTGACGACGAGGAATGAGGGGCTGCGTGCATAGAGGTGCTCCATCAGCCTGAGCTCCTCTGTCCTGCCATAGAATTTCATAATGATTATGATTGTAATTATTATAGATATAATTATTGTTGAAGATCAACGTAGTGACTTATAGTATACTATAAGAAAAAGCCCAAAAAACTTTCAGTATACTATACGTTTATCATCCCCCGGCACAATGGTATCGTAGAGGTGCATGATGCGGGAACTATCAAAACTCACGATACTTGAGATCCTTTCGGAATGGAACTACTGGGATCGGGAGTTTGAGACATATGTGCAACGGCCTGCATACAGTTCGATCCTTGAGCGGTACAGGAGATCGAACGAGATCATCGTCCTGACAGGGATACGGAGAAGCGGAAAATCAACGCTTCTGAAACAGGAGATGGAGGCACTTGCAGAGAGCCGGGATAAGAAAGAACTCCTGTATATCAATTTTGAAGATCCCAGGCTCTCAGAAGATGCAGATCCGCATACCCTCGATCTCCTTCTTGAGACATACAGGGAAGCGATCAACCCTGACGGCGAGGTCTTCCTCTTCCTTGATGAGGTGCAGAATGTACACGCCTGGGAGAAGTGGGTTCGAACAGCTCATGATCTGAAGAAGGCAACGATCTATATCACCGGATCATCATCAAAGCTCCTCTCTGGCGAGGTGGCATCATCGATCAGCGGGAGATATCTCCAGGTTACCGTGTATCCTCTCAGCTTTCTGGAATTCCTCTCCTTCAAAGGCCTTGAATGCCGGACTATTGCTGATTATCCGGCAAAAAGGAGAGAGATAAATCAGCTCTTTGATGACTACCTGAGATATGGCGGTTTTCCGAAGATCGTCCTGGTTGATGAGGATCTGAAAAAGGAAGAGATTCTGTCGTACTTTAACACGATCCTTCTGCATGATATTCTGGCACGCTATGGACTGAGAAACTATGATATGCTGAAGAAAATGGTCGAATATATCCTGACAAATGATACGAAACAGAATAGTGTNNGCACAGTATCAGTAAGGCGCTTTCGTACAACTATGCCACTGTATCCGATTATGTCGATTACCTCAAAGCAACCTACATGATAGCGGAGCTTCGAAATTATGATCACTCTCTGAAGAAACAGTTGAGAAGTGATGTGAAATATTATTGCATCGATACCGGTTTTGTCAATGCAGTTTCTTTCCTCTTCTCCGAAAATATCGGCCGTTTATACGAGAATATCGTCTTCAATGAGTTCGTCCGCCGGGGGCAGGGGACAGGTCTCTTCTTTCTGAATGAAGGGGGGTATGAATGTGATTTTATCATACAGGAGAAGGGCCGGATCACCGCTCTCTATCAGGTCTGCTATGAGCTGCATGACAAGAATATGGAGAGGGAGGTTGCCGGTCTTGTCATGGCCTGTAAAAAGTTCGGCCTGCCGGGGGGAACGATCATCACCGAACACCAGCAGAAGACGTTGATGGTGGACGGAGTGAGGATTGAGGTTGTTCCGGTGACGGCGTTTCTGTTAGGTTTTGGGTGATGCCATGGCTTCAAAAATCCCGATAGGATCTCATCCGGGATTCTGTTTCAAGGATGTGAATAACTAATACATCATCATGAATCGATAGAAGAGCCCGTATATCACGTCTGATTCTGAGAGAGTATACCGGATGCTGTGGATTTGATGCCTTTAATTTCTTGATTGAGAGATATGGGGCATTCCGGATCTCATGAATTTTGCGAACAATGAACCGGGATGTTTCTTTTCGGTAGCTTTTCAAGATCCAAATCGGCACGGGGGGTATGTATTCGCTCATCACCCTCCTTCTCCCCACAATCCAATTCAGAGATCTTATCTCCCCTCACCGAAAAGTTAGATTAAAGCAGAGGATCATTCCGGCAATAGTACCCGGTATGAATCCTCCAGAAAGAACGGTCATTCTGACAGGAAAAGGTCTTTTGCATGATTATCCTCCAGGGTTTCTGGACGCCGGGCTGCCCCGGCAGCATCTGTGTATGGGGTGAAGATACCGCCGCCCCACGTGAGGGAGAGAAGAAGCGGGGGCGGCGCCCAAAGGTTCCACTGGTTCGCCGCCACCCATTTGCCGCAGATGCACAAGCCCTTGCCTGCACAGTACGCGAGATCGGCTATCCGATTGATGGTTCTCTTCAGGGTGAGGCAGAATCAGTAACACTCCTGATGCCATCATCAGGCGTGTCTCCCCTCCCCTCCCCCGAATGCAGTGACGGAGGATCCCCTGAGAAGGCTGCTCTCCTTGCTCCATTCACTGTTCCGATCGTTTCCCTTCCCCTTTCATTGCCGGATCTGGCACACCTGCCTTCGCAGCTGCCGGTCGGGAGATCCCTCCGGTTCTGGTCATTGATGGCACGGTATGCTTGTGATCTCGTCATTCATGGTTCATTCCTCCCCGGTCCTGATGGGTGGGAGGCGCTGATCCAGGATACGAACCGGCTTCATGCGGTTCTTTTGACCTGCCCCCCTGCCTGCCGGATCTGGGCAGGAGATGGAATCGATGATTCGCATCTTATCACCTCGTTCCTCAACCATGCAGTACATCAGATAGTATCTTCGGGGATAGCGGATCTCGATCTCCTTCCCCCAAAACGTGGCCGGAAGAAGAAGGTTCTTCCCCCGGAAGAGGCATGGGTTCAGCAGCTCTCCGGGAAACCAACCGCTATTTCGGATGAAGCAGATGGAAATGAACTGTTCCGGAAGATGGTTTGGAAGTGGATCGATTCAGGCTCAATCCATTCGAAAAATCACCTGGAAGAAGGCATTCTCAGGGGCTGCTTCCTGCTTGAAGATCCAGATCCCGGGAAGAAGCGGTGGAAGCTCACCTTCAATCTTGCCGATCCGGATACTTCGTCCCGCCTTATCCCTGCGGAAGATATCTGGAATGGCACCGTCACTACCACATCAGGAGATGATCCTGCGTTTATCCTCCTCACTGAACTTGGTATGGCGGCCCGGATCTACCCGGAGCTGAAAGAAGGTCTAAGGACTGCCCGGCCAACAGCTCTCGCACTTGATACCGAAGGTGCCTATAGGTTCCTTACATCGGCGGCCCCTCTCCTCATTGATGCCGGATATTCTGTCATCCTCCCTGCCTGGTGGAAGAAGACCGGTGTAAAACCCTCGGTCAAGGTCTCGGTTACAAAAACCGAATCAGAAGGACGGTTCGGCCTCAGAAGTATCGCCTCATACTCGTGGAAGGTTGCACTCGGAGATACCGAACTCACGCCGGAAGAGTTTGATGAGCTGATACGGCAGAAGATCCCGCTCATCCAGATGCATGGGCAATGGGTCTCCATAGATGAATCCGGGATCGAGAAGGCTAAACGGGCATTTGAGAAGAGATTCGGAACCATGTCCGTTGGCGATCTCCTCAGGCTCTCCTCAGGCGCAGATCCCGATCTGCCGGTTGCGGAGATTATCGATACAGACGGCTGGATGGGCTGGCTCCTCTCGGAGAAAGGTGAAATGGCGCCGGTTCCTGTCCCCCCCTCATTCCAGGGAACCCTCCGCCCCTACCAGGAGCAGGGGCTTGCCTGGCTCTCGTACCTCACCCGAAACGGGATCGGCGCATGCCTTGCCGATGATATGGGGCTTGGTAAGACGATCCAGATCATTGCGTACCTTCTTGCCTGGCAGGAGGAGGTTCTGCCTGCCCTGATCATCTGCCCCACCTCGCTTGTCGGCAACTGGCGGCACGAGATCCAGCGGTTTGCACCGGATCTCAGTGTACGTATCCATCATGGATCGGCCCGTGACACAGCAGTCCTCGGCGATGCTGACGTGACGATCACCACCTACCCGCTTGTTGCCCGTGATCTTGAAGAGATCGTATCTCATGCATGGAAGGCGATCATCATCGATGAGGCACAGAATATCAAGAATCCCCAGACAAAACAGGCACGGGCGGTCCGTTCATTAAAGGCAGACTATAAGATCGCCCTCACCGGAACACCTGTTGAGAACCGGCTCATCGAACTCTGGTCCATCATGGAGTTCTTAAATCCCGGATACCTCGGTTCCATGCGGTCATTCAAGGAGCAGTATGCCGCACCGATTGAGCGGTTCAATGATCCCGAACGAACCAGCCAGCTCAGAACCCTGATCCGTCCGTTTGTCATGAGGAGGATGAAGACGGATAAGACGATCATCACCGATCTCCCTGAGAAGATGGAGATGAAGGTCTACTGCACCCTCACCCCCGAACAGGCGAGCCTGTATGAAGGTGTGGTGCTTGAGCTGCTCGGTATGGTGAAGGGAAGGGATGGGATCGAACGGAAAGGCCTTGTTCTCTCTGCCCTGATGAAGCTGAAGCAGATCTGCAACCATCCTGGACTTTTCCAGCAGGATGCCGTGGCATCTCCGGATCGTTCCGGAAAATGCACCCGGCTCCTTGAGATGCTGGAGGAGGTGCTGAATGCAGGGGAACGGGCACTCATCTTTACCCAGTTCCCCTCATTTGGCGAACGGCTCATCGATCTGATCACCGAGCGGTGCAATGTTCCGGTCCTCTTCCTCCATGGCGGGACTCCTACAAAGGAGCGCGATGCGATGGTGCAGCGGTTCCAGGGAGACGGTGGCCCGCCAATATTTCTGCTCTCCCTGAAAGCGGGTGGCACCGGGCTGAACCTGACGGCTGCAAACCATGTCTTTCACCTCGATCGCTGGTGGAATCCCGCAGTTGAAAACCAGGCAACTGATCGGGCATTTCGGATTGGTCAGACGCGGGATGTGCAGGTCAGGATGATGATCACGGGTGGCACTCTGGAAGAGCAGATCGACGAGGTGATCGAAGGGAAGAAGAAACTGGCCGGGTCGATCCTCTCCGGTGGGGAAGACTGGATCTCATCCCTCTCTGATGATGAACTGCGTGATCTCCTTATGCTCAGGAAGGAGGTGTTCTCATGAGCCGCTGGTATCCATTATACGAGAAGACCGAGCCGATTTCGGTGAAGAATGGAATAAAAGCAAAGAGCAAGCGGGGGGCTATCGGAGATACATGGTGGTCGAAACGGTTCATCTCCGCCCTTGAGCAGATGGGGAATTCCGCCAGGCTCCAGCGGGGCCGCTCATATGCCCGGAGAGGGCAGGTGATCAGCCTTCTGATCCGGGATGGTTGCGTGGAATCTGAGGTGCAGGGGTCGCGTAGAAGACCGTATTCGGTTTCGATTCGGCTCCGGTCTTTCACTGAAGATGAATGGACGCGGATCTTCGATACGATGGCAGCAGAGGCGCTCTACTCGGCACAACTCCTGGCGGGGGAGGTTCCGGTGGAGATTGAAGAGATTGTCGGAAAGACAGGGCTATCGCTCTTCCCGGATACGAAGAAGGATGTCACGACAGACTGCTCCTGCCCGGACTGGGAGAATCCCTGCAAGCATATCGCCGCTGCCTACTATCTCCTCGCCGAGCGGTTTGATTGTGATCCATTCCTGATCTTCTGCCTCAGGGGGAAGACGAAAGACGATGTGCTGGCTGCACTCAGGGTCAGGAGAGAAAAGATATCTATTGATCCCTCTCCGGATGTGGGCGAAGACCCGGGAGTGGATGGAGGTGATACCCTCTCCTCTGCCTGCACAGGTATGTCAGCGGTTGCCGGATCAGAGGTGGCAGCAGATCGTTTCTGGAAGAACGAGGGTGAACCGGCTGAGATCGCCTTCTTCATCACCGGCGGATCAGAGACAGAGTTTGCGGCATTGCAGCTCTGCGGAGAAGCCCCTTTCACCATACGAGGGATAGATCCGGCTAAAATCCTCCTTCCTGTCTATCCGGCAGCAAGAAAGCTGGCATATGAGATGGCAATCGGAAGCAGGCAGTGTGGGGATGATTTAGATTGGGATGAGGATAATAGTGGGCTTGATGCCGGGGTGGCAGCAGAAGAAGGAAGAGGTGAAGGAGATAGCATTACGATCATAACAGCAGAAAGCCCACCCCTTTAGGGGTGGGATGAATGC
>DAJQ01000026.1 GCA_002496395.1 Methanocorpusculaceae archaeon UBA456
GCATTCATCCCACCCCTAAAGGAGTGGGCTTTCTGCTGTTATGATCGTAACAAGCCGTTCGATCACGTCACTATATGTTTCCCTGGGTGTTCCTTCATCTGACTGAGCAGATCCTTCACTCCTGGGGCAATCTTGATCGAACTCATGCTCTGCATACCACCTTATACCACCGGGGTGGTATATATGATTTCGGATCGGCTTTTGGGGATTCATGTGGATCGGCGACGTGCACTCCATTACCAGAGGAAAATTCTGGATATTGTCTGACTTATGAAGAGAGGATGCAGAACCACCATCAAACAACCTGACATAGAACCACCATCAAACAACCTGACATTCTTGAACTGAAAGGGTGCGGGAAGGTTCTCTGGAAAGGCACTGATGCGAATGACTATATATAGAAACTGGGGGGCGAATGGGACTAAATCTGCACGCTTTTCAAAGGATAAGGCGGCAATCGCATTGGATACACCTCCGTTTATCTATCTGATCGAAGAAGATCCCATGTGTCTGGGTTGTTGAACCTATGTATATGAGGTTGATAGAGCAATCGATGGTCCATACGTAATGTTCATACTGGCAAAGTCCTCCTGTATGCATCGGAAAAGATAATCTTCCGAAAAGGCATAATCAAGATAAGCGGGGTGCAAAAATGAAACTACCAGAACAAAATGATATCCCAACTCTCGTTCAGGAGATTGAATATATCATCGATACCCGTCTCATTGGAGAAGTTGAGCCCGAGGATGATGAAATCAGCCTCATTGCGGAGTATCAGGATCGAAAGAAGAAAGGTACTCTGACACTCTATGGGATAGAGGATATTTCCGGATACATGGGCAGAAAGGGTTTATAAATTACATTATCGCCTTCGCCCTCCAGGGAGGCACAGCTCAATCGCCCTTCCTTCTCCGGTGAAGGCGATCTTCATGACCTTCAGGGAACATTCTTCTTCACCGAGAAAGTGGGCTACCCGCTTGCCTGCACATTTGCAGAGCATATCTGGACGATCGGGTATGATGTCGATGCGAAGAAGATCGCCGATATGAATGATAGTCCCGGCAACCGGATAGAGGCAATGATACAATAATTGAAGAGTTGGACGACACATTCAGTGCTTGATACCAGGATATGATGGAAAAAACGACTCGGGATTTCATCTCATCAAATCAGAAGGGGGCGTTGTTTTGATTCTCCTCTGCACACGTCTGTACAACGCCCGGTATATGATAGAAAAGCCTTTGAGTTATGAATACCAAAGTGCTGGATATGGATTCCCATACCTTCTCCAGATATTCACTACAGGTATCAGGAGCTGTCCAGAGGGTTGGATACCGGCATATTGTTCAGAATATTGCAAGAAAATTAAACATTACCGGATATATCGAGAACCTTGAAGGATATGATGTGCATATCATAGCAGAGGGGCGTGTCCATGATCTTGATGCATTCATCCAGGCTATCAGGGTTGTGGAATATCCGGTGGAGGTTGAAGAGATTTGTACCGTGGAAGAAGAATATAGGGGAGAATTTTCTTATTTTACGGTGATCAGAGGATCTCCTGAAGACGAACTTGCAGAGAGGTTTGATACTGCAATTGCAATCTTTTCACGAATGGAGAAGAAACAGGATATCTCCCTTGAAAAGCATGATACCTCCATTTCATTACAGAAAGAGACGCTCAATCTTCAGAAAGAAACACTCGGTCTTCAAAGAGAGACTATCGATCTTCAGAAAGGAACACTGACTGAAGTAAAAGGAATGAGGTGTGATCTGGAAAACCATTTAAGTAAGGAGATCTCTGAAATGCGTATGGAATTAAAGGAGATCAGGACGGCATTGATAAATTATGGGATTATGAATGCTGTAAAGTCATGAGGGTGTAGTATTCCGGGCAGGATTGTCCGATCAGCAGAGGGAGATCATCTGCCTCGACTATACAAACGGATCTCCAGATCTACAACCTCTACAGTGGTGAGGAAATCCTTGTAGCGGGTTGCAATCGAGCCAGCCCCTTCTGCTACTGCAATACCGGCAATCAGAATGTAGAGAGCATTCACTTTATACCATTCAAAAAATCATCCAGCGAAACATTCGCTTGTTTAAGAATGCTCTTAAGAGTTCCTTTTTTTACAGGATTATGTAAAGGAACTGTTACCGTATCACTAACACGTTGCAAAAAAACATGGCTGCCTTTTTGTCTGACGACTACAAATCCAAGGTTTACCAGAGTTTTTATAACTTTCTGCCCGGAAATTATCGGTAATTCAGGCACTTACAACATCCACCGTTGTAACTTCCCCAAGAATTCTGGCTTGTTCCTGTGTAACCTCAAGCACCAATTCAATGGCTTCTTTGATGTTCTCAAGTGCTTCTTCTTTCGTGTCACCCTCACTGATAGCTGCTGGAAGCTCGAGACAACGTACAGTAAATCCACCTTCTTCTGCTGCCGCAAGAGCTACTGTATATTTCATAATGACTCATCGTTCTTTCAGGTATATTAAAGTTAATCCAAACAGATCTCTTTGTGGTTCTTCTCCATATTTCTGAAGGCCATTGTTATCCAAAAGCTATAA
>DAJQ01000035.1:0-8054 GCA_002496395.1 Methanocorpusculaceae archaeon UBA456
ATAGCCTCATAGGTGTTTTCATACGTAGGAGTGGTGAGGTAGACTATATAATCTATTGGATTTCGGAATTTTGTAGACATTTTGGAGATATTTTTGTAGATAATTCTACAAAAGGAGAATTCTATGCTGAGAAAGAACTCCATACTCCTTCCTCAAAAGAATCGGTTTCTACGAAGAGATAATCAGTTTTCAGGTACCATCATACCTGAAGAGGAAGAGGATGCGACACGACCAGATACGGGAAGGGAGGCTTACCGGGGAGCGGAGCACGCTCATTGCCCGGTACCTCTCATCAATGGAAGCTGACCGGAGGATCGCTTCACCGGATCTCCGGGTGGATATGGCTCACCTGGTGATGCTGAACCGGCAGGGCCTGATGGCAAAGGAGCATGCACAAAAGATTGCAGCAGCCCTTTTCAGAATGTATACTGACGGTATCCCGGATGAGGCATTCGATGAACGTTTCGAAGATATCCATGCGGGAATTGAAGGAGAATTAATTGCGGAGGCCGGGATCGATTCCGGAGGACGGCTTCACCTTGCACGCTCAAGAAATGATGAAGTGGCAACCTGCCTCAGGATCAGGGTGCGTGAGGATATTCTGGAGATCCTGACATCTGTTGCCGCACTCAGGGATGCCCTCATCCGGCGTGCAGAAGAGCATACAGGAACCGTTATGCCTGGCTTCACCCACCTCCAGCATGCACAACCAACAACACTCGCCCATCACCTGCTTGCCTATGAAGAGGCCTTTTCCCGGAGTGCAGAGCGGCTTCTCGAAACCTATGCACGCGTGAACCGATCACCACTTGGATCAGCCGCATTTGCCTCTACCGGCTTTCCGATCGACCGGGAGATGACCCGACGGCTGCTTGGATTTGACAGTATCCTTGGCAACTCGATGGATGCAGTATCAGGAAGGGATTTTGCACTTGAGATGCTCTCTGCCCTCACCATTCTGATGGCAGATGCAAGCAGACTCTGTGAAGAGCTGATCCTCTGGAGCAGTGCCTTTGTTGAATTTGTCGAACTCGATGACATATACTGCTCCACCAGTTCGATCATGCCGCAGAAGAAGAACCCCGACTGCGCCGAGATTATGCGCGGACACGCCGGAACTGTCGCCGGGGCATTCCAGTCCGCACTCATCTGCATGAAAGGTCTTCCCATGAGTTATAATCGCGATCTTCAGACCCTGACACCCCATCTCTGGAATGGGATCTCACATACCGCAGCAAGCATGGAGATCCTTGCTGGAATGATCGATACGGCAGTATTCAATGTAGAGAGAATGTATCGTGAGAGTGACAGGGGATTTTCTACCGCAACCGAGCTTGCCGATACCCTTGTGCGTGAGTTTGGGCTCCCATTCAGAACAGCACACAACATTGTCGGCAGGGCTGTCCGCTCGAAAGAGATCACCCTGGCAGTAATCGAAAGAGCTGGCAAAGAGATCTCAGGAATTTCTCTTCAGGAGATGGGACTTACTGAAGATCGAATTCGGAATGCTCTCGATCCCACCCTCGTTGTTGCTGCGAAGAAGGTTGCCGGAGGGCCGGCTGAAGAGGTTATCCTTGACGCGATACGGATACGATCAGGTGTTCTGAAGGAACAGAATGAGACGATACAGATGCAGAGAAATATATTACAGATTGCAGAAGAGGAGCTTATCTCAATGATACGGGGGCTTATTGAAGCATGAAGACCGGAGATGTTGTTTCCTGCACCATTGGTGGGAAGACGGTCGAGGCTGTGTATATCACAGAACGTGATGAGAGAGCTGTCCTGAAACTCTCATCAGGCTATAATATCGGGGTGCCATTCTCTGAAGTTTTGCATGTCAGGGATGGGGAAGAGAGAAAAGGAGTCGAACCGCCTGTTGTGCAGGATTCGAAATTACCGGAGCTCGCAATCATTTCAACAGGAGGCACCATTGCATCCCGTGTGGACTACCGGACAGGGGCAGTGACAAGCAGATCAACCGCAGATGAGATCATCTCTGCGATCCCCCGGCTTGCTACAATCGGACGGTTCCGGACCAGCCAGCCGTTCTCGATACTCTCTGAGAATATGAAACCCTCCATGTGGATTGAGCTTGCACGCTGTATCTATGATCAGATTCAGGCAGGTGCCCATGGTGTCATTGTCACTCATGGAACCGATACGATGGCCTATTCTGCATCTGCTGTCAGCTTCATGCTTGATACGCCGGTCCCTGTTATCTTCGTTGGTTCCCAGCGATCAGCCGACCGCCCGAGCAGTGATAATGTGATGAATGCACTCTGCAGTGCTGCCGTAGCATCTGCGAATCTGGGCGAGGTTGCCATCTGCATGCATGGTACCGTCAATGACGATTATTGTGCTGTTCACCGGGCAACGAGGGTACGGAAGATGCATACCTCACGCCGTGATGCATTCCAGAGTATCGGGGCAGAACCGGTTGCAACGGTAACTTACCCGGATCTGGAGGTGTCGCTTCATGCAGATGCCATAGGGAGAGAGGCTCAGAAGCTGGCACTCAGAGATACAATGGAGGAGAAGTGTGCCCTTATCTCCTATTATCCGGGGATGGATCCGGCAATCCTTGATTCGTATACATCATATCGTGGGCTTGTCATCGCCGGAACCGGGCTTGGCCATGTAGGAACTGCGCTTATGGAGAGGATACGTGAACTTGTCTGCAATGGGACAACAATCGTGATGACAACGCAATGCCTCCATGGAAGGGTCTGTGACCGTGTCTATGATACGGGGAGGGATCTCCTGAGGGCTGGTGTTATTGAAGGAGAAGATATGCTCCCCGAGACTGCGCTTGTCAAACTGATGTGGGTTCTTGGCCAGACAGAAAACCCTGAAGAGATCCGCCAGCTGATGCAGGAGAATCTGAAAGGAGAGATTGTACGGAGGTCTGTGTATGGATTATAAGGCACTCGGCCTGACCGCAGGGATCGAGATTCACCAGCAGCTCGACACAGCTGAAAAGCTCTACTGCCGGTGTCCGACCATTCTCAGGAATATTGATGAGAGAAACGGTGAGATCAGACGATACCTGAGGGCGACGGTCTCGGAGATGGGTGTCATCGACCGTGCGGCAGAAGAAGAGATGAAACAGATGCGCTTCTTCTCATACTATGCCTACAATACTACCTGCCTTGTTGAGAATGATGATGAGCCGCCAACACCGATGAATCCGGAAGCCCTTCAGATCACCCTTACCATCGCAAAGATGCTCTCGATGACCCCGATCTCGCAGGTGCATACGATGCGGAAGATGGTGATCGACGGATCAAACACCACCGGCTTCCAGAGAACGGCTCTGGTTGCCATGAACGGGATTGCAGGTGGCAATTGTATTATCGAGTCGATCTGCCTTGAAGAGGAAGCAGCCCAGAGAGTGACTGACAAGACATTCTCACTGGACAGGCTCGGGATACCGCTTGTTGAGATCACAACCGCCCCCTGCATGCACACCCCGGAAGAGGTGAAAGAGATCGCAGAATATATCGGCATGATCCTCAGATCAACCCGGAAAGTGAAACGCGGTCTTGGAACGATCCGGCAGGATGTGAACATCTCGATCAGGGACGGAGCCCGTGTTGAGATCAAGGGGGTGCAGGAACTCGACCTGATCCCGGAGGTCGTCTCCCGTGAAGTTGAGCGGCAGGTGAGCCTGCTTGCGATCAGGGAGGAACTGCGGAGCCGGGGTGCTGAGGTCCCTCAGGGGGAGCTTGATGTCACCGATCTCTTCTCATCCACAAAATCGAAGGTACTGAAGAAGAAGGCACCATGTATCATGGCTGCGACCCTGAAAGGATTTGCCGGGATCGTCGGGCGGGAGATCCAGCCCGGACGCCGCCTTGGAAGTGAGATGTCGGATTATGCAAAGAAATGCGGCGTCGGCGGCCTGTTCCATACCGATGAGCTGCCTGCATACGGCGTCACTGAGGAAGAGGTTGCTGCCCTGAGAGAGCGTGCGCTCGCAGGTGACGGCGATTGTGTGATCATCGTCTCCGGAACAGAACAGCAGGCAACGTGTGCCATCAGGCAGGCACTCAAGCGTGCCGGGATGGCACTTGAAGGAGTTCCTGAGGAAACCCGGAAGATGCTCCCGGAGGGGAGTTCTGCATACATGCGGCCACTCCCGGGGGCAGCACGGATGTACCCCGAGACGGACGTTCTTCCTGTTGAAATTACAGAAGAGATGATGGCTGCAATCGACCTTCCGGAACTGCTTGTTGAGGTTGCGGCACGATTTACCAGAGAGCTCGGCATCGATTCCGCGCTTGCCCGGCATATCGCCTATTCGGATCGGCTCCCGACCTTCGAGAAGGCGATAGCAGCCGGAATTAAACCTTCGCTGGCAGCACGAACACTCATCTCAACCCTGCGTGAGTTATCACGGGATGGTGTGGATTGCGGAGGGATACCTGATGAGACGCTGATTGATCTCCTTCTACGCGTCAATAGCGGGGAGGTAGCAAAGGAGGCAATTCCCGACATCCTCCGTGCCCTTGCCGGGGGGGCGCCACTCGAAGAGGCAATCCAGTCAGTGGGACCCACATTCTCAGTCTCCGATTTGGAAACCTTGATCGAGGGAATTGTTGCCGAGCGTGCAGAATTCATCCGTGACCGGAAAATGGCGTCTCTTGGCCCTGTGATGGGCATTGTGATGAAAGAAGTAAGGGGCAGGATAGACGGGCAGATCGTTGCAGATGTCCTGAAGCGATCGATAGAGAAGAGGATTTGAAAAGATATCTTTATCAAAAAGCCAGACAGTAGTTATAAGGAGTTTCATATGGGAAAGACAGGCAGCATAAACTGGCACCAGGTAAAAGGAAACCAGGGACAGATCAGACTGGTCCCTCAGAAGAGTGGTGAGGCAAAGAAGCCGGGACCGAATCAGAGATTTAAGAGACATACCATCGTCAAGAAGCTTGAGCAGAAGATGGCAAACGCCCAGCAGCAAGGCCGTGGGGGGCGCAGGGGAGCTCATGTTGTCGACCCACGTGTCCGGCGCCACATTCGACGCTCGAAGAAGACGATGATGGGCGCAAAACAGAAATCCAGGCGGTAATAGAAGACTACTACCAACCTTTTTATATTCTTTTATCGCCTGTATATCCATATGGATATCAGGAATGCAGTTCTATCCTGGCAATATGCTGAACATCTCAAGACCGGAATTATTCAGGTATCAAAGATGCTCATGAGCCTGCCGGATTATCCAAAAGAAGAGCGGACAGGCGGTAGGAGAATGTTGATCGGCATCATTGAGGAGTTGCGTGCAGATGCTAAGACGGCATCAGCGGCAACAGGGATTGCGGATTTTTCAAAAGTGGCTCACTCCCTCTCAGAGATGATCAGCCTCACCGAAAGCAGCCAGTTTGGGCTTGCAACAGAGCGTGCAGGCGAAGGCGTCTCTGCTGCAACAACTGCGGCACAGGGTGCCTGGGAAGTGCTTCATTCACATGGAATCCTCTGAGTTTCTGGGTTTTCTGAAATCCCGCGGTTCAATCAGGAGCTTTACTGGAGAGCAGATTACGCAGGAGGAGAGAGAATATATTCTCTCTGCTGCATCGACCTGCCCGACTGCCGGCAACCGTGAGGCATGGGATGTGATCATCTGCAGGCAGGAGGATCTCCTCGAATCTATTGCAGATGCAGCATTTAACCAGGAGTTTATTGCCCATGCAGGGACCGCTTTTGTCATCTGTGCAAATTATGTCAGATCGATGTCACGGTATGGGGAGCGGGGGATACTCTATGCGGTTCAGGATGCGACGATCGCCGGAACCTACATGATGCTCGCAAGCCATGCCCTCGGGCGTGCCACCTGCTGGATCGGGGCATTTGATGAAGAGGAGATAAAGGAGATCCTCGGCATTCCTCCTCATGTCCGGCCGGTTGCAGTCCTCCTGATCGGAGAGGGGAAGGAGCAGGCGGTATCGCCTGAGCGGATGACCATTCACGAACACCTTCATGAGGATTACTGGTAAATTGGAGATTCATTATTATGGCAGATTATCATGTGACACTGGAATCGGCATGGATCGTTAAGGACGTTAAAACCGTTGACGATGCGATCGGTATTGCCATCAGCGAGGCTGGTAAGCGACTCAATCCGACGGCAAAGTTTGTCGAGGTTGAGATCGGGGCAACATCATGCCCAAATTGCGAAGAAGAACTGAATAACGCGCTTATGGTAGCAAATACCGCCCTTGTGGGCCTGACCCTGGATATGAAGGTCTTCAAGGCGGAGTCCGAGCAGCATGCCGAGCGTATCGCAAAAGCGACAATCGGAAAAGCACTCAGGGAGATTCCACTTCAGGTTGTGGAAGTGATCGAGATATGATTCATGTCGTCGGCCATACGGCGACAGATCATATCTTTCGTGTCCCGCATCTTCCGGATCCAAACACCTCGACACAGATCCTCGACCACCAGATCTTCTTCGGCGGCGGGGCAGCAAATATCGCTGTGGGCATTGCAGTCCTTGGTGGAGAATCAACACTCGTCTCCGCTGTAGGGGGCGATTTTGAAGGAACAGATTATGACCGCTGGCTTCATTCACATCATGTCGGCAGGTACTTCTACATCGAGGAGGAAGCCCACACACCCCTTGCCTGTATGTTCACCGATGAACGGGAAGATCAGATCACCTTCTTTGAATGGGGTGCATCAGAGGCTTTTACAAAAGCTGATCCACCGTCATTTGACTTTGTGCATATGGCAACCGCCGATCCCTCGTACAACGTGAAGGTCGCGGAGCGTGCCGGTTTTGCTTCTTTTGATCCCGGACAGGATATCCACAAATATAGTGCCGAGCAGTTTGAACAGCTGCTTGATTCAATTGATATTCTCTTCGCAAACCGGTACGAGGCAGACATTATGGCAAAAGTTCTTTCGCATACTGAAGAGGAGCTTTCTGCACGCGTTCCTGTTGCGATCTTTACCCAGGGGAAAGAGGGAAGCAGACTCTACGAAGATGGAGCGCTCACGCAGATCCCATCGGTTCCGGTGACGCTTGTTGATCCGACCGGGGCTGGCGATGCATATCGTGCAGGGTTCCTGACGGCCTATAAGAAAAAGCTGCCTCTTGCAGACTGCTGCCGTATCGGGACGGTTTGTTCGTCATTTGTCATCGAGAAGACCGGGTGTCAGACGAATTTACCGACATGGGATCAGATGCAGGATAGGCTGGATACATACTTTGGGTGATATGCAGGTGTATGCGGCACTGACGTCAGGTGGAAAGGATTCAGTCCTCTCTATCCAGCTTGCCCTTGATGCCGGGCTTGATATTGGATATATCGTCTGCGTCCGGCCGGATAATCCGGATTCCTATATGTTCCATTCATCAAACCTGGATGCGGTCCGACTGATCGCAGAACGGGGCCGGATGGAGTACATAGAGATTACAACCCACGGTAAAAAGGAGGAGGAGCTGGTTGATCTTGAGAAAGGGCTCTCTCTCCTTCCAATCGAAGGCATAGTCGCCGGTGCAATCCAGTCGAAGTACCAGTATGATCGGGTCAGCACCATTGCAGGGAGGCTGGGGCTTTCTGTCTTCACCCCCCTCTGGCAGAAGGATCCGGAATGGATCATGGATGAAGTGGTACATCGGCTTGATGCAATAATCGTGGTCTGTGCAGCTGACGGGCTGGGTGAAGAGATGCTTGGCACCCACATTGATGCCGGGGTGGTAGAGAGGCTGAAGCAGATCTCAGCGAAGAACCGGATACATATCGCAGGAGAGGGGGGCGAATACGAGACCCTTGCAATAAACGCACCCTTCTATAGCACCCCAATCAGGTGGAGCGGCGAGATGCGCAGGGTTTATACTGGCAGAAGTGAATTAATTCTCAACGGATTGTGGTAGTATGGCTCCGGGGGGCGACGTCAGGATCGAGAGATTATCGCGGTTTATCTTCACCGCCCCCTCCTGGCCACGATCCCTTCTGATCATTATCATTCTCGGTTTTTTAATAGACATCGCATTAATTAGGGCACAGGAGCCGATCTGGTTCTTCGGATCCATCGGTTTTACTCTGCCT
>DAJQ01000035.1:8068-163556 GCA_002496395.1 Methanocorpusculaceae archaeon UBA456
TTTGCCTTTTATTGTACCCGCCAGTTTATCCATTTATCAGGAAAGAAACTGACCTGGAACAGATCCGGGCTTCTTGCCCTGGCATCAGTGGTTGTCGGAGTTATTATCACCGCCTTTGCTGCCATAGGCGTAGATTCAGGGTTCTATCTTCCGATAACCTACGCAACCGGTCTTGGCATGGTTCTCTCACTCCGGATGCCCGTCCTTGTCGCAGTTGCAGATTACCGGCTCAGGAGAATGATCATTCCTGCGGCACTCCAGAGCCTGTTTGGACTGTGTGCAGGATATTATTATTTTGGGCAGGAATTTCTTCTCTGGGCAGGCGGGCTCCTGATCATCTTCGGAATAGGCAGCTCCATATTCATCTGGCTCATCGAAAGACCCCTGAAAAGGGCCTTTGGGCTCTCCGGACTGAGCTTTCTGAATGCATTCATTGCCCATATGACCGATGGATCGAAGACCCTGGAAGATTTCTTCTCTGAGATAGGAGAGGAAGTAACAATTCCACAGGTGAGCCTCTTCTTTTCGCGTGAAGGTGCAGATGATGCGGTACTCACAGTACCCAATATCCATCCCGGACCGATGGGCGAGATAGGGAGTGCGAACCTCCCCAAAATCATTCACGATCGGTTTGATGAAGAGTTCTTTGTCGCCCATGGGTGTGCAACCCATGATTTTAATCTTGTTTCAGAGTCTGAAGTTGAAGTGATCATTGATGCGCTTGCCAAGTCACAGAAGAACCTTATTTATTCTGATGGGGCAGGCAGGCCGGTCAGGACCCGATATGGAAGTGTCGAGATCCTGACCCAGCGTTTCTCAGATTCGATCCTTATGATCTCCACCCGTTCACCTGAAAAGACAGAGGATATCGACTTTAATATCGGGATGACGATCATGGCCGAGGGGCACCGATGGTTCCGTGACGTTGCCTTCATTGATGCTCACAACTGCATGACAGATGTCTCTTCCCCGGTGCTGCCGGCAACACCACTTGGAACAGAATATTACCGGGCAGCACTTGCCGCGATGGAGAAGGCAGTAACAGAACCACTTCTGCCGTTTTCAGTTGGGATATGCCACCGCCGTCTCCCATTTACCCGTTTGGAAGGATTTGGCGATCTCGGCATCCAGGTGCTTGCA
Source organism: Methanocorpusculaceae archaeon UBA456 (assembly GCA_002496395.1). GTDB lineage: Archaea > Halobacteriota > Methanomicrobia > Methanomicrobiales > Methanocorpusculaceae > Methanocalculus. Next base: position 9,209 of record DAJQ01000035.1, read on the forward strand.
ATGAGCGTTGACGGCATACAATGCGCCTATATTCTCTTCGATGGCAACAATATCCATGAAGGGGTGAGAGAAGAGATACGAGAGGCAATGAGTGATCTCGTTGATGAGTCCGAGATTATGACAACCGACACCCATGTTGTTAATACCGTGAGCGGGAAGAATCCAATTGGCCTGGCAGTTCCGGCATCTGAGATCATCCCCCATGTCCGATCTGCGGTCCTTGAGGCGCTTGCCGATCAAAAACCTGCGAAGGCAGCATCTTCGACAAGCTGGTGTGAAGGACTCATTATCTTCGGCTCTCACCGGATCGCCCAGTTTGCAAGCACTGTTAATGCCATGCTGGTCTTCATTCCTCCCTTGAGCCTCGGAATGCTGATCCTCGCGTTTATCCTCTCGATCCTGACCTTCTCGGTGATCGGATTGTACTGGTAGCATAAAAAACGGGCAGAGCGGGGGGGTGACTGGTGATGCTTGGAGTGGTCATTCCGAAGACCTTTTTAATGAGGCAGGCATATTGTTATAGGCATTTCAGGGCGTTTGTATTCGAGGCGGTTTCTCTCCTCGCAGGTGCCATACAATGCAGTCAACAGCGCCTCAGTGGCTTAGCCCGGCATAGCGGCTGATTTGTAATCAGCAGGTCCCGTGTTCAAATCACGGCTGAGGCTTCTCATTTTTCGTTTTTGTATGAATAGAGAGTTATTTCGTTTTTCAGGAATGGAAAATATCGGCTTTTCTGGAGCGGCTGTTTTCATCTCCCTATTGCCCCTTCATGAAAGTAAGCATTGGATGTGAGTACTCCCTGAGTATCTGTTGAGATAGAGGTCATGAGACGGGATCAAGAATAGAGCGTAATATTTAGCAGAAAGAATAAAAAAAGCCCATCATTGTGGTATATGTACGACGAGGAGATCAAATATTCCCAGAGGGGGTACTCCTCGCCGGTATCTGTATCTGCTACGGGGAGTATTAATTCTTTGCCTTTTAATTTCCCACAGAAAGGCTCTTCAGCGCCCACTTCTCCGCGGGAGGCTCAACACATTCTCAATTGATCAATATCATTATTATGGTAAAAACCTTCAACACTAGATGATGCCCGCTTCTGGTACATCCACTCCTTCCATATCAATCCTCTATGTCGATGATGAACCGGCTCTGCTAGAAATTGGCAGAATCTTCCTCGAAAAGGGAGGGGGTTTGTCGGTTTCGACCTGTGGAAGTGCAGATCAAGCGATAGAGCTCCTCTCTCACCAGAGATTCGATGCAATCGTCTCGGACTACCAGATGCCGGGAATGAATGGGCTCCAGTTCCTCCAGCACCTTCGGAAGACAGGGAATCAGACACCATTCATCATCTTCACCGGGAAGGGGCGGGAAGATGTGGTGATAGAAGCACTCAACAGCGGTGCCGATTTCTATCTCCAGAAAGGAGGAGATCCGAAATCACAGTTTGCCGAACTCTCAAATAAGATCCTGTATGCAGTCACCCGGAAGCAGGCAGAAGAAGAGATCCTGAGAAAGAACGAGGAGCTTGCAGCAGCCGAAGAGGAGATGCGGTCACAGCTGGAAGAGATCATCACCATACGGGATCAACTCGAAGAGTCGAATGAATACTTAAACAGCCTGATATCAAATGCCAATGCCCCCATCATCGTCTGGGATCCAGATTATACCATAACCCGCATCAACCATGCATTTGAGGATCTTACCGGGATTGTAGCAGATGAAATAGTTGGGCAGAAACTCCCGATGCTCTTCCCAGAAAAGTCAAAAGATGAATTAATGGTACTGATCGACAGGGCGATGGAGGGCGAGCGGCTTGACGCTGTGGAGATACCGATCATCCATCAGTCCGGTACTGTCAGAAATGTCATCTGGAACTCTGCTGCCATCATGGATAATGATGGAATAACGCTTCGATCGGTCATTGCCCAGGGCCAGGATATCACAGAACGAAAAGCAGCAGAAGAACGTCTGAGAAAATACCAGCGGCGGGAAGCGGATATCATCAATTTCCTTCCTGATGCCACGTTTGCGATCGATTCCGAAGGAGTTGTGATCGCGTGGAACAGGGCCATTGAAGAGATGACCAATATCCCGGCGGAGGAGATGCTTGGAAAATGCAATTACGAATACGCACTCCCCTTCTACCATGAACGCCGCCCTCTCCTCATCGATCTCGCTTTACGAGATGATCCGGATATCGAATCCAGATACCCCTATGTCAGACGGAAAGGCGATACAGTCTTCTCAGAGATCACATTGCCTCACCTTCGTGGCGGAGAGGGTGCAGTACTCTGGTTTACGGCATCACGCCTGTATGATGGAGAGGGAAATGTCACAGGAGCTATCGAGTCGATCCGCGATATCACTGATCGGAAGCAACTTGAAGAAGAGCTGCAAAGAAGCAGAAACCGCTATAGGTCACTTGTTTCGAATGTTCCCGGTGTTGTCTACCGCTGCCTGCTTGATTCAGACTGGACGATGCTGTACCTGAATGCGGATATCGAGAAGATCACCGGGTATCCAGGTACCGATTTCATCCAGAACGCTGTCAGGACATATGCGAGCATCATTCATCCTGATGATATCGCATATGTTGAGAGATCAATCAATGAAGCTGTCAGGGCAAACGAGCCCTGGGAGATCGAGTATCGGATCCGAACCAGAAACGGTGATATACGTTGGGTGTATGAAAACGGGAGAGCCGCCATAGATGGGGATGGTGATACACAAGTCTTAGACGGCATCATCATTGATATCACCGATAAAAAAGAGGTGGAGGAGATGGTCAAAAGTGAGCAGGCGTTCACCAAAACCCTCCTTGAAACATCACCTGCATTCTTTGTAGCCATCGGCTTAGATGGAGCAGTTCTCAAGATGAATAATGCACTCCTTGAAGCACTTGAATATGAGGAAGAGGATCTGATCGGAAAGGATTACCTCACTGCAATTGTTCCGGAAGAAGAGCATGGGTATCTCGCGGATATTTTTTCCCAGATTATGAATAATGGAGAATCGACGATCAACCAGAACCATATAATCAGCAGAACCGGCAGACGTATCCTTGTTGAGTGGCATGGACGACGTGCATCTTCCGGTGGGATGGCACCGGACTTTATTGTCGGAGTCGGGATTGATATTACCGGGAGAATACAGGCCGAAGACTCTCTCAGGGAAGCAAACCGGAAATTAAGCCTCCTCTCAAGCATCACCCGCCATGATATAATGAATAAGATTATGACAATCAAGGGGTACCTGGAAGTTGCAGAGGATATTGAGAAAGACCGGGAGCTTGAAGAATATCTTGAGCAGCTGAAAAATGCCGCAGATGCGATAGAGAAGCAGATTGAGTTTACCCGCCAGTATGACCAGATCGCTATCAATGAACCTGAGTGGATCTCGCTATCCGACCTTCTGGATGAGATAGATGATCCATTGCTGCCGATCACAGCTGTTTGTGATCCGGTGCTGATCTATGTTGAGCCGATGATGGGGAAGGTCTTTACGAACCTTTATGATAACACCCTCAGGCATGCAGAAGGGGCAACCGGCATCACTATCCGATGCCTGGAGACAGATGCCGGCCTCCTCATCAGCTGGGAGGATGACGGGCCAGGTATCCCCTATGATCAGAAAGAGAAGATCTTTGAGAGTGGGTTTGGAAGACATACAGGTTTTGGCCTCTTCCTTGTCAGGGAGATCCTTGATATTACCGGAATTACCATTTCAGAGACCGGGGTGCCCGGAGAGGGGGCGAGGTTTGAGATCCTGGTTCCAAAAGGAGGATTTTGTATGAATCCTTCAATGGAAGAGAGAGATTTGGACTGAGAAAGGAACCATTCCTTTTGTGGAAAAATACTGTCCTGAGAGCAGACCCCCCAGAGCCTCAGCTCATGCTCACAGCCCTTCTGCGGGCAGTTTTGGCAGTGCAGTTCTGTAATGCCAGAAGATAAGTGCCAGAACCACGTACAGGGCAGGTGCAAACCAGCCAAATTCCCCAAGCATCATCTCCCCGGCATCGGTCGTTTGTGTGAGTGCCGGGTAGTACTGCTGGATAAGATAGTTCCAGAAACCATGGAAGAGTACGGCAACCCAGACATTTCCCGATATAAGGCGGAGCCAGGCAAGGATGAGTCCGGCACCCATCACCGAGGGGATGAAGACGGCAAGGGAGAAGGCAAGAGATCCAGCCCCATGATAGGATCCAAAGATGATCAGCGGGAAGTGCCAGAGTGTCCATATGCCGCCGGATATCAGTGCGAGGGGTGTGAAGCTCTGGAACCGGGCAAGTTCCGGAACCAGAAGTCCCCGCCACCCAAACTCCTCACCGGCTGCTGCAAAGAGGTTGAATCCAACTGCGATGATGAGTGTTGGGATGAAGCTGATTGAGAGGAGAATCGCTGCTCCCTCATGACTGAATGGTGCAATCCCGGATAGCCAGGCCGATCCAAACATCAGGAGCCCTGCTCCAACAGGAATGATTACAGCAACGAGGAGCCAGATCGGCTTTTTGACAGTCAGTCCAAATCCCTTCAGGTTTCGCTGAAAGTAGAGCCGGGTGAGTACGGCAGCAAGCGTCGGGCACCACATCACGGCGATCGTGTAGAGGTACAGTCGGGAGGCATTGTCTGCCAGTGCAGGTGTCGCTGAGATCAGATACCAGAAGAGTGAAGAGAAGATGAAGGTGAGAATGACGAAGGTTGTTACCGTGGTCAATGGATTTGAGGGCATCCGGGATCCTGTTTTGATGCCGAAGGGGGGAGGAGATTCCATATACTAATCTTTTTCATGTGGATTAATATTTGGATCAGGGGATTCTCATGATTCGTCGCCCCAGGTTATGGAAGAAAGAAACCATCCATAAATGGAATGGTCAATGCTCTACAAACTTCCTGTATTTTCAGAGGATATGAATAACTATTGTTTGGAAAAAGCATTGATGAGTGAAAATACGAGAGTCAATTTTACTGTAGGGACTTCTAAAATGAGTTTGATCCATAGAAAGATATATACACGATTCAACGTGATACCTATACGTACATGCCTACCACACACATTGTTTTTGTGGGAAATCAGAAGGATCGCCTGATCGAGTCGATCAGTGCCCTTCGTGAGATTCCTTTCTCAAAGCTCTTTCTTATCGTCGGGGAAGATAAAAATCAAGCCAGTGAACAGAATATCAAAAAGATTGCAAAGCAGATTCAGACTGAGCTGAAGATGCTCTGGGATATTGACATCCGGGCGGTAGATAAGCAATCTGTTCTGAAGGCAGCAAACCAGCTCTTTACGATGATCACTGAAGAGAAGATGAATGGAAACGATGTCTTCCTGAATACATCAGGATCAACCCATACCCTCTCGGTAGGTGCATATATTGCCGCCTGCATGACCGGATCGAAGATGATCACAGCGATTCCAAAATACGACGAGCAGGGTGAGGAGATCGGAATTGAGGAAGTCATTGAGATCCCGGTCATCCCGGTGGATTATCCGGGTGAGGAACAGAGGCATATCATCACCCTGATCGAAGAGGGCGTCGAGTCCTTGGACAGCCTTATCTTCATGATCACACCTGATATCGAGAAAGATAGCAAGGAGTTCCGGAGCGAGCGGAGCCGGCTCTCCCACCACCTCTCAAAGCTTGAGGAGGCCGGGTTCATTAAAAAGGCAAAGAAAGGACGCAATATCTCAATACGCCTCACCGAGCTTGGAAGAATGCTCGCTGATATGGTGAAATCAAATCTTATATAATCTTTTTTTCGTACCTGAAAGTAAAGGATTCAGGCCGGTTTTGTTAGCAAATGCATGGAAAGAATCGCATTCTGGCTGACTGAAAAATTCCAGAGAACAGAAGTAGTGAGCCAGAATATAAAAATGGCGACAGATCCTAACACCTGAAAATTTAGACTCTTCTCCAAAATTCTGATCCCCAGGTTTTTCCTGAATTCTTAGGAAAACCTTCATTGCCATGGTGAAGGAGTCCGTGAAGAAGCACTCGCACGTGGACAGATATCAATAACTGACTGGGATAAGGGGATAGCCGATCTACAGAGAACAACCGAACATGATGGAACATTCTGCTATACATTCTTCAAAGGCATTGGTGTGAAGAGATAAACATCCATTAGCTCAACAAGGCTTATTATACCTTCAATCCTTGAGTCTGCATGGATTGTCGAGGGTACTTTCTCCTTCTCATTTTGATCTGCTTCATCGCAGCCCCGCCTGTTGCTACAGCAGAACAGCTCTCTGTGCAGCCAACCGGGTCGGTTGACCCGGAAGAGGGCGAGGCGTTTCTTGATGAGATCATACCTGCAAATCTCGCCTTCTACAATGTGCCTGGGGCAACGGTTGCTGTTGTGAGAGACGGAGAGTTCGTAATCCCTTGTGTCCATAGATTCTCTCTCAGAACATACACATACCTTTATAGAATGTCCTGACAGAATATGATGTGCGATAGCATTATGAAATTCTCTCTCATTGTCGAAAAGGACGAAGATGGGCGGTATGTCGTGGAGTGTACTGACCTACCAGGATGTATGAGCGAAGGAGAAACGCTCAAAGAAGCTATTGAAAATATTCATGAGGCAATCATTGGCTGCCTGAGCTCGAGATTAAAGATGGCATCTGAGAATATCCAAATCAGTTCTCTTCCTTCTCATATGAGTATCGATCTCGATTCCTCTGGAATACAATATGCCTAAGCTTCCGCGAGCAAACGCAATTAAACACATCGCAGCCTTCAAAAGAGCAGGATGGATTGTGAATCACATTGAAGGGAGTCATCATATCCTGGTGAAAGCTGGTAGCCAGATTCATCTCTCAATCCCTGTTCATGCCGGGAAGGAACTTGGTATAGGCCTGTTGCGCAGACTCATTGAGAAAGCGGATATGACTCAGGAGGAGTATTGCATGTATTTCTTAAAGAAATTATGACTCTTATCGAAACAGCAAAACCAAAAACAATACTTTTTGGGTAACAGGTCAGAACACCCTCTCCTGACTTCTCCTTGAATCACATGACAAACTACTATTTATAGCCTAATTTTACTACTTTGACTTTCGGGTATCGCTGACCAGTTACAAAGAGAGAACGAGAGAGTGGAAGAGAGATCAATAAACAAGAAATGGGCGCAAAGCGCCATCTCTCCTCACATAAGGGCCAATAGGCCTCGATTGGTGACCAGACCTAACAAGGTATGTATTCACCCTCCATTCCATGGACAGGCGACTCCGTCTGTGCCCCCTGCACCAGATGGACGCATATTGGAGCCCAAAACGATACCCTTATACATTTATACCTGCCTCTCTCTGGAAAGGTTATCCTGATGACAACAGAGAGAAGAAGCCAGAATGAGCTTGCCCAAAGGATCAGATCAGATGCAACCGCTGGTGCTGACGGCCTGATCAGGATGCAGGGGTTCATCCACCATCTGGCCGATTCAAACCTCCTGAAGCGATGCGGAGAGGAGCTGGCAGAGCAGTTCAGGCACCTCTCCCCGACAAAGATATTAACTGCCGAGGTGAGCGGGATACTTGCGTCACTTCCCGCGGGACTGGAGCTTGGCATCCCGGTATTAATAGCACGAAAAGAACTCCCGAAGACGATGCAGGAGCCATTTTTCCACGAAAGCCTGCATTCACGTACGAAAGGGCGCAAGATGGATCTCTTCATCCTGAAGGAATGCATTGGGAGCTATGACCGGTTGCTGATCATCGATGATGTGCTGGCACGGGGGGAGACCACCTCCGCACTGATCAGGCTTGCCGATTCGGCGGGAGCAGAGGTTGTTGGCGTCGGGGTGCTTGTTGAGAAGGTGTACGAAGAGGGAAGAGAACGGATCCGGGCAGGAATACCGGTGCATGCCCTCTGCACGATAACGGCGATTGAAGATGGGGAGATACGGGTGGCTGAAGGCGAACAATAGAGCAATCCGTTGGATGCAGTTCTGGATCAGAGAGGTGTGAGTAAGAACATAAGCATATCTACCTCTCAACCACATGCACCGCTGATGCCTTGAAAGATGCGCAGATCTCAGAACCCACACTGATCCCAAGCTCCTCGGTTGCCTTCCAGGTAATAACGGCGATGAGCTGTACCCCGCAGTCAAGGATGAGGCGGTTTAATGGCCCCATCGGGATGATCTCAACCACCTTTCCCGGGAGGACGTTCCTGACACTTGTCGCATGTTCGCCTGTACAACTGAGGGCGATATCTTCAGGCCTGAGAAAGAGATGCACATGCGTTCTCTCTGTGAGCGGGGAGATCGCATACAGAAGCGTGCCATCTGCCCCGATAGTGGCAAGGCCGCCGTCTTTTGCAGTAATGGTACCTTCGATAATATTCTCAATTCCGACAAAACGGGCAACGTAGCGGTCATGGGGAGCTGAAAAGATCTCGCGGGGCGTTCCCACCTGGGCAAACCTGCCATTCATCATCACCCCTATCCGATGGGCAAGCCGCTGGCCCTGCACCATATCATGAGTAGACATCAGAATGGTGATCCCAAAATCCCGGTTGATCTTCTTGATCAGATCCTCTATCATCTCCACTGAGACCGGATCGAGGTTTGCTGTGGGTTCATCAAGGAGGAGAAGATCCGGATTCGTGACCAGTACCCGGGCAAGAGCCACCCGCTGCATCTCCCCACCTGAGAGCGTCTTTGCCTTCCTCTCCTCAAAACCGGTGAGCCCGACAATTTCAAGCGCTTCTGTAATCTTTTTCCTGACATCCGTCTCCGGCATCCCCCTGAACCTGAGGCCGATGGCAACATTCTCGTACACGGTTGTGTTGAAGGTCGCGGATTTCTGGAAGACCATACCCATCCTGCGACGAACCTCAATCGATCCCTCGGAGGTAATATCTCTCCCACTGAAGATGACCGACCCGGAAGTTGGTGTATCCAGAAAATCGATGATCCTGAGCAGTGTCGATTTTCCGGCACCTGATGGCCCGATGATCGTAAAGATCTCACCCTTCTGAATCTCCGCAGAGACTCCCCTGAGCACTTCGGTGTCCCCGAATCTTTTGGTTATATCACGCAGTTCGAGCATCAGGATCACCGGTTCTGAACATAAGCTAACATGAGGTTGATCACAAGAGCTATTCCGAGGAGGATGATCCCAAGTGCAATTGACATCGCGATGTTCCCCATCGAGGTCTCAAGCGAGATCGCAGTCGTCAGCACACGGGTATGGCCCCGGATATTCCCGCCGATCATGATCGCCGCCCCTACCTCAGAGATGGCACGGCCAAATCCGAGCACCACCGCTGCCATGATCGCATACCGTGCCTCGCGGACGACACTGTTCATGAACTGGAACCGGGTTGCACCAAGAGACCGGAGGGTGTCCAGGATCGTCGAATCCACAGCTTTCAGGGCAGAGATCGTCAGGCCAATCAGGATCGGGAGGATCAGGATCATCTGTGCGATCACCATCCCTTCAGGAGTGAAGAGGAGCCGCATAAACCCAAACGGCCCTGCTCGCGAGATCAGGAGGAAGACAAAGAGCCCGACAAGTACCGTCGGAAGGGCATAGAGTGTCTGAACCAGATTAATGAGTGCCTTCTTCCCCCGGAATTCTGAAAAAGTAATGATGGATCCGATCGGAATCGCAAGCAGGGTGGCAAAGAATGTCGCGGTGAGCGAGATGGCAATGCTCCGGATAGCTGTCTCGATGACCTCCGGATCCAGGCTTATGATCAACTCGATTGCGGTGGTGAAGCCAGTAATTATTTCATTCATGGCATACTCTCATGGACAGTTTGTCAAAGATATTAAAAAAAAAGAGTTGGTTTTCGATCAGACAACAGGAGCTGTAACTTCTGCCTCGGGAACTCCCATCAGATCCCATTTGCCGGAAGCTGGGAAGAAGAGGGGTTCACCATACTCTGCGACACCGAAGGTGGCAATCTCCTGCTGCACATCATCGGAGATTAAGTAATTGATCCAGGCTTTCCCAAGTTCGGTATCGATACCTGCATGCTTCTCCGGATTGATCAGCATCGTTGAGTAGATATTCAGGAGGATATCACCGGAATCAACGACCGGCACAAGCTGAAGATCTCCCTTGTATGCAAGGAATGTCCCAAGATCCGAGAGGGTGTATGCTTCTTTCTCATTTGCCATCACCAGTGTCGCACCCATCCCGGTTCCTGCTTCAACGTACCAGTCGCCTGAGTTCTGGACATCGGTTGCATAATCATACCCAGCTGACTTCCAGATGGCTTTCTCTTTTGCATGTGTTCCGGAAGAATCGCCACGCGAGACAAAGACAACACCCGGAGTTCCGGCTTTGCCCTCAGTCATAAGGGTCTGGAATGCTTCCTCGGGTTCGGTTCCACGTATGCCTGCAGGGTCAGACTCGGGACCGACGATCACAAAGTAGTTGTACGCAATCACACGCCGCTCGACTCCGTCACCCTCAGCCATGAAGGTATCTTCACGGGCACGGTCATGAACCATCATCACATCGACATCGCCCCGCTGGCCGTACTCGAGAGCCTTCCCGGTACCGGCAGAGACGATCAGGAGTTTGGCATTATACTGTTCCTCAAACGCGGGCGTCAGGTGATCAAGCAATCCTGTGTCATACAGGCTGGTTGTGGTCGCGATCCGAAGCTCTTCGGGAGCTGGAGCAGCTGTTGGTGCTGGTGTTGCATCCGGTACGGCAGGTGCATCCCCGCTGACGCATCCTGCAACAAGCAGCCCTACGATCAGAAGGGCTGCTACAAGAATAATTCTGTTCCATTCCATAGCAAACAGCGTTTATTACTATCTTTTACTATTTAACGGTTATTTTTTAGATTAGAGTTAATCTTATTTAATTAACACAATAAACCATCACATTCCACATTCATGCTTTAATAATCGATCCAACCCGCTCACCATTCAGGAGGCGTGTCAGTGTGCCGGGAACATGCCCATTGATGATATGAACCTTACGGACACATTTTGCATCCAGCAGCATCTCAACCACCTTATCCTCAAGTACCAGATCCTCCATCCCCAGATCCAGGAGTTCGGCGGCTGTGATCTCTTCGATCAATTCGGCATCCGGGTTATCAAATGGATTCTCCGTAAAGAGGCCGTCAACATTCTTGACAAGAATACAGGACTTCGCCCCGAGCACCTCAGCCATAAGAAAGGCACCGGTATCTGTCCGGTGAGCCGGGATCATGCCAATTTCTGAGGGTGATTCGTAGAGACCATAAGGGGGAGTGCCATGTGTCACCGGAAGAATGCCCATCCGGAGGAGCATCGGTAGCTCAAGGAGATCTGCAGAGTGAATGCGGGTTCCACCATACTCAGAAAGGAGAACAGACATCATGATCGCATTCTGCTCACTCACCTTACCAGAGAGTTCCGCAAGCACGCCGGTTGGCATACCGAGATCCAGGCCGATATCCATGATATGACGGACACGGACACCACCGCCGGTCACAACCATCATCTGGTGTTTCCGTGAGAGCGCCCCGATCTCTTCTGCAAGCGGCTTTAATACAGGAGCCCCGTAATCAACGATCCCATGCCCCCCGATCTTAACAACATTCAGATCCGGAGCGATCCTGAGCTGATCTGTACCTTCATACCGTTTCAGAAGGCCACGACGTCCAAGCGTCTCGCCTCTGAGTTTGGATTCAATCTCCCTTCTTCTGTGCATAATAATCAAACCATTGTGTAACTCTACGTTATCCTTATTCTAGATCATTCATCCGGAGTCAGCCTTTATTTATTCTGACTGCTGTGATAGGCAGATCGATCCCGGAAGGGTGTTATCCAACCACGAGATCCTGATAGTGCCCATCTGTTCCTGTGACGTACAGGACTGCTTTTCCATTCACGAGAGCCGGTTTTGGGAACTTCCGTATCTCCACGAGCCCGTCAGGAACCGGCTCGCGATCCCGGGTCATGATCTGATCGATCCCAGAAGCAAGGAGCTCTTCAATACTCCGGCTTCCGGTCATCATCCGGGAACGTCCCCTCTGTACAAATCTGCCATCCTCCCCCGAAGCCGCTAAGCCAACCCCGGCAAGCGCACCGATGATACCGCCGTTAGTCCCTCCAAGCCCTTCAAGGGTGATTCCACAGTTCTTTGCATGATGACGTGCATCTTCCTGCGTGAGAACGGTGTTTTTCGCACTCCATCCGAATGCAACAACCGGGGGAGTTACTGTATCTGATGTTGCGATGCAGATACCTGGATCACTACCAACGATGAAGTCAGAGAGCATCATCTCGCGGGCTCTCTGGTAAATCTTTTGCAAAGATCCATTGCCATTGCAATCGATATGAATAACAGCAGCACTGTTATGGGATGTATAGGGAATCTCATCATGGACAAAAAGCTGGTGCCGTGTGACACCGAGTATCGTATACTCTGAAGACAGTTCATCTGCGATAGAACGGGCAAGCCTTCCGGTTCCCCGTGATTCCTGCGTATCCGTATCATCAATGCCAAGATAAACGGTCACGAACCCTTCTCCTCTTTCATCTGTACCAGCATATTCATTCGCTGACAAATATGAATAATGTATTGTTGATTAAATACATTTAATAAGTTTAATAAACATAATGAACACTCTCCTCATAGAACACAGATCCAAAATTCCCCGAAAAGTGAGCATATTGTGCAAACCTATTTATACAATGCATGTATATCAACTGATATACCAACTGAAATGAGGTGAAGGGTATGAAGATCTATGTACGAGAACGACAGAAGGTAGGCACAGGTGTAAAACAACCCAGATTCAGGGTTGTTGCAGTCACCGCAGGTGCAGATGACAAGAGACAGCTGAAGGTTGAGGGAACCCACTTCCGGAAGACCGAACTTGAACAGATTGCAACCGATACCGGTGCTGAGATCGTGTATCTCCAGGATATGCCTGAAGACCAGCACGGTAAGAAGAAATCAAATTAAGCATCAAACAGGCACTGTCTCTGGCATCTGAACTGAACCGCTCTTACAAAGAGAGCAGAATAGTGAGAGCATTAAATGAACGCATACGAACACCACGAAATGCTTGATGCGGCCATCCGGCTCATCCTGGAAGAAGGCCGCATCACCATCAGTGTTACCGGGGAGGAGGTTTCCATATCACTCCCCAGAACACGTCGGCTTGCCGAGCACCTTGGTATACCCCACTATTATGTCCTGCCGCAATTTGCCGCGATGGAGAAGGACGGGCTTATCAGGAGAGCCGAGCGGGTGGGCATATCCACCACAAGAAAGGGAACAGATGCAATCGTTTCCATAATCGATCGCCGTTATGTAGATATTTTTTCAGAGAAATTCCCAAAAACAATGATTGATCTTCTGAGAGAGCCGCCCAGGTAGCGGAAGTAATCTCCACCGCAGCATTCTGATACTATCCATGTTCTTTATCAATAAACAGTTCCTATCCCTCTTACCAGAAGAGTGATGCGGATGGATATGGAACCGGCTCCTGAAGAGAACCAGATGACAGGCATCCGTTTCTCACTCAGGGAGCTTGCAGGATCGGTCGGCGACTTCGGGACGATCTTTCCGATCATACTCGGGGCAGGGATTGCCGCCGGAGTCAATGTCAGCTATGCATTCCTCGGTGTCGGGCTCTGGTTCATCATCGCAGGGCTCTATTACAGGCTCCCTGTCCCTATCGAGCCGATGAAAGCGATCGGTGCTATTGCCATCGCTGAAGGATTAACAGCAGGCGAGATTGCTGCTTCCGGGATCATCATCGGGCTGTTTCTTATCATCCTTGGCTATTTGAAGGGGATGGAGACACTTCAGAGAGTGATCCCGGTGAGTGTGATCCGGGGAATCCAGGTCGGCCTGGCACTTATTCTTCTCAGGACATCCTTTGGCTATATTGTACCGGATCCATTCTTTGCGGGAGTTGCCATTCTGATCATAGGAGGGTTCTTTATTGCTGCACATACAAGGCAGATTCCGGATATCTCCTCACTTATCGTGATCGGAATCGGCCTTGGCGCAGGTATCATCATGACCGGACTGCCCCCGTTTCGGCTGATTCCATTTCCTGAGCTGATCATACCTGCATCAGGAGACTGGCTCTTCTCAGCTCTGCATCTGGTGATCCCGCAGATCCCGCTCACCATAGGTAACGCGATCCTTGCCACATCGCTCCTCACCCTTGACCTCTTCAGGCACGAGATCAAACCTGATCGGCTGGCAAAGACGATTGGGATCATGAACCTCACCACTGCCCCCTTTGGGGGGTTCCCGATGTGCCACGGGGCTGGTGGACTCGCTGCCATGTACCGGTTCGGTGCTCGAACCGGTGGTGCAAACATCATCGCCGGACTCATCATCATCGGTTTTGCAATCGCCTTTGCACCACCTGAAGTGCTCACCCTGATCCCCTACGGTATCTTCGGTGGCCTTCTCATCTTCGTTGCCCTTGAACTTGGAAAACATGGTATGAAGACTGACTCCTATCCCGTCACGATCACAATGGGAATCATCGCTCTCATCGGCGGTATTACCCCTGCATTTGCAATCGGGATGATTATTGCATACATCCTCGGGAAGCAGAAGAGAGATGAGGCACAGATAGAGGGATGAGTCTTATATACCATCCTGCTCTACTACTGCCATTGGGTGATGATACCAATGGGTCAGGATAAGGAGACGATTCGAAATATACTCAGGCACAGAAAGGAGATGCAGACACCGGAAGAGAGGTTTGAGAGGAGCAGACGGATCTGTGCTCATCTGATGAAGATGATCCAGCCAAATGAGACGGTGATGGTCTACACCTCAAAGGAGATGGAGGTGAACACGGTTCCACTCATCGCGATGCTCCTTGCATACAAGAATCCGGTTGTCGTCCCGATCATCCAGAAGGAGGATTACAGCCTTCGTTTATCATATATTGAGGATACGAGCGTTTTAATCCCAAGCACCTTCGGAGTACCTGAACCGATCGGAAATGAGATCCCGGCAGACGGTGCTGATATCGATACAATCATCCTCCCGATGCTCGGGTTCGACCACCGGGGCGGGCGTATCGGCTATGGTGCAGGCTATTATGACCGCTTCCTTGAGAAGTACCCTTCTATGAGAAAGATCGGTATCGCCTTTGCGTGCCAGGAGATGGAAGCACTCCCACTTGATCCGCACGATATTCCAATGGATGCGATCATCACTGAAGACGGAGTCATCTTCAAGAGAGAGTGATTTCGGATGGAACGAAACGGTATCACCATAATCGATACCTTTGCCGAGGCGTTCCCGGTCTGGATCTCCCGCGTAATCATCACGGCAGACACCCGTGAGCTGGCATATGCAGCAGCTGCAGAAGCAACCGGCTTTGCCACCTCAAAGATCTACTGCCCCTGTGAAGCCGGGATAGAGGGTATCTGTGACGATACCCCGGACGGAAGACCCGGTGTCTCGATCCTGATCTCAGCCGAGAAGAAACAGATGCGATCAAATGTATCGGATCGAATATCCCAGTGCATCCTTCCTGCGCCAACAGCATCCACCTATGACGGACTCCCCGATGCACCTGATCGATTCTATACCCGGATGCATTACTTTGGAGACGGGTATGAGGAGCGGTGCATGGTCGGCACCAGGCAGTGCTGGCGCATTCCTGTCATGGAAGGGGAATATATCGGAGAGGAACGGTATGGGACCGTGAAAGGGATTGCAGGAGGGAACTTCCTTGTGATGGGAGATAACCGCCAGAGTACGCTTGCTGCTGCACAGGCGGGAGTAAAAGCAATAGAGCCGATACAAGATGTAATCATGAGTTTTGCCGGGGGGATTGTCGGGAGCGGATCAAAAGTCGGATGCAAAAATTACCGTTTCCCCATGCCCGCCAGCACAAATCATCTCCTCTGCCCGACATTGAAAGGAAAGGTGGAGGGATCTCAGGTGCCCGATGGCGTGAATGTAATCTATGAAGTGGTGATCAACGGGATCGGAGATGATGCGATCCGGATGGCAATGAGAACCGGGATAGAGGCGGCAACTGCACATGGTGGCATCCTGGCTATCGGTGCATCAAACTTTGATGGTAGACTGGGGCCCCACAGGTTCCGGCTGCATGATCTTTTTGAAGAGAAAGGAAGTGAGCAATGATTGACACACGGACAATCCCTGTCACCTATCGGACGCTTGTCTTTCTGGCACTCCTCATCGTGATCGTTATCGGAATTCAGATCACCTCATATATCATCAATATCCTCCTCCTCTCGCTCGTCCTCACCATGCTCATCTACCCCTGTGTCCGATGGTTGAAGGAGAAAGGGCTCCCCGACATTGCCGCAGTCTCTATCATCACAGGCGGAGCACTCCTGATTATCATCGCATTGATTCTTCTTATTCTCGCCTCGATCGGCCAGCTTATCGCTGATCTCCCGTTCTTCCAGACAGAGTTGCAGGAACGTCTCGCTGATATCTTCATGCTCTTTGACAGACTTGGGATCGAACGGACATCAGTCACCCATCCGACAATAGATCTCCAGTCAACTGCTGTGATCATCTCCCAGTCGATGCTCGGTCTTGGGGAGGCATTATTATATATCTTCTTCATTGCGATCACGACCTTCTTCGCCCTCCTTGAAGCACCAAAGATTCCAGAGCGGATCCGAAAGATTTACGGTAGCGTGGAGAACAAGTCACTCAGCCAGTTTGCCAGGATGAGCAGGTTCATGGTGGATTTCGTCGTCGTCAGGACAGAGACGAATATCGTCCATGGATTCCTCTTCGGTGGCATCCTGTATGTGATGGGGGTGCACTCTGCCATCCTATGGGGGATCCTGACAGTTATACTTGGCTATATCCCCTATATCGGGCTGATCATCGCAGCGATACCCGCGATCTTCTTTGCCTGGCTCCAGTTTGGGATCTGGGGTGCGGTTGCGGTGGTCGTTGTTGTC
The DNA here is from genome assembly GCA_002496395.1 of Methanocorpusculaceae archaeon UBA456. GTDB lineage: Archaea > Halobacteriota > Methanomicrobia > Methanomicrobiales > Methanocorpusculaceae > Methanocalculus. The sequence goes on from DAJQ01000035.1 coordinate 26,104, forward strand.
ATCATCCTGAATGTCGTCGTTGAGAATCCCGTGTATGCACATCTCGCATCAAAACGGTTTGAGATGCCCGCACTCGTTGTCATCCTCTCGCTTATCTTCTGGAGCTGGACACTGGGTGTCGTCGGGCTGGTCTTTGCCGTGCCATTCACCCTGCTTATTCTGATCATACTCCAGTCAGGCGAGGAGACCAGGTGGGTCAATACGCTGGTTGGAGTGGATACCATATTCGAGGAGATTGCAGAGGCAAAAACCGGGGAGAGTGCTGATCTCAAAGAGCAGCAAGAATAAGGAGATCTGAATATATCTCCCCTCTCTCTTATGAAAAGGGAAAGGATTACCTCCTGACAAGGCAGTCTTCGAGGGAGCGTTTTGGCACATGGTGGACACCATCCGGTGTCCGCCAGTACCGGGTATCTCCATCTTCTCCGAGTGGCTCAAGCCGGATCTCCTCCGCAGGATAACCAAGTGCGATCACAAGCAGGATCTCATACCCTTTTGGAACCGGCAGGATCCGTTTCATCTCCTCACGTTTGATGGAGCCGAACATACAGCCGGCGATCCCCTGCTCGGCAGCGGCTAAAAGGATCGTCTGGGCGGCGATCCCAAGGTCAATTGCCGGATCGGGACTGCAATTCCGGGGAGCCATGATCGTAATGTAGGCCGTTGGCCGCTCCCCAACAGATGGTCCATCCCAGTCCGGGAGATCAAGGGCCCAGAGAAGGGCGGATCTGATCTCGTGTGTCTCCTCCGGGTCAACTGAGATGATATATTTCAGTGGCTGGCGGTTCCGGGCAGAAGGGCAGAGCCGGGCAATATCGATCAAATCAATGATCTGTGATTCCTGCAGGGGACGGTCTTCCTGAAACCGCCGGGTACTCCTGCTCTTCCGTATGAGGGTGTGTATACAATTATCCATGCATGATCCTCCGGCAACCTGCAATGCATCGTGCCTGATGCATGATAGTATTATGGTTCTCTTCAGCAATACGGCACTGCAAAGGATATGCATACAACAAGAACCACCAATGAACAGATGAAAGAGCGATACCCCAACCTCCATGCTGAGGGCATAGTGCGGGAGCGGGCTGATGCCGCATATGAACTTCTGGGTGACTGCACCCTCTGCCCACGAAGATGCCATGTCGACAGAACGGCGGGAGAGACCGGGTTCTGCAGGACAGGAAGTGACCTGATCATCTCAAGCTATTCACCCCATTTCGGCGAAGAGCCGCCGCTTGTCGGAAGACAGGGATCAGGGACGATCTTCTTCACCAACTGCAATCTCGAGTGCATCTTCTGCCAGAACTATGAAATCAGCCAGTGTGGGAGAGGTTTTCAGGTTCAGGCAGAGGAAATGGCGGAGATCATGCTCCGGCTCCAGGAGAGTGGGTGCCACAATATCAACCTGGTCTCGCCTTCCCACCAGGTGCCGGGGATCCTCAGGGCCCTGGATATCGCAGCAGGACGAGGACTTCACATCCCGATCGTCTATAATACCGGCGGCTATGACGCGGTCGGGACACTCCGTCTCCTCAATGGAGTCATTGATATCTACATGCCGGATGCGAAGTATGGGAGCAACGGGATCGCACAGGCTCTCTCAGGTGCTCCTGACTATGTAGACCGGATGCAGGAGGCGCTGTGTGAGATGCACCGGCAGGTCGGGGATCTGGTCACGCAGAATGGGATCGCAGAACGGGGCATGATTATCCGGCACCTGGTGCTCCCGGGCGGCCTTGCCGGAACAGAAGAGGTGATGCGGTTCATTGCAGACGAACTATCGCCTTCAAGCTACGTAAATATCATGTCGCAGTACCGACCTGCCTGGAAGGTGCGGGAGAAGGATTCCGGGTACGATGAGCTCGGGCGGACGATCACACAGGAGGAGTTCGATGAGGCAATTGAAATTGCACGGAAATATGGGCTGAGCAGGGGTTTTTCGAAGAGATAACTGCAGAAATACCCGCAGTTAAAGGAATATATTTATTATTATACTGCCCAGTATCTGATTGATACCAATGAAAGCAAAACTGATCATAGTAGCCCTCATGGCAGCCGCCGCCTGCTTCCTGATAGCAGCCGGATGTGTCACTGAGGAGCCTCCGGCAGGAATGGAAGTTTCTGCAACAGGGACTATTCACTACATAGACCTTGAAGGAGGGTTCTATGGAATCGTCACCGATGGAGGCGAACAGTATCTGCCCCTGAACCTGGCTGAAGAGCTGAAAGTCAATGGGACAGAAGTGACATTCACCGGCGTGACAGAGGATGCCAGCACCATGCAGATGTGGGGAACCCCAATCCGGATCACCGGGATCATGGTTGATCACGAACCCACGATCTCCGGTACCGGGGTTATCACCTACATCGATCTTGAAGGTGGATTCTATGGAATCATCACCGGCGCAGGTACACGATACCTCCCCCTGAACCTGGCAGAGGAGTTCAAAACAGACGGGATGACCATCACCTTCACCGCAACTCCTGAGGATGTCATGACGATCCAGCAGTGGGGGCAGCCGGTGACAATCCTCTCGATCAGCGAGTATGAAGCCCCCCTGGCAGGTATTGCCAATCCGGCCGCCGTCTTTGTGAAAGAGCTTGGGTATCCATATGAGATCAGATCCGGCCCTGATGGGGAGTATGGCGTCGCCATTCTCCCGGATGGAACCGAGATCGATGAATGGGAGCTCTACTGGCAACACCACAGTAAAGACTGAATCGTAACCGGAAAGCACAGCTGCCTGTGGCAGGACTCTGCCACCCCTTTTTTAGATCGAACCATACACAAACCAGCACCCAAATGCGATCAGGAAGATACCGCATGCCCCGAGAACAAGCCTGTATCCCTGATCAGAGAGGAAGAACCTGCCACGGTGGAGGCTCGCGGACACCAGGGTGAGCCACCCGAAATCTGCTGCCCAGTGCCCGGCCATGAAGATACCTCCTGCCAGAAGACCCCCTTCAAGAAAACTCCAGAGAAGAGCCGCGCCCACAGTAAACCACCAGATCCAGAAGTACGGGTTTGCGACACTTGTGAGAAGGCCTGCTGCAACCGGCCTTTTTGCATCGATGGAATCATCGCCTTTCGGAAGAAGAGCCCCACGGACCGAGGAGAGGGTCAGGATACCAAAGAGCACAAGAGCAAATCCCCCGACCAGTCCGATCGCCCAGGTCGCCGATCCGATCAGGGTGCCGAGCCCGGCGACGATCAGCAGGATGATCCCGATCTCAGCAGCCATATGGCCGATGCTGACGAGTGGACCGGCACGCCATCCTGATCTGACCGAGGCGTTGATGGTTGCAATCAGGGTGGGGCCCGGCGCAAGCGCCCCGGTGAGGCCGATGACAAGACCTATGACAAAAATGGAGATGATATCCAGCATGCTCGTATCCGTGTGTACTCAATTGTCGGTATGCCTGATGAAAGGTGCAGGTCATCTGAAGTCAGCAGAATAGAGCCTAAAATAACCTTATTTTCAAAAATAGACTGCAAATATCTTCGCAGTTAAGAGAAACTATAAGATATATACACTCCCTTGATAGTATGATTGCTATGCGCAAACACATACTCACACCACTGCTGGCACTGATTCTTGTGTTCAGCCTGATTGTTCTGCCGGTATCTGCGGCAACCACATCGAATGAACGGGTGATCCACACCCAGGGAACAGGTACTATTACCACCACCCCGGATCGTGTCGAGATCTCTGTTGCGGTCATGACAGAGCACGCCGATGTAAAGGTAGCACAGCAGGAGAACGCTGTGAAGATGAACACTGTCATGAATGCCCTGAAGAATGCCGGACTTACCTCAGATGATATAAAGACCACCGGATACTCGATCTATCAGGTGACAAAAGACGAAGAAAGGATCTTGCCGGGGGACAGAAAGGCACAGGTCTATCGGGTTACGAACACTCTGATGATCACCCTCAAAGACACAACAAAAGCAGGCGATATCATCGACATCGCCATTGAGAGCGGCGCAAACAACGTCAATTATATCTCCTTCACCCTCAGTGAGGAGAAACAGGAAAGCCTGCGGGCAGAAGCGCTCAAAGAAGCAGTAACTCAATCCCGTGGAGACGCTGATGTGGTCGCTGCCTCCCTTGGCCTCTCTGTCCGTGATGTGAAAGAAGTCTCAATAGGCGGGGGGTACTATCCTCCATCGCCAAGGTATGACTCAATGATGATGGCAGCAGGCATGGAGAAGGCGGCAACCCCGATTGAAGCCGGAGAAGTAACCGTCACCGCGACGGTCTCCATCACCTACATCTGCTAAAGAACCTCTATCCAACCCCTCTTATCTCTTTTTTTCAGCACTGCCACTTGAGTACGCGAGAATACAAATGCTTAATGAGGAATATTGACAATAGTTCTCCTGCAGAGAATGAAGAATATAATCTCGGGATAGTACAATGGAGCGAACGATAAGTTTTAAGGAACGCAGGTATATTGAAGAGCTCCGTATCCTCACCAAATCAACCGCAATTGACTGTATCATCGATGACCGCTTTGACCGCCTGATCTATATCATAACACCGGGCGACATGGGTATTGCCATTGGGAAGAGTGGTGACAATATTAAAAGAATGCAGAAGGTGCTCGGCAAGCGGATTGAGATGGTCGAGTATGCAGAGGATCGGGATCAGTTCATCAGGAACATCTTCAAACCTGCCGAGGTGTTGCATGTCTTTTTTCCCGAAGGGGAGACGGGTGGAATCCGGGTGACGGTCAGGAACAAGAATGAGGTGGGGATTGCCATCGGAAAAGGTGGGTGCACCATCGAGAAGGCACGCATGATCATACGCCGTTTCTTTGGCCCGGAGAGCGGGGATATTATCGTGGAGGAGGAACATGGAGCCTGATATCTTCGGGACTCTCTGGGAAGTGATTGAAGAGCGGGCAACTGACACCAGTGGGAAGAAATCCTATGTGAGATCCCTCCTCTACCATCAGAAAGGAATCGACAAATCCCTTGAAAAAGTAGGTGAGGAGGCGATCGAATATATTCTTGCCGTGAAAGGGGGAGATCCGGGCCGTATCACCTCTGAAGCTGCAGATCTCATCTTTCACCTGATGGTGAGCTTAAAAGCAGCAGATATCAATTTTGATTCTGTAAAAGAGGAACTTTCTCTGCGGAGAGCAGGGATGAATCTCCACGATTAACCTTTTTTTACACCCGATACTCAGAAAATTCCCTGAGTTCGGGGAGCTGATCCCGGGTCACCGCTGACTCTGACAGAATTGTCTCATCTATGAAGACAGGAGCATTCTTTCGGACAGCGAGGGCGATCCCATCGCTTGGCCGGCAGTCGATTGAGAGATCACCGATCTGTGTATCAAGAGAGAGGGTGGCATAATAGACCCCATCGTCGATTGAATCGATCCTGACCTCCCGCAGCCCTGCTCCAAGTGCAGTGAGTGTGTCACTGAAGAGATCATGCGTCAATGGGCGTGGGGGCGGCGGACCATTGAGAGCAGAATGAATAGATAGGGCCTCGAAGAAACCGATAAAGATTGGAATATAGCGTTCATCCACGGTTTTGAGAAGAACAACCGGGGCAACACCCAGATCATGTATTGCCAGATAGACCCCGGCCACCTCACAACTGATCTGCTCCATGACCGTCTCAATGTTACAAGGGTTTATCAAGTTGTTGGTTATCCCTCTCGGATTCAACCTCCCGCCGGACGATAATAAGCCCGGATATAAGCCCAATTCCGATATTAAAGTAATACAGGATCGTCCGCCAGAGCAGGACAAAGACACCGATGACCGATGTGCTGATGAAGAGACCATAGATCGAGCTGATCGAGATCTCGGCAACACCAGCACCACCCGGTGTGAGCGGGATCATCATGATGATTGCAATAATGAGCTGTGAAACAATTGATTCGAGGAAGTATGGCCCCTGCCCGAGTCCGACCAAAAGGATCGATGCAATTATGAATTCAAGGAACCAGAAGATGGCAGTGAAGATCAGGCCAAGGAAAAGACCAAACTTTCCCATCCCGATAAATTTACCGAGACTGAAATGGAAGTTATCCACCTCACGATCGACTTTTTCCATGAGACGCTCGACTCTGGCCATCTCCCACTTCTTTGTCACATAACCGGAGACTGTTCTCATCAGGCGTTTCAAAATGAGGGGATTTCTGACAGAGAGGGCAAAGAGAACAACACCGATCGTCACAGCAGCCCAGGTAATATAAATGACGGTATTGACGAGTGGGGGGAGGTTCACATCTTTCCAGGCAGTGCCAAGGAGAAAGAGGGTGACTGCTCCGCCAAGCCCGAATATGATGCCATCAAGTACCCTCTCCATGATCACAATGGCAGTTGCATCCCCGAGCTTGACATTCGCCCGATAGAGTTCATGCACCCTCACCGGCTCGCCACCTGCCTGGGACGGAGTGATTGCGGCAAGAAAGAGATTGGCAAAGACGAGATTGATGCAATGAAACAGGCCGACATGGTACCCAAGCGAATATGCCATCACCTTGATCCGGAGAGCCCAGACGATGAGGGCAAGAACATGAACGGTGAGGGCAAGGAGGATAATAAACGGGCTAAGATTTTTGAGGGCGATGATTGTGGACTCGTCAAAAGTGAAGTACAGGAGCCCTATCAGAAAGAGGGTGCTGATCCCGATTGAGATCCAGATCCATTTCTTATGTTCTCGATTCATTACAGCACCAGTACAACAAAAATTCTTTCATGAACAATTATCCGGCATTGTTAAAACGTCTTCTGGAAGTTATGCCGTGAAGAGATGGCGATCTCCGGTAATCCGGAAGAGACCTGCCCTGACACCACAGTCAAGCCATCCATAGGCATAGCTGTATGCAGCAAGTGCTGAAGCGAGATCCTGCCGGGTATGGTATGCCTCACCCTTTACCTTCCAGTCTTCGAAACAATCCCGGATTATTCGACAGAGCGGATAGATTGGGCTTGATTCATCGGGTGCATCATCAATTGAGATGCAGGCTTCATGTAACATCCGCTCGTATCGTGTTGTCTTCTCTTCAAGGTGTTCAGTACAGTGTAGGGGGATCGAACCATGAAGATCTGAGATCTCTCTGAATGGTGATGGAACGATCAGTATCCCAAGGATTGCACCGGCATCAAGCCACCCATATCCATAACACCAGGCGGCAAGGGCATTGACAGGATCACCTCGTGTGTAAAAGACAACACCATCCTCAAGGTAGGCAAACGCCATCTCAAGGATCTCATCCGCAATCCGGAGATAGGGAGAGGCGGGGCTGATCATTGGATGTGTATCTTCAAGCGCTTCGGTGAAAGACCGGCAGAGTTCGGCAAGCAGAACATGCATTTGATTCAATCCGCTTCAGGGGGAAAGCCGGCAAACAATTCCAGGTACTCGCGTTCCATCATATGAAGATCCGCAGGGACGATCAGGATATGAAGGGGCGGCCCGAAATCCATGCTCTTCAGTTGATCCCCGGTTCCTGCGATCACCACCGGATCATTCGATCCTGCCCGTGCAATGCCGACAAAGAGAGGGATAGTGATATGCAGTTTTGAACAGATCTCCCCGATGATCACAATTGCTTCAGGTATCCGCATATACCGATCATTCTGAATATCCAGATATACGATCGTATGGAGGTTCTGGGAGCGGTTTGCTGCAATTACCTCGACAGGTGTGGTGGGCATCCATCGTGCTTCCGGGTACGGGAGCGAACAGGACTTGCCAAACCGGTAGTTCTGAAGGCCGGAGAGACCGCAGATCGCACTTGCAATCGAGGCAGCATGGATGATTGCAGTCCGGATACCCCGCTCAGCTGCACGGATCCTGAGATCGGCATGGGTGGTTGAGACCATGGTATCCCCGGCTGTCAGAAAGACGGCGGATCCCGATTCTGCTGCATCCAGGATCGGATCCGGGTGCTGTTCAACATCCTCCCGTGAGAGGAGGCGGATGGGTTGCTGGTAGAGCGCCTCAAGAGCCGGGATATCCGCACCCATCAGCCGGGAGGTATAGGTCTCCAGAAAGACCGCATCTGCGTCCCGGATAACCGAGAGTCCTTTTAAGGAGATATCATGCTCGTCATAGAGTCCAAGCCCGATAAATGTCAGCATGGGTATCCTCAATATTCAAACCGTGTGATCTGATCGACCATTGAATCGATGATATCACGGCATTGCCTGCGATCGGTTGCCGATATGTAGTAGACCGGGGTATCGGGCCTGACATGAAGGGCAGTACGAATCTCCTCTTTGGTGAGAGAGTAGGGAAGATCTGCTTTATTGGCAACAACAATGACCGGAACAACAGAATTCCCCTCCACAATCTTCTTCAGCTGTAATGCTCTTGGCAACAGGTCGGGCCTGGAGACATCCACCATTAGAATTACCCCCATCGCATTTCGTGCCAGCTGGGGAACAATCGGGTCAAAGCGTTCCTGGCCGGGAGTGCCGTAGATATTGATATCAAAACCTTTGCTTGCCATATGGCCGATATCAAGAGCAACAGTTGTTGGTGTGCCAAGTACCCCGAGGCGATCGACCGACATGCCGCTCTCTGAGATATTCTTGACAAAAGTCGTCTTACCGCTGTTTGAGGGGCCTGTTACGACGATCTTCGGGATATAGGGGACAATATGACCTTCGGTGACGATATAGGGGAGTGAACGCGCAGGGAGTGGAAGCCAGGATACGGTATGGAGGGTGAAGTAGTTGAAGAAAGAGACAACTCCCGCTCCAGACTGAAGAGTTATAACGAGATCGAAGGGAGTTTCACTGAGGATTGAAGTAAGCATCTCCTCACCACAAAGGTTGAAATACTCAAAGGCGATCGTGACCGGTTTCTCTGATCCAAGATCATCAAAGAGGGAGACTGCGCCGGCAAATTCAAAGTAATCGGAGAGGAGATCAAGATAGACGACGATAACGTCGATCTCTGCCTCTTTGACAATTGTACGGATTAAATCACGCCATGCTGCCCTGCATCTACTCTGGTCAGGATTTTCTCTCGTGATTGCTTCGACATCAGACTGGTCAAGGAAACTGATCAGTTCATCATAACAGTCCAGATGATAATGGCTCTGTGTGGCAACATCATTCAAGTAGGCATCTTTGCTGGTAAACGGCGCAATAACTAATACTTTCTTCCCTGAAACGACAGCAGTATGGAGCATCGAAATCAGGAAATGTTGTCCGTCTGCCTCAGGCTCGATCGAGAAGAGAACCCTGCTCCCATCGGGAATCCCTCCTTCAAGCAATCCATCCAGCGCATCAATTCCAGTATATATCATCCTTCCACCACCAGTTTCCCATTCGGATCAAATGAATACGGAAGCCACGGAGTCATCCGTCCTCCAAGGCCAACAACCCTCAGTTCAAAGCTTTCTGCCCCCTCTCTCACCTCAACCACCCCGTTCATCAGCTGTTTGATCACCGAGACGGTACGGGCATCAAATGACTCATTGTTTAAGGTATAAAGCCCGATCCACTCGTTCTTCTTGATCTTGGCAGAGATGACGTGTACAAACTGATACATCACCTCAAGTTTCCGGTACATCAGGAATGTTGAGAGCGAGTTAACGCAGAACCGAATCGGCGGCGGAAAAATGCCGGGTTTTGGATTCTTCAGGCTCTCATCGATGATACCTGCAAACATCTTGCTCATCTTGATGCTGATGCCGGTTAAGTCAACCGGGCTTGCAATGAACTTCATCCGGTCGGTATCAGGTACATTCGGCAGATCGCTTTTTGTGATGGCATCAATGATCGCTAAAGATCTCCTCTCTGTTCCATTCAGCTTAAAAAAATTCAGGATCTCGGATGCCCGTTCATCTGTCGAGAGAAGAACCGAGTATTCGCTTTCAGAAGGAAACGAGAGATTATATGCAATCCGCTCAGCACCTGATAACGGAGGTGCCAGTATGAGTACGTTTGCACCCGATGTCAATCCGCCGAGTTGATCGTCGAGTGCAGGAATACCGAACTGGTAGCTGTACATAATATACTACGTGTTATGTCATCCCTATTTTTAACAATGCGCCTACAATGATACCCAGGGCGACAGTATACAATGATATGAGTATCGCCCACCGTTTCCCAATTTCCCTGATTAAAACGGCAATTGTCGAGATACAGGGGATAAAAAGGACACAGACAACCGCAAAAATATACAGCTGCACACCTGAGAGGACAGCACTGAGATCAGCTGTGCCCGCAAGAACTGCCAGCGTCTCAAATGCCATCTCTTTTCTGAGGATGCCAAAGAGAAGAGCGGTAGCAGCAAATCCCGGAAGTCCGAGGACAGCCTCGGAATATGGGGTGATAATATCCTGGAATGCCGATACGAGTCCGAGATACTCAAAGATCCCAAGGAAGACACTGGACACGAGGAGGAGTGGCATGGCAATGAAGAGAAATTCCGAGAGACGTGTCCAGGCCTTCTTCACAACCATATCGGGCCGGGGAACCCGGAGTGCCGACATCTCAAGGATCATCCCAAACTGCTGGCCGGGCGTCACCTTCGAGAGTACGATCCCGGTTGCAAAGACGAGGAGGAAGACGATTGCATAGACGGAGAATGCAGCGGCAAGGCCGATAAAAGAGGCAACGATTCCGGATATGACAACGGTTCTGGCTGAACAGGGGATCATCGTGACGAGCACCGAAGCAATGATCCGCTCTCTTCGAGTTGCGAGGAGGCGGACGCTCATCAGTGCCGGGACACTACACCCAAACCCAAGGACCATCGGGATGATCCCCTGACCATGCATCCCGAACCGGTGCATTGAGCGATCTGCGAGGAACGCGGCACGGGTGAGATACCCTGAATCCTCGATGATCGAGATGACCAGGTAAAAGATGAAGACATAGGGAAAGGCAATGCCCATACCGGCCTGAAGGGCGATGATCACAGACAGGCCGATTGCCGATGCGATTCCGGGGAGATTGAGAGCGAGGAATGGTTCGATTGCATAGAGATCAAAGAAGCTAACGATAAGATCTTCAAAGAATGCCCCTGCGGTGAAGACGAGCAGGAGTATGACGATGATCAGCGCAATCAATATGGGAATACCAGGAAATGCCCGCGTCAGAATCGTGTCAAGATCGAAACGGGGAGGGCGGGAATGCAGCCTGGTTACCTCCTCTGCCAGTGCATGGGAGAAGTTGTGCCGGTTGGTCGCGATGATCTGATGCGGCGTCATATTATGCCGCTTCTCGATCTCAGCTCCAAGCCCCTGTGCCGAGTCAGCGAGATCATCTGATCCCTCCGGGCGTACGAGTGCCTGGAGAGCATCACTTCTCTCGATACCAAAGACCTTTGTGAGGCTCCGGGCAGCTGCTTCGACATGGTGATCGTACGGAACACTGATTGTCGGGATGGAGGGGTTTCCGGTCGCGAGATCGATGATCGCCTCCATATTCTTCCCCTCAGATGCAACCGTCGGGATGACCGGCGATCCGATCTTCTCTGAGAGGAGGTCGTAGTCGATCTCTATCCCGAACTTCTCTGCTTCATCGACCATGTTCAGGACAACAACCATCGGGATCTTGTATTCTGCGACCTGAAGGAGGAGGTAGAGGTTCCGTTCGAGATGGGTGGCATCTAAAACAGCGATGAGGATATCAACCTCCTTCCGATTCAGAATTCCACGAACAAGCGTCTCTTCTTCAGATTCGCCTTCAAGAGAATAGATACCAGGGAGATCGACGAGTTCGATCATCTCTCGCTGGAAACAGACATTTCCACGCATCAGATCGACAGTGGTGCCCGGATAATTGCTGACTTCAACACCGAGGCCAGTTAAATGGTTGAAGATGAGTGATTTTCCCACACTCGGGTTTCCAATGAGCGCGCATGAGAGGCGTCCGGTCATACCCTTCTCCGTGCATGGATCTCGGATGCGACCTCGGGGGAGAGGGCGATATCGCATCCTTTCACCGAGATGACAACGGCTTCATTGTGGAGTTTTCTCCGTATGGTGATCGGTTCACCCTCGATAACACCAAGATCGATCAGCCTCCGGTGGCGGCCCGGGCAACGGACAAAGGTGACGGTGAGGGGCTCGCCTTCCGGGAAGGAGATGAGTGGTCTGGATTCTTGAGGAGTGGGACAGGAACGCCTCCCATGTCCCCGGCATCTTCCCCCTTTTGACTGCATGAATGAATCGAGGGCTTCGATCGTCTCTTCGGAGATATCATGTTCCAGGAGGCATGCTTCACGGGAGGCAGCTTCTGCCTCAAGACCAAGTGTCTCTTTTAGAAAGCATTCAAGAACAGCATGTTTTCGTGCGACCATCTCCGCAGCTCTTCTTCCTGCAGGTGTAAGGTGGTAGCCGGAAGAGCCCTCCGGGATGATGAGATCCAGATGCATGCACTGTTCAAGTGCAGTGGAAATTGATGCCTCCGGTTGAGAGAGATGAGAGAGGATCCTCTCCTGTGTAGGGACTTCACCATCCTGCTGGATCAGAAGGATGGTTTCAAGGAGATCTTCCTCAAGGGAGGTCTGCATATACAGAGTATCTGAGTCGTAAATGATATAGTATGCCATTTGGGGGAAATGCGTGCATCTATATGGAGCCGGATACAATTACCGGATATGGGAAGCGGGGTGAACGCTGAAGTTGCCGGTGTGCTTGAGAGGGTTGCCGACCTCCTCCTGGTGATCGGTGAGAATCCATTCAAAGTCCGTGCATACCAGCGCGCAGCCGAGGCGGTGCGGAGGAGTCCGTATGCGGTTGCCGGGATGAGCCGCTCTGAACTGATGGAGCTTGACGGCATCGGCAAGGGGACATCCGAGGCCATCCAGGCAATCGCCGAGACCGGGACCTGCTCAGAACTTGAGTCCCTGATGGAGAAGGTGCCCCCTGACCTTCCGGAGCTGCTTGAACTGGATGGCGTTGGGCCAAAGACGGTGCAGAAGCTCTGGAGTCACCTGAATGTAACGTCCCTTGCAGAGCTTGAAACAGCAGCCCGGGGGCGGCGGATCCGGGGGCTGCGGGGATTTGGTGAGAAGAAAGAGGAGGAGATACTCCGGGCGGTCAGTGTCTATAAGAACCGATCCGGCAGGATGCTCATCTCTGAAGCAGAGGAGATCGCCGGGGAGGTTGCAGCCATACTCATTCCGGGGACGTTCTCATATGCGGGGTCGCTCAGGCGGGGGAGGAGCACGGTCGGTGATATCGATATCGTGACGACCGAGCCTGCGCAACCGGTCAATCCCAGGATCAGGGAGATCGCCAGTGAGATGATCGATGAGGGGATGAAGAAGACCTCATTCTTCTATCGGGGGAAGCGAATCGACATCCGGTTTGCAGATACAAAAGAGTTCGGTGCGACACTGATGTACCTCACCGGATCCAAGGAGTTTAATATCCGGCTCCGTGAGCGGGCGATTGGACGCGGGATGCAGCTGAATGAGTACGGTCTGCTCAATAAAAAGAACGGGGAGATGACCTGGTGCGCAACCGAGGATGAAGTCTTTTCGCTCCTCGGCCTCCACTTCATTCCCCCTGAGCTCCGGGAGGATCGGGGTGAGGTTGCTGCCGCCGAAGCCGGAACGCTGCCACAGCTGGTTGAGCTATCAGATATCAGGGGGGATCTCCATGCCCACACAACCGGATCAGATGGATCGCTCTCGGTTGATGAGCTGGCAGCAACCGCAGATGCGCTTGGATATGACTATATCCTCTGTTCTGACCATTCTGCCTCACTCGGTGTTGCACGGGGCCTCACACCTGAGGGGCTTTTCGAACAGGCACATGAGATCGAGATCGCAAACCGAAACCATGACTGCCGGATACTCGCTGGTATAGAGGTGGATATCATGACCGACGGGAGTCTCGGGCTGCCTGATTCTGTACTCGCCGATCTCGATCTCGTCATCGCCTCGGTTCATTCCTCACTTCACCAGGAAGGCGATCAGATCACAAGAAGGGTGATAACAGCAATAGAAAACGAGCATGTCGATATCATCGGCCACCCGACCGGGCGGCTGATCGGCAGAAGGGAGCCGTCTGCAATTGATATTCCACGGATCCTTGAGGCTGCACGAGAGGCAGGGGTGGCAGTTGAACTGAATGCTTCACCATACCGGCTCGACCTTGATGATATTTATTTGAAGACGGCAAAAGAACTAGGAGTGAAGATTGCAATCGGGACCGACTCCCATGGGCCGGGAGATTTTGCCGCGATGAGATATGGCGTGACGACAGCCCGGCGTGGCTGGTGCGGAGCCCGCGATATTCTGAATACCTATTCATTATCCGGATTACTGGACTATTTCAGATGATACACAGGCTCTATGAATACCTGCTGATGCGGGAGATCACAACTCCCCCCCGCGAGATCTGTTTTATGCTGACGGCATTCGATCTCCGTTCTGCGCCTGAGCGGATCAACGAAGTTGTCAGGTGGTCAGAGGGTGTCCCGGGTATCGGGATGCTGACCTTCCATATCGACACAGACGATATCTCCTGCGTGATGCCTTTTATTGATGACTTGAAGGAGGTTTCCCGGCATGCCCGTCTCGAGCTGCATCTCAAAGATGAGGTCTTTCTTTCAGGAGAGGGCCTCCCGGTTCTGATCGTCGTTGGCAGGAGCGGCCGGGAGGAGATCACAGAGAGCATTCAAAAGATAGCGGATGAAGGAGTTGACCCATGTGATCTTACCGAGGAGACGATCGAGTCGCATCTCACCTTCAGATCCGCACCTGACCTAATCATCAAGACAGGCGGGAGCTACCTCACCGATTTTCTCATCTGGCAGTCGGTCTATTCCGAACTCTTCTTCCTGGATGTAAACTGGGAGTTCTTCAGGAAGACCGATCTGCTCCGTGCGATCAGGGATTTCCAGTCACGGGCACGACGCTTTGGAGCCTGATCGTCTTCTCTGATCATAGACCCGGATCGCCCTGAGCAGATCTATTTTCCGAAACTGCGGCCAGTATGGTGCGCAGAAGTAGACTGAAGATTCATTCCCGTTTGCGAGCCATGGCAGGAAGTTTGAGGTCCGGTATTCGTTCCCGGTTCTGATGATCAGGTCAACCGGCGGGAGCCCGAGGCCGCCGTAGAGGTTCTCCTCGACCATCGCCGGGGTGATCTCGTCAGATCTGAGGGTGCCTGCCCGGACCTGTGAGACGAGGCGGCGGGCGGCATGGACGATCTCGTTCCTGCCCCCGTAGGCGATGGCGACATTGAGGTAGTGGTTGCTGTACTCTTTTGTTGCTTCTTCTGCCTCTTCGACACATGCGAGGACATCGTCCGGAAGAAGGGTCTTGTCGCCGACCATCCTGACCCGGATCTTGTTTCTGTGTACCCGCTCGTCTGTGAGTACTTTTAAGAACCGATCCTTGAAGAGTTCAAAGAGTTCTGTAAGCTCTTCATCGCTCCGCCGGAAGTTCTCGGTTGAGAAGGCATAGAGGGTGATATGTTTGATCCCAAATTCCCGTGCCCATTCGAGCATCGTCTCGGTGGTGTTGGCCCCCTGCCGGTGTCCGAACCCCGTCTTCTGCCCCATCTCTTTTGCATATCGCCGGTTTCCGTCCTGGATGATCGCGATATGGGTCGGGATATGGGTGATGGTTGACTTCAGGATGCGGAAGTAGAGGGGTTCCAGGAGGGATCTGAATGTCATAGTGGTTCTATCTCCACGATCATGCCGTTATTCGGGTACCGTTCGATGATCTCAAGTTCAAGGCCGGGTGTTCCTTTCAGATCATCAAGGAGCCACCATTCGCATTCAAGGCTGCCATCCGGCTGGAGCTCGTAACTCCCCTCTTCGAATGTGGCGAGGAGATGGCTGAGATCGGTGTTGGATCTGATCCTTCCATAGACGATTGTACCGTCATCGGTGATCTCATCAAGGTTCCGGGCGGTCATAGTTGCTATTCGTATGAGCCGCTCCCTCAGCTGGACGGCATCCTTGAAGCCGGAAGAGCAATAGTGCACCTTCGGATCATCGGTGATCTCTTCAGCCCATTGCTTTGCCCCTTTAATTGCGTTATAGAGCCCTTCTTCCGACTCCATGCCGCGTTTCCGCATCTCGTCTGCACAGGTCTCGCCCCACTCAAGCTCGTTGATATTGAAGAAGTCAAGCAGCGGCAAAATCGGCCTGAGGTTCCCGATACCGGGGAGGGAAGGAACTTCAATCCCGATATCAAAGCCCATCTCTTTTGCTCGCCGTGCGGATTCCGGATAGTCCGTCTCCATGATATGCTCCCAGACTTCATATGGCGGGTGCATCCGGATCTCGTCAACAACCCCCTGAAGTGCGGCTAAATCTGCCTCTGTCGGGGCCCGGCCGGTATAGAGATGGATCTGGTGATTGCTGCCGAAGTGATCTTTTAAGAGCCGGCAGTAGTGAACTGTCCGATCAATGAAGAGGAGGGGCTCGCCGCCGGTAACACCGGTGCCGAGCGCATCCATCGCTTCTGCCTCGGTGATTAGGTCGGCATCTGATGAGACGGGCTTGTCGTTTGCGAAGATTACATCGAGGTCTTTTCTCTCGACCGAGAGGGGGCAGTACCAGCAGGTGCGGTCGCAGAGGCCGGTTATGAAGAGGACGAGCTTTGCCCCCTGGTAGCAGAGGATACACCCGTCGCTTAAGTTCTCCGGCAGAAGAGTCTCGGCCCGCTCCATGAGGCCGGATACGGATTCATCATTGTCCATGGGATCGCCTCGCGGGTGTGGGATTTTGTATGTGGATTGAAAGTGGGGTGGGGAGTGTCATTTGGATCTGTACCTCTCTATTGATCGTGTATGAGTAAAACAGTATGCGGACGGGTGGCGGGGAGAGCCGGGCATGTGGAAGGAGGGCAATGCCGGGGTGAGAGAGGTATCCTGAGGAGTACCTTTTTCATTATGATGATGCTATGTATCATCATGCCGAGGCGATTGAGCCGGTCCCGGAATGCACGATCGGATAATGGGTGGTCTGGTACTGCTGGATCGAAGACTGCACGATCGACCCTGCCACGATCAGATGATGCCCTCTCTGAAGTGATTGGGTTCATCCTGATCATTGCTATCCTCATGATCTTCCTCTCCCTCTGGATGGTCTATGTTGTTCCTGCGGAGGGGCGCCAGCAGGAGATCGAGCATATGAACTATGTCCGGAACTGGTTCACGCAATATAAGGTGACAGCGGATTCGTTGTGGATTAATCATGATGCTGAAAAAACCCTCACAGGTGTGACATTCTCCAATTCGCTCACGCTTGGATCACAGGGTGGGGCCACCCAGGCGGGGGGGTTGTTCCTGCCAGTGATGAGTCCAATTGGCTCAACCGGAGCAGTGGCAGTGGCGAATCATGTTGTTCCGGTTGGTGGAGGCACAGAACGAATAGAGGTATTCATTGATGGTGATCCACAGTATGCTCTTGAACTTGGAAGAATCGAATTCATCGCAACAAACCACTATTGGATAAGACAGGAATACTTCTACCAGAATGGCGGAGTTTTTGTAAAACAGCAATCAGGAACAGTTGCACGGATTGCTCCACTTTTTGGCATCAGACAGGTAGGAAATAATCTGGATATTGACCTTACGATAATCCAGATTGCAGGTGTTGCCCAGACAGGTATTAGTGGTCATGGCCCGGTAAGGATTGATACAACCTTCCGCGGTGTAACAAAGCAGGTTATTCCATCTGGATCAACCGGGCAGATTATCATTCGTTGTAAAGATGATGATGATGCAAGAGCATGGGTAAATATACTCAATGACATTCGTATTTCATCAGCGGTTTCAACGGACTACTGCCTCATCAACAGAGATCCGGCAACTGTGGTCAATATGTATCTGAATCCGAATGATTTAGCAGATAATGTGAATATGAATCTTTATGCAGCCAATTATTCGGTATCAATCCAATCAGTCTCAGGGGTGACATAACTTTATGCAAAATGATGCGGTATCTGAGGTTATCGGCTCTGTACTCCTGATTTCTCTTGTAGTTCTTGCTGTTGTGATTGTAGGCGTAGGTATTCTCTCTCAACCTCCACCTGTTAAGATTCAGGAGTTAAATGTGATAGCAGGGAATAATACCACAACTCTCTTTCTCTTTCATGATGGTGGGGACGCGATGATGCCAGGAGAGTATTTCCTCCAGATTGATGAGGATAGAATATATCCTGATACACCATGGCGTATTGGAGATACGCTTGATATTCCAATCACGATGATGCCTGAACGTATACAGATTATTTCAATGCGTGGTGGACAGGAAACTCTGATCAGGACTGTGGATACAGGAGAGGTAACAGGAGGAGGACAACCAATTACTCCCGGGCCGATTGCCCCTGTACCCAACGGTACAGTATGTTCTGAAGAGCAGTTGATCATTTACCTCGAAGAGAATTATATCAACTATTATACCGAAAAGCTTGAATCTGATTCCATCTACTTCACCCGGCTCCAAAAAGGCAATAAAGCATATGTATTTGGTTTTATCAATTTCACTATTGATTCTTCGGGTTCATACCTTTTTATTGGAGGATCTCAGATCAGTCTCACTGAGGGATCTGAGATTTCAATATATGTTGCACCACCAAATCCTGAAAGAAATCCTGAGATAAGGTTATTCTCTGTTGGGGGTAAGGGTTGGTCTGTGATGCTGACTGGAACTGGAAATGATGTTGGTCAGATCAGAGTTAATGGCAATCAAGTCGGGACAACACTGACAGATAGCTGGATCACTTCATTCACCGACTTTGAATCAAGTTTTACCATTCATATTGAAGATAATGCAGGACCTCAGCCAACCCGCCTTATAATAGAGAATACGACTGTAGTTGAGGGAAATAATCAGGATACATTTGAACTAATAAATATCAGACCGGCTGAACCAGAGCTCCTCATGCTTCACTTTCCCCGATCAGACGGATCACCAATTTTCTTCATTGGCCAAATGGACAGTATTACACGCAATGGGATTAGTATATATCCATAGATGGAGGTTTGATGAATCGTTCAAATAATGCCGTTTCGGAGATGGTGGGGGCATTGATCCTCTCGGCATTAATTATTCTCGTCATAGGAATCATTGCTGTAAGCCTGCTCTCCGAAGGCCCCTCTGGCATTGTTCCGGCAGTCAGGATTGATCTGAGAAATGAATCCGAGACACTTGTTCTTGTACATATGGGTGGTGACATTCTTTCTTCTGAAAGTACAATTGTCGTTGTTGATGGTGTCGATAGAACCTTAGATTTTCAAAAAAATGATGTAACATGGAGTAATTTTTCAGTCGGAGATCGGCTTACTCTTGTCGATGCGTTTTCACCGGATGTCAGTGTTCAGATTATCCATACTGCCCCTGATGCTCCAACCCTCCTCTATACTATCGGAGGGGAGAGCGCTCCCACACCAATTCCTACACCATCTCCAACACCGACGGTGACACCAACACCCACTCCTACTCCAACAGAGCATTCAATCAATCCTTTGAATGTACCTGATCGACCAGGAGTTTACCAATCACCGGGGTATCTCCAGTTCCGGGTTAATGGACTCTATTCATATATTGAGATAGATGGGGTACAATATGATCTTGCAATCGGAGATACTGTCAGGCTTACCATTAATTCAGATGATTCAGCGGCTACTATTTATTGTTCGGGCTGGATGCTGACAACATTTAGTTACAGCGATGTCACATTATCAATTAATGGCGCAAGCGTTACAACTGGTGCCGTCACTCAAGTGTATATTTCCCAATCAGACTCCTACATTTCGACACTTGACCTGACCGTACCTCAGGTCGATCCACCAGTCTGGACTCGTCTCAATGTTGATGGAGTAGATATCATTAATGGAGAGGATGGGAGAGAAATCGTCCTCTATGGAATGAGACCTGATGCAACGGGCCTCATGAACATTGACAGGGCTGGCAATTATTTTGTCTGCAGGGCAGCGTATACAATCGGTGGAGTTACCCCGACACCTACACCAACACCTTCTCCGGATCCCATAACAGCAGATTTTTCCGGGACGCCATTAAGTGGTGAAATACCTCTTACGGTGCAGTTTACTGATCTCTCAACAGGAAGCCCTACTTCATGGTTCTGGGATTTTGGGGATGGTAGCGGGTTATTTGTTCAAAATCCGGAGCATACATATACCACAACTGGAACCTTTACCGTTTCTCTCACAGCATCAAAGACCGGATCGACCGATACTGAGACAAAGGTTGGTTATATTAATGTTATTCCAGCAGGAATTCATACAATCTATCTGAATTCGGATAAAGAAGGAGACCTGTTGCAGAATGGATATTTTCAGTTCAGAGTGACAGGAAGCTGGTCAAGCATAAGAGTGGGTGGACCTACAACAAACCTTGCAGTTGGAGATACAGTCAGGCTGACAATTAATACGGGAACTCAAGGTGACATTTACACTTCAACTACCTCGATTAGTTCATTCTCTTTTGATGATGTATCCTTTACTTTAAACGGAGTCTATCAAGGAAGGGGAAAAATAAACTCAATCTGGATCTCCGGCTATGATTCAGTTGAATCCACACTTACTCTAAGAACTAATTCTGCCAATGAGTGGACGAATATGGTTGTAGATGGAGACCAGATAATTAACGGAAACTATCCCGATATTATAACACTCTATAATCTTCAGCCGAAGATTGGTGGTGGGATGAATTTGAATAATGAGAAAAAACAGGTTTACTATGATGGGGGAGCATCTTCATATGATCTCACCTGACGAACACAGAAAATTGTATTACAATTCTGATTCAGCAGTCTCCCAGGTAATCGGCGGACTTCTGATGATCGGCCTCGTCTCCATCTTTGCAATCATCATCTATGGCTCAGTCTATGGACTCGCACCCACAATCGTCCAGCCTCCTTATCTCGCAATAGAGTCTGAAGTTCATGATCACGATGGCACACCCTATATCGAACTCCGGCATAGGGGCGGGGATACGATTACCCTGAACACAACGGGCGCAGAAGAGGGAAAAGCAGTTGATCTCTTCGTCACAATCGATGGGCAGAGAATCCGTGTAGTTCCTCTTGCTCCCATGAACTAAAGGCCGGGCGAGAGCATATATATGTTCAATACTGAGACCGGTCCCCGGCTCACAAAGGAAAGGGCTCTTGCCATCAGCTCTGGTATCGGCTGCGCCGCAGGCGAGCGATCGATCACCGCAGTTGACATTACATCCCAGCTGCTGTTATTTATGGAGCAGATGACCATTCAGAGCATGTTGCATGGACCTGTTCCAACGCCAGCACCTACACCAACACCTGAACCGACCCCAACACCTACAGCCACCCCTACTCCAACTCCAAGCCCTACTCCTACCCCAACTCCTACTCCAACACCCACTCCGACTCCGGAGCCGACGCCTACACCCATTCCAAGCCCTACCCCAACGCCAACTCCGACACCTACCCCAGTACCCGAGGCAATTGAGCTTGTCAGTTCTACAGACTCATCAATTACCTTCCAAGTCAATAACCCGGATGGCACCCCATATGATGGGAGCCAGCCTGGTGCCATCTCACTTCGTGAGCGGGTGGGAAATGCCCTTGTTGATCAGGGGATCGTCATTTCAGCAGATGCGGTATGGAGTCCAAATATCGGCAGTGATGGAAGAGCAACTCTGACATACATAAACCGGAATTTCGCAGGTGTCGGCACCACAACTGTTTCGCCAATCATAATCGAGTCAACAGATGGGACAAGAGAGATCAGGTTACAGATACAACTACAGCTCAACCAGAACCGGATCCAAAATGTGGTCGTAATTTGATGATTATCATTATCGTGATCAACGTTTTATTGATTATCAAGTGAACGTTGAGATGTATACATACTCCAATAAGAATATAAAAATAATTTTTTTAGAAAGGATTGTCTGGAGGTGGATAGAGTAAAGAGAAGTGATCAGGAGGCAGTAACTCCCGCAATCAGCGTCATGCTGCTCGTACTGCTAGTAGTAATCATCGCGATCATCGTCTACGCCTTCATCTACGGAGTCCCCGGAGGGCTTGAAAAGTCGGCATTCATCGCAGCTGAGGCGGGCGTTGTTGAGATCAACGGAACGGAGTATGTTGCTATTCAGCACCGGGGCGGCGACGACGTCTTCCTGAATGGTTCAGGCGCCGCCCGGGGCATCCCGATCGATATCAGGACGACAGCGGCCGGGGGAGGGCCGGTGCTGGCGGGAGCAGATGCTCCTGTCACCTGGAAGGCGGGGCAGGTTCTCTATCTCTACAATTCAGCAGAAGGCCCAAAGATCACCATCGACAGGCTAACAGCCGCAGAGGGCACCGGCTTTCCTGCTGGTAAACTTGAGCTTGTGATCATCGACACAAATGCCGAGGTACGGATATTTGGAACGACCATTGCCATTGACGGCAGCGGACCGGGGCCGGACGACCCGCCAGTTGCGGGCTTCACCGCCGATCCGTATTCAGGAACAGCACCCCTCACCGTCCAGTTCAGTGACACCTCAACCGGTGTGATCGATTCATGGAGTTGGGACTTCGGCGACGGAAACAATGAAACAGTACAATCTCCATCTCATACCTTCGCGGATCCGGGAACATACACTGTCAAGCTCACGGTGGCAAATAGTGGGGGGTCAAATGACTTCTCAAGGGAGATTGTGGTTGCACCGGAGATTATAGGCTTTACAGTTGAGGCATGGGTGAAGTGGAATCGGGATCCCGCTCCCCCTGCAAGTGATGAGCGGTGGGCAACAATTGTCGTAGATGGCGACAGGGACAGTAACAGCCGGTATCATCTTCAGCATAATGAAGGGAATACGTTATTTGAGATAGCCATGACAACAGACGCAAACCGACGGTTTACACGCTCAACCACATCCCCGGTGAGAGATACCTGGTATCATGTGGTTGGTGTATACAACCAGGATGCAGGATGGCTGCGCATCTATGTGAATGGCGGCGGCCATCAAGGCTCGATTGGTTTAACGGGAACAATCATCCCTTCTCCGGGCAGATACCAGATAGGCGGTCCGGCCGGAATAGAATGGCCCGGTCCAACATCGATGCTGAGAAAATTCGATGGCGAGATCCGCGGCCTCGGCACATATGAGCGTGCCTTCACGCAGGCAGAGATCCAGGCACGGTATGATGCCGGTCTGCCCCCGGCATGAGAGCAAGGCTCTCGAAATACACATACCAATAACACCATTTTGATGGTATCCAAAAAACTAATCTATCATATCACAACAATCCCCTTTTGAACCTGACTTCACATTTTGGCTCACCCATTGAATTCCAGGCCAGGATCACCAGTTCATTTGCCTCGGCAATGCATCATCACAAAAGATATAAAGTATGAACATTCATATTAGTATGAAAAGTATGAATTACATGAATTTACAACCAACACTTCAGATCCCAAACCGGGATGGCCTGAGCACTGAACTCCATCTTACCAGAGTGGTGGTTATATGACCGGCAATAGCCATGATTCCAGGGATTCCGTCTATCGGATACCTGATCCGGCCTTCTCTGCAATGGCATTCTTATTCCGTATCAGGGACAGACTTTATCCGCCTGAGAATAAAGTAACCCGTTTTGGCATTAAAAGCGGTATGACTGTTGTTGATTACGGGTGCGGTCCCGGAGGCTATCTTGACAGTGCAGCCCGGCTCGCCGGTCCGGAGGGCATTGTGTATGCGGTGGATATTCATGAGCGTGCTATTGAATCCGTCTCAAAACGGATCACAAAGACCGGACAGCACAGAATCATTCCCGTGCTGGCAGAGGGGTACAACTCAGGGCTGGCAACAGGATCAGCTGATCTCGTCTATGCACTGGATATGTTCCACATGGTTCCGGATACCGCTGCATTTCTGAAAGAGCTGCTGCGGATCACAAAACCAGATGGCATACTGATCATCGACGACGGCCACCAGCCCCGTGACAGAACCAGGCAGATCATCACCGGCTCAGGACTCTGGGATATTATATCTGAGGAGAAAGCATTCCTGAGATGTACTCCAGACATAGGAGTGAAGAAAGAGGGAGAGTCTGATGTTTCATCACCATCATTGTAACCATTCCCACCCGGATGAGAAGAAGCATATCTTTGGCTCTGTAAAGGTGGGTGATCGGGGCCAGATCGTTATTCCAAAAGAGGCGCGTGAATTATTCGATATCAAACCGGGGGATACGCTGATAGTGCTCGGAGACGAGGATCGTGGAATTGCAATCGTCAAAGCTGATGCATTCAAAAAGATCGCGCTCTCGATACTTCAGATGTTTGAAAAACCACCGGAAGAACCCCCTGAAGAGCCACGGGAAGAGTGATTTTCAAAGAATTGCGGGGTATGACCCCCTTTTTCCCCTCCATCAGGGAGTACATGGGGCATACAAACGATAACTTCTATAAGTGATCAGACAGATAAAATGAGGAAGCGCGATAATAGTCTAGTGGTAGGACAGGGGCTTCCCAAGCCTCTAGCCCGGGTTCGAATCCCGGTTATCGCATAAAGGGGACATTACAGGTCTCAATACTCTAACGGCAAGCGGAACACTACGGCGGCTACGTAACCTGGGGTTCCTTAAGCAGCATCCCCACGCATCAGCGACATATTATACTCCCACTGAAAAAATACGTCAACCGGAGGGAAAGGAGGAGACGAGACCTGTTGAAAAGGGAGAGGGCATCGGAAGGGAGCAACTCATGCACAGAGACACCAACATCCCAGATGAAGGGGAGAGCTTACCTGCCATGCCTGAGAGCTTACCTGCCATGCCTGAGGGCATACCTACCATGCTTGAAGAAGCCATCGGGAATCTCGGGCAGAGAAGTCCGCCGGAGCGGGTGCAACAGGTCATTGCAGAGCTCTGTAGTATTCGGATCTATACTGCGGATGAACTTGCCTCGATCATAAAAAGAAATAAAAAATGGATATTTCAGAATTATCTCTCTCCTATGATTAAAAACGGGATCCTTGAATATACATTCCCATCAAATCCCAGGCACCCCATGCAGGCTTATAGAACAAAGAAATGATGGGAGAGAGGTTGAGTTGGCGCTTCCGAAACGGCGGAGATTTCCAAACAGATTCTTTGCAGAAAGAGAAATTGTACTAAGACCTGTCTTTACGCTCCACCAGAAGAAGTGGATGTATCTGAAACGCTCAGTTACAAATTGGAGTCCATTACGGCGTTTATATGCATATATGACGGTTTTTTGAAGTATGAGTTTTTTTTCGTTTTTCACTCGCATAAGAAGAACTTCATATCAATGTATTTATCGTATTTACATTACAACATAGATTATGCCCACCCCGGCAACAGCAGAGCCGAGGATCTCACTCCTGTATGTTGATGATGAACCCGCCCTCCTTGAGATAGCCAGGCTTTTCCTTGAACGGACAGGAAATTATTCAGTTTCCATCAGCGACAATCCTCATGATGCACTGAAGATCATCTCTGAGGATTCCTTTGATGCCATCATCTCCGACTACCAGATGCCGGGTTGCGATGGGATTTCGTTCCTCAGGCATCTCAGGAAGATCGGGAATAAAACTCCGTTTATCATCTTCACTGGGAAGGGGAGGGAGGATATCGTCATCGAGGCGCTGAATGAGGGTGCAGACTTCTATATCCAGAAAGGAGGAGATCCTAAATCTCAGTTTGCCGAGCTCTCGAATAAGGTCAGGTATGCGGTTACCAGGAATCAGACCGAAGAAGCGCTACTCCAGAAGAACGAGAAACTTACAGCAGCGGAAGAGGAACTCAGATCCCAGCTTGATGAGATCATTGCCATTCAACACCAGCTTGCCCTCTCTGAAGAGCAGTATAGGGCTATCTTTGAACATACTGAAGCACCCACAGTCATCATCGAGGAAGATACCACGATATCGCTAGCAAACAGTGCGTTTGCAGCGATTTCCGGGTATTCGCCGGAAGAGGTGATCGGTAGGAGCTGGACGGATTTTGTCAGCCAGCCGGATCTCGATCGAATGCTCGCAATCCACCGGCAGAGGAGGGTGGAGGATACTGAGCCGCTAACAAAGTATGAATTCAACTTCATCAACCGTTATGGAGCCGCTCATGTTATCCTGGTGACTGTTGGGATGATCCCTGGCACACGGCAGTCGGTTGCATCGTTCCATGATCTGACAGAGTTGAAGAGGAGGGAGGAAGCACTCCGGGAAAGTGAGGAGCGGTATCGCCGGATCGTCGATACATCGGCTGATGGGATCTGGCAATTGGACTCTGAGTTCCGGATCATTTATGTAAACCATCAGATGGCAGAGATGCTCGGGTATTCACCTGAGGATATGATCGGGATGGATGCCACCTCTTTCATCCCGCCTGATGAACATGCTGACTCTGAAATAAGGAAAATCAATGTGCGAAGAGGGGGAGTTGATCATTTTGAGAGGCGGTTTATCCGGAGGGATGGTAGCAGCCTCTGGACCCATATTGCTCTTACCCCAATCATTAATGGTGAAGGGAGGTATCAAGGATTGTTTGCGAGGGTCACCAATATCGGAGAACGCAAATTCACTGAGGAATCACTTCTTCTGAAGAATACTGCCATTGATTCATCAAGCAATGGTATTTGTATTACAGATCTCGATGGAATACTCACCTATGTGAATCCGGCGTTCCTCTCAATGTGGGGGGCATCGGATACGAATGAGGTCCTCGGAAAATCCATTCTATCCTTATGGACACAAGAGGAGGAAAGTCAGGAGATCGCCGATGCACTCCTGAACACAGGCAGCTGGTTAGGAGAAGTATCTGGAACAAGAAAGGATGGATCAGAGATCGTCGTCGAGCTTTCTGGAAGTCTTGTCCGTGATGCTCGTGATGCTCCAACCGCCATGATGGGATCGTTTGTGGATATCACCAAACGGAAGGCAGCAGAAGATGCTTTGCGGACAAGTAAAGAACAGCTGGAGAGCCTTAGCAATAATATCCCGGACGGCATGATCTATCAGCTTATTGTCGATGTGGATGGAAATCGCCGGTTTACCTACCTGAGTGACGGGGTGGAGAAGATGCACGGCATATCACAGGCTGAAGCTCTTAGGGATCCGGAGGCTCTCTATGATCGGTGTCTTGATGAAGATAAGAGCAAGTTGATAGAGGCTGAGAAACTGGCTTTTGCCACCCTAAACCCATTCTCTTGTGAAGGGAGGTTCCGCAACCCGGATGGGGAAATACGATGGAGCCTGACGCGATCAAGACTGAAGAAGATGCCTGATGGAAGTATTCTATGTGATGGAGTTCAGCTCGATATCACCGACCGGAAAGCAGCAGAAGAAGCACTCCAGACCGCAAACAAGAAACTCCAGCTCCTCTCCAGTATCACCCGTCACGACATTATGAACAAGATCATGGCACTCCAGGCTTATCTCGATCTAACCATGCCTATGATTGATGATCCTATACTCACTGGATATCTCACTGAAGCAGAAAAAGCAGCAACCGCCATCCAGAAACAGATCGAGTTTACGAGGATCTATGAAAACCTCGGTGTTCACACCCCCACCTGGCAACCGCTATCACCTCTCATTGAGGCTATTGATCATACTCGCCTGCCCATCCACCATGACTGTGAGGAGTTCTCAGTCTATGCCGATCCGATGTTTGAGAAGGTTCTCCAGAACCTCTATGATAACACTTTACGGCATGCCGAGGGTGCAGACTGTGTTCGGATCCGATGTGAGGAGGAAGAGGATGGCGGTCTCATTATCACTTGGGAAGATAACGGTCCCGGCGTTCCTGAGGAACTGAAAGAACGGATCTTCGATAAGAGCTTTGGTAAGAATACCGGCTTCGGGCTCTTCCTGACGCGGGAGATCCTCGCCATTACCGGGATTACTATTACCGAGACGGGAGTGTATGGCGAGGGGGCGAGGTTTGAGATCCGGGTTCCCGCTGGAGGATTTGTGCTATCTCCGAACAAAAAAAGGTAAGCGGCAAATTCACCTTGAGTTATCATCGGTGTCAGGCGGTTAAGACCCATCGATCACATCCCGGATATCGCATCCGGCACTTCTTTTGGACGCTCTTTTTACCTGACGTCTCTCATCCCCTTCCCTTCCTCTCACAAGATACAGAGAAGGAAAACATAACTCACCAATGAGATATCTGGCGGTTTGTACCAGTGACGATTAGCTACCAGTGGGGTCTGTAATAATTTGAAGTGAGGAGGGAGAGTTCATTTCCCTCCCGTTTTTCTCCCCCAAAATGAGGTCTGATCCTTCTTCCGGCATTCAGGCGAACAAGCGATCAGGCCATTTCGTGATCTCTCATATCGATACAATCACTTCACCTTTCCGCATCAGGAGGCCGGTGATAAGGCTCAGGATGCCCATGATCAGGAAGTAGATTCCAATGAGCATGATCAGGATGAGTGATCCGTCCATCGGGAGTGGTGCAAATCCGATCAGGATACCAAAGAGCACCGAGAAGAAACCGCCGATGCCGAGCATGATACGGAAGGGCAGTTCATCCAGGCTGAATGCAAGGGCAAGCTCTGCAATTCCCGTGATAATTGCCCAGGCAGCAACAAGGATAGTCAGGGCAACGAACATGACAAACGGGGTCATGAAGAGGAGAAGTGCGACGATCAATCCCAGTATTGAGAGGATCAGAACACCCCAGTGCACTTTCCCGGTGTCACTGATTGAGACTGCGCCAGTGATGATCGAGATGGCTATCAGGAAGATTCCAATGATATAAGCAAATAACGCCTCCATCGCGATCGGAATAGTGAAACAAAGGACACCAATGATGAGGGCAAAGATTCCGCGGGCCAACAGCCCGCCCCGGGTCATAACTTCTGATTCCATAATGGATCAATGCAGAATTGCTATCCTGACTATTTAACATTTCCGTTAATCAGGTTCTCTGACTTTGCTCATTATTCCTTTTTCAGGAATCAGATCAGGAAGGGCGATTCATTTGCTTGGTAGCAAAGGTTACCCGGAATCAGTATCAACAAAAGACTGATAATTTTATATTCGAAAACTTTATCGTTTATCAACCTTATAGTCAACATTAAATAAAAAAACAATTCACCGAACGAATATGCTGGAAACCCCATAATTGAAAAAAAGTATGATTATTTCACTAAAAATAAACACCCTCATTCAATATCCCGCACCGTTTTCCAGATGAAACAAGAGGGATGAAAGCCTTAATGAAGGTGACATAGTGAGAAATGTGGTTCTGATACAGGATGGCTGCGAAAACAATACTCACTGTTGAGGATGATCCCGTAATCGCGAAGATCCTGAGTCTCAGGCTTTATAAACTTGGATATACTGTCTTAGGTAACGCCACATCTGCAGATGCCGCTTTTATTATGGCTGTTGAGGAGAACCCTGATCTTATTATTATGGATATCGGGCTTGAAGGGAAGGCAAATGGTATCATTGCGGGAAAATATCTCTACCATTTCTTCTCAAAACCGATAGTATTCTGCACTGCTCACTCAGGAAGCAAAGTGGTTGAAAATGCAAAACAGGCGATGCCACTTGGCTTTATTGTAAAGCCTTTCAATGACAAGGATCTCTTTAATGCAATTGAATTCTCCCTGAATGCATATGATTCATACAGGCCAAACAACATGACGTCATCTGAGTTACAGGATCTAGTAAATCTTGATCTGAGTATCATGTTTCTGGATACTTCAGGACGGGTTATCTATTATAATCCTTATTCTGAACACCTGACAGGGATTCCCTATAAGAGAGCCTTCTTTATGAATATTCAGAATGTCATTGAGTACGATCATAAGTCAGCCTTAGGGTATCAAAACCCCTTGCTCATCGAAACAATCCGTGAGGTTGCAGCAATTGGCCGACCGCTTGATATAGTGATTAAAACACTTAAGTCGGGAAAAAGAAAGGTGCTGGAGCTGAATGCACGCCCTCGAAAAGATACACATAACACGATAATAGGGTATATGATAAAATTAGAAGAGAACTTCGTGAAGACACGTGCTTTGAATCAATAATCTCAATCAAAAGGAACCTTTTTTATGATACCTGGTAGTTCGATGCGAAGACTGGTTTTTTTCCATCCCTGCTGATCGAAATAATATCAGTATCGTGAAGTATCATTCCGATAGCATTTTGTCTTTTCTGTGAGTAATAGTGTAAACAGATAAAGAGAATTGTATACAATGAAGTACAGGGAATCACAGGTGAATAACAGAGGGATTGGGATTTCAAACCCATCCCTGATTTATCAAGGTACATGGACTCTTCTTCAAGCTATGCGATCAGCCTGATCACCGAGAACAAAAAAGGCGTTCTCCGCGATATCGCAACCACTCTTGCCGAACATAATGGGAATATTCTGACGATACAGCAGGAGATCATCAAACGCGGACCTGAGGCCGGCCTTGCATGGGTGGATCTTGAGATCGAGGTTGATGACAACTTCGGATCAATCGTTGCTGCGCTGAGTGCCCTCCCCCAGATTCTTGAGGTCGAAACCCATGAGACGTTCTCGAAGATCTTCGGGCAGCGGGTGATCATCATCGGCGGCGGTGCCCAGGTTGCACAGGTGGCAATGGGTGCTGTGAATGAGGCGGATCGCCATAATATCCGGGGAGAACGGATCTCGGTCGATACCATCCCGCTTGTCGGGGAAGATACGCTGGCACTCGCAGTTGATGCGGTGACACGGCTGCCTCGTGCCTCGATCCTTGTGCTTGCCGGATCGATCATGGGCGGAAAGATCAGCCGTGCTGTCGAGAACGTAAAGGCAGAAGGAATACCGGTGATTGCCCTGAAGATGGCAGGGAGCGTCACAAAACATGCGGATCTTGTGGTCACCGACCCAATCCAGGCGGGAGTCTTTGCCGTGATGCATGTCTCAGAAAAGGCAATCTTTGACATCAGCAGGGTGAAGGGACGCGAGTTTTAACGTGCTGAATATACCTTCCAAAGAGTTGATCTGATACTATGAAAGATATGGATGACATCATAAAGCAGGCCGTTTCCATCCTCAGCCATGACGGCTTAATCGTGTACCCGACCGAGACGGTGTATGGGCTTGGCGGGGATGCCTTCTCGGATATTGCAATTGAGCGGGTATATGAAGCAAAGAACAGGCTCAGGGGAAAACCGATCTCAATTGCGGTATCGGATATCGAGATGCTCGCCTGTGTCGCATATCTTAATCCGGCGGCAGAGGCGTTCATCAACCGCTTCCTCCCCGGCCCCGTGACAGTAATCCTGAAGGCAAAGAGCTGTGTCCCGACAGAACTGACCGGCGGCACCGGGATGATCGGCATCCGCTGGCCGGATCACAGAATAGCGCTTTCGATCATCAGCGAGCTGGATGCCCCGATCACCGCAACCAGCGCAAACCTCTCCGGTGACATCTCTCCAAGGACCAAAAATGACGTGAATGTTCGGCACGAGCTCTTCATCGACGGGGGAGAGCTGCCGGGGACGCCAAGCACGGTTGTGGATCTCCAAACAAAAGAGATCGTCAGGCCGGGATCACAGCTTGATGAGATCGTCAGATTCCTCATCGAAATGGACTGAGCTGCATGGAGATAAAGCGGATGGAGAAGCCTATCCGGCTTCGTGATTTTTTAGTCGATAGAGATGGCGGAATATATGCCGTTTCAGTGTACGACAACGACGAGCGGGCAGGCTGTGTCCTGAGGTACCTCCCCAATCCTGATGGCGAGCGAACCTGTGCAGATGGAAAGCGGTACCGGAAGATCGAGTTTGATGAGGCATTCGCCTGGATTCGTGAGCACCATCCCGAGTGGAATGATACCGTTCATCGGATCCCGCTGGATCAGATCGCCTCTGTCCTGAAGCCGGAAGAGGAGATGGACCGGATCATGCAGCAGAACCCCCGTGTCAGGAGCCTCACAAGCCTCTTCAGCCTCCCAGAGAAGAGTTTCGGCTGTACCGGCTCCCTCCTATGCGGTCTTGAGAATGAAGCATCAGATATCGATCTTGTCGTCTATGGGGAGCACTGGTTCTCAGCACAGCGGCAGCTTGCCGATGCTGTTTCAGCGGGGAAGATCCCGGAGATGAGTGAGGAGATGTGGAGGAAGGTCTACAGGAAGCGTGTCCCTGAGATCGGTTTTGATGACTTTGTCGCCCATGAAGCCCGGAAATACAACCGGGGCGAGTATGAGGGAACCTACTTCGACCTCCTCTTCTCTCGTGGATATGCCGGGCAGAACGCCGTTCCGATCAAAAAAGGAGTTCCAACCGGCCGGGATGTGATCGAGGCGACCGTGACCGATGCCTCCCTTGCATTTGATAACCCGTCCGTCTATGCAATCGACCACGAGGAGATCAGCTATGTCCTCTCCTTCACCCATACCTATGCCGGGCAGGCACTCGCAGGAGAAGTGATCGAGGCAGCAGGTGTAGTCGAGGATCATGGAGACGAAAAATGGCTGATCGTCGGCACCACCCGCGAGGCACGGGGCGAGTACATCCTCTCACGAACACTTCTGAACAGGTGAGCAGTTTTTTCGGAGATCTCTTTTCCACCTGCCAATCTGTTTCCGCCCTCTTTTTCGGTCTATCCTCTCCTGAATTCACCCTCTCCGGAAGAACCGGTCAAAGAGCGTCTGCGGTTCGCCGGCGCCCCGGGTGCAGGATTCCTGCTTCGGGCAGCGGTCGCAGGGGGCATCCGGCGGTGCCTGCGGGGTTTCGCCGCGGTAGATCGCCTCTGCTTTCCTGAGGGCGGCGAGGAGGCTCCGCCTGTCCGAGGCGGTGGGGGCGACCGTCCGGACGATGCCGGATGGAATATAGGCGATCCGGACTTCGGAGAGGGAGTGTCCTCCATCATTCAGCTGTTCCATCTCTTCTGCCGCCAGCAGGTATGCAGCCGCCCGGATCCGATCCTGCTTCCAGACACCATAGGTCGGGGCACGGCCTGCCCTGAGGATGCCGATTGCAGGCTTTTTGCTGAATATCCAGTCGATCCGCCCGGAGATGCCGTACTTCCTGTTTGTACAGGAAACATCGGCTGCCACAGGCGCCTCCCAGGCAAGCCCCCGACAGGCAGCGATACACCCTTTGAGGTACTCTTTCATCGAGTCATCGATATCCGGCCGGACAAGCCGGATCTCCCCCCAGATCCTCTCAACGTGGGGATCTGGATTACAATCTGGAACCTGTGGAGATCCAACAGATGACACAACCTCCGATTCCGAGGCCGCTGAACCATCAGATACGGCCAATGCTCCCAGGTGGTAGCCGACCTGTTTCGCAATGGTATATTCCGGCGGCTCTGTGATCCCTTCATGCCGTTCCAGATACACCCGGACCGGGCAGACCGAAGTGCGGACGAGTGTCGAGACTGGGATGAATTGTGGTTCTGAGGGTCGTGTTGGCGCAGACATGCGTAAGAAACCTTTTCTTTTTACTCCGCTAATAGATTTGCATGGCTTCCAAGGAAATTACTGTAAATGTGCCGCAAGATCTCGATCCCGTCTACAGCAATATGATCCAGATCGCTTTCCGGGACGACGAATTCACCTTCCTCTTCCTCCACCAGATCCCAAATATCAACCAGGCAAAGGCAAAATCCATCGTCACCATCAGCCCAAAGCATGCGAAGAAGTTCCTCGCGGTGCTCCAGCAGAGCGTTGCCGAGTTCGAATCCAAGTTCGGCACCATTGAGCCCCCCCATGAGCAGCAGGCAGGCGACTCGGTGACGATGCGTGGATACTCCTGAGCAAGCTGCGATACAAGAGCTGTTTCACAACACACAAAACAGTATACGGTCTCTGGGAGGAACAGAACCTTTTAACCTTTTCAAAGCCAATAGAATGGTCGCAGTGCCGCCGTGGCTTAGCCCGGCATAGCGGCTGATTCGTAATCAGCAGGNNGGTTTTTAAGGGTGTATTGGTCGTTATTAGGATCGTTTCATGTGTTGATCTCGTTTTAAGGGCATTTATCGCAGTATCGAAGAATCGGGAAGCGTTAAAGCCTGCGTTCTTGATGAAAGCATAGTGATCCGGGTGGATCGTGAGAGTGATCTTTTTCCTGAATCTCTCCGGTAAAGGGCAGATTTCCTTTTTAGCCTTTGATTTCATTTTCTTTTTCTCCTGTCCGTACATGTACTTGCATGTACGTGCATACCTCTCTTAAATGTGGGGTCTCCTCATACCGGCCGGGTGATCCTCCTGGAGGGGTGAGGGCCTCCGGCCGGCTGGGGATCCTGGGTGATGGCAGCAAAGGCGATCGGGATCCTCCTGGAGGGGTGAAGATCCTTAATCAGAAGGATCGCGGATCGGGATCATGAGGCACTTTTCGATCAAAAATGGAGTTTTCAGATCAAAAAGTGGGGTTTTTCCACTGGCATAGTGGTTTGCCACTGGAAAAGTGATCATTTTTCATGAAAAAATGAGGGGTGATCCGGGGCTGATCCGGGCTCGGATCCTCATGATAGTATCCCGATCTGAAAAGTCCTCAGAATGAGCTTATTTTTTTGATGGTTTTTTTCAAAAAATGGGGGTTTTTCGATCAAAAATGATGGTTTTTTGATGAAAAGTGATCGTTTTTGGGGGTGAGATGAAAGATCCTCTTCTGAAAAAGAAGGCTGATATGAGCGTTTTTCTCTGGAGATGGTGAAACGGGGGATAATCCGGGCTTTTTCACATAAAAAAAAGGTATCGTGGGGGTGACTGATGAGAATATTAGTGATGATATTATTATTAGTACTGTACTATTCTTTCTCTCTCTCTCTCTCTATACCTTTTTTTTCGATTTCAAGATGTCATGGTACAGGGTGATCATTAACCGGATGCCCTGAGCATCTGAGTCTATGCCGTAGGCCGCTTTAATCTCCTCGAACTTCTGTTTTAATTCGGGTGCATATCGGGCTGATGTCATGGCGATCGTTAGCCGTGAATATCCGGGGCCTGATAGATCTGCTCACTCTTGATCTGTGTGTGCTCTGAATGGGCCTTCTTGAAGATATCACGTTTTCAGGCCGGGTACACTTTCACTATTAGGGATAAGTTCTTTAGAGTGATCGCGGTTTTTTGGGCTCGGTATCCTACGATCCGCGATCGGTTCTTCTTTGCTGAAGGCCTCTGTTCTCCTGAAGAGCTGGAGGCCTTTTTTGAAGAGATCGGGTATTCCACTTTTCAGAAGGATCTATACTGCTGCATGATCTTTGAGTCGGCGGGTGATCTGGATGGTCTTTAGGGCTGAACATGAATGGGCTCGCGCCTACATGGAGAAGAAGGGGAAAGCCCTTCCTCCTGATCTCCCTTCTGCTCCTCCTATGGCAGGGGCGTTTGATGTGCCGGATATGAAAGAGGGTGAACCGTGCCGGCGATGTGGATCCGGCCTCTGCTCTCATCGGGTAACGCTCACTCATGGAGATGTGATCTTTGTCTGTGATGCCTGCGAGAAAGCGGCATTAAAGAGGCTGGGAGATGTGAGGGGATGACGCTTCATATCGCTAAATACCAGTATCCCGATCTGATCAGGTCAATTTATGATCGGTTTGGGTGCAATTCCTGGAGATATGCGGATCTGGGAGAGATGGATATTGCGATCTATCCAGGGCTGCTTCATTCCCTCCATATATCCGGCTGGATCGTGCCGGTTGATGCTGATGGCAAGATCCGGTATCGGAGTGACCGGGAACGGCGGGGGGCGTCCTTCTGGAAGGTCTCATCTATGGGCCTGAAGCGGATCAAGGCGTCTGAGGTGTTTGTCCGTGGCTGATACCATCTCCTGCGAGATCCGGCCGGGGGCTGATCATGAATGACGACCGGAGGATCGGATCTGCTCCTCTTTATTGAACGGTGCGTTTGCTGCTCCTGGTATGATCGCATTGATGGATCAGATAGGGCGGCGGCCGGCGGGTATGTGGAGTTATGCCGGTATTATCAGCGGCCTATCTATGATGTGCTGGACTGTGAGCTCCGGGGCCGGCCTTTGATGAAGAGACGGCTGGCAGATAATCAGAAGAACCTTTCCGGGTTTGGGTGATTCCATGATCACCCTTCTGGATCTTCTTCAAGGCCCGGCCGTCCTGCTAGGGCTGGCTGGAGCATACCTGGTAACATCGCCTCAGGTATCCCGGCGGGCGGCCGGGTTCTCCTGCTGGATCGTGGCTAATGCCCTCTGGGTGATGGTGGGGATCATGACTGAAAATATCTATCTCTTCGTGCTGTTTGGGGCGTATTTTATCCTGGCTGCTACGGGGTTAAGGGTGGCGGGGCATTAATATCAGTTACTTAATCGTTTAGCTAATAGTTACATATAAGGTTAAATAATAAATTTTATCGTATTTTGAATTTAAGTGGATGTATGGAGAGAATAGTGTTTGTTTTTCTTACTGCATTGCTCATTATTGCAACTGCTGGAGTCGCTGGTTGCGTTTCAGAATCGGCATCCGCTGAATCTGGAGCGGCATCAACACCCATTGAAACTCCTAGTTTAGAAGAGATCAAAAACTCAGCAATGAAAGTTTCTTATGATGATTTATTCAGATTAAATGAAAATTATCTAGGGGACATTGTGTACTATCGTGGTGAGATTTTACAATCTCAAAATATAAAAGGAGAAACTTACATTTTTCGGATAGCCACAAAAAAAAGTGAATACCTTGATTCATATTTAGATGATGTCATATATGTTCATTACACAGGTAGTAGATTGTTGGTTGGAGATATTGTTGATGTCTGGGGGAGAGTAAAGGGATTAAAAAGTTATACTACAGTTTTAGGGAGTGAGATGACAATTCCTGAAATCGAAGCAATATATATTAGTCATTTATCATCTTCATCAAGCCCAACAACTACAAAAACTCCATCAACACCTGATACTGCAAAATCTCCTCCAACACCGAATCCGTCAAGAAATGATCCAGAGGTATTAGCCTTGTTGGCGGCTCTTGAATCTGCTGAAGCATTACATGGCAATGCGTTTACTATTATTGACACTCCTGAATTTAGTCTCCCTTATGACTATACTATTGTAAGTTATAGAAAAAATGAAGAACAAAAAATTAGAGGGGAGTTAAGAGACCTAACAAAGTTTGAAAACGATATTAAAAAAGCACATACACAAGCTTCAAATGCAAAACCTCCAAATGAATATGCTATTTCAAAAGCCAAAATAATTGCTGGTATTAATAGTTACTCCCAAGGAGTGAGGTATATCAAACAAAGTTATGATCTCTATCTTGAAGGAGGGACATATGCAACTGTTCAAAGGTTACATCAATCAGCTTATGATGAATTCTGGCTTGGAGAGGATTATTTAGAGGAGGCTCGTTCTTTATTACCCTAATATTTGATCCTCACTCCTCTTTTGGATAGAAGTACATAATCTAATGATTTTGTAACAGGTCAGCACCCCCTATCCTGATCCCCTCTTAACCCACACCAGACACCACCACTTTTCAGAAAATACGCCCGTATAACCGATAGATCCTT
This sequence comes from Methanocorpusculaceae archaeon UBA456, assembly GCA_002496395.1. Classification (GTDB taxonomy): domain Archaea; phylum Halobacteriota; class Methanomicrobia; order Methanomicrobiales; family Methanocorpusculaceae; genus Methanocalculus. The sequence goes on from DAJQ01000035.1 coordinate 63,511, forward strand.
ATATAATGAGAGATTAATAGATATTGAGGATATAGACATGGAGCGTGACGAGATCCTTGCACTGGCACACCACAACCCTGAAGCACTTGTCACGATCATCCAGAATCACGAAGATACAATCCGAGATCAGCAAAAGACAATCCAGCGTCTTGAAGAGACAGTGAGAGTACTTGAGGCGCGGATCGCTGAACTTGAACGGCTACTCACAATGAACAGCCGGAACAGCAGCCGTCCCCCTTCCACCGATGGATTCAAACGCCCTCAAAAAGAACGGAAACAGACAGGCAAACGTCCTGGAGGTCAAAAAGGACATGAGGGGCGAACCATCGAGTGGTGTGAAACACCCGATGTGATCCAGACTCATCGTGCATCATCCTGTGACGGGTGTGGGGCATCTCTTGAGGATATACCGGCAGAATCCATTCAGAAACGGCAGGTGCATGATATCCCACCGCCACAGATCATTGTGACTGAGCACCATGCAAAGACGGTGGTTTGCCCCCACTGCGGGAAGATCCACGAAGCATCATTTCCTGATGACGTTCCTGCACACCTGCAATACGGTCAGACGATCCGGGCACTGATGGTGTATCTCTGCATCTATCAGCTGCTCCCCTATGAACGTGCCTCAGAAATCTTCACAGACCTCTATGGATGTTCTCCTGTCAAAGCAACCCTGATGAAATCGATTGCAGATTGTGCAGCGAATCTCGAAGGATTCGAGAGCTGGGTCAAACATCTGCTCTCTGAAGCTCCCATTCTGAACGTGGATGAAACGGGGTTGCGAGTGAGTGGTAAGCGGGAGTGGTTGCATACCGCCAGTACTGATCTCCTCACCCTCTATGCCCATCATTCAAAGCGGGGTGGAAAGGCAATGGATGCGATTGGAGTACTGCCTGAATTCAAAGGCGTTATGGTCCATGATTGCTGGTCGCCGTACTTCAAATACCAGTGTGAACATGCTGTCTGTAATGCCCATATACTCCGTGATCTCAAAGGAATATCGGAGAATTTCGGACAGAACTGGAGTGATGCAATGCAGGATCTGCTGATTGAGATCAATGCTGCGGTACAGGAGATGCCTGAGCCAGCTGATTCTCTCCCTCTGATCGAGATAGAGGAGTTCCAGAGACGGTTTGACGATATCATCGAAGCGGGGATTGCAGAGAATCCTCCTTCCACTGAACCTGTTCCAAAGAAGCGTGGGAAGAAGAAAAATACCCGGCCACAGAATCTGATTGAACGGTGTCAGAAGTACAGGACAGAAATACTCCGGTTCATGACGGATTTCAGAGTGCCGTTTACAAACAATCTTGCAGAGCGCGACATCAGGATGGTAAAGGTGCAGCAGAAGATCTCGGGATCGTTCAGGAGCATTGAGGGAGTAGCCAACTTCTGCCGGGTACGAGGGTATATCTCAACGGTGAAGAAGCATGAGGGGTCAGTGCTTGCTGCCATCAAAGGGGCATTCAGGAAAGAGCCCTTCATGCCCACCGTGGCTTACAGATATAGCTGACCAGTTACTCGAGATTTTCCTTTGATTCAAATCTGACCTTTTCCATCCGCAGGTAACCCATCTCAACAAGTGCATTTAAATTTGAATATGTTGAGCCGTCACTTCCGATATTAAGGCCGTTTTTAATCTGCCTTGCTGTTGCTCCGTCTTCGCCGAGTTCTGATAAAGCCCATAGAATTTTTATCCGGCTAATTGAAAATAACTTTGAATTCAAATTTCCGGATTCATGGACAATTTCCAAAAATTTTTCTTTCATTTTTCCCGCACACCACTTCAGCAAGTATTCGATTGGTGATCATAATTGCGACTTGAAGTTTAAATTAATTACTGAAGAGAATGTGTAGAATATGGTAGTGACCCAGTTAAAGATACTTAATAGGCGATTGAGAGAAAAAATCCTCCACGTGATCGTGCGGTCAATAATGCCCTCATTCATCCCCGGTTTGCTTTTACCATTCATTTCTTTTATGAATGAATTCGCTCATCACAAACTGATCCACCTGAGACCATCAAACAGAGAGGGTGATCTTTTTGATAACCTCATATCAGGTGTCCACATCCATGCCATCACCTTTATCTTTTTCGTTGACATTAAAGTAGTATACTTATGTCTCAACAAATCTTCGTCGACCGGAATGATGAGCTCCGGTTCCTTCTTGATCGATACCATTCACAGAAGCCGGAGTGCATAATCATCTATGGCAGGCGGCGTGTCGGGAAGACAACTCTCCTCGCCCAATTCCTAAAGAAGGCAAGAGGCTTCTACTTCCTTGCCTCCGAAGAGGGAACAGCCCTTAATATTTCAGATTTTGCGCACTATGCAGGAGAATACCTCCAGGATCCTGATTTTGAGCGGGGAAGTTATCCGGATTGGAAAGCAATTTTTCAGGCGCTCATTTCCCACCGGAGATTCGCACCACCTGATGGAGGAAAAGTTGTGATTGTGATCGATGAGTTTCCGTACCTAATCGGACGGGATAAAGCAACTCCATCAATCTTCCAGAAGATATGGGATCAGATCCTCGCCCATGAGCCGGTGATGCTTATCATCTCAGGATCATCAGTGAGCGCAATGGAAAGTGAAGTACTGGCATACACAAGCCCCCTGTACGGCAGAAGAACAGGACAGTGGCAGGTTGAGCCGCTTCCCTACCCCTACCTCCGGGAGATCCTCCCCTATACTGAGCATGACCTGATTCTGACATGGTGCATCCTTGGAGGAATACCGGCATATCTCAGATTATTCAATCCGGATCTCCCCTTCTGGGAGAATGTGGAGGAGCAGATCCTGACAAAGGGTGCATACCTCTACTCTGAGGCAGAACTCCTGATGCACTATGAGTTTCGGGAAGCTGGCAACTATATCTCGATTCTTCGCGCACTTGTGTCCGGACATACGACACTATCAGCAGTCTGCCAGGCAACCGGACTTGATAAAGGGATGATCTCCAAATATCTTGCAATACTCTCACGTATGCAGCTCATTCGGGATGAAGCTCCGGTAACCGCACATGCGGGGTTCAGGAGACGGCATTACCGTTTGTGTGACCCGTATCTCACATTCTGGTTCCGCTTTGTGTATCCCAGGCGGGCAGAGACTGAAACCGGCAAGGTGGAGGCGGTTCTTCATTCGATTCAGGACTCAATCGCTCCATATTGTGGAGAGATGTTTGAGATACTTATTGAAGATCTGGTACGGAGAGGGATCCTGTTTCCGGATACGCCATACTCACGCCTGGGGCGATGGTGGCAGAACGAGATAGAGATTGATATCGTCGGGCTCGATGAGCGGACAGGGTCCGCCCTTTTCTGCGAATGCAAATGGTCTGAAATCGGCATGCGGGATGCACGATCCATCATGGCAACTCTCAGGGAGAAGGCAGAACACGTGCGATGGAGAAACGGCGAGCGGGAAGAACGCTATGCACTGATCGCCAGGGAGATTCACGGGAAAGAACAGCTCAGGGATGAGGGGTACCACGTCATTGATCTCCAAGATATCACCCTGCTTTCAGAGAGCTCTCTGGCAGATAAAACCCGATAATCCTATCAGAATTTAGAGCTTCAGATCATACCCTTTTTTCTCTTCCAACACCCCATCCCTCCAATTGATTACAATGGTTGATTCGGCTGCATGCCCTGAGGCAATACAACATCTTGTCGAGCGTTTCGGTTTTCATCTCCCCTCATATAAGCGGGGGCAGAAGAACGAAACCGAACTCAGGCGGCAGTTCCTCGATCCCTTCTTCCACGCTCTCGGATGGGATGTTGATAATAACAAGGGATACTCCGAGGCATACAAGGAGGTTGCCCATGAAGAGCCGATCAAGATCCGGGGCAAGACGCTCTTCATCGACTATGCATTCCGGATCGGCGGCCAGACAAAATTCATTGTCGAGGCAAAGAAGCCCGATATCAATATAAAGGACGATACCAATGCAGCCCTCCAGCTCAGGAGATATGCCTGGAATGCAAATCTCAAACTGAGCATCCTGACCGATTTTGAAGAGTTTGCAGTCTATGACTGCACCATCCCGATTGGCAAAAGCGATACCGCCGCAACAGCCCGGATCGCCTACTTCACATTCAAGGAATACCCGGAGAAATGGAGCTGGATCGAGGAGATATTCGCACAGGAATCGATCAAGCTCGGATCATTCGACAGGTTTGCCGAGTCAAAGAAGGGAAAACGCGGAACTTCCCGGGTGGATGATGCGTTCCTTGAGGATATCGAGAAGTGGCGGGATCTCCTTGCAAGGAATATAGCGCTCCGGAATGAGATCACGCTTGAAGAGCTGAATACCGTTGTCCAGCGCACCATTGACCGGATCATCTTCCTCAGGATCTGTGAGGATCGGGGTATTGAGAGATATGGGAGGCTAAACGATCTTCGGGAAGGTACAGGGATCTATAAGCGGCTCTGTGAGATCTTCATTGAGGCAGATGACCGCTACAACTCAGGGCTCTTCTATTTCCAGGAGGAACGAGGGAGAACCGAGAGCCCAGACACCCTCTCACTCTCGATAACAATCGATGATAAGGTGCTCAAAGAGATCATCAACCGCCTCTATTACCCTGAGAGTCCTTTTGAGTTCTCGGTGATCCCGACTGAGATCCTCGGTCATGTCTATGAACAGTTCCTCGGAAAGGTGATCCGGCTCACCGATGGAGGACAGGCAAAGATCGAATACAAGCCGGAGGTCAGAAAAGCGGGAGGGGTCTTCTACACGCCGACCTATATCGTCGATTACATTGTCACCAAAACAGTAGGGGAACGTGTCAAGGACAAAACACCAAAAGAGGTCTCTGAGATTAAAATCCTCGATCCCGCCTGTGGATCGGGATCGTTTCTGATCGGGGCATACCAATATCTCCTTGACTGGCACCGCGACTGGTACATCGAACACCTGGTGCCGGTGATCAAGGGGAAGGGGGCAACCTCGAAAGAGGTGCAGGCACTCATCCCATCACAGTATCAGGAGGCAGCCGGGAAGAAAGGCGCAAAATCCAGATCCCGAGCACAGAACGATCATGTCGAGCTGCCGATCTTTGCATCAGGTGATGGATCTGTCCCCCGTGTCAGGAGCACCTGGCAGCTCACCTCGGCTGAACGGAAGAGGATTCTCTTAAACAACATCTTCGGTGTGGATATCGACACACAGGCAGTCGAAGTCACCAAGCTTTCCCTCCTGCTGAAGGTGCTTGAAGGCGAGAACGAAGAGACGATCTCAAAACAGCTGAAACTCTTTGCAGAACGGGCACTCCCCTCCCTGCATCGGAATATCAAGTGCGGCAACTCGCTCATTGGACCCGATATCTACACCACGGTTCAGAATACTTTCACGGATGAAGAGATCCGCCAGATCAATCCCTTCGACTGGAAACGCGAGTTCCCCGAGATCATACGGAGGGGCGGGTTCGATGCGGTGATCGGGAATCCACCGTATGTACGGCAGGAAACACTTGGACAGGTGTTTAAAGATTACGTTAAGACACAATATGCTAGTTATGCCGGTACAGCGGATTTATATGTATATTTTATTGAGAAGTCGCATAAACTCCTCAAAAACGCAGGCATTTTTGGATTTATCACCTCAAACAAATTTATTCGGACAAGATATGGAGAGAACATTCGCAATTATATAAAAACTAACTCGACATTAATTCAGATAATTGATTTTGGTGAATTACCCGTATTTCAAAATGCATCAACATTTCCAGCGATAATACTGACTCGAAATAACCCCTGCAAAGAACAACAATTTGACTATGTACCAATAAAGAGTCTTGATTTCCAGTCACTCGAAGAAGAAGCCTTACAACGAGCAATACACCTTGATAATGAGTCAATTTGCGGAGTGAATTGGTCACTTGCTAATAAGGATGAGACAACAATCATTCTAAAAATGAACTCCGGTAACATCATCCAATTAGGTGATTATATTCAAGGTAAAATATTTCGAGGTATGATAACCGGTTTGAATAATGCATTTGTTATTGATAGAGAAACAAGAGAGCGGTTTATCGCAGATGACCCTAAGAATGCAGAGATCATTAAGCCATTTCTCATTGGTAAGGATCTTAAGCGTTATGCCTCCTTAAATACTGGAAGATATTTAATTTTCTTTGAAAAGGGCATTACTAACCGGTTGGGGAATGAGTATCGTAATAAATGGAAATGGGTCGAAGATCAATATCCCGCGATTGCACAGCATTTAAAGCCTTTTGAAGCGGAAGCACAGAAGAGATACGACAAAGGAGATTACTGGTGGGAATTGCGTGCTTGCGATTATTTAGATGAGTTTGAAAAGCCAAAAATCATTTACCCCGATATTGCAAAAGAAAGCCGAATGACGTTCGATGATTCAGGTTATTATTTAGGAAATACGGCGTACTTCATTCCAATAAAGGACTTTTATCTTCTTGGCATTATAAACTCAAAACTTATTTTCAAATATTTTAAACGGAATGCTTCGGTTTTAGGTGATGCAGATAAAGGAGGAAGATTACGTTGGTTTACTCAGGATGTCATACGAATCCCAATCCGTACCATCAATCCCTCCAACCCCGATGACGTTGCCCGGCATGATCGCATTGTTGCCCTTGTCGAGCGGATACTTGATCTGAATACGAAGGTGGGCGGGGTGCGGGAGGCACATGCCCGCGAACTCCTCATGCGGCAGATTGAGGCGATAGATGCCGGGATTGATAAAGAAGTGTATGAGCTCTACGGGCTTACCGGAGACGAGATCAGGATGGTGGAAGAGGCGGTTGCCCAATAGAGTTGCCGGTGGGTTTACAGGTGAGTTAACATGTGGGATTATTGATAATCGTACGGGAAGAATCGGAGGCAGTGCATGCACATTCTCGAAGATATCCTGGCCCATAATCTCTTCATCATCTTTTGCGGATCTGCCGCCAGCAGGAAGTCAGCAGAGAGGGGATGCTACTATTGCGGACCGGGAAATAAATTCTGGCCGCAGTTCTCCCGGATAACCGGCAGAGAGAACATAATCCCTGGGTCCATAGAGGATTGCCGGATTGTTTTGAAATTTGGAATCGGGCTTACCGATCTGAATAAGACAGAATCGGGATCCGACAGATCCCTGACAAAATCAGAGTACGACACCGGGAGCTTCATGCAGAAAATGCTGGAATATGCACCCCGCTATATCGTCTTCAATGGGAAGGAAGCCGCCAGACACGCATTAAAGAGAAGAGAGATCGAATATGGCATGCAATCTGAGATGATTGGAGAGAGTGCTCTATTTGTCGCTCCATCCACCTCCGGACTCTCGGCTAAGGACTGGAAGTACCACGGGGAAGAGTGCTGGGGCAGGATAGGGGAGATCTATTCGGAGATGCAGGCAGGGGAGGATTGAATAAATAATGAGTCCCGATAGCTGTGAGCAGGAACAGAGAGAAGTGGCAGGATAAGAGATGACTCCCCCATAAACATACACATACATACACCCAATATTTAAATAAGTCTGAGATATACTTACATCCATGGGAACGATCACACTCAGCATCGACGATGAAACAGAGCGGCGCTTTCGGAGCACAGCCAGGAAGGTTATAGGGGAGCGAAAAGGGTACCTGGGCGAAGCTGCAACCGATGCGATGAAACTCTGGATTCACGAGAAGACGCAGGAAGCCATAGCAAAAGATGCTCTGGAACTCATCAGGAAGACATACCATTTTGGAGAGAAGAAATATCGCTACAGGAAGGATCTCTATGACCGGTGAAGCACCACCGCTCATCGATACCAACATACTGGTCTATCTCTTTGATGAAGACGCGGCAAATAAACGGGATATCTCTCATCAGCTCATCGCAGGCTGTTTCAAATCAGAGAGAAGGTATTCTCTGTCTTACCAAAACCTTGCAGAATTTTCTGTCGTTGTCACTGAGAAGGTCGCAGATCCAATGCCATCTGAAGATATCCAGCGATTCATTCATACGATTACCTCATACCAGGGATGGAATCTCGTTCACTACACAGGCACGACAATCATACATGCCCATGAGATTAAAGAACAGCATAAGCTCCATTTCTGGGATGCCCTGCTGGCTGCAACAATGCTGGAAAACCATATTCATACAATATATACCGAAGATGCACATTTCAGGAAGGTTCCCGGAATCACCATGATGAATCCATATCAGACTTAGCTATAACGGATTAAATCAATATGGTGAGCTGATACCCTCTTCACATTACAGGATACATCACCCCCCTCACCACCTCTTCCCCATTCCGTCCCCGGTAAAAACAGCAACAAATAAGAACTTTTCCCCCATTTTTACATTACAATAGCACGGGGAGATGTATGAGTGGAGAGTACGAGCAGGCGTTCCGCGAATCGATAACAGCTCCCGAACAGTTCTGGGGAACTGCGGCAGAAACAATCATCTGGTCCAAAGAATATGACCGGGTGCTCACCGCCGGAGATCCCCCCTTTTATCACTGGTTTGAAGGGGGTGAACTCAACACCTGTTACAATTGCCTCGACCGCCATATCGAAGAGGGGCGGGGGGACAGAACAGCCCTCATCTATGACAGCCCGGTCACACACACGATCAAAAAATATAGCTACACCGAGCTGCGGGATCTCGTTGCCCTCTGTGCCGGAGGCCTCCGGAAACTGGGCGTCGAAAAAGGGGATCGGATCGTCATCTATATGCCGATGATCCCGGAGGCGGTCATCGCAATGCTCGCCTCTGCCAGGATTGGGGCCATCCATTCGGTCGTCTTCGGCGGGTTTGCCTCCCGCGAACTTGCAAAGCGGATCGAAGATGCAGAACCAAAGATCATCATCACTGCATCTTGCGGGATAGAAGTCAACCGGATCATCCCCTACAAGCCGCTCCTTGACGGAGCACTCGCCCTCTGCACACACCAGCCTTCGGCGTGCGTGTATGTCCAGCGGAAAGAGCACCCACTTGATCTACCAGACGATTTGGAGATGACATGGGATCAGCTGATGGACGCAGAGCCCGCCCCCCGCATTCCGGTGAAAGCAACCGATCCCCTCTACCTCCTCTATACCTCCGGCACCACCGGCAAGCCAAAAGGGGTGGTGCGGGATAACGGAGGCCACCTGGTGGCACTCTCCTGGAGCATGAAGCAGATCTATGGAATGAAACCCGGAGAAGTATACTGGGCAGCCTCGGATATCGGCTGGATCGTCGGCCATTCCTATATTGTATACGGGCCGCTTCTGCATGGGTGCACGACGATCCTCTATGAAGGAAAGTCGGTCGGCACCCCGGACCCGGGAGCCTTCTGGCGGGTGATAGCCGAGCATCGTGTATCAGTCCTCTTCTGTGCACCAACCGCCTTCCGGGCGATCCGGAAAGAAGATCCAACGGGATCATATATCAGGAAGTACGATCTCTCGTCCCTGAGGACGCTCTTTCTGGCGGGCGAACGATGCGATCCTGACACCCTGCTCTGGGCAGAAGAGAAACTCGGTGTGCCGGTGATCGATCACTGGTGGCAGACAGAAACCGGCTGGGCGATCGGGGCTAACTGTGCCGGTCTTGAGCTGCTGCCGGTGAAGCCCGGATCATGCACAAAACCTGTTCCCGGCTACCAGATCGAGGTACTCGATACCGAAGGCAAAAACGTCCCGGCAGGAGTGACAGGGAATGTCGTTGTCCGGCTTCCGCTTCCACCCGGCTGTTTCACCACGCTCTGGAAGAATGATGCAGATTTTGTCACCACCTACTTCTCCGCATATCCGGGCTACTACCTGACATCCGACGCAGGCTTCATCGATGAAGACGGGTATCTCTGGATCATGGGGAGGACCGACGATATCATCAATGTGGCGGGTCACCGGCTCTCGACAGGCGCGATGGAAGAGGTGCTGGCATCCCACCCCGATGTTGCCGAATGTGCCGTCTCCGGCGTCTTTGATCCGGTGAAAGGAGAGATACCGCTCGGCTTTGTTCTCCTGAAGGCAGGGGTGGAGCGTGAAGAGGCAACAATCAGATCCGAGCTCATTGCACTTGTGAGGCAGAAGATAGGGCCGATTGCATCCTTTAAAGAGGTCGCAGTCGTTAAACGTCTTCCAAAGACGAGGTCAGGAAAGATCCTGCGCGGCACGATCAAAAAGATTGCTGACGGCACCCCCTATACCGTTCCGGCAACAATCGACGATCCCGCAATCCTTGACGAGATCAAAGAAAAACTCATGTATATGGGATATCCAAAACACTAATATGATGGGAGATCGGCCATCCCTGTTTCTTTCAATTACTCTCCCTGTATAAAGAGAGAGAGAGGAGAAACATATATTTATATATTACATATGAATCAGTATTATAAATATCACCAACCTACCTTATATACGTAAAATAAAAAAACAGGTTAGTATAACTTAATCGAGAGCCATACCATCGAGATTTGAGTGAAAGCCCATACAAACATTCATAAACAGATGAACTCAACACTTTTCTATAAGGGATACCTGAATATATCTTTATAGTTTCCAATTGGCATCTCTTCAGGGCCTGACCATGACTTCACATACAATCCTCTACATTGATGATGAGCCTGATCTGCTCAGGATAGGACGGCTCTTTCTCGAGAAAAACCAGGGATTAGCTGTTTCTACCTGCGAGAGTGCACTGGATGCAATAAAAATCCTCTCTACCCAGCCATTTGATGCTATCATCTCTGACTACCAGATGCCAGGCATGGACGGAATACAGTTCCTCAAGTATCTCAGGCAGAATGGCGATGATACACCCTTTATCATCTTCACCGGAAAAAGCCGTGAAGATGTGGTGATCGAGGCGTTCAACAATGGTGCGGACTTCTATATGCAGAAGGGTGGCGATCCGAGATCGCAGTTTGCAGAGCTCCAGAATAAGATACAATACGCAATCGAACGAAAGAAAACAGAAAAGGCCCTTAAAGAGAGCGAAGAGCGATACAGAAATGTTGTCGAGGCCCAGACCGAGTTCATATGCAGGTTCAGGCCGGATGGCACACACCTCTTTGTGAACGAGGCATACAGCACCTTCTTTGGGATGCAGAATGAGGAGATCATCGGGACTCAGTTTAAGCCACGCATCCACCCGGATGATCGGAAGAGTGTTACCCGCCTCTTTCAATCCCTGACACCGGAGAACCCATCCGCTTTCAGCGAACAGCGGATCATTATGCCAGATGGCAGGATCGTCTGGCAGCGGTGGAACACGCGGGCGATCTATGATGAGAAAGGGAAGCTCAGTGAGTACCAGTCCGTTGGCAGGGACATAACAGAGCTGATGGATCGGGAACAAGAGCTTCAGCAGAAGAATATGGAACTCCAGGCATCATATGAACAACTGGCAGCGACTGAAGAGGAGATACGCCAGCAGCTCGATGAGATCATCGCCACACAGACCGCACTCAGGGAGAGCGAGCAGCGGTACCAGGCAGTCATCGAGAACCAGTCAGAACTCATATGCAGGTTCAGGCCGGATGGAACACACATCCTCGTGAATGATGCTTATGCACGATACTTTAAAAAAGAAAAGCATCAGATCATGGGAAAACCTTTCTCCCCCACTATCCACCCGGATGACCAGGAAATCGTCAGCAGGTTCTTTGCATCACTCACCTACCAGAACCCACAGGGCACCATAGAACACCGGCTCATCATGCCCGATGGCGAGATCAGATGGGTGCACTGGGATGACCAGGCACTCTTTGACGAATATGGCCATGTCAAAGAATACCAGTCGGTCGGGCGTGATATCACCGAGAAGAAACAGGCTGAGGAGGCGCTCAAAGAGCAGAACCTCGAACTGAATGCAGCATATGAACAGCTGGCGGCGACTGAAGAGGAGATTCGCCAGCAGCTCGATGAGATCATCAAAACACAAGCGGCTCTCCAGGAGAGCGAACAGCGGTACCAGGCGGTCATTGAGAACCAGTCCGAGTTCATCTGCCGGTTCAAACCAGATGGAACCCACATTCTCGTGAATGATGCCTATGCACGATACTTCGGTACAACAAAGGATCAACTCCTTGGAGAGAAATTCTCACCGGACATTCACCCCGAGGATTCAGAGAAGGTCAGCAGATTCTTTGCATCACTCACACGGGAGCACCCCATCGGAACCATAGAGCACCGGATCATCATGCCCGACGGGGAAGTCAGGTGGCAGCAGTGGAATGATCGGGCGATTGTTGACGAGTATGGACATATCAAGGAGTACCAGTCTGTTGGTCGTGACATTACTGAGAAGAAACAGATGGAGGAGACACTCCGCCTGACAAACAATAAACTCCACCTCCTCTCAAGCATCACCCGCCACGACATCTTAAACAAGATCATGATCGCACAGGGATACCTCGATCTCACACGTGAAATAGATGCAAGCACCTCCATCTCACAATATCTTGATAATGTAACAGATGCAGTATCTGCAATTAAGGGGCAGATCATCTTCACCCGCGAATATGAACAGCTCGGCATCAGGGAGCCGGTATGGACACCCATCTGGAGCACAATCGGGAAGGATTACGACCATGGATTAGAGATCAGCTATGACGGGCCAAAAGCCAGGATCCTGGCAGACCCGATGATCCAGAAGGTCTTCTCAAACTTAATCGACAATACCCTCCGTCATGGAGAAGGCGCAGATCAGATCCAAATCCGGTGCAGGGAGACCGAATCCGGACTAACAATCACCTATGAGGACAACGGCCCCGGCATCCCGCATGAAGAGAAGAAGAGGATATTCGACCGGGGTTTTGGAAAAAATACCGGGTACGGGCTCTTCCTTGTGCAGGAGATATTAACCATCACCAGAATCTCCATCACCGAGAATGGGGAACCGGGGAAAGGGGCAAGATTCGAGATGTTTGTACCAAAAGAAGGGTACTATATCGAAGAATAACCCCCAATCAGATAATTCTTCCAGATTGTCCTCTTTTTTTATCTCAGGTGCGGATTGGTTCTTTCCTGAGAGCATACCGGAGATACACCCGCCCGGAACCAACCTCCCTTAATCCGATCAGATCAAGGGTGCAAGCATCCACAGATGGATATCCATTCAATGCTCAGGAACAACCTCTATCCAGAACTCAAATACCCTTGTATTTTCGTTTCCATCCTCATCCAGATAGTCAGCCTTGAGATCCAGCGGCACCATCCCAACCGAGAGGGGTTTGATGCCAATATCAATGGTAACCTGATCACCGGGAGGAACCGTGACCGGGATCAACCGTCTGGTGGCAAAATCCTCTGAGAACGATATCAGCAGATCGATGAGCGGATCGCCGCCCGCATTATGGATCGTCAGGGGAACCCGGTGCCATTGGTTCCTGATAAACCGGGAGTGGTCAAGTGTTACAGAGAAGCTGGCAGCAGGTGATCGGGAGCGCCTGCTCTCAGGGGCCGCCGATACCACCCCCGGCTCATACTCACTTCTGAAAGAGGGTTCTTCCAACGGCGGAGTGCTCGTTTCTACTGGGATCATCCGGGCTGCCTCATCACGATGCGAAATGATATCAGGATTATCCGGATCCAGCTCAAGAGCTCGTTCAAATGAGAGAAACGCCTCATGATAGTTACCAATTCCCATGAGAGAGAGGCCACGGATAACCCATATTCTCGCATCAGACGGATCAAGAGCGATAGCACGATCATATGAGAGAACGGCCTCGGCATGCCGGTCAAGCCGGGCAAACGCAAGTCCATGAACCTGCCATGAGTAGCTATCTTCATGATCGATTCCAAGAGCCCTGTCCAGTGACTCAACAGCAGCTGCATAATGGCCAAGATTGAACTCTGCAATACCCCGTCCCACCCAGGGAGCAGCATTCTCCGGGTTGAGCAGGATCGATTTATTATATGATTCGGCAGCCTCTTCGTGGCGTCCGAGTTCATTGAGGAGGAAACCACGGTTATTCAGGGCAAGGAGATTCTCCGGTTCAAGGGCAAGCATTTGATCATAGGATTCCAATGCATTCTCATACCGGCCCAGCTGCCTAAGGGCAACCCCACGGTTATACCAGATGGCAGCATCGGTGCTGTTGATCGAGAGGGCCCGATCAAATGAGGTGACCGCATCGGCATTGCGGCCGAGTTTCCTGAGGGCAACACCGCGATTATGCCAGGTATCAGCATCATCGGGATCAAGTGCAAGTGCCCGGTCATATGACTCGATTGCATCTTCATAGCGGCCAAGATTACGGAGCGCAACACCGCGATTATACCAGGTCCCGGGATCGCCTGGTGCAAGTGAGAGCGCATGATCATAGGATGCAACTGCTTCTTCATACCGGCCAAGGTTGCGGAGCGCAACACCACGGTTATACCAGACAGAGGGAGCCTCAGGATCAAGGGAGAGCACCTGATCATAATAGACAACTGCCTCATCAAATCGGCCTTCGGTCGCACACTCGGTTCCTTTCCTCTCGTAATCGACGATCTTCTTCTTGATTAACGCCACTAGGATGCGCCGATTCCTCTCTGCCTCTGCATAGTCCGGGTTGATAGCAACAGCTCTTTCAAACGACTCGACGGCATCACGATACCGGTTGAGGTTATAGAGGACGAGACCACGATTATACCAGAGATCAGCATCATCAGGACTGCGGACAACCGCCCGGTCATAATATTTCAGGATCTCGGCAAAGCTGCTATCAGGTTGAAGCCCAACCATTTCGTCTTCTGGCGAGGGCTCCTCATCCACCTCCTCAGAATCACCGGGAGGAGCAGACATATCTGATTTATACGCCATATCGATTCCATCCGGATGAGATACATCCCCATCGACATCAGATACACCGGATGCTTCATGAAGAACATGCGGGGCCAGCACACCGGCTTCATCTTCCTCACCCAACTCACTACCAGCATCCGGCTCAGGAAGATCGAAGCTGGCATCAGAGATATCAGGAGGTAGGGAATCGGAAGCAGGAGAGATCAGATCATCCTCAAGATCAAGATCCGCGAAATCATCCGCCACAAAATCATCTGCTGCAAGATCGGCATCCTCAGATCCAAAAACACCATCCACATCATTGGAGCCGGGATCAGGGGGGGCATCAGCATCTGATGGAAGATCAACATCGAATGCAGCATCTACATCAGATGATTCCATGGCAGCCTCAATGGCATCGAGATCCCCCGAGATATCAGGGAGAGCAGCGAAGGGATCCAGCTCAGCTTCAGCCTCATCTTCCTCATCCATCGTAAAAGCGATCTCGCTATCCTTATCAGGCTCAGAGGCCATAGATACCGGCGTTTTACCACCATCATCTGATTCGGAGACGTCTGCATAGTCATCGATGTATCCTTCGAATGGGGCAGACGTGTACCACTCTTTTCCGGTCTTATACCCGATTGCAAGCGCTTTATCAATGCACCTGGCAGACTCTTCAGTCTCTCCCATCTCAGAAAGCAGTACTCCGCGGTTATACCAGGCAGATGCATCCCCAGGATTGATCGAAAGTGCACGATCATATGATTTCACTGCATCCGCAGGACGGTCAAGCTCTGCCAGAGTACGAGCCTTGTTCATCCAGGAACTGCCATGAACAGGGTCAAGGAGCAGCGCACGATTATATGATTCCATGGCATCTTCGTGGCGGCCGAGCCGGGCAAGAGCCACACCCCGGTTATTCCAGGTATCGGGCATACCGGGATCGAGCTTCAGGGCACGGTCAAATGCATCGAGGGCTTCGGAGAAGCGTTCCAGGTGGAGGAGAGCGACACCACGATTATACCATGCGTTTGTATCATCAGGGTTCCGGGAGAGTGCCCGATCAGCTGCGTCCAGAGCCTCTTCAAATGTTTGAGCTACAGGGGGAGAAGCACCCTCATCCCCCTCGAAAACCAAACCTGGTGCAGGGACATCCACAACCAATTCCTCAGGATTACCAGACACCGTCTCAGGCATCTCGTCTTCTGCGATGGAGAGAGGCGGAGGGGATAGCACCTCCTTGTGAGGAGCACCATCAGAGGGAAGAGCCAATTCACCCCAATCAGCTTCCAAAGATTCCTCGTCAGCCTGGGGCGCAGTCATCGCAATCAGCTCATCTGGTTCAGGAATCTCCTCTGACAGCGGTGCTGCCGCCGGATCCGGAGATGTTGATCGGAGACGGGATGATAGCTTTTCGGAGAGAGGTTTTTGTGCCATCTCCGGCACCATCCGACCCTCCTCCTTCAGTTTTTCAGAGAGAGCACTATCCCTCTTCTTTCTGACGGCAGAGAGATGCGGGTCGAGTTCAAGTGCCCGATCATAGGAGTCGATTGCATCATCATATCGTTTGAGTTGCTCAAGAGCAATCCCCCGATTATACCAGACCTTGGCATTATTCGGATTAAGCCCGATTGCCCTGTCAAATGATTCTACAGCTTCATCATACTGCTCAAGAAATTCAAGTGCAAGACCCCGGCCAATCCAGAGAAACATCCCATCAGGATCTTCCTCCAGCGCCCGGTCATATGCAAGAAGCGCGTCTTCAAACCTGCCTTCGCTTGCATATTTCATGGCGGAGTTCGCCCAGTCAACCTCCTCACGCTCTTCCACCGGTTCATTCATATCTGCCTTCACCTCCAGAGCAGGCAGGGGGGGATCGGGTACTAGTAATTCATCGGATTCTGGTATTTTATCAGGTGCATCTTCATCTGGTGATCCGATCCCATCATCAACATCATCGATCCGCTCTTCATCAATCTCCAGGGGCATCTCCCCGCGATCCGATCCCTGATCCGGGAGAACCGATTCCGATTCAGCATCCGCCTGGAAGCTCTCATCGGGGGGAGGTGAGATCGCTTCATCCGATATCCCACGTGTACCTCTCTGCATCTCCTCGATCAGGCGTGAGAGATTCCGCCGTGCACCGGGGTGATCAGGTGCTATCTCCAGTGCCCTCTTGTACGATTCCACAGCATCCGGGAGACGGGAAAGCCGTTCAAGTGCAACACCACGATTGTACCAGCCAACAGCATTGCTCGGATCTGTTGCAAGAGCGCGGTTATAGGACTCGATGGACCGGACATACTGGCCAAGTTCATCCAGGGCAACACCAAGCCGAAACCAGATGTCAGGATTATTCTGATCGGTTTTAAGGATCTGCTCATATGCTTCAATAGCATCTGCCAGACGGCCGAGTTCATGGAGAGCAAGCCCACGATAGTAAAGTGTATCGGCATCCCGTGGATCATACTCGACTGCCTTCTCATATGACTCGAGAGCTTCTGAGGGGCAGCCAAGCTCATGGAGGGTACGGCCACGATTCTTCCATGCATCGGGTCTCCGGGGATCTATCTCAATGGCTTTATCAAATGAGGTGAGTGCATCAGAGTATCTGTCAAGATAAAAGAGGGCAGAGCCGCGGCCGATCCATGCGTCATATCGGCCGGGGTCAAGAGATAATGCCTTCTCAAAGGAGTCAACTGCATCATCAAATTGTCCAGTCTCATGGGACCGGGTACCTTCTTCAATGAAGGAAAGAACNNTTTTTTTATTGAGAAGATCAAACAACCCCATATTGAACCCCATCCTCTGAGAAACCGCCCCCAGATGCATCCGAGAGATGAACTACCTGCATGGCATAATCATCTGGGATCGGAATCTGACTCTCTCGTACTTCTCTCTCCATCCACTATAATATAGTACCTTTCAATTGGGAGTGCCATCAGATGCGATCAAATACGATACATATGAATAGCCTGTCTGCTGGTGAGGGGAGGCAAATCTGAGCGGCCCTCATTTCACATTCCGGCTCTCATCTCTGTAATAATACCTTCACCAAGCATCTCGCGATACAACCCCTGCCTATCATGTTTCCGGTTAAGGATGGCGGTATGAATGGCAACATACCGCTCAGCCAGACGAACAAGGCGATTATACTCCTCAATGCGCTTATTATATCGATCAATCAGGCTATTGAAGATGGGCACCTGCTGGTTGTAATCCTGGTACCTCTGCTGCCGGATGAGGGAATTCATCTCATTTTTCAAAGAGGCGATCTCACTATTCATCTCACTAAGGAGGACCGATTCGCGCTCTATCTCAGCATTCAACCGATCTATCTCATCCCGGCAGTACGTGAGGAGATCAGACAACATGATCGTCTGATCGCATCGCCCATACCCAATCGTCCCCTCCCCGACAGGAATAATCATCGGCTCTGACTCAAGTACAATATCACCGGCAAGCATCTCCGGGACAATACCAACAAAATTGGGACGTGTCGTCTCCACATATGCATACCCGTCGCCGACATCCCGGCAGCCATCTCCATTCACCCCGACCGCCATATGCGCCTCCTCGGAATAGAGGAGAAGAGCAACAGAATACCCCTCCCGTGAGAGAATGCCAGCAAGAAGAAGACTTTTATCATCACAATCACCGGTGCCCTCGGAATAGGTCTCGATCGGGAACTTCGGCTCGATCAGGACGGTATCGTCATCATAGGGGAGAGACTGGACAAAGACGCAGCAGAGCTCAAGGTACCGGTCATCATCCAGTTGAAGATCGGATCGCACCCGCCGCAGTTCTGCGATCAGATCCGAGAAGAATGGCTCCTGGAGGGGATCATCGATGAACGCAGTATAATAGATGGGCAGCCAGTCACGATCGCTGAGATCGGAATAGAGATAGATCTGCTTATCCGCATCCCGTGCTCCGTAATATACCCCCATATCGAGAGGAACGCTGATAATGATATCACTCCCTTCAAAAAGAAATGTTTGATTAACAACCAGAACCTGTGGTTCAGCAGGAGCGGGTGAGATCGATGGAGCGACCATATCAGGCTGAACACAGCCGCCAGCGATACAGATGAAGAAGAGTATCACGACACTCAGGAACCGGGACACCATCACAATCCTGTATCTGCTTTAGGCTTACATATGAATGCCGGATCAAATGCCTGAATCAGAACACCTGATTCAATGAAAAAGAAATCTCAGCTGAGGAGAATGGCCTCAGCTGCATCGCTGTATGCATCCATCACATAGGGGATGCCGGTTACTTTTGCGGACTCTTCGGTGAGGGCCATCAGATCATTTCGTGAGATGGACTTCAGACTGAAGTTCCGGCTGCCTGCCATGATCTGCTGCATTCCAAGGCGGTAACGCTCGACATAGCTGTAGATTCCCATAGCCCCGGCCGGAATTTCACTGACACGGGTACCATACCTCTCCTTCAGCTCCTCATAGCAGACGAAGATCTCCTCGAGGCGGGTACCGTACTTCGAGACGCTCTTTGGCAGTTCTCCCGCATCAAGCCATTTCTGAATATTCTTCCCGACCATGCCGGGGATCATGAGGGCACGGCCCATACAGACCGCCTTGAAGTAGGGTGCACCCATGCAGAGAGCCTTGAAACCATTTGCTTCATCAGCAATTCCACCGGCAATGGCAAGATCGGGCACGCGGATCCCCCGCTTCTTCAGGAGTTCCGCATACTGGTACGCAAGGCTCTGGATATAGATCGTCGGGATACCCCATTCATTCATCATCGGCCATGGAGACATGCCGGTACCACCGGGTGCTCCATCGATTGTGAGGAGAGCGATCTTTGCTTCAGCACCGTACCGGAGCGCCATTGCCAGCTCAACTGCTGAATAGGCGCCGGTCTTGAGGGTGATCCGCTTGAATCCGATATCCCGGAGCCGGTCCACTTCAGCCAGGAAAAGAAATTATTTGAAGTAAACCCCGACATCCCGCATCTTGTTGGAGATTGCGATATTGAGGAGGAGGGGGGTGATACTCTCAACAATCGATGATACGGCAAGGGGTCCGGCATCAAGAGGGGAGAGCTTTGGGAGATCCCGGATGAGATCCATAACGACCTTTTTTGCGTCTCCATCATCACTACAGACAGCAACCGAGTAATCGAGGACGGCATCAAGTTCCTTCCATTTGTGAGCGGCAATATTGTTAAATGCGACGACGAGCCGGGCACTCTCGGGGAGCCGGTTTTTGATATAGACGGCAGCCGATCCTTCCGCAGGGGGATCATAATAGAAATGTCCCGAACGGGCAATTGGGTTCACCGGGGAGATGACAATCTTATTCTCAAAGCCGGTAAGCCCGGCAAGGGTGGATTCCACATGGGCAAACGGGAGTGCAAGGACAATAACATCCCCTGTATCCACGGCCTCCTGGTTGGAGACACCCCGGCATGTTGATTGAATGCCACGCCCTTTGAGCGTCTCGATGGTGCAGTCACTGGCTGTACATGCCTTCGACGCGTCCCTTGATCCAAGTATCACTTCATGGAGATGTGAGAGGCGGAGTGCCATCCCCTCGCCGATATCCCCGGTTCCACCAACAATTCCGATCTTCATAGAATTACCTTCATTTCAGTCTCAAACCACAGAAGAGTGCGATTTGAACGCTAGTGATAGAATCGATAGAAATAGTATTAAATATTGTTGTTTATCTTTTCAAAAAAAAAGATGAGCGGGATCATTCCTCAATGATCCGGATTAAGTTTTCCATGACAGCATCCACGGCCTGCCAGGTGGGATTCTCGGCACGGCGGATGATGAATGGCTTGCCCTCGTCACCTGCTTTCCTCATATCAATATCAAGAGGGATGCTCCCGAGGAAGGGGACGCCAAACTCTTCGGCAGCCTTCTTCCCGCCATCCTTTCCAAAGAGATCAATCTCTTCGTGGCAGTGAGGGCAGACCATGCCGCTCATATTCTCGATGATACCCAGATTTTTAACCCCGATCTGTTCAACGAACTTCAGCGCCTTGCTTGAGTCAAGAACCGAGACATCCTGCGGGGTGGTGACGATGATCGCACCGGCAATATTTGGTGCGAGCTGGACGATCGAGAGCGCCTCGTCACCCGTTCCCGGCGGCAGATCAACCACGAGGAAATCAAGGGGACCCCAGTTCACATCCGAGAGGAACTGCTGGATCGCCGTCATCTTCATCGGCCCACGCCAGATAACCGGGGTGGAGCGCTCAGGAAGGAGGAATGCCATTGAGATAACAGAAAGCGTTCCGGTCACATTCACCGGCTGGATCTTCTCTCCCATGATCTGAAGCTTATGTTCCTCAAGCCCGAGCATCTTCGGAATGCTTGGACCATGAATATCAAGATCCATAAGTCCGGTTCTGAACCCATGATTTGAGAGAGCATAGGCCAGGTTCACCGAGACGGTGCTCTTGCCCACGCCACCCTTGCCGGAGAGGACAAGAACGACATGCTTGACATCGATATTCGCTTTTTTTGGGAGATTGGAATCGCACCCTTCAGTCTTTGATGTGCAGCCTTCGCACTGCCCATCACATTCCTGTGGTTGTTGTTTATCTGTCATGATATGCCTCAATACACAATACAAAGGAAGATTGTAAAAGAGAGATTATAGGTGTATAGATCGGTGCATTCCCTGAGGGATAGGAATCAGCCCGGCATATTCCCCCTTTACTGCGAATCGAGATCCGGTTCATATGGTTTGATATCAAGAATCGGAGTCCCATCAAGGGCATCCAGACCCCGGACACGCAGAATCCTGCCATTGATTTCAAGGAGATCTACAAGGGTGAGAGCGATCGGATTTGGGCGGTCGGGCGAGCGGGTTGCAAAGACACCGCGCGCACCACCCCTCCCCGGACGCTCAACCCAGAGCTTATCCCGGTTACTTCGGTCAAACCAGGAGAGAACAAGGATATGGCTGTAATCCAAAAGGCCGGCAAGCCCTGCTTCATATTCAGGATAGATCTCAATCGTGCTCTCTATCGGATCAAGCCTCCCCTGTCGTGGAGCATCTTTTTTCTCTTTGTACGCAGAAGAAACAACACCTATCGGCTTCAGAAATGCTCCTGGCCGTGATTCAACCGAAATGGCAGGCAGTTTCCCATCCAGCGCCTCATTTGCAAGCGCATCCGCCTGCTGAATAAGAGGATCTTCCCGGGGGAGAGAGGTGAAGGTGACACGATCAAACATACTCTTCGCTTCAGTTGCCTGCTTATAGAGAGGAAGGAGCCTCGCTGACCTGACAGCATAGGAGCCCTTCATCTGTTTCACCATCAGTTCACTGTCAGAATGGACAGATACTTCATGCAGATCAAGAGCAGCAGCAGCTTTGAGACCTGCAATCAGTGCCCGGTATTCGGCTTCATTATTTGTGGCAATACCGATTGCCTCCCCATGTTCCCGTAGAATCCGACCATCCCCGATGAGGATATAGGCAATAGCCGCCTTCCCCGGATTTCCCCGTGATGCCCCGTCAGTATAGAGTGATGCCTTCCTTGTCATAATAACCCCAATCAACACGTTTTTATTCTTCTTTGTAATATCACCGTCAGTATGGAAAAACTCACGGTAACCCTTGGATTCATAGAATTCCCCCCGACCCATACCGGCGATGGAGGAAACCTCTCCCCGCCGATACGGCTATCCAACCTAAAATCACCCTATCTGGCAGTATTTGCCCTGAATCCTTTTGAATCCGGATGCTCATTCTGTGCATGGGTGGCATGGGACATTCCTGCCATCCACCAGATCCCCCTTGGATTCCCGGCCAAAGCCGAGATCACCACCCCTATACAGGCAAAACAGGGGAGAAACGATTACGGGGAGATTGGATACCGGGGACCAGCTCCACCCGCAGGAGAGACACACCGGATCCTCTTCAAGGTCTATGGGCTTGATGCTCCGCTCGACTGTCCGCCAGGTGCAGACAAGCATGAGTTGATAAATGCGATGAAGGGGCACGTCCTCCAGTACGGGCAAACCGAGGGGATCTGCCAGCGATAACATATCCTTATTACGCATGATTAACCACTCATCAACTGGTGACAATCCATGGATAAACTGACAATAACCTTACCAACACGCGAATTTCCGGCAGACTACACCTGTGACGGGGCAGACCGCTCCCCTCCCCTGACCATCACCGGGTTAAACGATCAGGTCAAAGCCCTTGCGATCATCATGGAGGACTCAAGTTCAGAAGGCGGTGGTAGCTTCGCCCACTGGATCATCTGGAATATCGAACCCGTCAGAATCCTCCCTGAATCACTTGAGAAAGAGCCGACGATCACATTCCCTGTCGCCGCAGTACAGGGAGTAAATGACTTTGGAAAGATCGGCTATTCCGGCCCCTGCCCGCAACCAGGCTCCCCTCACCGGTACATCTTCAAAGTCTATGCACTTGACAGCGAGATCGACCTTCCCGCCGGGGCTACACGAAAAGAACTTGCTGCCGCACTCGCCGGCCATGTCATCCAGTTTGGAAACGCTGAAGCGATCTACTCGCGGTGATCAGAACATTGGCCAGAAGATCATCAGGAGTGGTATCGAGACAACCACAACGATCAGCTCAAGCACGATCCCCATCCTCCAGTAATCCGTGAACTGGTATCCTCCCGGACCCATCACAAGAGTATTGGACTGATGGCCAATCGGGGTGAGAAATGCACAGGATGCTCCGATCGCAACCGCCATGAGGAACGGATCGATTGACGCTCCCATATCAAGAGCAATACCAATAGCTATCGGGGCCATCAGGACAGCTGATGCGGCATTATTCACGAGATCCGAGAGGAACATCGTGATGACAAGGAGGAGCAGAAGCGTCACAGCCGGTGGAAATGTCGAGCCGGCAGAGACGATACTCCCGGCGATGAGTGCCGCCCCACCACTTATTTCAAGTGCCTGGCCAACCGGTATCATCGCACCAAGGAGGATGATGATCGGCCATTCCACACTCTCATAGGTTTCACGAAGAGAGATGATAGAGGCGAGGATCATCAGGACCACTGCCGCTGAAAAGGCGATCTGAACAGGCAGAAGCCCAAGTGCAGAGACTCCGAGGGCTGATCCGAAGATCACAAGAGCCAGCAGGATCATCTTTGGTCCGCCGATCCGAAGTCCCAGTTCTGCAAGTGGCAGGCAGCCGATTTTTGGAAGTGCTACCTGCAATGCCTCCTTTTTCCCCTGGAGGAGGAGGATGTCGCCGGACTGGAACCGGATCTGGTTCAGCCGATCCTTGATCCGTCCGCCCTCCCGTGCAACAGCGAGGAGATTGAGCCCGTGTATCCAGCGGAGATTTGCCGAGTACGCAGTTTGATCGAGGATCGGTGAGTCAGGTTTGACGATCGCCTCAAGAATGCCCACACTCTCTGATCCAATCACC
Organism: Methanocorpusculaceae archaeon UBA456; assembly: GCA_002496395.1. GTDB lineage: Archaea > Halobacteriota > Methanomicrobia > Methanomicrobiales > Methanocorpusculaceae > Methanocalculus. Next base: position 87,653 of record DAJQ01000035.1, read on the forward strand.
TCTTCGGTCACATCATATTTCCCGGTGAGTTCGAGCCGGGTTGCATCAAGGAGGGTCTGGAGATCATCGGAATCTGCCTTGATGATAAGGATATCACCCTCAAGTATCGTCTCATAGACCGAGGGAGCAACAATCTTGCGGCTATTACGTATGATCCCGACCACCATCACCTCCGCCTCTGTGGCGGCACCGATATCGATGATCATCTTTCCCGCAAACCTGGACTTTTCAGGAACCCTGACCTCCGTTAAGTAATCCTTCACTGAGAAGAGCTCCTCCTGTGAAGCAGGAGAGTCCCTGATCGGGATCAGCCGCCACCCGATGAGTGAGATGAAGAGGATGCCACAGATCGCCACACCCAGCCCGACATAGGCAAAATCGAAGATAAGGAAAGGATCACCGCCATTCTGGATCCGGTAGGTGGCGATGATGATGTTTGGGGGGGTGCCGATGAGCGTGACCATGCCACCAAGGAGTGAGCCGAACGCTATCGGCATCAGGAGGTATGAAGGAGAACGCCCGCTCTTCCTCGCAGTCCTGATGGCAACCGGCATCATCAGGGCAAGTGCCCCGATATTATTCATAAAGCCGGAAAGGAGAGCAACGATACCGGTGAGAGAGAAGATCTGCCGCACCTTCCCATCACCCACCCGCGATACCTGGCGGGCAAGAATATCGATCAGCCCGGAGTTCTGAAGCGCCTTGCTCAGAATCAGGACAGCAGCAACGGTGACCACCGCGGGATGGCCAAATCCAAGGAAGGCATCAAGAGGATCGATGATCCCTGCAATGGTGACAATGAGGAGCGCAATCAATGCAACGATGTCATACCTGACCTTGCCGGTCGCAAAGAGTACCAGGGCAAGGATAAGCGTTCCAAAGACAATTGCAAGATCGAGCATCAGGATTATGCCTCCTGTACTGATACTGGATGATGATTAAGGAGATATAGCTTACCGGTTTGCTGGCTGAGACTGAGATTATGGGGTGTGTGAACCACCCAGATCCCCCGACACCTCCCGAGCCCAGGCTTTGATCGCGGCATAATCCCGGAAATCACCAATGGGAGAGCCGACGACCTTCAGCGCCACCCTCTGGAGGAACGAAAGCCTCGCCGGATCTGTTCTGCCGGCAAAATATCCGAGATGTTCAGGTTCAAGTGGACTGATGGCCTTCTTCAGCGGATCCCGTGCCGCAGCCAGCTTCTCTTCATCATCTTTGACAAATGACATCCCGACAGCAAATGCCGCTCTGAAGCGGCTTTCAAGTGCGGCGTGATGGGCGCGTACATACTCCTCCACCTCACGCATGCTGCCCATGTAGATCGGCCCCCCGAGGATGACAGCGTCATAGGCATCAGGCAGCAGATCGGGCTTGATCAGAGAGAGATCGGCAGTATACCAGGCATCCCGTAAGACCTCAGCAACCGCCTCCGCAATACCGGCTGTCGATCCTGCCCGTGTTGCATAAGCAACGAGTATTTGCCCGTTCATGCGGATTCACGTTCCCTCTGAACTGATGAAACTTCCGATCAATGGTGCGCTCACCACCATCAAAAAACGATGAGAGGAGAGCGTATCACAGAGGAGTTTGGAGAGATTGAGTAAAACATATATAGAACTGCTACTCACCTTATGTTAAGGCAGAAAGCCGAATTTATCAGGAGAGTTGATACACAATGGCAATAGTTCCAATTGGTGAGCGGGTTCTCATCAGGCCAGTGCAGCCTGAAGAGAAGACAAAGAGCGGGATCTATATCCCTGACAGCGCCCAGGAGAAGCGGAAAGAGGGCGATGTTGTCGCTTGCGGGACCTATAAAGACGGAAAGGAGCTTCCCGTACGAGCCGGAGATCGGATCCTGTATGGCGGATACAGTTCAGAGAAGATCACCGTCGAAGATGAAGAACTCGTCATGATCGAATTCAAGGACGTCATTGCGAAAGTGGAATAGGGTGATACAGATGACTTCAACAAAACAGATCATGTTCAATGAGGAGGCACGAAAAGCCCTCCTCTCAGGTGTTAATAAGGTGGCAGATACGGTCAAGGTGACGCTCGGACCAAAAGGGCGGTATGTCGTCATCGACAAGAACCAAAACCCGATCATCACCAATGACGGAGTAACTATCGCAAAAGAGATCTCACTCCACGACAAGTTCGAAAATATGGGTGCAAAGCTGATCAAGGAGGTTGCATCCCGGACACAGGATAAGACCGGTGACGGAACAACGACCGCCTGTCTGCTGGCACAGGCGATCCTGACAGAAGGGATCAAGATCATCTCAACAGGTGCAAACCCGATCGAGATAAAAAAGGGTATTGAAACAGCTGTCAGTGCCGCAGTTGAATATATCGAGTCAACCAGCATTCCGGTCCGTGACCAGGAGAAGATCCTTCAGGTTGCAACCATCTCGGCAAACAACGATGAAGAGATCGGATCCCTCATCACAGAAGCCATGGAGAAGGTCGGGTATAATGGCCTGATCAGTGTCGAGGATGCAAAGAGCCTCGATACCAGCCTTGAAGTTGTCAAGGGGATGCAGTTTGACAGCGGGTTCATCTCACCCTACATGGTCACCGACCAGGAGAAGATGGTCTGCGAGTACGAAAACCCCTTCATTCTGATCACCGACAGGACGATCAGCACCATCAAGCAGATCGTTCCGATCCTTGAACTCGTCTCTTCCGAGGGAAGACCGCTTCTGATCATTGCTGAGAATGTTGATGGAGAGGCTCAGGCAGCACTGGTGCTGAATATCATCCGCGGATCACTGAAAGTCTGTGCTGTGAAGGCACCCGGCTTTGGTGATGACCGGCTCGCAAACCTTGAGGATATCGCTGCACTCACCGGTGCATCTGTCATATCCGAAGAGAGGGGACTGAAACTTGAGGATGTCACCCGCTCACAGCTTGGCACCTGCCATACCATACGGGTTGATGATGAGAAGACCCTGCTGGTCGGCGGAGCTGGCAATCGTGCAATGGTCGAAGAACGGATGAAACTGATCGATTCACAGATTAAGATCAGTGATGCGGAGTTTAAGACACATGAACTGAAGCGGCGGCTCGCCAGCCTCGGCGGAGGAGTGGCTGTTATCAAGGTCGGTGCTGCCACCGAAACCGAACTGAAAGAGAAGAAGATGCGGATCGACGATGCACTGAATGCTACAAAGGCAGCAGTCGAGGAAGGGGTTGTCGTCGGCGGCGGTATCACACTGCTCCGTGCAATCGACAACCTCGGCGATCTCTCCTTCAATGATGGCAGGGATGCCGGGGTCGGGATCATCCGTCGTGCCCTCGAAGAACCGGTACGCCAGATCGGGAAGAATTCAGGGATCGAGGGAGCCGAGATCATCGCCCGCCTGAAGGGTGAGAAGAACCCATCAATCGGGTACAATGCCAAGAAAGGAGAGTATGAAAACCTGATCGAGAGCGGCGTCATCGATCCGGCCAAGGTGGTCAGGATCGGGCTTCAGAATGCAGGATCAATTGCAGGAATGATCCTCTCAACAGAAGCGATCATCACCGATTTTGATGATGAAAAAGACCTGAAAGCCCAGACCATCATCATCTAAACACTTTTTTTTTAAAAAAAAAAAAGGGAGGATCTCAGAACGGTTTCTGAGACCAGATTAGGCTGCCGCAGGAGCAGGAGTCATAATTCCCTGAACAATGCTGAGTATGCCGATTGCGATCGCAAAGATACCGATATAGACGGCAACCAGGATCACCGCACCAAGCAGCGGGAAGATGAAGAAGATACCTCCGAGGATCACCGAGAGTGCCCCGGAGAGACCAAGGAGGAGACGGACGCCGCCTGAGCCCATTACCGTGAGTGCAACCCAGATATCAGAGAACCCTGATATGATCGCAAGGATTGCGATGAGGATTGTCAGGGTAATTGCAGTCATAAAGGGGTTAATTACCCCAAATACGCCGCCGATCACCAGGAGGATGCCAAGGATGAGAAATGCTGTCCCAAATGATTCGCCGGATGGCTTCATGAGTGACAGCCCGACAAGGAGAAGGCCGTTGATCAGGATGAAGACCGCAAAGAGGATTGCAACCACCTCAACGGTGAGACCGGGCCAGAAGAGCACAATAAGACCAAGAAGAAGGGCAAGCACTCCACGCACGATATAGGGCATACGTGATTGTTCGTTCATATAGGAAATTACGAGTGCCAGTATTTAAACCATCGTATGCCCTCTCCAGTTCTCTTATCATTGTACCAATCGAATAGTGATCTGCATTGTTTTTGCGGGTGAAGATCAGGTGGTATTTTTTCATCTCTCTATAACAGACGACTGTAACCTTGCCTGCCGGTACTGCCGCGGGAAGCTATTCAATGAGGAGGAGGAGGAAGAAAGTGCATTCCCCTGCGATATCTCATTGGATATCCCATTGGATTTTGATAGCTCACTGAAAAGCCCACTGTACCGGTTCCTCACAGCAGATCCCGATCCAGTCCTCACCTTCATCGGCGGAGAGCCACTCCTGAGATCAGATCTCATCTGCGAGATTATGGACGAAGCCCCCTGTACAAGATATATGCTCCAGACAAACGGCTTACTGCTGGATCGGGTGCCGGCTGCATACAGAAACCGGTTTGAGACGATCCTCATCTCAATCGATGGTGACCAGGCGACGACAGATCACAACAGAGGGGAGGGTGTATACCACCGGGTTATGCAGAATGCCAGGCTTCTGCGGGAAGAAGGCTTTGGAGGAGAGCTTATTGCACGAATGACTGTTGATGAAGAGACAGATATCGCTGCATCGGTACTTCACCTTGCATCACTTGAAGACTCCCCCTTCACCTCCATTCACTGGCAGATGGATGCAAACTTCTCAGGAGATTATAAAAGAAGGCACTTTGTACAATGGGCCAAAGAGAACTATAACAGGGGCATCTCTTCACTCATCGATCACTGGGTTTCACATATGCAAACAGAGGGAGAAGTACTGCGGTGGTACCCGTTCCTCCAGACGACAGAAGACCTGTTATTCAACAGGCCATCCGGCCTTCGGTGCGGATCCGGGGTGACAAACTTCACCATCCAGACCGATGGAACCATCATCCCCTGCCCGATCATGATCGGGATGAACAAATACCTGCTTGGAGATATCAGGTCGGCTGACCCATGCGCACTGCCTCAGATTCAGCCGGAACATCCCTGCACCACATGCACGATACAAGATTTCTGCGGTGGACGGTGTCTCTATTCAAACATCGTCAGGCCATGGCCGGAGGAGGGAAGAGAGGCAGTCTGTTCAACAATACGCCACCTCCGATCAGAACTCATTACACACCTTCCAACAATCAATCGCCTCATTGAAAAACAAATAGTTGATCTATCTTCATTTAACCACACACGATTCAATGGGTGCGAGATCATCCCATAGCAGATCAGTAATCACTCAGCCGTTGTACCCAAATACTGATATAGTTCGATTACATCAAAGGTAAGAAGGGATCTGCCATGGAAGAGCGAGGAGACCGGGACAGAGGCGAGGAGCTTATCGCACGTGCCCGTCTCGAGAAAGATCCGGCACGGAAGCTCTTCTTCGCCACCCAGGCGATGGCCCTCATCCCGGATGACACCAGGGCCTGGATAGAGCGGGCAAAGGCACTCCTCAAATCCGGGATGATCAATGAAGCCGAAGAGCAGATACAGGAGCTTGTCCGCCAGAATCCTGACGAAGGAGAGGGCTGGTATCTGCATGGCATCATCAAGAAGATACGGGGAGAACGGGGAATTGCAAAATCCAGCCTGCAGAAGGCAACCGGTGCCATGGCAACACCAGGGCCCGCACACTATGCCCTCGGCAATCTTCTCCTTGAAGAGGAAGAGTATGAAGAGGCACTCCGTCTCTTCGATGCCGCACTCAGCGAGGACAGGCGGGATCCCGATATATGGTTTTCACGGGGAAGAGCGCTTCTTGAAATGAAGCGGTTCAATCAGGCGATCATCTCCTTTGATCATGTCCTCGAGATCCAGCCTGATGATGAGAGAGTAAAAGAAGCCCGGAGAAAAGCCATCCGGATGATGAAACAGGACCTGAACAGAACAGAGGAGCGGGACTTTACCCTCCTCCGTGAAGAAGCAGATTACGCAGGTCTCGTCAGGATTCTCTCTCGTGAGAAGAGTTCCAGGGCCATGAAAGCAGCCCATGAACTCATCAGGCTTGGAACCGGATCAACGCCATATATCCGCCCACTCCTCTCAAACAATGATCCCACTATCAGGTTCCGGGCGCTTCATCTCCTCCTCGCTATTGGAGATCCACGATGTTCAAAGATCTTTGTGAGGCTGGCATTATCGATAGAAACCCCCGAGGAGGGAGGAAGTGAAAAAGCTTCAACCCTTCTTGATGCAATCGGGCGATCACTTAAGAAGACCGGTCAGCCATCAGTTGTATCTGCACTCGAAGAGGTACTTTCCGGGAAGGATGAGACAAGGATCATCCGTGCGATCAGGCTCGTCGAACGCACCCATGATGAGAAGGCAGTCCCCCTCCTCATCAAGGCAGCCACCCTCCCCTCGATCAGGGTTGCATTTGCCGCTCTGAAAGCCCTCGGTACTCTTGGTAATGAAGAGACGATTGATCAGCTCTTCACCCACCTCATGAGCCACGATCCCTCAATCCGGGGGCAGGCGAAAGAGACACTCAGGCAGGTAATCAGGCGATCCTTTTCAGCACTCATGATCCGCTATGCCTCAGGTGACGAACCCTACCGGGCATTCATTCAGGAGATCCTCCGGACAATCGGGGGCGAGCTGATTCCGGCCATCCTCCGTGAACTCTCCCGACAGGATACAAAAAAGATGATAAATGCCCTCTCCGAGGCCCTTGCAGCTACCGCAGACCCCCGATCAATCCACCTGCTGATCGACGCCCTTGCATCCCCTGAGGAGGGAGTACGTCAGGCACTGCCCGGAGCATTTCAGGCTGTCGGGGTTCCGGCAATCCATCCCCTGATGAAATGCCTCCTCGATCCGAGGCGGCGGGTTCGTGAACGTGCCGAAGAGATCCTTGCAGGTATGGGACGAACAGCACTACCTTCACTTCTTAGTGCACTGGAATCAGATGATCCGGATCTCCGGGAGGGGGTTGCGGACGTCCTCAGCCACATGGGGGCAGAAGCAATCAGGGCGTTGCAGGATGCAGTGCTGATGCAGACCAGGGATTCAGACACTATCCTGACTATGAATGATCTCATCTCCCGTATTCAAAAGAAAGAGCGGATGAACCGTCTCCTTGCGGAATACCGGGGTGAAGAGCCACTGTAAAGAAGACCAGGTGATGGTATTGGATCTCATCTGGGTCATCCTCATTCTTCTTCTCACAGGCATCATTGCCGGTTTTTTTGCTGGCCTCCTTGGGGTCGGAGGAGGATTCCTCATGGTTCCGGTGCAGTACCTCCTCCTTGTGGATGGGGGCATCGATCCAACCTATGCGATCCGCATTGCTTTTGGAACGAGCCTTGCAGTCATCTTCCCGGTCTCCTGTGCCGCCGCATGGGCACATGAGAAAAGGGGTGCAATCGACTGGAATGCAGCTATTCCAATCGGAATAGCCGGAATATTGGGGGGTTTTGCAGGGGGAACCCTTGCGTCACATCTCCCTGTTGAAATCCTGAAAGTACTCTTTGGATTGCTGGTCATCCTCGCTGCAATCCGGATGGTGCGTGGCACCAAAGCCTCATCAGGCTGTACAACCAGGGGTGGACTCTGCGTATGGACTCTGACCGGGATCATTGCAGGCCTCCTCTCAGGCCTTTTCGGACTTGGAGGCGGATTCATCCTGGTTCCGATGCTCCTCCTGCTCTTCAATATCCCGATCCACAGGGCTGTTGCAACATCCTCGGCATGCATCCTCTTCTTCTCAGCAGGCGGCATCGCCGCATACATGTTCCATGGAGCAATGATTGAAACACTCGGAACAGGATTCTTTGGCTATATCGACATTCTCCAATGGGTTGTTTTGACAGGTGCAATGATCCCACTCACCCGTTTTGGTGTTGCAGCCGCACACCGGCTTCCCGCAGAGAGACTGAAGCTGATCTTCGCCATTTTATTGATCCTAATCGGTGTCGGAATGATCGCACTCTTCCCCTGAAAAGAAAGAGACGAAACGTATATATATAAGCAAATTTCCGATACATTTTTAAATAGGTGGAAGACAAGCACTTATTACCCACACGCCTTACAAATATGTGCGTTTGGAGTAGTGGCCCAAATGCTATAAGGAGATAGTACATGGATACTGATAAGAATCATTCAACAGAATCGCAGTACACTATTATTGAAGAGTGCGTACGCGATCTGAACCTCGACGACAGTACAACAGAACTCCTTCAGAACCCAAAGCGGGAGCTGAAGGTCTCTATTCCGGTCCGGATGGATAATGGATGCGTGAAGGTCTTCACCGGATACAGAGTCCAGCATAACAATGCCATGGGACCAATGAAGGGAGGGATCCGGTATCATCCTGAAGAGACCATTGAGATCGTCCGATCCCTTGCCGCATGGATGACCTGGAAATGTGCGGTCATGAACCTGCCGCTCGGCGGTGCAAAAGGCGGTATCATCTGCGATCCAAAGAAGCTCTCCCGCGGTGAGCTTGAACGGCTCACGAGAGGATACATGGGCCGTATCTGGAAATTTATCGGCCCTGAGACCGATGTTCCCGCACCCGATGTCGGAACCGATGCATCCATCATGGGATGGCTAATGGACGAATATGCCCGTCTCAGCGGAGAGTACAAACCCGGTATCATCACCGGAAAGCCAATTCGGATCGGCGGATCACTCGGAAGGACAGAAGCAACCGGACGCGGAGGCATCATCACTATCAGAGAAGCAGCACGCGAGATCGAGCTTGAAACAAAAGGTGCGAGCGTCGTTGTCCAGGGCTTTGGAAATGTAGGAATGTACTCCGCCCTGCTTGCACGCAATATGCTGAACTGCCGCGTCATTGCCGTCTCCGACTCACGGGGAGGTGCCTACAACCCGGATGGCCTGAATCTTGATGAGATCATCGAACACAAGGCAAAGACAGGATCCGTCAAAGGTGCTCCAAGCACACAGGAAGTCGGAAGCGCCGAGGTGCTTGAGATCGAAGCAGATATCATCATTGCAGCAGCTCTTGAAGATGCAATCACCGCAGAGAATGCCGGACGGGTCAAGACGAAGATCCTCGCAGAACTGGCAAACGGGCCAACGACCGCAGAAGCAGATCGCATCCTTGAAGACAGGGGCATCATCGTCCTCCCTGATATCCTCGCAAACGCCGGAGGCGTCACCGTCTCCTACTTTGAGATGGTCCAGAACAGGACACTGGACTACTGGACCGAGGAGCAGGTGAACCACAAGCTCGAGGAGAAGATGGTTGAAGCACATCACGAGATCTTCAAGACATCACGTGCACGAGGCATCTCGATGAGAAAAGCTGCATATATTGTCGCCATTTCCCGCGTAGTCGAGGCGATGAAGCTTCGCGGCTGGCTGGATCTCTGATCCGAAATCCCCCTTCTTTTTTTCTGATCGATATCATAATCCGATCATTTGGGTTCTTTCATACACAAAAAAAAGCATCAGCATTCTTAGAAATATTCATAAGAGCCAGGATGATAGGAAAAGAGGGGCTTATAGGGCTCCATCAGCCCCCCCTCCTTTGTGGGAGATAGTACAAATAACTATGGAGCCCAATTCATCTTTTTATTCGCTTTTTTCGTCCTTTCGCACCCAGTATGCCTCCTCAACCGGAATCACAAAGATCCGGCCGTCACCAACCATCCCTGTCCGGGCAGCTGTCTGGATTGTCTCGACTGCACGGTGAATATCCTCATCCCGGATAACCATCTCGATCTTAATCTTTGGCAGGAGATTCACTTTCATCGTCTTGCCACGGTACTGGAGTATGATCCCACGCTGGGAACCCCGTCCTTTGACATCCGAGACGGTCATTGCGGAAAAACCATGTTCTTCAAGGGCTTTCTCGACATGTTCGTACCGTTCCGGCCGGATGATTGCCTCAATCTTTTTCATGAACACTTTCCCCCCTTAACTTGCAATTTTCTCTCCATGCTGGGAGATGTCAAGGCCTACATACTCTTCTTCCTCGGTCACGCGGAGTCCAATCGTCTTGTGGACAGCATAGGCAAGGATGTAGGTTACAACGAATGCATAGATCACCGCCGCAAACGCATCAAGTGCCTGGATACCAAGCTGGGCGGGATTTCCATAGAGGAGACCGTTAACGCCTCCAACAGCAGCCGTTGCAAAGATACCCGTTGCCAGGGCACCCCAGAGACCACCAACCCCATGGATCGCCCAGGCATCCAGTGTCTCATCAAGACCTTTTTTGATCCGCCAGAGCATTGCTTTGTAGCAGACAAGACCGGCGATGAGACCAATCGGAATTGCTGCCATCGGATCGACAAAACCTGCGGCAGGCGTGATAGCAACAAGACCCGCAATTGCCCCCGAGATCATACCGAGGGACGACGGTTTTCCGTGTATCCACGCAGCAAACATCCAGGCAAGCGCACCCGCAGCCGCTGAGATATTGGTCACCACAAAGGCATTTGCTGCAAGGCCGTCTGCTGCGAGGGCTGATCCGGCATTGAATCCAAACCATCCAAACCAGAGAAGCGCACCACCGATAAGGGTCATCGGGATGTTATGCGGCTCCATCGAGTGCTTTCCAAATCCGATACGTTTCCCGATGACAAGTGCTGCTGCAAGAGCTCCAAACCCAGAGCTGATGTGAACAACGGTACCGCCGGCAAAGTCAAGCGCTCCAAGCTGATGTGCCCAGCCGCCTCCCCATGCCCAGTGGGCAAGCGGATCATAGACGAGTGTCGTCCAGAGGAGGCCGAAGATGATGAAGGAACTGACCTTCACACGTTCAGCCATTGCCGAGGTCAATATCGCCAGCGTAAGACCTGCAAAGACGAGCTGGAAGACCATGAAGAGGAGATCCGGTATCCCGTCACCATCCATACCGACTCCCCTGAGCCCGAGATGATCGAGGTTTCCAATGACCCCGCCGATGTCTGAACCAAACGCTAACGAGTAACCAATAATCACCCACTGGATGCTCACAACCGCAAATGCAATCATGGAGAGCGCAATCGTCGAGATGAAGTTCTTCCTCCGAACCATGCCTCCGTAAAACAACCCGACACCGGGTGTCATCAGCATGACCATAGCAGTTGCAATCAGCACAAAGGCTGTTGCACCCGAGTCAAGTTCCATTCTGTTCTAACTCCATCTTCTTCATTTCTGAGATTTGTTCCATCCATCCCGGCTGTTTTCTCATTACCACAACAGGGTCGGGCAGGGAGAAAATGCCCGAATTACGGTTCAAAGTCACACAGAAGAGATCTGAGCGGGCAATTACCCACTAACTCAAGGTCCTCATCCTGCATGACCTAGAAGGAAGTTATCTTCTATCGCATATATAACTTACTACAAGACCATGAACCCAAGCCTCACGAACGCAATAAGAGATGCCAATCAGGCTGAAAAAAAAAAAAGATGAGAGGGGCGCAGCAGAGAGGTGCGTGTAGAGGAAAGAAAATAGGGTAAAAAAATCCGGTTTACAGAAAGGAAAAGAAGGAAAAGGAGGGATTAGTAGGTCGCGAGGTATCGTTTTGTCTCCCAGTCGGTGACCGCAGTCCGGAACGAATCCCACTCGATCTCTGCGATCGAGTTGAGGTTCTCGGTGATATGGGAGCCAAGAGCATTGCAGATGAGGGGATCATTCATCAGGAACTGGTTTGCCTCATAGAGATTTCCAGGCAGTGTATCGATCCCTTCATCCTTCCGCTGATCGCCAGTCATATGGAAGATGTTCTTATCCGCGCTGTTTGGTGGCTCGATATTGTTTTTGATCCCATCAAGACCTGCGGCAAGGATTGCGGCAAAGGTCAGGTAGGGGTTGCATGTGGGATCAGGACTCCTGAGTTCCATACGCGTGCTACGCCCTCGCGGCGCAGGCACACGGATCAAGGCGGTACGGTTTGAAGCACTCCACCCGATGTAGACGGGAGCCTCATAGCCTGGAACAAGTCGTTTATACGAGTTGACCGTCGGGTTTGCAATCCGTGTGATCGCCTTCACATGCTTCAGAACACCCGCGATGAACTTCATTGCAACATCAGATAGCTGCTTGGGCGCATCAGGATCATAGAAGGCATTCTGCCCATCCAGCGTAGAGAGCGAACAGTTTGTATGCATGCCTGAACCATTGATTCCGAAGATCGGTTTTGCCATAAAGCTCGCATGGAGCCCCCGCTGAAGAGCGATCGTCTTCGTTGCAAACTTGAAGGTGATCACGTTATCAGCCATGGTGAGAACATCGCCGTACTTGAAATCGATCTCATGCTGGGACTCGGCAACCTCATGGTGAGATGCCTCGATATCAAAGCCCATTTCGGTGAGGGCAATGATAATATCACGCCGCACATCCTCGGCAAGATCTGTCGGAGCAAGATCGAAGTATCCTCCGGTATCCTGCAGGCCCAGTGATGGCACCCCATTCTCCATCCGGAAGAGGAAGAACTCCATCTCAGGACCGGTGTTGAAGACATATCCCAACTTCGCTGCCTCCTCAACCTGCTTTCTGAGGATGTAGCGTGGATCGCCCTCGAATGGTTTTCCTTTCGGAGTGTAGATATCACAGATGAACCGTGCCGCCCGCGTAGACTCAGATCTCCATGGGAGGATCCGGTACGTGGAGATGTCAGGTTTCAGAACCATATCCGACTCTTCAATCCGTGCAAATCCCTGGATGGACGATCCATCAAAGCTGATACCATCAGTCAGCGCTTTTTCGGCCTGTTTCGCAGGGATCGCAACATTCTTTGCCATACCGATGATATCGGTAAACTGGAGCCGAATGAACTGCACCCGGTCTTTCTCAATCTGTTCCAGGATTCTGGACACATCATCTCCTGACATATGGAAGATTACTTCTACTGATTACTATAAATAGCTAATGGAACAACCATATACTTCCGGGAGTCATGAAGAAATCGTTCCCGTGTGATACTCATGTGTGGCATTATCAGCGTCATTGACAGATCAAAAGCAGGAATGGATGGATCCCGCATCAAACATGCTCTCTCACTGATGGACGAGCGGGGGAGTGGTGAAGGGGCAGGTTATGCCGCATATGGCATTTATCCGGATTATGCCGAGTATTATGCCCTCCATCTCTTCTTCAATAATCTGGTGGAGCCGAAGGACAAGGTAGATGAGATCCTCAGAAGCTGGGGAGAGATAGAGTGTGAGGAGGAGATCCCAACCATTGAACAGCCCGATCTCCGCCGGACCCATATCCCATGGCGATACTTCTTCAAGCCCGACCGCACCCTGATGCCCGGCAGCACAACCCCTGAAGAGGATATCATCACCATGCTCGTGATGAAGATTAATACCACCATCCAGGGTGCGCTCGTCTTCTCATCAGGAAAGAATATCGGCGTCTTCAAGGCATCAGGATGGCCGGAGGCGGTTGCTGACTTCTACCAGATCGACCAGTATGAGGGCTACATCTGGCTTGCCCACAACCGGTATCCAACCAACACCTCGGGGTGGTGGGGAGGGGCGCACCCCTTCAACCTCCTCGACTGGAGTGTCATCCATAACGGTGAGATCACCTCATATGGGACAAACCGCCGCTATATCGAGAGCTATGGGTATAAGTGCACCATGTTCACCGACACCGAGGTGGTCGCATACCTCTGCGATCTCCTTGGGAGGAAACACGGGCTGCCGGAAGAACTGATGGTCCGGGCATTTGCCCCTCCCTTCTGGGATGAGATCGACCGGATGAAAGAAGCGGACTACACATTGAACAGCGCCATCAGGCTGACCTATGGATCGGCACTGATGAACGGTCCGTTTGCCATTGTTGTTGCAACAACTGACGGGATCGTTGGATTCACCGACAGGATCAAGCTCAGACCGCTGATTGCAGCAGAGGCCGGCGACCGGCTCTACATCTCAAGCGAAGAAGCAGCGATCAGGAGGATGGAGCCGAATCTGGATCGCGTCTGGATGCCAAAAGCCGGTGAACCGGTGATCGGGAGAGTGAGGCCATGAGCATTGGATCAGTCCCGATAAAATTCAGGGTCAGCATAGATCCTAACCGCTGTATGCTCTGCGAGCGGTGTATCGAAAACTGCCCCTATGGCACCTACCGCCGTGAGGACGAGAAGATTATCGTGGATTCCCGGAGTTGTGTTGCCTGCCACCGGTGTGTTGCCATGTGCCCGCGGGATGCGATCTCTATTGAAGAGAAGCCGATCGACTACCGGAGTCATCCGCTCTGGACCAGAGAGGCACGTGAGGCGATCTATAACCAGGCACGGACCGGACGGATAGTCCTCGCCGGGATGGGGAATGCAACCGATCTCCCAAGTATCTTCGACCGCCTGCTCCTTGATGCCTGCCAGGTGACAAATCCAAGTATCGATCCGCTCCGGGAGCCAATGGAGCTTCGGACATACCTCGGCAAGAAACCCCGGAAACTTGAGATCAAAAAGGGAAGGGACGGAGATATCGAACTAAAAACCACCCTCTCCCCGAACCTCAAACTGAATATCCCGATCATGATCGGTCATATGAGCTATGGCGCAATCTCCTTAAATGCCCAGCTCTCGATGGCCCGGGCAGTTTCTCATCTGGGAACCTTCATGGGAACCGGAGAGGGCGGACTGCACCCCTCACTCAGGGAGTACCAGAACAATATGATCGTCCAGGTCGCCTCGGGACGGTTTGGCGTGGATATCGATTACCTTGAACGGGGAGCTGCAATCGAGATTAAGATCGGGCAGGGGGCAAAACCCGGTATCGGAGGACATCTCCCGGGTGAAAAGGTCGGTCCCGAAGTCTCACAAACCAGGATGATCCCTGAGAAGAGCGATGCGATCAGCCCGGCACCGCACCATGACATCTACTCGATAGAAGATCTCAAACAGCTGGTTCATTCCTTAAAAGAGGCAACCGAATGGAAGAAACCGGTCTTTGTGAAGATAGCGGCAGTCCATAATGTTGCCGCAATCGCCTCAGGAATTGCGAGATCCTCTGCTGATGCCGTCGTCATCGACGGATTCCGTGGAGGAACCGGAGCCGCACCGAGGGTATTCCGCGATCATGTCGGCATCCCTATCGAGGCAGCAATAGCAGCAGTCGACCAGAAACTCAGGTCCCAGGGGATACGGAACGAGATCTCGATCATCGCATCAGGAGGCATACGTGACTCGGCAGATGTCACCAAGGCGATCGCTCTTGGGGCGGATGCGATCTACATCGGAACTGCCGCCCTGATCGCAATGGGTTGCCGTGTCTGTGGAACCTGTTATCGCGGCCTCTGCCCCTGGGGTATTGCAACCCAGGATACAAAGCTCACCCGGCGGCTTGACCCTGATGTCGAGTGGCAGCATGTCGCTAACCTGATGCATGGGTGGACACTGGAGATCAGCGAGCTGATGGGTGCTGCCGGTATCAACAGCATCGAGAGCCTGCGTGGAAACCGTGACCGGCTGAGAGGATATATGCTGGACGAAGCGATGATGAATGTCCTTGATGTCAAACCTGTGGGGGCTTAACCGATGGACAAAGAACTGGTAATCAATGCAGATGGCATCCATTATACCCCCCTGAATACCATGATTCGATCAGCTGTCGCACGCGGAGTTGAAGAGATCAGGATAGAGAATGTTCTTGGCCAGCGCTTTATCGCAGATGGACTGAAAGGAAGAGCCAGGATCACGGTCTGTGGCACACCCGGAGGAGATCTGGGGATGTTCATGAGTGGGGCCACCATCGAAGTCTTCGGCAACTGCGACCATGCACCCGGCAATACCATGGATGCAGGGGAGATCATCATTCATGGCAGCTCGGGAGATGCCACCGCACACTCGATGCGAGGCGGCCTGGTGATGGTGGAGGGAGATATCGGATATCGTGGTGGGATTCATATGAAAGAATATGGGGATCACCGCCCGGTGTTGATTGCAGGCGGAAATGCCTGCTCCTTCCTCGGAGAATATATGGCAGGAGGGATCATCATCATCCTGGGTTGCCAGGGAGAACGCATCCTCCCTGACCGAGGGGTCGGAACAGGCATCCATGGCGGTGAGATCTTCATTCGGGGTGATATCCCGGAGAGGATCCTCGGTGTCGGTGCGCGGAAGGCATTGGCAACTGACGAAGATCTTGCCAGGATCAAACCGCTCATTGAAAAATATGCGGATGCATTCTCTGTGGATAAAGAACTGCTCCTCTCTCCGGAATATACAAGGATTACTCCTGCCAGCGGACGACCATTTGCAAATAAATACACCTGGGAGTGAGAAAGCATGCAGGGAAGAAGTTATAAAGATCTCAGGCGTGAAGTCTGGGATACGAACCGATGTTGTGGCTGTGGGGCATGTATTGCTGTATGTCCCGCAGATGCACTCATCTTTACCCCCGAAGAAAACAGCCATCCTTACAACCGCATTTACTGTAAAGAGGCCACAGACGAAGTTCCCTGTGGAGCCTGCTATGAAGTCTGCCCACGGGTAAAAATGATACAGGGACGGGGACTCCTTGGAGACTACCGTTCGATCGTCTCGGCGAAGGCGGGGATTGATATCCCGCAGCGGCAGAGCGGCGGGGCAGTCACCGCGATCCTCGCTGATGCCCTTGACAACGACCTGATCGATGCTGTAGTTACCGTCTCCGAGGACCGTTTCACCCTGAAACCCCAGTCAGTGGTGATCACCTCGTCAGGAGAGCTGATTGCGCATGCCGGGAGCAGGTATGCCTGGTGGGTGCCCCTGCTTGCGGCATTGAAGACGGCCGTGCTTGAGAGGAAGTGCAGGAAGATCGCCGTCATCGGGCTTCCCTGTGTCACCGAGGCGGTGGCGGAGATGAAAGCAAGTGAAAACGATCTGGTCAGGCCCTTTGCGAGATCGATCAGACTGGTTCTTGGCCTCTTCTGCACAGAGACATTTGACTATAATCATCTTGTACAGGGGATTATCGAGCGAAGATACCAGCTACAGCCCCATGATATCAGGAGACTCGATATGAAGATGGGATTTCTCATAACAAAGACCGATGGCGAAACACTGACGATTCCCCTGAAGGAGCTGAACGAGGCAGTCAGACCGGGATGCCGGATCTGTACCGACCTGACTGCCAGATCAGCAGATATCTCTGCCGGATCAGTTGGATCAGATTCGGGCTATACGACGCTGATCATCAGGAGCGGAGCAGGGGAGGCATTCCTTCAGTCAGCGATTTCATCGGGAGCACTGCTGATCGAAGGAGATGTCGATGAGAAGGCAATTGAATCGCTTGCCGCAAAGAAGGCCGCACGGGGCATTCCAAAGAAGTAAAGAGGGATACCGGGGAGACGAACCCCGGTTCCGATTAAAAAAATCACCACCAGACTATTCTGCAAGCTTCCGGTACCTGCTCCTCAGTGTGGCAACCCCCACCCCGGCAGCCTTTGCCACCTCATTCTGGGTTCGCCGCTTCCCTGTATCAAGTGAGGCGAGATAGATGGCAGCAGCAACGATCCCGGCAGGCTCCTCTATCTCCTCTGCATTCAGCACATTCTGCACTGAGAGGATCTCTTCTGCACGTCTCCGCTGAGTATCATCAATCTTCAGGGCAGATGATATTCGATCCAGATCAGAGGAAAGAGCATCTTTGAGAGGACCCAAACCCGGATCATCATACGTATCCAGGATTGAGGGCGCCTCATGCCGGGAGAGGCGGGAGACATGGATGATAGCATCGAAGGTGACAGGCAGGCTCCTCTTCCGGCAGGCATGGTAGAGTGCCCCCACTGCCGCACCCTGGACCATTCCAGCTGTGAGCCGGCTCTCCTCTGCCTTCGCCGAGCAGATCCTTTCAGCATCCCCCCTGATAGTACCGGGGAGGCCGAGCGCTGATCCCATCCTTTGCACCTCGGATAGAGCACATGCCAGATGCATGTTTGAATCTTTACCAACAGGATTCCGCCTCCGGTGCTGGCGGAGAGAATAGAGGAGCCGGGGGCAGGGGGTGAGATTCGGAGATCCGGGAGGGGGAGAGAGATCTGCTGTTCTGCCGGATCCAGCAAAAGCAACAACAACCGCATTGCAGACAGCCAGATCACCGCCGGATTGCTCAGGGATATCAGGATGGCGGCTGAGCCGGTCATGGAGCGTGTTTCTACCGGTTCGGGCAACACCATCATCAGGGTTAATCGAGAGTGCACGCTCATATGATCTGAAGGCTTCATCCACACAGCCAAGCTTCTCAAGCGCAACACCACGGCCCGTCCAGGCACCAGCAAGATCCGGATCGAGTGCGAGGGCCTTATCATAGGAGAGGAGGGCATCGTCATATCGGCCAAGTCCACCAAGAGCATTGCCGCGGTTGGCCCATGCATGGGGATCATCGGGATTGAGTTCAAGGGCTTTGTCATAGGATGCAAGAGAATGATCAAATCTCCCGATTTTTTCAAGGGCAACACCACGGCCCGTCCAGACAAGGGGATCCCGGGGATTGAGTGCCAGAGATCGATCATATGAGGCGAGAGCATCCTTGTAGCGGCCAAGATTCCCAAGCGCGTTGCCCCTGATATACCAGGCAAGGGCATGATCCGGATCAATGGCAAGTGCCTTGTCATAGGATGCAATCGCCTCGTTTCGCCGGCCTATCTTTTCGAGCGCAACACCACGGCCCGTCCAGGCATTTGCATTCCCCGGATCGATCGCAAGCGCCTTATCACAGGATGCAACCGCATCGGCATACCTGCCGAGGATACCAAGGGCATTGCCACGGTTTGCCCATGCACACGTATTGGATGGATCGATCTCAAGTGCCCGGTCATAGGAGGCAAGGGCATCCTCAAGCCGCCCTATGCCAAGGAATGAATTGCCCCGGTTATACCAGGCGGTTGAATAGTCGGGGTGGATTGCGAGGGCGCTGTCATAGGATCTCAGGGCATCATCGTACCGGCCAAGGTTGGCGAGGGCATTGCCGCGATTATACCAGGCGGGTGCATTCTTCGGATCGATCTTGAGTGCCCTCTCAAAGGAATCAAGTGCTTCGGTGTATCGGGAGAGTGCTGCAAGCGCCACCCCACGGCCGGTCCAGGCAAGGACATCATCCGGGTTCATCGACAGTGCCCGATCATAGGATGCGAGGGCTTCGGTATACCGCCCAAGTGCCCCGAGCGCAACACCGCGGTTATTCCATGCAACCTGGTCACCAGCATTAATCTGGAGGGCATTGCCATAGGATGAAACGGCATCGGAATACCTGCCGAGACGGAGGAGGGCATTTCCTCGGCCAGTCCAGGCATTCGCATTCTTCTGATCAAGTGCCAGGGCACGATCATAGGAGACGAGTGCATCTTCATACTCTCCAAGACTCCTGAGTGCATTGCCACGGTTATACCAGGCATAGGCATTTCTCCGTTCGATGGAGAGGGAGCGGTCATATGAGGCAACAGCATCAGCATACCGGCCGAGATTCGCAAGTGCCACACCCCTGAAATACCATGCTGATGCATCTTTTCGATCAATCCCAAGTGCCCGATCAGATGAAGCGATTGCATCGGCATATCGCCCCAGTCCAAGGAGCGCATTACTCCGATTCGTCCATATATAGCCATCATCCGGTTCAAGCGTAAGCGCGTGATCAAACGAGGTGAGGGCATCAGCATACCGGCCAAGGTTGGTAAGGCAGGTGCTCCGGCCAGCCCAGGCGAGGGGATCATCGGGTTTAAGTGCGATCGCCTTCTCAAAAGATGCAAATGCATCGACATAATGGCCGAGATCGGCGAGATCAGCACCACGGTTTATCCAGGCGGCAGCTTCACCGGGATTGATGGCTATTGCACGGTCATTGGAGGCAAGGGCATCACTGAGACGGTTAAGTGAGGCAAGGGCAACAGCCCGGAAGACCCAGGCAAGGGCATCTTCAGTATGAAGAGCAAGAGCCCGATCATAGGAGAGGAGGGCATCTTCGAGGTTACCAAGATACGCAAGCGCGATGCCACGGCCAACCCAGGCACGGGAATTTCCAGAATCAGAGGAGAGGGCGGCATCATAGGAGGTGAGGGCATCCTGGTACGAACCATTTTTTATCTCTTCATTGCCTCTGCCGAGCTTATGGAGAGGAATACGCCGTTTCAAGCAAACCTCCATCGAACAGATATCATCGAACCGATCCGGCACATCATGCAGTACAACTCCATCTACCCGGAAGTAATTGATTTTTACCATTCAATTCCATCAACTACCCCGCCCTGAAGACAGGTATCTCCCTGCCCATCCAGATGAAATGGATCTCCGGAATGCTCCATCCCCTTTGCGGGCCCTATCAAAGGCCATTGCATCCCCATCCGGATTCAGATCTTTCATCGGAGGGGGGACGCCGGGTAGTAAATACACATGGGGACGACCTATTCCCTGCCCATCCTCATGATCCGGACACCAGGACTTGACCGCTCAAAGAAGGCGGCGAGAAATTCCGAGAGATCCTCATTCCAGCAGTCAGCACCGGATGCAACATCCCAGCCATGCTCTGCCATTGACTTTCTGACATGCTTTCCGAGGGCTGCGTCAAGCAGAGCCCTGGATGAGAGGAGCGTTGCCACCTCGGTATAGGGGCGGCGGACCTCGACAATATACCTCCCATCCTCAATAAACGGCCCGGAGAGAGGGGATGTTTCGATATACTTGCTGATGAAGCGTCTGGCATTATCACCATTTATTACCGGGGGGCCGATATGCCGGACAATCGGGGACGTGGTATCATTTAAGAGCTCAAACAGAATGACCGAACGATCCTCTCCCATCCGGCAGTCGGTTCGGTTCACAGGGAAACCTGATCGCTCCAGGAGATCTGCAATTGCTGCTGCACTCTTCCGAAGCTGGGGAACAATGGTATCAGGGACATAGGGAGGGGTTGGAAGGGAGATGGTATAGAGTGCAGATCCACGTTCGGCAACTGCCAGTTCCACCTGCTTTCTGGTGAACGAGACAGGGCGGCGAATGGTGAAGAATGCCTCCGTTGGATCTTCCTGATACGCACGTGCAAGCTCTATGAAGGCGCACATCTGGTCAAGTGAGAGGGCTGCGGCAACATTCCGGTTTGGATCGGTTGGATCGACCACAGCAAGCGGCTCATTAAAAGACCGTGTCCGGTGGTTCTCGGGATCGATCACAAGGCCCGGCCGCCACCCGGTCGCCGCCCTGATGAGCGGGTTGAAACCGCGGTAATGAAGGATCAGGAGTTCACAGAGATAACCTGAGAAGCCCTCAGTCATATGATCCGATCCATACACGCCTCCTGCTTTTGTAAACTGTTTCATCAGCAGGGCATCATCGACATACCCGGCAATCCGGGGTATAATATAGCGGGTATGGAACGGAGTTCGATCCACCGCACTCTTGATCTCGCGTGCAGATGCCACATGGTAGCAGGGAACGAGATCGATATCAAGGTCATAGATACGGGCATTTAAGTATGGATGCTCGGCGTACTTCTCAACAGCGGTCCCCCCGAAGTGATCAACGATAGCACGCCCAAGCGCAATCCCTTCCTTCGCCAGATCCTCACGGGGAAGATCCGGGGGAAAGAGCATGAAGATATCAAGATCGCGGTCTCCCCGGACAAATGTCCCCCTGGCAACCGATCCGACAACCATGGAGGGGCGCCGGTGATACTCCATGAGATAGGCGATAATCCGCTCGGATATGGTACGGAGATGTTCAATCTCCTCCGGTGTCGGCCTGATTCGGGAGAGGATCTCCTCTTCAAAGGGGGTTTTTGTCACAGCAGCACCTCACTGATCGTCTCATAGATGGGACCCTGCGGAGTCAGCGTACTCTTCTTCAGCAGAATCCGGTCGACAGGGATCTCCCCCCCGTTCCAGGAAGAGAAGGGAGCAATGGCATGAGGAATATCAGGGTGATACTCCTTCACCCGCGCAATGGTGATATGAGGGCGGAAAGAACGTATTTCGCGTGAAAAACCAAGCTTGGAGACCGCAGAATCGACTGTATCCGCAAGCGCGGCAGTCTTCCCCCCATCCTCCACCACCGCCCAGATCACCCGCGGGTGTTTTGGATTATTTGCCGATATGCCGGTTATTGAAACGGAAAATGACGGGAATGTGAGGGTTTCGAGCTGATCGCTCACCCGGGAAACCTGATCATCAGGTATCTCTCCAAGGAATTTCAGGGTGATATGAAGGAGCTGGGGATCGACGATCGAAAGTCGCCCGGAACACTCTCGCAGTGGCTCCTGCACGAAAGAGAAGGCCTCACGAAGGGAGGCTGGAAGATCAATTGCCACAAATGCCCGTACCATACCAGCTAACCTGAATACGGTTTCGTCACAGGAGGGGAAATATCTTCACCTCCGGTTATCCCGGAGGAGGAACAGATATCAGATGACAAATAAGAATAGAAGGAAGGTATAGATCTATTACCAATAGAAGGGGTATGCCTCATGTCTGATGTTTTCGATATCATTGTCTATTCACTGGAAGTCTGTCCAAACTGTGAAATACTCAAGCAATACCTTCAGGACAATACGATCCCCTATATGGAACGAAGTCTTGAGGATCCCGAAGCACTCACTGATCTCCGTATGAATGGCGTCTTTGTGATGGAAGCACCGGTACTCCAGGTAGGGGAGAGATATCTCACCTCGCAGGAAATTTTTGACAACGGTGCAGTATCGGCCTCGATCGCAGAAATCTGCCGACGGTGAAGGCTGCATGAAAGATACGCGGCAGTCAACACTTGATGGGACATTTCAGCCCCCGATGCCCAAGGTGCGGACGTCCCATGGCCACATGATGGACTGGGACCGCCAGAAGATCGTCCAGCAGATACTCAATGAGACCCGCCTTGTCGAGACCTTTTATGGAAGGGAGGGTGCAGATCCCGAACTCGCCGAACGGATAGCCCAAAATGTTGAGAACAGGATCAAACAACTCGGCCTCACCTTCCTCTCCGGACCCCTTATCCGTGAGATCATGAACATCACGCTCCTTGAAGAGGGGCTTGTCGATTACCGGAATGTCTGTACCCGTGTCGGAACACCCGTCTATGATGCGCATTTAATCGATGTCGGGAGGGGTTTTGAGGCAAAGGACAACTCGAACCTCCAGGATAATGCCGAGACATCCCATAAGAAGAAGGCAGACAAGATCAGCAAAGAGCAGTACCTCCTCCAGCTCCCCCCGGAACTCGCAGACATTCACCTGACCGGCGACATGCATGTGCATGACCTCGAATATTTTGGGACACGCCCGTTCTGCATAGACGGAAGCACCGTCATTCCGGTGAAGAGCGGGGGGCGGATCAGGAGCACGAGGGTCGATGAGCTCACAATTGACGGGGATGATTACTCCCCCGAAGATCTCTCCCTTCTTACGCCCAAAGGCTGGATGCGGGTGAATAAGGCAACCCGGAGGGTCGCTACCGATGGAGAAATGCTCAGGATAAAGACATCAGGCGGCCGCATGCTCTCTGTCACAGAGGAACACCGGATCCCGGTACACACAGATGATGGGATGGTGATCAGGCGGGCAGATGAGATTGCAGAAGATGATATCCTCTACACAATTACTGAGTCTGATTTCATCCGGGGAGAGCCGGTACGCGAGATAAACCTGATCCATGAACTCTCGGAAAAAGTGCCCGAAGAGCTTCTCACTGATGTGTATGTGCGGGGTGCAGCAGATCTCTTCTCAGAAATTGTCAGGACAGGACAGGCACGATCCTATACCGCGATCTCAGGAGCCCTTGGTATCGAACACAGGAAGCAGTGGTATACAAAAGGTATCATGCCCGTTCGTGTCTTCCGGGCATTCTGTGAGCACTATGGAATCGTTGAGATGACAGGTTTGACAGTCGGGGCAACCGGCAGTGAACATGCCCTCCCTGCACTTCTCCCAATCACTCCTGACCTGATGCGGCTGCTTGGATTTTTCGTCTCTGAAGGAAATTACAATGCTTCGCCAAAATTCGGACAATATAATCTTGCGATCACGGAAAACCACCAGTCAGCCTCGATACAGGCATCAGTCAGGGCAACGCTCAATACCTATGCGACGATCACCCTCCCCACCCCGGATACAACACAGATCTACGGCATCGAGGTTCACAGAAATCGAGAACAGCAGGTCTATTTCGGGGGAAAGATCGTCTATCTCCTCTTCCGGTACATCTTCGGCATACCGGAAGGCAGCAGCAGGAAGCGGCTGCCCTGGATCGTCTATCATGCCGGTGACGCACTGCTTCGTGAGTTCCTCTCAGCACTCTACACCGGGGATGGATCGGCGTACTATCGTCCGGAAAAATCAGACTGTATCATCTCCTATACGACAGCTTCAGAATCACTCCGCCAGGAGCTGGCACTTCTTCTCTCGGCACTCGGCATAGGAGTGCATATCACGGAGCTGTACAATGATGATACAGAACGGCGGATACTCTATCGTATCCAGTTCCATGGTAGAAAGAATATCGATATCTTTTCGAGATACTGTTCATTCCTTGATGACAGGCAGGATCATATCGATAGCTTCCTCAGGCAGACGCAGAAGATCAACCGATCTGAAAAGCCTGAGCGGGTTATTGCCATCGAACCCCGGACACCCTCCGGCAGGTATGTCTACGATCTCTTCCTGGAAGGCGACGGGAGCGAGGAGAGTCATACCTTCTTTGCATCCGATGNNCGGCGGACCCCACCGGTGCGTACGTCTACGATCTCTTCATCGACGGCGACGGGGCTGAGGAGAGCCACACGTTCTTCGCATCCGACGGCCTCTTAATCCACAACTGCCAGGATTGGGATCTCCGCTATTTCTTCTATTATGGCTTAATGCCGGATGGAAACGGGACAAAAGCCAGTGTGGCAGGTCCCGCTAAACGCGCCGAGGTGGCAGTCCTCCACGCGGTCAAGGCCCTTGGATCCGCCCAGACAAACTTTGCCGGGGGGCAGGGCTACTATAACTTCCTCACCTTCTTAGCCCCCTATGTTGAGGGGATGGACAGGGCCGAGATAAAACAGCTGATGCAGATGTTCGTCTATGAGATGACCCAGATGATGGTGGCACGCGGCGGCCAGGTCGTCTTCTCTTCAGTCCAGCTCTCGCCGGGGGTCCCAAAGCTCTGGCGTGACAAGCCGATCGTCTTCAAGGGCAAGGTCTGGAATGGCATGCAGGCTCCGGTCAGAACCTATGGAGAGTTCGAACGTGAAGTCCGCCTCCTCTTTGCAACCCTGATGGAGGTGATGCTTGAGGGCGATAACTGGGGCAAACCCTTCAACTTCCCAAAACCCGAGATCAGCATCGAACCGGACTTCATGGAGGAAGATGAGGAGTTCAATACACACCACCCGGATATCCCCACCTACCGTGAACTCTACCTGATGACCTTTGAGCTTGCCTCAAAGTTCGGCACCCCCTATTATGATAACCAGCTCCCTGCATACCGTGGCGCCGGGGAGGGTATCTCCTGTTACCAGTGCTGTGCCTACCAGTTCTCGACAACCGCAGCAAATGACACCTCATTCGAGGACAAACTCATCTTCAAAGACGGCAAGCACTTCTCGATGGGATCATGGCAGGTGATCTCGGTGAACTGTCCCCGGGCAGCATACCGTGCCGATCATGACGACCAGAAACTCTTTGCCGAACTCCGGAAACTGATGGATTCGGCTGTCTCGATCTTTAAGATCAAACGCCGCTGGATGGAGCTTGTCAGGGCGAACGGACGGATGCCGTTTGCGATGCAGAGGCCAAAAGATCCGGAGACACAGGAGAGGGGAGCTGTTGCAGTCGATCTGGAAGGGCTCGTCTATACCATTGGCATCGTTGGTGTGAACGAGATGGTCCAGCACCATCTCGGATCCCAGCTCCACGAGACAAAGGAAGCATTCAGATTCGCCGTCCGGACAATGACCGAGATGGAACAGTATGCCAAGAAACTCTCGGCAAAACACGGGATGACAATTGCGCTTGCACGCACCCCCGCAGAGACGACCGGGCAGCGGTTTGCCGTTGCCGACCTGCTTGACGAACAGTTCCGCCCTCATGCCCTCAAAATCGTCAAAGGGGATACAAAGAACCTCCTTGAACGGTCAAAGAAGACACTCGATCTCCCGGTCTACTATACAAACGGCATCCACGTCACCCCCTCAGCAGATATTCCACTGACAAGGCGGATGGAGATAGAGCATGTCTTCTTCCCGATTGTTGACGGGGGCAATATCTTCCATATCTGGCTTGGAGAGGCCAGACCCGATCCTCGCGGGCTGATGGATATGGCAATGAACCTCTGCAGGACTACCCAGATCGGTTACTTTGCCTTCACCCGTGATCTGACGGTATCACTGAAACAGTTCACCGAGTACCACTCTGATAAAACACCCGAGGCAAGTGGGAGCATCGCGCAGTCAGACCGGCGCGTGCTCATCTGAACACATCCCACCATATCTTTCATCCCCTCAGAGCACCTATTAAGTGAATGATGCGAGAGCCGGCTGTCAAAAAGGAACTCTTCTGGTGCGATTCCTGCAATATTCCGCTTATCGGGAGGAGATGCGGGTGCGGGAGAGAGGCACGGGCAATCCCATTGCTGGAACCATATGACCTGAGGCCCGCCCTTCGTGCTGATCGCCAGCTCATCCAACAGCTGCTCAACAACCGGTTTGGGGATATACCCCTCCCCGAAATCATCCTCCTGAACAAGACCGGCGGGAGGGACAGGTCCGATCTCATCATCATGAATGGCAGCCGCTTCGGGTGGCTTCTCTTCGATCCCATATCCCGGAAGTTCTCACTGGATATCGCACCTGAAGCACTTCCCTACCTGCTCACCTATGCAACAGCCGGCATCCTGAACCTTGACGAACACCTTGAGGGGGAGAAGAAAGTCAGGATTGGGGGAAAACGCTTCCCCCTGAAGGAATCAGTTCCTGAAGGCACCGTCATCATCCTCTACAGGAAAAAATATGGAACCGGTGTTGTTCGTGATGGCCATATCAGGGTGAAAGAACTGGTGCAGGTTCAACCAGCATCCTTCAAAAACCCCAACTGGAAGAATGTCATCCAGCATAACCAGTACCATCTCAAACTCATGGAGCGCGATAGCCTTCGGATCATCAAAAAACATAAAAACGACCGTCCAACCGCGAATATCTCGTTCTCAGGAGGAAAAGATAGTGCCGCCGTCCTCCACCTTGCCAGAAAAGCCGGTGTGGAATCGGCATTCTTCATCGACACCGGGATTGAGCTCCCCGAGACGATCAGGTACATCGAATCCCAGAAAGTCGATATCATCAGAAAAGCCGGGGACTTCTTCGCAGCAGTTGAAAAAGCCGGACCGCCGGGAAAAGATCACCGCTGGTGCTGCAAACTCCTAAAACTCCACCCACTCCGGATATATCTCTCGGAGATCGGGGCATCGGTCACCTTCCAGGGGAACCGATGGTACGAGTCATGGAACCGTGCCGACCTTGATGAGACGAGCCAGAACCCGGCAAACCCGCTCCAGCTAAATGTCTCCCCGATCCGGAACTGGCGGGCATTTGAAGTCTACCTCTACCTCTGGTGGCAGAATGTCCCGATCAATCCACTCTATGATATGGGGCTTGAGCGGATAGGCTGTTACCTCTGCCCGGCAATGCTCGAGAGCGAATATGAGATGCTGAGATCGCTTCATCCCGATCTTACTGACAGGTGGGATGCCTTCCTCAGGAAATGGGCTGAGAAGAACGGTCTCCCCGATGCATACCACCTATGGGGGCTCTGGCGATGGAGGGCACTCCCCCCAAAGATGCGCGAACTCTGCCGTGAGCATGAGATCCCGGTGAACAAAGACTTCACCCTGAAAGAGGGGGCATCCCGGAAGAGAAGAGAGGAGATTGGAACGAAAGAGACAGCTGAAGATGAAACTCCGGAGAAGGCGAAAGAGGCATCCTTTGCTGACACAATACGGCGGGACTTTCCGATCATCTGCGACTGCATCTATCTCGATTCAGCGGCAATCAGCCTCTCGCCTGAACCGGTTGTCAATACCGTTGTTGAGTTTGAACACCGGTATCGATCCAATGTCGGAAGAGGCATACACCGGTTCACGCAGATCGCCTCACAGCGATACTGGCATGCCCATGAGAAGGTCGCCCGGTTCATCGGCGGAGAAGAGGGAACCACCGTCTTCACAAAGAATACCACCGAGTCCATCAATATGGTTGCCCGTGGCCTCGCCTGGAAACCGGGAGATCGGATCATCACCACCATCCTCGAACACCATTCGAATCTCCTGCCCTGGAGGGCGCTGAAAGCAGAGGGAGTCGAACTCTCGGTCATCGGCATTGGGCCGGACTACACCCTCGATCTTGAAGGTTTTGAGGAGGAGGTCAGAAGAGGAGCGAGACTTGCTGCGATCACCCATGCCTCAAACGCAATCGGCGTTATCACGCCCATCGATGAGATTGCGAGGATATGCAGGGAAAATGACACCCTCCTCCTCATCGATGCCGCACAATCAGTCCCGCATATGCCGGTGAATGTCCGTGATATCGGCTGCGATTTCTGCTGTTTCTCCGGCCACAAGATGCTTGGGCCAACCGGAACCGGTGTGCTCTGGATGAAAGAGCCGATCATTTTGCCGATGATACTGGGTGGCGGGATGATCGAAGAGGTGCATATGGACGGATATGTCCCGATAGAGGGATACCAGAAATATGAAGCAGGCACCCCGAACATCTCAGGCGGAATCGGGCTTGGGGTTGCTGTCGACTACCTTCAAAAGATCGGAATGGAGCAGATACGTCGCCATGAAGAAGAGCTCACCACCCATCTGATCGAAAGCCTATCGCGGATCGCAGGAGTTGTCGTCCATGCTTCATCCGATCCGGCAGCCAGGATCGGTGTTGTCTCTTTTTCAATTGACGGGCTTCACCCTCATGAGGTTGCCGAACGCCTTGATGCTGACTTTGACATTCTGGTGCGATCCGGCCATCACTGCTGCCAGCCGCTGATGGAATCACTTAATCTTCCGAATGGAACGGTCAGGGCAAGCCTGGCACTCTATACCACCATCGATGAAGTTGATCTCCTGGCAGCGGCAGTCCGGGAGATCACACAGAGTCTTTGATCTTCCCGGGATGTGAGAAGCAGGCGATGCGGCCGCCCTGAAGGCGAGAGATGATGCAGAGGTTGGTCTCCTTTGCAATCAAAACAGCAAGATCCGTAACCGGGCCGGTTGATACGAAGATCGGTATCCCGGCAAGGAGGCATCTCCGGACTATCTCGGAAGAAATCCTGCCGGACATCCCAAGAACTACACCTGAAAAGTCCAGATCGTGCAGAAGACCGTACCCGATCACCCGGTCAAGAGCAGAAGAGCAGACGATATCATGGAATGAGGCAATGACTCCTCCATTCCGATCGAACAAAATCGCTGATTCCATCTCACCCGGGAGGCATGAGATGATCTCCCGGATGACAGGAAGAGAGATGGGATTGCTGCCATCCTGAATCCTTGGAAGTGATGTCGTATCAATGTAAGAGGTGCTCCCCCCGCACCCGGCAAGGATGGTCTTCCTCCGGCCGGTGATCTTAAACGGGTTTGTTGTCAGGACACTGATCCTGTTCTCCTCGATTTTGATTGATTCGATATCATCTTTCGATCTGATGATCTCTTCTGAGAAGAGGTACCCGATTGTATACTCCGGAAGACTGCCAGGAGAGAGGATCGTCGTCTCTGCATGACGGCCATTCACAAAGAGGGCAACAACAGTCTCCTGAGATACATCCTCTGTTGATTCCAGCCGATCTCTCTCATCAAGAAGAAGACAGGGGAGTGAACATGAGTTGGGTTGATGCATACAGATGAACCGTCCATTCGTGGAGCATACGAAGATATGCCCCATCTAAAAAAAATTATTCCTGAATCAGTTCGACATCAGCGATATCAAACTGTCTCCGGAGAAGCTGTTTGGCTTTTGAGATGTTTTTGCCTTCTTTGCCGATTGCAAGGCCGCGATCATCCTCACGGACTTCAACCTGTGCAACACGTTCCTCATCCTCGCCTTCAAACTCAATCGAAAGAACCTCAGCAGGGAGGAAACAGTTCCTGATGAACTGAACGAGATCGTCAGAGTATTCAACAACCTCAACACGTCTGTCAAGGGCCTCCATTGCCTTCTTAATGGAGGCGCCCTTCTTCCCGATTGCAAGACCCATCTCGCCGGGGTTGATGATAAAGATGACCCGGTCATGCCTGTCATCGATGACACAGTCGCGTGCACCTGCACCGGTCAGAGTCTCGAACTGGGAGATCAGACGCATGCAGTCTTCAGTTAAGGTAATTTCCGACATATCAAGCTCTCTGAATGTTTAAAATGTCGGATTCACCGGCATTAATGACGGCAAGTGCGCTCACGATGAAATCCTTTCCGCACTCTTTGCCGAGCTGGCGCCCTGAGCCGTTGTAGTGGTATACAGCGACCTTCTCCTGCGCATTGACGATCTTTTTGAAGTCTTCCGGGCAGTTCTTTGCAATAATGACGAGCCTTGCGGTCTCATCCTGAATGCTTGCTTCTGTGCTGTTCCGGCCAAGAATGACCGTTCCGGTCTTCATTGCCCTACGTAAAGATGTATTGAAATCCATTAGTTTTCACCTGTTTTGGTGATTGGTTGCATTGGTTTTACGACCAAACGGACATCGCCGGTTCCAAGCCGAATTGGCTGGCCGACGATGACATTCTCTGTCACACCGCAGAGTTCATCATGCTCATGAGCAATTGATGCATCAAGGAGGTGATTTACTGTCACCTCGAATGCTGCACGTGACAGGACACTTTCTTTCTCTCCAGCAATACCATGACGACCGATCTGTTTGACCTCGCCATCCATGCACATCATATCTGCAACGAGCATGATATGACGGACATCAACACCGATACCCTGTTCACGAAGCGTGCTGTTTGCCTCATGGATGATAGCATCCCGGGCAGCCTCGATCCCAAGGACATGGGATATCTCGCTGATATTATTCGTTCGGGTACGGGTGGTGTCCACACCCTCCACCTCGAATACGTCTTTAAGATTAGATCCTTCAGTATATAGGATATACTCTCCAGACTCTTTTCTGACGACGACACGCTGGATATCATCGATACCCTGAACAATGACATTTCTGACATGTTCCTGGAGCTGGAAGAGATTCTGGTAGCTATCCTGGTCTTTTGGGAGGAATCTGAGGGTTCCCGCCTGTTCATCCACCTCAGACTCGAAGTCGCGGTAATGACGGCGTTCACGAATCTTCGCCGGAGCGCGCTCAAGAATATCCGAAACCTTGATCCTGCGCTTATCACATACCGCCTTGTTTAAGGTGACAACAACAGCCATACTCTCCATATCTGTTGTAATATCACCAAATTCATGGAGCGGCGATGCCTCAATATCCCAGGAGACCTCACGGGCACGGTCACGGTTATCGCGGTATTCGTCCTCTAAGTAAATGGTCATTGCAGGTGTTGAGGGTTCACGCCTGGCATCCATAATCTCAATGAGACGCGGCAGACCAAGGGTGACGTTAATCTCAGCGACACCCGCATAGTGGAAGGTACGCATCGTCATCTGTGTACCCGGCTCACCGATCGATTGTGCCGCGATTATACCGACCGCCTCACAGGGCTCGATCCTGGTTGACAGGTATTCATTCACGACCCGGTTGAGGATCTCATCGAACTGCTCATCAGTCACCGGCGATTCCTTCTCTTCCTTCTTCAGAAGGAGGGTGATCAGCTGATCGTGTGTCTTAACCGGGAGATTTGCATCATTGATTCTGAGGATTCGACTGATGATACGCTCAAATGCCTCTTCCTCAACTTCGTGCTTCCCGAGCCAGTCGGTGATCAGCTTGTGAATCGTCTCCGGGAGGGTATGTGAGTCGATCCTGTCAACATACTGTTTGTTCATTTCAGATCTCCTCCTTTAAGACACTCTCAACGATTCCCTTGACATCCACCGGATCTCCAAAGGCACTCTTTGTGGGATCGGTCCCGTCCTCTCCGTACTTGAACTGAATGATCCGCCCACCTGTTGTTCTGACAGTGCCGTCATAGGCGACTTTGAGATCCTGAAGTGCATTGATCAGCCTCCTCTGGAGGTAACCACTCTGCGAAGTCCTGACCGCAGTATCGACAAGACCTTCACGACCACCGATTGCATGGAAGAAGAACTCTGTCGGTGAGATTCCACTCTTATAGGAGTTCCGGATGAAACCATGTGCTCCTGCACCCTGGTCATATTTCTTAAAGTGGGGAAGGGTTCTCCCTTCGTATCCTCGAACGATACGTTCACCACGAACAGACTGCTGTCCGATACACCCGGCCATCTGAGTCAGGTTCAGCATGGAACCACGAGCGCCAGAGACAGCCATTACGACAGCAGAGTTACCAAGACCAAGGTGACTGCCGGCAATATCACCGGTTTTATCCCTCGCCTTTCCGAGGACCTGCATGATCTGCATCTCAAGCGTCTCCTCAGCAGTCCTTCCGGGCATTGGTTCAAGCTGGCCGTTGTTATAGATCCGGATCCTCTTCTCCACATCCTGTTCGGCCTCATCCAGCAGATCGCGAATCTGACCATACTCGGTCCTGCTGAGATCTTCATCATCAATGCCAAAGGAGAAGCCGATGAACATGATACTACGGATTGAGAGTTTGGTCATATCGTCGATATACTGACGGGCCCTCTTCAGGCCGTGAGTCCGGATGATCCGGTTCATTATCGCACCTTCAAACGCTCCAACGGATTTCTTGTCAATCGTTCCGGAGATGAGATCCCCGTCGATGATCCTGACATATGCGTCACGTTCACAGAGATCTTTTTTGCATTCATCACAGTTTGTGCATGATGTTGCCCGATAAACCATGTTCAGTCCACGGGGGAGGATCATCGAGAAGACCTGCTTATTGCTCCAGTATGATATGCCATCCTCGACCTTGCCGGCCTTTGGAAGGAACTCGATATCCGCATGCCGTAAGAGATAGAGAACTTCAGGCTTGGTAAACCAGCGTAACTCATGCGTCAGAAGGAAGATACCGGAGATGTGATCGTGGATACCGCCGATGATTGGCCCGCCGAAACGCGGGGAGAGAATATTCTCCTGAACCGATGCAAGAAGCGATGCTTCTGCCCGTGCCTCTTCGGTCTGGGGAACATGCATGTTCATCTCATCACCGTCAAAGTCAGCGTTGTATGGCGGACAGACTGCCGGATTCAACCTGAATGTCTTGTCACCCATCAGTTTGATCCGGTGTGACATGATACTCATACGGTGAAGCGATGGCTGACGGTTGAAGAGGACGATATCGCCATCTCTGAGCTGCCGGTCAACAGTCCATCCGGGCTCGATCATCGAGGCGACCATCTCACGGTTATCAAGAAGGCCTGAACCGCCATGGAGACGGAGCCTTCTGTTATCGGGGCGGATGGCATAGTTTGCGCCACAGGGATCGCGGAGTGTCGGCCGCTCGGGTCCGACCATAACAATCGAACGGATCTCCTCGACATTCTCTTTTGTGACCCGGACCGGAATCGACATCTCGTTTGCGATTGCAAGCGGGATACCGAGTTCGGATACCGAGAGATTCGGATCAGGAGAGATGACGGTACGGGCAGAGAAGTTGACACGCTTTCCTGAGAGTGAACCCCTGAATCGCCCGTCCTTTCCCTTCAGCCTCTGGGAAAGGGTCTTTAAAGGCCTGCCCGACCGGTGGCGTGCAGGCGGGCATCCGGCCACCTCATTATCCATATAGGTGGTCACATGGTACTGGAGCAGTTCCCAGAGATCTTCGATGATCAGCTGGGGTGCTCCTGCATCCTGATTCTCCTTGAAGCGCTGGTTAATCCTGATGATATCAACAAGCTTGTGGGTCAGGTCATCTTCAGAACGCTGTCCGTTCTCAAGGATGATCGAGGGGCGCATCGTCACCGGGGGAACAGATAAAACCGTCAGGATCGTCCATTCCGGCCGTGCAACGGTTGCATCGATCCCAAGAATCTTGAGATCGTCATCGGGAATCCGTTCAAGGCGGGCTCGGATGTCAGCCGGAGTCAGCTTGTGTTCTGTCTTCCGGCCATCTTCTGTCCATGCCTCCATGAAGGTGGTCGGTTTCTCGAAGTTCACCTTCAGCTGCTGCTCGGAACAGTGCGGGCAGACCCGCTCTTTCTTGATATCCTTCTCAGAGACGACATCGGCTGAGAATGGATCGTCACCAAGTGCGGAGAATTTTTCGATCTCCTGTGGTTCAAGGAGTAGTCGTCCGCATGCCCGGCAGCTGACACGGAGAAGTTTCCGAATCAGCCGCGTGTATCCGACATGGATGACGGGTTTGGCAAGATCGATGTGGCCGAAGTGACCGGGGCAGTCACCTGATTTCTGGCCGCAGGTCTTGCACCGGAGACCCGGATCGATGACTCCGAGGCTTGGATCCATCAGACCCTTGCTGTAGGGGAAACCATCATCATCATAGGTGTCTGGCCAGATCACCTTGCATACGCTCATTTTTCTGACATCTTTCGGTGAAAGAAGGCCAAAATCTAATTTTCCTATTCGTTTTGGGCTTGGCATACTCAGATCACCTCAGACTATATCCTCAAGCATCAGTCGTGGTGCAATACCCATACTGATCATCTCATCCAGAAGGAGCTTGAACGCATAACTCATCTCTACCTCG
The DNA here is from genome assembly GCA_002496395.1 of Methanocorpusculaceae archaeon UBA456. GTDB lineage: Archaea > Halobacteriota > Methanomicrobia > Methanomicrobiales > Methanocorpusculaceae > Methanocalculus. The sequence goes on from DAJQ01000035.1 coordinate 122,437, forward strand.
TAGATATCAGTCTCAGCACCGCAGGCAAGGCATGACGTTACCTTCCGCTTTGCATCATACATGGCAACCATACCGCACTGGGCACAGACCCATTCCTTCACGGCATCGGACTCATCGAGGAGACGCTCCTTCAATGCCATTGCAGCGCCATGACCGATCATCACATCACGCTCCATCTCACCGAACCGAAGACCTCCTTCACGGGCACGACCTTCAGTTGGCTGGCGGGTCAGAACCTGAACGGGCCCTCGTGACCGGGCATGCATCTTGGTTGAGACCATGTGGTAGAGCTTCTGGTAGTAGATGACACCAATATAGATATCAGCGCCAAACGGCCTGCCGGTGATACCATCATACATCACTTCCCGCCCGGTATGCGAGAATCCAAGATCCTGAAGCTCTTTTCTGAGGGCAAACTCTTTTTCGCCACGGAAGGGGGTTGCATCGATCCGACGCCCCTGAAGACTGCCAACCTTTCCACCAATCATCTCGATCATATGACCGATCGTCATTCGTGAGGGGATGGCGTGGGGGTTAATGACGAGATCGGGTGAGATCCCCTCAGCAGTAAACGGCAGATTCTCCTGGGGAGCAATAAGCCCGACAATACCTTTCTGTCCGTGTCTTGAAGCAAACTTGTCCCCGATCTCAGGCACTCTGAGATCGCGGGTCCGGACTTTCACGAGTCTGGACGAGTTCTCGCCCTCGGTCAGGATGACCGTATCGACGATACCATGCTCGTTGCTCCGCATCGTAACCGAAGTGTCCCTCCGCTTCTCAACAGCAATCAGCTCAGCAGTCGGCTCTTCAAGGAACCGTGGCGGAGAGGTCTTTCCGATCAGAACAGATTTCTCATTGACGACCGTCTCAGGGCTGATGATACCATCGGAATCGAGGTTTCTGTAGGCATCTTCTCCATGAGTGCCGGAGACTTCCTCATCAGGTATCTCGATCCGATCGATCTGGCCACCGGGATAGCGCCGTTCTTCACCATCATAGGTCCTGAAGAAATGGGAGCGGCCGACACCGCGCTCGATCGAGGCTTTATTGAAGATAAGGGCATCTTCGATATTGTAGCCTTCGTAACTGAGAATAGCAACAACGAGGTTGTAGCCCTGAGGCCGCTCTTCTGATCCGATCAGCTCAGCTGCCTGTGTCTTCACAAGCGGCCGCTGTCCATAGTGGAGCATATGGCCCCGGGTATCGGGACGAAGTTTCATGTTCGCCTGCGCAAACCCGAGGGCCTGCTTGACCATTCCTGCACCCATGGTGACACGGGGGGATGCATTGTGTTCGGGGAATGGAACGTGTGCTGCACCAATACCGAGTATCAGCTGGGGGTCAATCTCCATATGGGTATGTTCAGGAGAAAGTCCCTCCTGGTTGACAGCGATGAAGAGATCATCTTCCTCTTCGGCATCCACATATTCGATCTTTCCCTGGGAGATCATATCTTCAAAAGAGAATTCTCCGTTCCGGATCTTTTCGATATCATCATCGGAGATGATTGGAAGTCCCTGATCAAGGATGATGAGTGGACGTCTGGCACGGCCGCGGTCGGTGTTGATAACAATCTCATTGCTGTATTCCTTGAATGAGACATTAATCTCTGAGGAGAGCTCTCCACGGCGCCTGAGCTGACGGATCCGGGATGTGAGCGCGTGTCCGTCATCAACAACACCGATGAGTGCACCATCAACAAATATTCGTGTTTTTATGGACATCAGAGTTCACCACCGATCGGCTCAACACCAATGCTGAAGAGCACATTCTTTATCTCCTCTTCATCAAGGACACCCTTGCTCACTTCAACAAGCTGGGCAAAGTTCTTCACCAGACCACAATTTGGACCTTCAGGAGTCTCTGATGGGCAGATTCGACCCCACTGGGTCGGGTGCAGATCACGAGCCTCGAAATGCGGCTGTGATCTGGAGAGCGGGGAGATAACACGGCGCAGGTGGGAGATGACCGACATGTGGTCAACCCGGTCCAGAAGCTGTGATACACCGGTTCGTCCGCCCACCCAGTTCCCTGTTGCAAGTGGGTGGAGCAGCCGCTCGGTTAAGACATCTGCCCTGACCGCGGTCTGTATAGAGAGGTCGCGGTGCCGCATGCTGGCACGTTCAAGCTGGTACTTGACATCACGGGTCAGCCGGTTGAGAGAGATACGGAAGAGATCCTCCATCAAATCACCGGCAAGCTTCAGCCTCTTGTTTGAGTAGTGATCCTTATCGTCGGTCTTCCGCTTCTTCAATGCGAGGTGGAAACAGGCTTCGGCCATGCGGCCGAGGAAGTGGGCTTTTGCCAGCCTGACACTGATCATCATCTCTTCGTACCCGGGATCACCCTCTTTCACCGATGGGGTGACGAGGTAATTCAGGTGAGGAAGAAGATAATTATCAAGGACGAATTCGGAACGCTTCTTCTGGTACTCCCTAGTCTGGTTCGGCGCAAGCTTTTTACCGACATACATGACGCCTTCCTCAACGGAGCTGCATTCTGCGGCCTCCAGGTTCTGCATCATGTAGGTGAGGATATCCTCATCATGGGAGACTGCCATCACAATATCAGAATCGGTCTCAAGACCGAGTGCCCGCATCAGATCTGCAAATCTCAGGTGCCCGGCAACTGAGGGGAATGAGACATCAAGGAGATTCTTCTTATTTTTCTCAACCACAACGAGCGCACGGTAGCCACGGTACTGCGAAAAGACCTTTGAGACATGGATCTGTTCGTTGTACCGCTCGGTATACTCGGTCATGATCTTGTTGGATGCAAGATCTTCAAGTGACATCAGCACGCGTTCTGTGCCGTTCACAATGAAGTATCCGCCCGAATCCAGACGATCCTCACCACATGCAACCCGCTCGTCATCGGAGAGGCCGTAGAGGTTGCAGACTTTTGATCCGATCATCACCGGAAGCTGACCGATTGTTGTCTCGATTGGATCGTACCGTTCCTCACCCTGGCAGAGCGTCATTTCCAGGATCATGGGTGCAGCATAGTTAAGGTTTCGAAGCCGTGCCTCAGTCGGGTAGAGCTCGCTCTGGGATCCATCCGCCTCACGAACGATCGGTTTTTCAACCCGGATCTTACCAAGTTCAACCCAGACTGCCTCGTTGTTTTTGCCCCTGTGTTCTATATCCGTCTCTATGACGCGCTGTTCATCAACAACGGTCTGTAGATTGTAATCTAAGAAGTTGTTATAGGATTCGAACTGGTGGCGTGCAACATGATCTTTGGAAAAATATGCCCGCGATAATACGCTTCTATCAATCAGATGTATCATCTCCGATTATTTCTTGGGTCTTCTCACAACAAGGCGAAATGCTTCAGCCTCGCCCGCAGTATGGCTTTTTCGAGTGATGCGTATGACATTCCCGGGTACTGCATCAATAGCTTTAACAATTGGGTCGTCGTGATATATCTTTAGTAATTGCTCCATTATCAGATTATAATCCGTCAGGAGAGTGTGTACTTCTTCAACATCCATGATCTGATGCTTTGGCACCATATCATGCATCAGAACATTTAACCTGGTGCCCATCAATAATTGCCCCTTTTAATAGTGTTGAATAGGATAATGTTCAGAGATCTCATCGATTAAAAACCACAGCCTGAACCGTGGTAACGGGCCCGGAGGGATTTGAACCCCCGACCACCTGGTTAAAAGCCAGGCGCTCTACCTAACTGAGCTACGGACCCACCGGTCAAATAAACCTAGCATTATTAAAAAGTTGGACTACCTTAAATATCTTGTCATTTGCACACATCAATTCCCTCTTTTCCATGCACATGGGAGAGAGAGGGAGCGGCCAGGTACTGATTCCCACCAATCCGATCGACACCCTTTAATTCAAAACCGCTCATATTAGAGTAGAATCGAAGGTACACGGTGAAGAGTATGGGAGATTACGAGCATCTCACCCCAATAATGAAAGCGGTAATGAATATTATTTCGCGGTGTACACTTTTTATTTATGCATTAATTGCAGCCCTTTTGATCATCATTGCTCTGCTGACGTTTCTTGATGCAGTCTACCTGATCTTTGCGATCTTCTCCCATGGAGACGTCATCACCGGTATCCTTGAAGTATTGCATGTCCTCCTTCTGACGATCATCGTAGTCGAGGTTCTTGAGACCGTCACCGGGTATTTCAGAACAAAAAGGATTCTTGTTCGTCCCATCCTGATTGCAGGAATGACCGCGATGATTCGAAAAGTGCTCATTATCAGCGTTGATGAGACACAGGTTGCAGAAATGATCTGGATCATCGGCATCATCGCCGTCCTCACCGCAGCAATCTACGTTGTTGGAAGAAGCGAGGGTGAGGCATATTCAGGATAAAAAAGAGGAGGGAGAGATTTTCTGCTATACCGGAGTTCAGATCCCAATCTGAGTGCGAAGCTGTTGAAGCCGTGACTCCTGGATCTGGAGCCCCTTCTTCATGCTGTTGATCGCATTCTCTATCTTTTCGACGCTTCCGGTACGGCGATCCTTAAGAGAGTAGGTGTTTTCCAGAATACGGATGAGACGCGTATTCACATCAACACTCTTCACCAGGCGCGCATATTCGGATACAAGAACCTGGTTGACACCCCGCTCACCGGCGAGCCTGACCGCCTCTTCAATTGCATGCCTCCTCTCCAGCACATGCTCAATAGATTCATAGAGTTCCGTGTGCGTGATCGGCTTGATGATATAATCCTCAATGTACATTCCGTACTCTTCTGCCTCATCAGGAGTGAGCTGCTTTGCTGTCAGCATCATGACAGGTATATCACGGGTCGCCGGGTTCAGTTTGATATTCTCAAGCGTCTCCCAACCATCCATCGGCTCCATCATGATATCAAGGAGGATGATATCAGGGGTCAGTTCAGTCAGGATCTCAAGGCCCTCTGCCCCGCTGCCAGCCGAATATGTCGCATATCCACCACGCTTCAGCATGGTGACAAATACCTCTACAATGCCAGGGTTATCATCGATCACAAGGATTTTTGCTGTCATCAGAGAGCTCCTCCAATCCGCTCTCCAATCTCCCGGAGATGAGCGCAGACCCCCTCCATGTGTACATCATTATTGACAGTAACGGCAATGAGCAGCCGCTCACCAGCAGGAACAAGGATTATTGCATTATTTTGGCTATTCACTACAATCCAGAGCGGAGATTCGATATTGACAACAGAGGCGGCAGCCTCGGATGAGGCGATCATGGTGGCACACATTGCTCCAAAAGACTGGGCAGAGAGAGAGTCTTCAAATGATTTGCCAATGAGAATACCATCGGTTGAAACAAGGGCGCACTCGTTTACACCTGAAATAGCTTTTATTTCGTCTACGAACTGACGAATCATCTGCTTGAGAGGGCCTGCTGACGACATCTGCAACTGATCTCCGGTAATGTTTCACTGTATTTGAGGAGGTTTCATCAATGCTCATCAATATGAACTATCGATCTTTGCTGTTTCCCCGCAATACAAAGGAATAGAAGACTAATTAACCCCACACATAAATACCTTTTTGCTTTCCGCTAAGGATCTCCCCCTCACCTCCATGAATCTGTTTGAGTACCGCCATCATTTTGGTACAGGCAAAGGTGCCGATAATGCCGGTCAAAAAAGCAAACTACATATGCAATACACCCGAATAGTATGAGCACGGGGCCATAGGGTAGCCTGGCCATCCTAGGAGACTGGGGGTCTTCTGACCTGCGTTCAAATCGCAGTGGCCCCATTCAACTCTTTCTGAAAACTATCAGGTAACAGGTCGATGAAATGAGAATCACCGAAACATGCCGGGATTGTCTCCTCTCCCGCGTCCGGTTTGAAGCAGAACTCTGCACAGAGGATAAGACAATCATTGAAGAAGCAGTCAGGGCTTCCAGCACCCTGCTTGACTCTCTGTTTGAAGATGATGTTCCGGCACCAGTTATTGCCAGTGCGGTTCACCGATGCTGTTATCGAACAGTCGGTGCCGTCGATCCGTACCGGACCCTGAAATACCAGGATACCCGGACGGCACGGGATGTTGTTGCGAAGGTCCGGCCACTCATAACCGATCTTTCAACTGCTATTCGTGCGGCAGTGATAGGAAACGCAATGGACTATGGAGTAAGGGGTCATACCATAGCAGAGGACTTTACCAGCTTCTTCAAAAGCGAGTTTGAGAAGGGACTTGTTATCGACGATTCCGAAGAGATCGAAAAAGCTGCCCGGCGGGTTGTTTATTTCATGGATAATACCGGAGAGAGCTTCTTTGACCGGATCTTAATCGAGGAGCTGAAACATCTCGGCGCCCACGTCACCGTTGCCGTGAAGGAAGCCCCGATCCTCAATGATGTCACCCTCAATGAGGCACGGGATGCCGGGATAGATGAGGTTGCAGACCACCTGACCATAACCGGTGGAGGTGCAGAACTTGGCGTCAACCTCGATCTGATCCCAGATGATCTGAAAGAAGCGATCCGTCATGCGACCCTGATCATATCCAAAGGGCTTGCCAACTACGAGTCCCTCTCCGATTATTCCAATCTGCCGCCGGTTGCGTACCTGCTGGTTGCAAAGTGTGATCCGATCGCAGATAAGCTTGGAGTTCCAAAAGGGGCAATGATCGCCCATATCATCAGATAATTATTCTTTCAGGAAGCATTTATACCCCCAAACCACTATCTATCTGTATGGTGCTTGAGACCAACCTGTATTTCGTATTGATTATTATCGGGGGATTATTGCTTCTCTTCGAGGCAATGAATCCGGGGTTCTTTGCCGCAGTACCCGGGACAACGATGATCGTCCTTGGAGTCATGTTCCTGATGGGCATCGATGTCTTCAGCAGCACGTGGGGAATTCTGATCGGTGTTGCATCGGCACTCATTGCCGCAAGCCTGACTGTTCTGTTGTACCGGCGCCTCTCCCCCGAGCAGCTGCCAACGACGATGAGTCGTGACTCTCTTGTTGGAAAGGAAGGAAAGGTCGTGCGTGAAGTATTATCGGACGAACTCTCAGGGAAGGTCTCGGTTTCCGGTGTCGAATTGAGTGCACGCTCAACAGGAAGAATACTCTCCCCGGGAACAACCGTCCGTGTTGTCAGTTCCGAGGGAGTGCATGTCATTGTAGAGGAGGTATAAAAGTATGGCTCTCATTGATAATTTTGTAACCATCATTTTAATTTTAATCATCGTCTTTATATTTGCCCGTGGTGTCGTCATCGTCCAGCCGTACCAGCAGGGGCTCACTATCCGGCTCGGTACATATACCGGCCGGATGAACCCCGGTTTCCGCTGGATTGTCCCGTTCATCACCGATGTCATCAAGATGGATCTGAGAACACAGGTGATTGATGTTCCGTCACAGGAAGTGATCACAAAAGATAACTCACCCACAAACGTCGATGCGATCATCTATGTCCGGGTGATGGATCCCGAGAAAGCATATTTTGAGGTGGCGGCGTACAAATCCGCAACGGTGGCTCTTGCACAGACGAGTTTACGAGGTATTATCGGCGACATGGAGCTTGATGAGGTCTTGTATAACCGCGACCTGATCAACACCAAGCTCCGGGATATGCTCGACCGGGAGACCGACCAGTGGGGTGTCAAGGTCGAGCGTGTCGAGATCAAAGAGGTCGACCCGATCGGTGCTGTCAAGCAGGCGATGACCGAACAGACCTCGGCTGAACGTGAGCGTCGTGCGGCAATCCTCAGGGCAGATGGGGAGAAGAGGGCTGCCATCCTGAAGGCAGAGGGTCTCCGGCAGAGTATGATCCTCGAAGCCGAGGGTGAACGGCAGAGCAAGATCCTGAGAGCAGAAGGCGACAGGCAGGGTAAAATTCTGGTGTCGCAGGGAGATGCACAGGGGCTTCGTATCCTGGCACTTGGTGCCCGTCCGCTTGATAAGCGTGCGATCACCGTCCTCTCGCTTGATGCCCTGAAGAAGATGGCCGAGGGAGAAGCAACCAAGATCGTTCTGCCATTTGAGCTGACAAGCCTCATCAAGCAGAGCGCAAAGTTCCTTGGTGCAACCGAGGATATGCATGATGAAGATCCAAAAGATTTAATGGAACTCTCTGAGGATATCCTCGGCGAGATGCCCGGAAAAGATGCAATCCATTCTGCAAAAGAGATCTTAAAGTCGATCGAAGCAGATATCGATACATCCGATATCAAGATGATCTCAAAAGATAAGATCGAATAAACCAGAATCGGCAGCAAGGCTGATTCTGCCTATTTTACCTTTTTTGTATCAAACCATCACTTCTATCAGTCAGTACTCCAACTATATCCTATGACAGGGATCATCAGGGAACTCAGGAAAGACGAATTCTACCTCGCAGAAAAACTCTGGCGGGAGTATCGCGGTCAGAAAGCAGATATAAAAAAGGAACGTATATTCGGCGCATTTATTGAGGGAGAACTGGCTGCAACAGCCCGTTGTACCCGCCACCCGGAAGGTCTGGAGATGGACTGCGTCTTCACCCCGGAACAATACCGTGGAAGGGGTTTTGCCCGAATTGTGGTGCAGGCACTCCTTGAGGCCTGCGGCGGCGAGGCCATATACATCCATTCCACCCTCCCACTGATCACATTCTACACATCCCTTGGATTTGAGCGGATTGAAGAGCGGGCAATGCCAGAAACGATCCGGGAGCGGTTCATATTCTGTTTCGGAGAGATGGAAGGGTGCAACGCCATCCCGATGGTACGAAAAGGAAGATAGTTTTTCGGATCTTTCAGAATGAGGGATTGAAGAATGCTTCTCTTCTTCATCACCTGAATATTGATTGCTCTTCACAGATGGAAGAGATAGGGGAGGAGGATTGGAACCATCAGCATAAAGAGGACCGCCCAGGAGACCGAGACGACGACCCGATCCACATATCCTCCCAGTCCACGCCCCTCCAGAAGCCGGTTCAACCCTTCCCTGAGGATATGACCGCCATCAAGCGGGAGCATCGGGAGGGCATTGAAGATCCCGACCATGATATTGATCCAGCCAACCCAGAAGAGGAGGTGGATCAGGGGCCAGAAACCATCAAAGGGCACCTGAAGATAGGTGTTCTCAACCGAATCATAGGGTATCACCCTGAGGAACTCTGCTCCGGGAACGATATTGAGGGGGGCGATTAAGAGATAGAGCATCCCTTCAGGCGATGCAAGGTTGCCAAGGACAGTAACGACACGCTCACTGTCATAGTACATGATCCCCATAAACCCAGATTCCATCCCGCTGGCAAGTTCATCCGGCCATTCCGAGAGGATTAGGGTTCGTTCGACAGGTGTACCATCCGAATCAACAGAGAGCGTCAGGGAATCACCCGGCCGGGTTTGGGAGAGGGACGCTGTCACCTCTTCCCGGGATGCCACCGGCTCGCCATTGACATTCATGATGACCGAGGGGATGGGGAGATCGGCCTCATATGCCGGATAATCCATGTAGACACCGGTGACAACCGGGGCAGGCGACGGGGCAACCATTCCGAGGAGTAGGACGAGAGCAATGAAACAGGCGATACCAACACAGAGGTTGTTTGTGATGCCCGCCCCAAACATCCGCATCTTCGGCATACCCTGTGTCTTATCGAGATCTTCCTCATCTGGCTCAACGAATGCACCGATAGGGATGACCGCCAGAAGAAGACCGGTGCTCTTGACCGCAATACCCTCGATACGGCATAGAATACCATGACCGAACTCGTGGATTGCGATCGTGAGGACAAGGGCTGTCCATACCGCAAATGATGAAGGAATAAACTCATTGACACCAGGGATGAGGAGAAGATTCTGGGGTTTCTGAAAGTCTGTTGGTTCCGGACGTGTCAGGAGAGTGAGCTCGGTCGTCTTGACGAGCAGGTACATCATCAGGGCTGAGATAAAGACCACCATCATCACCCCGATGGTCCCATAGACCCTGAAAAATGCCCTAAAAGGGATAAAACGATCGAAGAAACCGACTTTTTCCGTCTTGATCATCATAATAGGACCATAAAAAGTGATATTATCCGGAAACAAACCATTTCGCCAAATGACCCCGGCTATGACAGCATAGAGAGCAATAACAAGAACAACAGGGAAAAGCCAGTCCATAAGCAGGAGTACTATTGGTGGTGAACCTTCATAAAACCGTTTACTGTTTCAAAAATCAAAAAGCGATGACTGTGTTTCTGTTGCGAGAAGAGCCGCTACCGTCTTCCAGCTCGATCGGGCACAGGCAGGAGCAATCCCATGTTCATGGATATAATCATTGAGAAACCGGATCGTCTTTTTGTCGGAGGGATACCCGCTCCCGATATCGCCATATTCCAGGGCAAGATCAGCAATAGCCCTATCACGCAGTACTTTTGCGATGATACTGGCAGCACCGACGATTGGATAGGTGGCATCTGCACGGTGCTCGGCGATCAGCGTGCAGGGATGTGGAAGAAGGGACTGCACAGTATCTGCGTACCGGGCGGCATTCACATCACATGCGTCAAGATATGCGGTTTTAGGGTTGAGTGCTGCAACACATTCAGCGTGTGCCCGTGCCACAACCAGATTCATGGAGATGACAGGCAGGGCAGCATCAATATCACCGGGAGAGACAGAGACAACATGATAGAGGCACAATTCCGTCAGCCGGGAGAAGAGCTCTTCCCGCTTGCGGGGGGTGAGGGTTTTTGAGTCCCTGATGCCGATAGAGTCGAGTATCCTTGTATCCTCGACACCGGCGGCAGCGATAACCATCGGGCCAAGAACCGCACCCTTCCCTGCTTCATCCACCCCACAGAGCATACCTACAGTTCACTCCGCAAGGTATTTTAACACGTGCTTCTGTAAAACCGTATATGTACATCATCGTGATCGGCCTCGGTGGTATCGGGAGAAGCCTCGCAGCCACTGCTGCTGAGAATGGCGACAGCGTTGTTATCATTGACAAGGATGAAGAACGGTGTGCCTCGATGCTTGAGAACTACGATCTCCTGGCAATCGCCGGGAATGCTACAGATAAATCAATTCTCGAAGATGCAGGGATCGATCATGCCGACGCACTTGTTGCAACCACAAGCGATGATGCGGCAAACCTCATGACATGCTGGCTTGCGAAACGATATTCTGTCCCCAATGTCGTTTCGATTGTCAATCACAAGGAACATTCCGAACTCTTTTCTGAGGTGGGAGTGAGGATCAGCGAAAATCCTGACGAGATTGTTGCCAGATCCCTCTATACCTGGGCAGAGAACCCAAACACCCAGGCACTTGCCTCAATACACGGCGGAGGGATCTTTGAGATCACCGTCGAGGCGGAGTCGCGCGGAGTCAATAAAAAGATCAGTGAACTTGATGTGAAGGATTTCGTCATTATCGCAGTTCACCGGGCAGGCGATCTCATCATCCCCAGGGGAGATCTTGTCATCCGACCGGAAGACATAATCACCGTATTCTCGAAAAAAGAGGCTGAATTAAGCAATCTCCGTTATTTAAACCATCAGTTCACAAAAAAAATATGAAACCGGTCTTTGACCGGTTGCCATTTCAGAGAAATGCTTTGAGATGTTTGAGCTCCAGGAGGAGCGAGGGGTTTGCTTTGATCAGCTCGGTGATCAGCGTCAGCGTGCTGAATTCTTCAAGATTGATCTTTGAGATAGAATGAACAATGGCATTCAGTTTCTCGTCTGATAATCCGACAAAGACTTCTTTGACGGCATAATTCCGTTCAAGGGCCTTCCCCATTGGTGAGCTGCGCCATGTTGTATCATAAGGCATCAATGCGGCTTTTCTGGTGTCACCTTTCTCAAGTGCTGCAATTGCAGTCTCAGCAGCAAGCCGTCCGGTATACAACGCATTGTAAATCCCGCCTCCGGTGATGGGATCAGAGATCCGTGCTGCATCACCGACGATCAGCATGTTATCTGCAACTGTGCAGGAGAGAGGCTTGCAGACCGATACGCCACCAACGATCAGTTCGATAGATTTGCCATTTGGGAACTTCCTCGCAACGAAACGGTCAAGGTAATCCTTTGCACGATGACCTGCACCGCTCTTACCACCGCCAATACCGATACCGACATTAGCAAGTCCTTTCCCTTTTGGGAAGATCCAGACATATCCGGCTGGTGCCACTTCATTCCCGAGATAGAACGAGGTCATCTGTGCATCGATATCGATCCCGGTCATCAGGTACTGGGCACAGGTCTCGATCTCGCGGAGCGGGACGGTGGTGTCGATTCCGGCCCATTTTGCAAACTTCGACTCGATGCCATCTGCGGCAATCGTAATCTTCGCATTCACTTCGTAGGTCTTCCCATGCTGTTCGATGACCGCACCGGCAACTGCACCATTCCTCATAATGGGAGCGGTGGCACGGGCCTTCACGTACGTCTCGGCACCTGCTTCAGCGGCCTTCCAGACAAGTTCCCGGTCAAAGACCTTCCGGTCAAGGACATACCCAACTTCTGATCCCGCCATCTTCGGCTCAAGGAGCATCGAGAAATCATCAGGGGCAACAAGCTCCGCCCGTTCGATTTCAGTTGCGATCCACTTTGGATCCGGGGGGATGAAGTCAGTTAAGAGCTCCTTGCCAATACCCTCGGCACAGCGGACAGGAACACCAATCGCAGGACGCTTCTCGACAAGACAGACTGAGAGACCTTTATCTGCGGCAGTCTTTGCAGCAAGCGCTCCGCCGGGACCGCCGCCGATGACCAGCATATCATACTGCCGCTTCATTCCTTGACAACCTCCAGAGCACCGAGTGGACAGACTTTCTCACAGATTCCGCAGTTGATACATGCGGTATCCACTGTAAGAAATGCATCGACCAGCTCAAGGGCACCTTCCGGGCATACAGAGACACACGCTCCGCAATACCCACAGATATCCCGTCGTATATTGAGCATTGACAATGTAATGGGATGGGGATACGTTTAATTATATTGATTCATTCTGGGTAAAAGTGGCAAAGATGATACGCACATTCTGCTTTCAGATGAGATACCCAATAACTAATAAGAATTCCAGCCAATACTTCAGAAACAGGCAGTCAGAGGATGTCTGCCTGGGCTGCGGGATCCATGACAACGAGTGAATTGAGAGGAGGGCCGACCCAGCCCGAAGTATGTGCCGTTGCACTTGAGAAGCTTGGGGTTCGCCCCGGGGATACTGCTGTTGATATCGGGTGCGGAACCGGAACCGTCAGCGTCGCCATTGCACGGACTGCTGATCGGGTCTATGCAATCGACATGCGGCCGGAGGCAATTTCTGTTGCCAGAAGAACAATTGACGATTCCGGTTTAACGAATATCACCCTTCTTGAGGGCGATGCACTACCATGTCTTGAGGAGATGGAGGAGATTGACGTCGCGTTTGTCGGGGGATCGAAGGGGCTTCTGCAGGTACTCTCCCTTCTTGCAGAGAAGAAGGTCAGGACGATTGTGGTAAACGCCATTCTCCTTGAGACCGCCACACTCGCCATCGGCACGATGCGGGAACTGGGCATCTTTTCTGAGGCAGTCCATCTCCAGGTCTCACGAGCCCATGATCTCGCCGGAAAAACAATGTTTAAGCCGGAAAATCCCATCTACATCATCGTCGGGGGATGTGAGAGATGCTGATTGCTGTTGGTCTTGGACCCGGCGATCCTGAGCTCCTCACCCTCAAGGCAGCACGGCTCATCAGGGAGGCAGATTCGGTCTTTGTGCCGGGTGAGATGGCATACAATCTCATCTCCGGATACAGGCAGGATGCCATCACCCTTGATTTCCCGATGACAAATGATGAATCCTATATCGAGGCCTGCATGGAGGAAAATGCACAGAAGATCGCACCACATGCCCTCACCGGAACAGCAGTCTTTGGGATCATCGGGGACCCGAACTTCTTCTCCACCTTCTCCCGCCTGACAGCGATCCTGAAACGGGATCACCCGGAGATCGAATGCAGCACGGTGCCGGGGATCAGCTCCATCACGGCACTTCCATCAGTTGCGGATATTCCAATCCAGAAGAGTTTTTCTGTCTCGGACGGATCTGATCCGGATGTCCGGATCACACTGAAGGTGCGGCATCCACAGAAGATAGCAGCGGAGCTGAAGAAGGAAGGATACTCCGAATTTGTCCTTGTGGAACGGATGTATATGGACGATATGACGATCTATACCAATGAGAACCTGCCTGAACAATCCAATTACTTCAGTATACTGTACGCGAGGAAATTATGAGCGACTTTTATATTGTCGGTGCGGGATGCGGAGATCCCGGCCTGATCACGGTGAAGGGGATGGATCTCCTGAAGAGAGCGGATATCCTGATCTACGCAGGATCGCTGGTGAACCCGGAGCTTGTTGCTACATCAGGAGCAACGCTGAAACTTGATTCTTCACAGATGAACCTTGAGGAGATCTGCGGAGCAATCCGGAAAGGCATAAGGGAGAAGAAACTGGTTGTTCGCCTCCATTCAGGCGATCCGGCACTCTATGGTGCGATCATCGAGCAGATGGCGGTGCTTGAGAAAGAAGGGATTGTGCCGGAGATTGTACCCGGCGTCTCCTCCCTCTTTGGGGCAGCCGCCGCACTCAAAACCCAGTTTACCCTGCGGGGTGTATCCGAGAGTGTCATCATCACCCGCCCTGCCGGTGCAACCCTCGAAGAAGATCGCATCGCAGAGTTCTCACGGACAGGCGAGACACTGGTCATCTTCCTTGGGACCGAGAAGCTGAGGGATATCATGGCACGGGTTGAATGCCTGCAGGATACGCCGGTTGCGGTTGTGTACCATGCCACCTGGGATGACCAGAAGATCGTCAAAGGTACTGTCGCCGATATCGCAGATAAGGCGGAGGCGGCAGGAATTACAAAGACCGCTTTGATAGTGATTGGCAGAGCAGTCCTTGGTACCGAAAGTGGATTTAGCCATTCACATCTCTACTCATGAACTGCTGCGTCATCGCCCTGCCACGATTTTCCAAACTCGGAGAAGAGATAGCAGAGGCGATGGATGCCGATCTTCTCCCCTATGAGGAGGGGATCTTTACAACCGCATTTGCGGATTATGAGGGGATCATTGCGGTGATGTCGGCAGGAATTGCTGTTCGCTCCGCGGCCCCGATCCTCACCGACAAGTGGCATGATCCCGGGATCGTGGTCGTGACCCCGGATGGGAAGTATGCGATCCCGATCCTCGGCGGCCACCATGGCGCAAATGATCTTGCCTGCCGTCTTTCAGAGATCGGGATCATCCCGGTGATCTCAACGGCAACCGAGGTGTATGGGCGGCCATCAGTTGAGGGATATGCCAAAGCCGAGGGATGCCGGGTGATCAACCGCCCCTCCACCCGGAGAGTGAATGCCGCCTTCCTCGATGGCGATGTGCCGGTTTATGAGATACCCGAACCCGGCATCATAGTGGCGGGACCGGGGGTCTCGGTGCTTATCAGGTCAAAACCCTACATGATTGGAATCGGGGCACGCCTTGGGATCACACCGGAAGAGGTGGTGGATGCGGTGACATCCGCACTGAGTGAGGCAGGAATCCGGGCAGATGAAGTGGGAGCGTATGCAACAACCGAGAAGAAGCGCCCCGATCCCGGCCTTGCCGAGGGGGTCAGCCGGCTTGGTGGCGTACTCATCTACCTTGACGACGATAGGATCAACAGTATAGAGACACCATCTCCGTCACGGGCAGGGCTGATTGGTTTGAGTGGGGTAGCTGAGCCCGCTGCCATCGCCTGCTCGGAGAAGGGCGAGCTTATTATGAAGAAGAAGACCTATGGAAGGGTGACCATTGCAATCGGAAGGTAAGAAAACAGGCCTCCTCTCGATCGTCAGCACAGGTCCGGGGAACATCCAGCAGCTGACCCCGGCGGCCTTAAAGGCGATCGCAAAGGCGGAGTATGTCATCGGGAACAATGTCTATATCGACCTGATCCGCCCTCTCATCGAGGGAAAAGAGGTCGTGAAGAGTCCGATGGGCGAAGAGGTGAACCGGGCGCAGCTCGCACTTGATCTCGCAGAGACTCATCGTGTCGCGATGGTCTCAGGCGGGGATGCAGGCGTGTACGGGATGGCCGGGATCGTCATCGAGGTTGCCGAGAGGACCGGATCTCATGTGGCTATAGAGGTGATACCCGGAGTGACGGCAGCAACCGCAGCGGCATCATGTATCGGCTCTCCACTATCAGGAGATTATGTGACGCTCTCACTATCTGACCTCCTCACACCATGGGAGGTGATTGCAATGCGTCTCGATCATGCAGCAGCAATGGGCGTTCCGCTTGCGATCTACAATCCACGGAGCAGGGGACGGCCGCATAACCTTGATACCGCACTTGCAATCATCTCAAAGCACAGGGAGAAAGAGACCCCTGTTGGTGTTGTGAAGAACGCTTACCGGCCCGGTGAAGAGCGGCATATCATGACCCTTGCTGATCTGATTGCAGACACAAGCATGGTGGATATGCATTCCATTGTGATCATCGGCGGACTGGAAAGCAGGATATGGAAGGTGGAAGACGATGTCAGAGGAATTATCACCCCGCGTGGATACCACAGAAAATACGTATATTGATCTCGGCGCAGATACCCGTGAAGGGTATGCGATCGCAAAGACGAGCAGGCAGCTTGCCAGGGAGATGATCGGAGATGTCACACCGGAAGACCGGATCCGGCAGCGCTGTTCGGTTGCTGTCGGGGACTTTTCAATGGCGGATCTGATGCGTTTTGAGCATGATCCAATAGCTGCCGGTGTTGCTGCGATTCGAAAAGGAGCCCCGATATTTACGGATATCAGGATGGTGCAGGTCGGCATCCTGAAGAAGGGGCATTCATGCAGTGTCGAATGTGCGCTTGATTATGGTGCCGATAGTGCAGCAGCTGAGGGGATCACCCGGACATCAGCAGGTTTTCTTGCACTCAGGGAGCGGCTTTCCGGCTCAATTGTTGTCATCGGCAACGCCCCCTCAGCCCTCCTCTCCGTCTGCCGGATGATCGAGGAGGGAATTGTTCCCGCTCTTGTGATCGGAACTCCTGTCGGGTTTGTGAATGCGGCCGAGTCAAAGGAGTTCCTCAGGACGATGCCGGTTCCCTCGGTCTCAAATGTCGGGACCCGTGGCGGCACACCGATTGCTGTTGCGAGCATGAATGAGATCATCACGATATCATTACAGTAGTCCATGATCGATCCGGTGACAGGGTTCTCCTATCCAGACGAGTGGATCAGGCGTGCCAGTGAAAAAGGGGATATCACCGCTGTTGAAGAGGGAAGAGCGGTCCTGACAGCATCCGGTGCGATACTCCGGCGGGGGATCACCACCGGGGCAACAGCGGCAGCAGCAGCAAAAGCAGCTGTCCTTTCGCTGATTAGGCCGGTATCCATAGTGGAACTCCTGCTTCCTTGCGGGATCCGGGTGATGGTTGATGCTGCCGGTGAGAATGGAGAGGGGTCTGCTCTGAAGGATCCGGGCGACTACCCGGATGACCGGACAGCAGGGCTCCTCTTCCGTGCTATTGCCCTTCCAGATGAGGGGATTTCCGTCTCCGCAGGGGAGGGGATCGGGAGGTTTATCCGTGACACTCCCCGCTATCTCGAGGGTGAGCCTGCGATATCCCCTCCGGCACGCGAATGCATCCTGAATGCAATAACCGAAGCGGTTCGGGAAACCGGCCTGCCGGGTGCTCACATCACCCTCACCGTCGTCGGCGGCAGGGAGGCAGGGGCGGATACCTTAAACCCCAGGGTAGGGGTTGTCGGCGGGATCTCGCTCCTCGGGACAACCGGCTTTGTCGAGCCATGGGACGACCATCTCGAATCGACGATGGAAGAGCGGGTGCGTGCCGCCGATCGTCTGGTGATCACAACCGGCAGGATCGGCCTGCGGATCTCCCGCCTCCTCTTCCCCGAACACGAAGTGGTGCTCGCCGGATCAAAGATTGGGCAGGCGCTTGCAGCCGCACATGGCGAGGTGATCCTCTGTGGCCTGCCGGGCCTTGTCCTGAAGTACCTCATGCCCGATATCCTCGATGGTACCGGGTACCAGACGGTGGAGGAGTATGTCGCCACACCGGAAGGCATCACTGCGATGAAAGAGATACTGAAAGATATCGTACCGGAGGGTGTGAGAGTGGTGATCGTGAATCGGGACGGGGAGATTATGGGTGATTCGGCATGAAGGTAGTGGGTGTCGGATGTGGGGACGGGATGCTGACCGAAGAGGCTGTTGCTGCCATATCGGGAGCACGGCTCATCTACGGCTCCGGCCGGGCAATAGATCGTGTCAGGCAACATATCAATCCCGATTGCACTGTCAAGGTGATCACCGACTACAAAGCCCTTGGACATCTGCCTGATGATGCGGTGATCCTCTCGACAGGCGATCCCCTGCTGGCGGGTCTCGGGTACCTCGGCGGCGAGATCATCTGCGGGATATCAAGCCTACAGGCGGCATTTGCTGCTGTCGGCTTACCATGGAGCACCGTATCGGTGATAGACGCTCATGGAAGAGATCATGCAGAGGCAATTTGTGATACAGTGATCGACTGCCGACGGAACCGCCCCGTCTTCATCATCGCCGATCCGAAATTCCCGGTTCCCGAGCTTGCCGAGGCACTGCATGGACAGGATATCTCAATCTATATCTGTCAGGATCTCGGGGAGCCACACGAGCGGATCATCACCGGAACACCGGAAAACCCCCCGGTTCCGGATTCAAACCTTTTCTGCTGTATTGTCTCCCCCAACCGGACAGAGTGAGAGGGGGATTGTGCTCTCTTCAGAAAATTCCAATATTCTTTTGTGGACACGATCGATCATCCCTCCGCTTGTGACGATCACAACCGTCTCCTGCCTGAGTGCATGGAGGATCGAGGCATCGATGACGCCATAGGTGAAGTCTGCTGATATCTCCGCCCCTGCAAGATGCCGTTTGGCGGTCGTCCCCATCACACCGATCCTGAGCGGGGAGACCGTTGTCATGAGTGAGCGGAGAGTTTCATCAAGTCCATTGGAGCAATCGATCAGGTAGATCGGTGCCGGTGCATGGATTTTTGGGGTTGTTACAGCCATCTCCTCGATCCGCTGCGCCATCTCAAGCAGTCCGGCCGGGGGGTCGCTCTCCTTCATAATCCCCCGGCAGGCAAGATGGTGGTGGAGCGAGAGTACCGCCGGCTGGGTCAGGTGTGCCCGCCGCATCAGATCTGCATCACAGAAGACTGATCCGGGCGGGCCATGCGTGAGGATCTCACCACCTTCGATCAGCACCACATCATCTGCCCAGCTATAGGCAAGCTCTACATCATGAGTCGAGAGGAGGATCGTCACCCCCTGCTGGTTGATCTCTTCGAGGAGATCCATTATTTCCGCCGCACCCGCTGGATCCAGTGAGCTCGTCGGCTCGTCAAAGATCAGGATCTCAGGTTTCATCGCAAGCACCCCGGCAATGGCTGCCCGCTTCTTCTCGCCGCCCGAGAGATGGTGCGGGGGCCGTCGTTCATATCCGGTGAGTCCGACTGCAAAGAGGGCATCCGAGACGGCCTGCCGGATCTCATCCTCACCGAGCCCGAGGTTTAAGGGCCCAAATGCCACATCCTGGTACACGGTCGGGGCAAAGAGCTGGGAGTCTGAGTTCTGGAAGACCATACCCACCTTTCGGCGTACCTCGCGGAGCTGCCGGGAACCATACTGGATAGGCTCCCCGCCGACAAGCACCTCGCCCGTTGTGGGCCTGAGGGTGCCATTGCACATCAGGAGGAGGGTGGTCTTTCCTGCACCGTTTGGACCGACAAGTGCAGTTCTGCTCCCTCTCTGTAAAGAGAAACTGATGTTTTTAAGCGAGTCCGGGTGGCCGGTGTAGGCGAACGTAAGATCCCTGAATTCTATGGCGGGTGCTGGCATGGGTATCATCTCATAACGGGGGAAACGGCAGGGGTAGGAATGCGAGGAGTCCGGATATCGAGAAGAAGAGAAGGACAGGCAGGATCTGGGAGATGGTCGGGGCAGATGAGGGTTCGAGGATCTCAAACTTCCCGTCATAGCAGCGGAGATCCATTGCGGTCATCAGCTCTTCTCCCCGATCCCATGCCCTGATGAAGAGGGAGGAGGCGAGCATCGAGATCGCGACGATCCCCTTCCTGAAGGATGAGTACCCGTTCCTCATCACCTGGGCATTATAGATGGCGACAGCCTCCCCGATGATCACAAAGATCGATCGATAGAGGAGCATCGCCAGATCAATGAACTCATCAGGGAGCCTGAGGGATCTGAGTATGCTGAAGAGCTCGATCATCGGCGTGGTCAATGCAATGAAGAGAAGACCACAGGTGCCGCCGATCGCACGTGAAAGGATGATCAGGGAATGGAGTGCTGCTGCATCCGTTGCGGTGAGGGTAAACCAGGGGAGCGGTATGGTGAGGATGGGAACGCCGCCGCCGGTCAGGAAGAGGATCACAATCACGCTCATCAGGGCAAAGGATGCCGGGATCAGCAGGAGGGCAAGATAGAGACGGGCAGGTATCTGTGCAAGAAAGACGATGACCATTGAGAGGATAAGAGCAATAAAGAGGGGGGCATAGGGCGTATCTGCCGATATTGCGATCAGGATTGCCCCGAGCCCGAGAATGAGCTTGATCCGGGTATCAATACCCCGGAGTGCATTCCTGCAGGCATAATCATCCAGAAAATGATGGTCGATTGATTGCACTGCTCTCTCGTATTCCTTGATTTCTGTATGTATTAACTACGATGATGTGTTCTTTGCGCCACGCCAGAGTCCGAAGACATACCCGATGACAAATGCTCCTATAGCCGCCTGAAGGGCAAAGAGGAGCGATTCGATCTCACCGCTTGGCGGCTCCCAGAGAGGAGAAGCCCATGGTTCGTATCCCTGTTCCTCGATATAGTCGGCAGCAGCACCATCTGCACCACCCCATGCCTCCTCATCCTCCCCGAGTTCTGCCTGCATGGCAACATTCTGGATGAGGAAGATTGCGGCAAAGGCAATTATCACAACAGCCACGATGATCTCAAGTCCGTATTTCATGCCCATCCCTCCCTGAGGCGTTCAGCACGTTCCTGTGTGAGGACCCCGATCTTAATCAGGATCTCAGGCTTCAGCTGCACGATGTACTTGAAGACGAGTGCGATGACAAGACCCTCAATGATCGCAAGCGGGATCTGGGTGATCGCAAATATTGCACCAAATGCCATGAAGGATGCCATGATACCACCGACTTCAGCGGGAAATGCAAGTGCAAGCTGGAGCGAGGTGACGACATAGGTGACGATATTCGCAAAAGCCGCTGCAAAGAAGATGGTGACGATCTCATTGATGCCTGCCTTCTTTCCCGCAACAAAGATCGCATAGGCAACAACCGGCCCTGCAATCCCCATCGAGAAGAGGTTGGCTCCAAGTGTTGAGATCCCGCCATGGGCGAGGAAGAGCGCCTGGTAGACAAGGACGATCAATGCCAGCACCGATGCGATGAACGGACCGAAGAGGACCGATCCAAGACCGGTACCGGTCGGATGCGAACAGCTCCCGGTGACTGAAGGGAGCTTCAGCGATGAGAGGACAAAGACGAATGCCCCGGCAACCGCAAGGAGCGGCAGGGCTTCCCGGTTCTCGCGCACCATTCTTCTGAGTGCATAGAACCCCATGATCACAAAGGGGGCAGAGAGGACGAACCAGATCTGCCACCAGGGACTTGGTAAGAAACCTTCCATGATATGCATAACTACACCAATTTTGTTTTATCTAAATAAGTTTTACTTGTTATAAAAAGATGCCCATTTCATTCGCATACCAGAGTATATTTGTATTCCCGCACCATACGCCCTGATCAAGGAGTGAGCCGTTCATTGCCCGAAGATTTGATACAGATCCCACGAATTATCATCGCCGGCACCCATAGCGGATGCGGGAAGACGACGATTGCCACCGGCCTGATGGGGGCGCTTGCCGCACGCGGGCTTGTTGTCCAGCCCTTCAAGGTCGGGCCCGACTTCATCGACCCGACCCATCACACCGAGATCTGCGGAAGGAGTTCGCGGAACCTTGATCCCTTCATGATGGGAAAGGACGAGGTATTTCGAACCTTCATCTCTGCCTCAAAGGGTGCGGATATTGCCGTCATCGAAGGGGTGATGGGGCTGCATGACGGTGTTGAAGGAACCGCCGAGTCGAGCACCGCTGATGTCGCCAGAATCCTCTCCTGCCCGGTGATCCTCGCCTGCGATGTGAAAGGGATGAGCCGGAGCGTCCACGCGATGATCCTCGGATACACAACCTATGATCCAAATGTCACCTTTGCGGGCGTCATCTACAACCGGGGAGGCTCAGATCATCACCGGGAGATGATCGGATCAGCTGAGAAGCTGCGATCCCTTGGCTGGATCCCACGCCGGGATGAACTCGAGGTACAAAGCCGCCACCTCGGCCTCACGATGGCGGGTGAGGGGGAGGGGATGCATGCCAGCCGGATGATTGTCGAGGAGTGCTGCGATATTGAAGGGATCCTCCAGGCGGCATCCGCTGTCCCTCCGTTCCGGCAGAGGATCGATGATAAGGGCGAATGTGAAACACGGGCTCAGATCGGCGTTGCATTAGATGCTGCATTCTGCTTCTATTACACAGAGAACTTCATGAAGTTGAGGAGAGCGGGAGCAGACCTCACCTTCTTCTCACCAATCACAGACCCGCTCCCGGATGTGGATGCACTCTATCTCGGCGGGGGGTATCCCGAACTGCATGCGGCAGCCCTTGAAGCGAACCCATGCAGACAGCAGATCCGAAAAGTGGCCGATAATAGCCTTCCGATCTTCGGTGAGTGCGGGGGGCTTGTCTATCTATCCCGCTCGCTGAAGACGAACGAGGGAACATTTGCCGGTGCCGGGGTGATCCCCGGAGATGCCGAGATGAAGAGCCGGTTCCAGGCGCTTGGGTACGTGGATGGAACCGTCACAGGAGACACAGCCCTCCTCCCCGCCAGCCTCGGGTTCCGGGGGCATGAGTTCCATTACTCTGCCCTCTACCCGGATAGCGGCTGCCGGTATGCATTCGCCCTGAAAAGAGGAAAAGGGATCGTGGATGGGAAGGATGGTATCGTTGAAGGAAATACGATCGCCGGGTACACCCACACCTACTTCACCCAGCGGTTTGCGGACGCACTTGTTGCGATGGCTGAGTCAAAAAAATCAGAATGAGAACGTCCCATACTGCCCGCCGCCGCCCGGATGCAGGGTCACCCTCCCCTCTCGGAAGGCGGCGATTGCATCGGCAACACCCGGATGCACCGATCGGATCTCCTCTGTCGGGAGATTGAGCAGGATCGAGAGCTCATCACCGAAGTGTGCGATCAGCTCATCATACAGGGTACAGCATTTCTTTGTCCGTGGAGAGCAGGTGCCGAGCCGGTTTGCGATGATCTCGGCAAGCGGTATGATATGGACATAGGGGGGGCGAACGGTTGTGGTCGTGCCGGAGAGCTCGCGGGCACGATCCGAGACCCCTTTCTTGATCCGCCCCTTATCATGCGGACACCGCCACTTGAGATCAATCGCCTCTTCCAGCGTATATTGGTGATAACACCGGGTGCAGGCGGTCCGGTGGTACTTCCCTTCTTCGGGGAAGAACCCGATATTCATCAGGATCCGGTTCTCCTTTATTGCCGAAAGTAGCGATGGAACATCCATCCTCTTCAGATCAAGGATGGTACATTCGCGGCCGAGCTTCTCAGGAACCGGGCTGTGTGCATCTGAGTTTGTGAGGAAGGGAATACCTGCAAGCTCTTCGATCCCGGCACCATCACGGCTGTCTGCCGAGAGGCCGAGTTCAAGAAAAGAGACCTCTTCGTCGCCATAGCAGTCAGCAAGCGAAGAAAATGCGGCATAGATCGATCGCCACGGCGTGAAGGCATGGGCAGGGCCAATAATTCCGCCAGCTTCATGGACGATTCTGGCAATCGCCTCCCCCTTCAGCCGGATATGCGGCCGGCCGGCGGTCTTCAGGTGAGAACAGAACGGAGTAAAACACTCCTGCATCACCGCAAACGAATCAAGGGTCTCTGCTGCGATTAAATGGTGAACCCGGTTCTCATCCTCCACCTCGGTTGTCGGAAGGATGATGATACCGGAGTCATCTGAAACATCCCCCCACATCTTCCGCCACTCCGGGTGGAGGGCATCACCAGTCCCGATTGCAGCAATCCCTTTTGTCCGGCATCCGGAGAGGATGCGTTCTGGAACCATATCCTTCGACGTTGCCATCGAAAAACAGGAGTGGATATGGATATCTGCTGCAACCTGAGGCATGCCTATCCGATATAGGAGAGCTCTTCCTGCTCGCGATCCTGTTCGGACTCTTTCAGCTTCTCAAGAGCCCCCTCAAGTTCCGCGGCAGTCTCCTGAAGACGCGAGGGATCGATCTCAAGGCCGATCATCTTTGAGAGGACTGTGAGGACGGCTCCGGCACTGATCGGATCGACGAGGTACCCGGAGGTCTCGCCGAGGAGGGCAACACCCTCCATACCCCGGAGAGCGCCAAGGCCGATGAGGAGACCGGCAGCACCGATGATCCCGCCGGGGGGCTCCTCCTGTGAAAAGACTGAACCGGCATTCACCGCCTCCTCGATCAGCTCCGTCCGGTCTGCGGCACAGAGAACCCTCGGCTCATCGACAAGTCTCCCGACACCATACCCGCCAAGGGTGTAGATCCGTTCAACGCCAAACTGTTCTGCAAGATTGAGATACTCTTCCGTGAGGATATAGTGCCCCTCAGGAGAGGTGCTCTGGCAGTCTCCGGTCAGAAGAAGCAGCGGAGGTTCGGTCTTCACCAGATATAACTCGTTTTTCGGGAGATTGACCACCCCTTCCTTATTGATGAAGACCTGTGGGGGAAAGTGGTGCGAGATGATCCTGGCAAGGAGTACACCATCCAGCTCATCAACGATATGATCAGCGACAAGCTTCCCGACATGGCCGACACCTGGCAGGCCTTCGATCAGTATGGAAGCCTTGTAATCATCTGTATTTTCAACAACATAGGAGATTGTTACCGGATCCATAAACGCATCTGCCTCCTGTACTTACCATACCGATCCTGCGGTGAAAAACGAGGTGGGTGAACCGGGGCTGTCCGGCCCCCGCAGACCCTGCATTGCAGAGAAAGAGTGTAGGTGCCATCTTCCATGCACCGTCTCATCCGGCCTTTCATAACAACCGGATTACTTTTGTTTCCGGATCAGTTTTCCTGATCCACCGGCCCGCTCAACAACACCGATCGTATTTGCCGCAACCTTCTCGATCGCCTTCTCTGCGGTCTTATAATCGGGTGCGGTTACCTTGATCTGGTATTGGGGGGCTCCAAGATAGGTGATCTCAACTTCAACACCCGGGATCTTTGCCTCAGCACTCCGGAGTGCGCGTCTGATCACATTGACGCCATCAGGTTTATCGGACATCATATCCATGGTCCCGGAGATCGTCACCTTCTGAACCTTGACATTGTCTGTGGCGACAACCATCAGCGCCTTATTGACCGCTTCTGAGAAGTCGAAGTGAGTCAGTATCTCCTCACCGGTTATGACAAGATCTTCAAAGAACGGGTAGATCAGAGTATATTCCGAACGGATTGCATCAATAATCCTGGCGGGGTCGATAGCGGCAACCTCTGCCGCAAACCCTATCCATTTGTGAGCTTTCTGTTCGTTCTTCCATTCCTGAATCTTTTCACGTCGCTGGTGATCGTTGACATCCTTTAAGGAGAGGTCAATATGCCCGCGTGAGGTGTCGACATGAAGGACTTTACATACGACCTTCTGTCCTTCACGAATAAAGTCGCGAATATATTTGATCCACCCACGCGCGATCTCAGAGATTGGTATGAGACCCTGGCGGCCTTCATATTCATCCAGGGTTACAAACGCTGCAAAGTCCTTTACGTCAACGACGGTGCAGACGACCAGTTCTCCATCTTCGGGCCAGTACCTCTCGCTCATCAGATAATCACTCAAACTGTGATACGATCTCAGCCTTTATCAGTGCTTTGCCGCCGGTTGTCTCTGCCAGTACTGTTCCGCAGACGATACAGTCGACGACGGTGCTTGCCTTCTCAAAGATGACCTGCTCATTTTCACAGTCAGGACACTTCACTTTGACAAAACCGCTTCTGTTTTCCCTGTTTAACTCGACCATTGTATACTCACTCCGTCAGTTCGAATTTTGCAATTCTGTACCCTTTTCTGAGATGGGCTTTCTTACAGGTTTTACAGCGGTATCGGACGTTGATCTTCTTTGTTGGTTTATCGCCACCCGGAACCTTGCTGAACTTACCCATATTTCCAACACGGGATCTCCGTGCCTTCTCGCGGTCGATCCAGTGAAGTCCGGTTGTTTTGCCCTTCTTCACTTTCTCGATCTCATGTTCCGTGTGTGTCCGGCAGAACGGACAATAGGTGTTGAATTTTGCTGGTCTTTTCATGAAAAATACCTCTGTTTCAGGAACCCGAATACCATATTTATTTGCGAATTCTTATATTTAAGGCTATGTTGCGGTCACAGAGAACTGTTGCATTGGGAGAGGGGAGGCAGACAACATCCTCGTTCGAAAGAGCATAGGTCCTCCCGTCAATCCCCATAAACGGCTCAATCGGGGCAATAAGTCTGACAAGGCTGAAGCCCCGTGGAGCGCCCTCTTCTTCTTCCTCATACACCGAATCTTCGACCTCGGTCTCCGGAATGAGGGTGGGTTTTCTGGAACGGCGATCAATCAGTTCCCCCCGTGCGTGCTGAACCGCTTTGGAAACTGCCTCAAAGAGTGCCTGCTCCTCTGTGATCATAAGCCGCTTGATCTCACGATCAATCGTATCGCCATTCCCTTTGGCAAGTGCCAGTTCGATGATCCGGCCGGTTCTGATCGAAAAGATCTCCTGAATATATGATTTGAAGCTCTCGATCTGGCGGATCATATCCTGTGACCGCTCCGACAGGGGATCGCCGGAATCATAGAGCTCCTTGTACATCAGTTCGATCTCCTCGTGAACCTTGGTGTAGAGATCTGAGGGGATATCCGTCAGCGTACCGCTTGCCCGCTCATCAAAGAGGATCGACCTGACACGATCAAAGGAGATGGTCATGCAGAACCTCCTTCAAGCTCCGCAATTCCCCGTGCGCAGAGGAAGACGGCAAGTGCTTCGGGGACGGTGTTGATCCCTTTTGTGAGGGAATAGGTGTTCCCGAGGATCGGCATCGTCGTCTCAAAGGACGAGTCGATTCTGACCGGACGATCAGAGAAGACAACCGCATCGATGAGGGGATCAAAGTCCTCGATATCACGGAGATCCAGGGGAGTGACAAGGAACCCGCTTCCTCCATGAAGAGAAGAGGGGTGGCGGATCAGCCGCTTGATATCGGTTGTGACCGGCTCATCGGCAAGGGCGGCCCGATCCCGGATCTGCTGCGAGAGGATGCTGTCAGCATCTTCAAACATCGCCAGGATCACGCGATCATGGATGCAGGCCAGGTAATCATTCCCGTCCATCGAACGGATCAAACGGTCAAGCCGTTTTACGAAATCGGCGGCACCCGCCTCCGAGACCCCCCTCACTGACGAGAGGGTCTTGATCTGTTCGTCCGGGGGAAGAGTGCGGATCTGCGCACAGGTTGCCTTGAGGGCTTCTTTTAACCGGAGACGCCACCCGCGATCCGGGCGTTTTTGATCGGAGAGATGCGTGGTGAGGGAGAGGCCGGTTCCGCAGACATAGTTTGCGAGTTCGCGCCGTTCACTACTCTTCCACGAACGCATCTCAAGTGAGTGAAGGTGGATATGGTAGCCCCTTCCTCCGGAGAAGACGAGGGAGAGTTCCTTTGAGGAATCGATCCCGCACTCGTCGGTGAGCATATCGATCAATTTGAAGAGCTCCTCTTTGACCCGTGCAAGCATCAGGTCATAGGGGCCGCGCATAATATGATCGGCATCGAGATCGAAGATGAGATCCGCACCGCTCCATCCCTTCTCATCCATCGTCGGGGCCGCCGGGTGTTCGTAATAGGCTGTCGAATAATACACATGGGCCGGCGTCATCGACCGGAGGTACGAGAAGAGCTCATCTTTTGAGGGAAACGAGAGGTGACGCCGCATACCGGGAGTAGTTCTGGTGCCAAAGAACATGAAACCCCACTCCCGCGAGTCGAGCGCCTCCGGTACCCGCAGGGGAGCGGTCATCTTCATGGTACCGGAATAATAGTCAGAGAACCGGTTTCTGAGAAATTCGACAGTTGCAGGTTTCATGACAGTTTCTTAACCATATATGGACCTTCCCGTAGATAGCCCTGTTTGCGGTAATAGGGGCGGACACCAATCCCGCTCATCACACAAACAGACGAATATCCAGCGCGCCGTGCCGTCTCCTCTGCCTCTTCCAGAAGACGTTTTCCATAGGAGCTGTGCTGCCGCTCACCAGCTGTTGGATCCCAGGAGAGCGGGACGATACTCCCATACACATGGAGTTCACGGATGAGGGCGGCATCCTCACATGCAGGTAAGAAGACCTCTCCGGGGAACCGGAGGCGGATGAAACCGATAAGGGAATCCCCTGCTTCTGCCTGGATGAAGAATTCACGGCCGCCGCAGCAGTCATACTCAATCGTCCGGATTTCACCCTCCTCCCTGTTTGGACTCCGCCCGATCTCCCGGCACCTGATGCACCGGCACCGCTTCCCGGCGGCTTCAAGGTGCTTCTGTGCGAGCTGCCGGAAGTTTCCGTGGCGTGATCCGGCAACGATCAGTTTTGCCGGGATATCACGCTGGATCCGCTGGAGCCGCGTGTATTCAGGGAGCTGCTCTTTTCCATATGCCACCAGTGCAATCAGCTCCTCTTCGTCATAGGGTCGATACTCACCACGATGGTAGAGTCCTTCGATCTCTGATCCGGGGGTCACAAGCGTCGGGTAAATCTTCAGGAAGTCCGGCCGGAGATTGGGATCAGCATAGAGTTTCCGGAAGAGCTCCCGGTCTTTTTTGATATCGCTTCCGGGGAGGTTTGGCATCACGTGGAAGCCGACTTTTAATCCTGCATCGCGGAGGAGGCGGTTGGCTTCGATTGAATCTTCGACACTATGGCCGCGCCGGTTATACTCCAGGATCTCATCAAGGACATGCTGGACACCAATCTCAACCTTGGTCACTCCAAGAGAGAGCATTCGCTCGATATGCTCGCGCCTGCACCAGTCCGGCCGTGTCTCGAAGGTGATCGCGATGCACCGGACTGCTGCAGACTCATTTGCAAGTGCAGCCTCTTCATACCGGGATTCACAAGAGAAGTGATCCGGAAAGTCGTTCATTGCCATCAGGCATCGGGTGACGACATGCTCCTGGTATGCCGGGTCGCGGGCGGTGATCGTCCCCCCCATCACGATCAGTTCCGCCTTGTCGACATGGTGGCCAAGGAGCCGGAACTGGGAGAGGCGGGCATGCACCTGTTCATAGGGATCATACCCATGCTCCCTCCCCCGGAGCGCAGCAGGCTCTTCCCCGGTATAGCTCTGGGGGGACTGGAAGAGATGGTCGGGCCCTCCCGGACAGGGGAGGCAGATCCCATGCGGGCAGGGATGCGGGGAGGTCATCACCGCAATTGGAGCAACCCCGGAGAGGGTACGGGTCGGTTTCACCTGAAGGATACGCCGAAGATGTTCCCGTTCATGCGGCTCTGCTGCAAGGAGTATTGCGGAGTTCTTCGGAAAAGCTGAGAGTTTGAACTCCCGGCAGACAGAGAGCTTGATCCTCTGGATATCATCAGGAGTATCTGAAGGAGAGAGCCGGGAGATAATCTCCCGGAAAGCGATATAATCATCCATGATAGGATCAGTTTTTTATCAGAACAGGAGTAGCGGTTTTCGAATGATATTCTGGCCGGATAGAACCGGGATGATCATGAATCCGCTCGACTATCTCTTCTGCAAGCGTCAGAAGCGCTTCTTTATGTGAGTTTTTATTTTTGTGGATGTGAACGGGGGAGATAAGAAGAGAGTCGTACTTGCAAGTCGATACTGCGTCGCCGGTCATGGTTTCGTAATATTTCTTTACGGTTACCATGAGCATGTGTAAATGAATGAGTTCTTCTTTCTGCAACCTATCACCTTTTTCAGATGAGACTCTAATGAGTAGCCAGATATAATTTATTGGTGATCTTTATATTCCAATTCACGCGCATACCCGGATCGCTGATCGGCTCGGCAATTGGGGATGCAATGGGTGCGCCCTTCGAAGGAAGCCAAAATATCCATCAGATCCCACAGCGGATGACAGGAGGAGGGCCTTTTTCAACACGGAGAGGAGAGTATACCGATGACACCCTCCAGATGATAGCGCTGGCAGAGACCCTGGTCACCTGCCATCGGTTTTCTGCAATTGATTTTATAAGCCGACTTGTCCGGATCTATGATCTGCATCCCGAATTCTTCGGACCTACAAGCCGGGAGGTTCTGGAGAGGGTGAAGGGAGGTGCATCTCCGGATAATGCAGTGTCGGGGATCGCGGGCAGCGGGAGGACGAACGGGGCGGTGATGCGGGGGGCGCCCATTGGGATCTTCTACCGCCCTGACCATGCCCGGATTATGAGCAGGATTGCCGCCGCCACAACACATACCCACCCGGTGGCGGGCGCAACATCCGGTGTTGTCAACCAGATGATCTCGATCCTCTGCCGTGGCGGCTCAAAGGAAGAGGCGTTCTTCTCAGCACTCAACTGCTGTGAGAACACGGAGGTGAGAAACAGGATTGCACTCCTCTCAGCCGCACCGCTCAATCCCTCCCTTGATGCTCTCGAAGCAGCCCATGTTGCCATCACCTGTTTCATGGAAGAGGAGACATTTACCGGGATGATACAAACTGCCATTTCTCATGGCGGGGATACCGATACAACAGCTGCCATCTGCGGTGCTCTCGGGGGTGCATTCCTTGGAGTCGGAGGGATTCCCCGGGAATGGATCGTGGATCTGGAAAGTGGGCCTGCACTCCTTGAACTTGAGGAAGCGGTCTGGTCTGCAGGGGAGAAGTGATCGTCAATTGAAGGATAAAGTTGTAAAAGAAGGTCAGAGAGGAAGTATCTCAACGAGTTTCAGATTCCTCCGGCCACGGAGACATTCATCAGGAGCACTCCCCAGAACCTGGGTGATCGTATATTTTTCCTTTTCATTGACCCCATCCGGATGGCAGAGATCATAGCTCCTGCATTCCTCACGGTTGCAGGTATATTCATAGATAAACCTGGAATTGGTGATCGCCATCTCACCGGCAATCAGTGCAACCACCGGCGCCTCCTCCACCTCGACGACGCAGGCGCCGTCTGCAAAGACCGGGCATGAGTGGGTTGTCGGTCTGACATCGACCACCCGATATTTTCTCCCCGGAATGAGGTTGTGGCACGCTTTCTTCACCTTGCATCCATTGCATGCATCCACTGCCCCCACATAGACAAATTCTGTCCCATTACGAGCAAGTTTTTTTCCAATTAATGTAACCCGGTTCTTTGCCTCAGTCATTGATCTCACTCCCGGTACAGCATTCGGATCAGATCGTCTGCTGATTCTTGTGTGACACCCATATCAAAAATAGTAAAGCGTTCAGGGCGTATCTCTTTTGCCTTCACGATTGCCTCGGCTGCTATATGATCGGGAAGGCCGACCTCAGCCGGAGTTGTCGGTGCACCTATCATTCTGAGGGAGGTCCGTATCCCGCGCCAGTCACCTCCATGCAGGTACATCGAGATGATCGTTCCAATCCCGCATGCCTCACCATGCAGCACCTTCCCTGGCGCGAGCCGCTCGACTGCATGCCCAAACTTATGCTCCCCACCGCTTGCAGGCCGGGACGAACCGGCGATACTCATGGCAACTCCCGAGGAGACAAGGGCTTTTGTGACGATCCAGGCACTTTCTTCAGAGTTGGGCCGGATAAGATGGGCATCTTTTACCAGGATCTCAGCAGTCATCCGGGAGAGGGCGATCGCATACTCGGATATTGTTTCGCCACGGAGCCGGTGAGCCAGCTCCCAGTCAAGTATTGCGGTGTAGTTCGAGATGATGTCCGCACACCCGGATGCAAGGAGACGATGGGGTGCAGCAGCGATGATCCCGGTATCTGCAACGATTGCAACCGGGGGATGGGCATCAAGTGACGAGCTTCCTTCTTCTGTTGGGACCGATGCGCGGGATGAGGCGATCCCGTCATGGGATGCAGCTGTCGGGACACTGACGAACTGGCAGTCCAGGTTGAATGAGGCGATCTTTGCAGTATCGATCACCCGCCCGCCCCCAACAGCAATGATGATATCGGCAGACGATCCCGCCTCCTCAACCGACCTTATTGTTTCAGGCGTAATTGCATTGGTGACGTGGCGCGAAAGATCAAACTGACCTTCAAGAAGCGAGGCCACCCGGCTCCCGACCGTCTCGTTCGTCCGTGGACCTGAGAGAAGGAGGACCGACTGTCCAAGAGCAAGTTCCTCCAGTACCCGCGGGATCTGGTCTATGGCATCGTGCCCGATGACCACATCACGGGGAAGTTGCATCCATTTCGACTTATCAAAAACTTTATTTTTGAGTATCTTGAAATATTCTGAGCCCATCGAGATCATTTCATGATTAGTGACTTCATATACAAATATTACATTGATCCCATCCGGTATGGGGGGGCATACACCCTGGTCGATACCCTCACCTATGCCCTGATTCTGATCATATCAGTCTATCTTGTTTACCGCTGGCTTTCAAAGAAGCAGATCGCCATTGATGGTACGTTTGTCCTTGCCACGATCCCCTTTGTCGTGCTTGGGGGTTTACTTAGGGTGATTGAGGATTGCGGGATGATACAGAGTGATTTCAGATTTCTCCTGATCACGCCGCTCATCTTCTTCATGATCTTCTTCATCACCATCATCTCACTCTTCATCGCACGGTGGCTTGAGACAGCAGGTATCGTGGAGACGTTCATCCGACCATACTGGCTCCTTGGAACCATGTATTCGGTGATGGCGTTCTTCACCCTGATCTGGTGGGGGGTGACGAGGACGAGCTTTGATGTCGTTATCCTTTTGATCATTCTCCTGATGGCCGTCATCACGACAGCACTCACCTATGCAGTGCTCAGGTACCTGTTCAGGTGGGAGTATATGCAAAATCCACTCTATACCCTCCTGATCTTCGGTCACCTGCTCGATGCCAGTGCAACCAGCTACGGGATCGATATTCATCCGGTACGGTACGTGGAGCAGCATGTCGTCGGGGGAGCGCTCATCGACTGGACCGGCACCGCATTTGCCATGTATCCATTAAAACTGGCCGTCCTGATACCAGGAATCTATATTCTGGAGATGTACCGCCGGGAGAACGGGGATACCGGCCTCTGGTATCTCCTCCTCCTTGCGATGATCGTCGTCGGGATGGCGCCGGGTATCCGGGGAATGATGAGGATGGTGCTCCATGTCTGAGAATATCCTGAAGAATATCCTCTTTGCCTCCCTCATCTTCGTTCTTTCAGCAGGTGCGGGAGCTGGTCTTGTCATCAATGATCCAATGATCGGGGATACATTCATGCAGGTGCTTGCGGAGGCGCTGGATCTTGAGGGGCTTATGGAGCAGGGGCCATTCATGCTGGCAGCGATGCTCTTTGTGAATAATCTTCAGGCCTGCATCATCCTCTTCCTCGGAGGGGTGACCTTTGGTATCCTGACGATCTTTGTGCTGGCGACAAACGGGATTATTGTGGGAGCGGTCGCCCAGATATCAAACGAGATGCAGGGGATCACCTATGTGGTCGCCGCCCTCCTCCCTCACGGCATCTTTGAGCTCCCGGCCCTCTTCATCGCCGGTGCTCTCGGCCTGATGCTGGCAGGGGCGATCCGGCGGGAGCTGTACGAGGATGGTGATGCCGCAGCAGATGCCCGGCGCTACACGCTGATTTTTGCGAAGACGGTGCTGCCCCTTCTTGTTCTTGCCGCAATCACGGAGGCATTTATAACACCGGGTATCATAGTACTGGTCGTTTAGGTGGCATACTATGGAAGATAAGACAGATGCACTCCCCCCGATTTCTGATTTTAGTGCATGGTATAACGAGATTCTCAGGCGCGCCGAGATCATGGATGTCCGGTATCCCGTGAAGGGGCTGTATGTCTGGTACCCGTTTGGGTTCTCGATCCGGAAGAATACCTATAACCTGCTCCGTTCGCTCCTTGATGTCGATCATCAGGAGACGATCTTCCCGCTCCTCATCCCCGATCATGAGTTCATGAAAGAAGCTGAGCATATCAAGGGCTTTGAAGAGGAGGTCTACTGGGTGACACACGGGGGACTCTCCGAGCTCGACGTGAAGCTGGCACTCAGACCGACGAGCGAGACTGCTATCTACCCGATGTATGCCCTCTGGGTGAGATCCCATGCAGATCTCCCCTTAAAACTCTACCAGATCGTGAACACCTTCAGGTATGAGACGAAACATACCCGGCCCCTGATCAGGCTCAGGGAGATCACCTCCTTCAAGGAGGCCCATACCGTCCACTGCACCTGGGATGATGCTGCCGAACAGGTGGAAGAGGCGATCCGGCTGTACTCACAGTTCTATGAATCCCTTGGGGTACCAATCCTGATATCAAAGCGGCCGGACTGGGATAAGTTCCCGGGCGCTGACTATACGATCGCTGTTGATACGATCATGCCTGATGGGAAGACGCTCCAGATCGGAACCGCCCACCATCTCGGAACCCATTTCTCAAAGACCTTCGATATCACCTACGAGGATCTGGCAGGCGAACAGCAGCTTGCATACCAGACCTGTTATGGCATCTCCGAGCGGTGCATCGCCTCGGTGATCTCGGTGCATGGCGATGATACCGGCCTTGTGCTGCCGCCCTCTGTTGCCCCGGTGCAGGTCGTCATCATCCCGATCATCATCGGGAAGCGAAAAGACGAGGTGCTCGCAGCAGCCGAGGCGCTCTGTTCCGAGCTGAAGGCGCTCGGTATCCGGGTGGAGCTTGATCTCCGCGATATGCGCCCCGGTGCGAAGTACTATCACTGGGAGCTGCATGGCGTTCCGCTCCGGCTTGAGATCGGTCCAAGGGATATCGATGCCGGGACGATTGTGGCGGTTGACCGGTTCAAGCAGAAACAGCAGATTGGATCAGCCGGAGAAGTCCCGGCACTGCTCGATCTGATCCAGAAGGCGATCGCCGGGCGGGCTGCCGTATCGATGGAAGGAAAGATTGCCATCTGCACGACTATCGAAGAGATCCGATCCGCTGTTGAGTCCGGCGTTGCCGTCGGGTCATGGTGCGGGGAGCGGGAATGTGCCGACAGAATCGAGGCTGAGACTGACGCCTCGCTCCTCGGAACCGATCTCCGCGGACCACATGCTGCGAAGGTGAACGGGAATTCCTGCGTGATCTGTGGAGAAGAAGGGAAGGCTGCCCTTATCGGGCGGTCATATTAATTTCACTCTTCTTTTAGATTGCGGATACAGACCAACAATCTTTATTGAAAAATAGCTTTTTGGGGGTTAACGCTCTTACCCCTGACAACTCCGGCACCGATAGGTAACCGTCATGCCCCCAACAATGAGGTCGCCTGAGATCTTCTTTGTTGCACCCCGGACAAAGATCTTCCGGCATGAGCTGCAGCGCTTCGGGAGCAGCCGCTCCAGCCGTGAGAGTTCCGCATCCAGTTCATAGGGAAGCTCTTCTTTCTCCTTTGTTGTGGCAACAACCTCTCCATTCTCTTCAATAGTGGATAACAGCCGGAAGACCTGAAGCGGATTGGCTCCGAGATCCTCGAACTTCTTGAAGAGGAAGTACTGGAGGACCAGCCAGGACAGCTCAGACCGTTCGAATCCATCATCATACTCGAGCGACTCATCATGAGCCTCAAGCTCTTCAACAGGTGAGCCACAGAGCGGGCACTGCCCTTTCACCAGCTCTTCCATATAGATCTCTTCATTACACCCCGGGCAGGTGGTGTGGCGTGCGTGAGTACGGTATCCCATTTGTATCAGTCCGGACAATTTGTATAGATTCTATTCTACGTGCTCAGCTCGGCCGGTATCGTCCGGTACCTCACGCCCCCGGAAAAGAGGGGACCATTTGTTTCTGTATATACTCTCTGTTCTGAGACCTCATAAACCTATAACTCGATACATACGCGAATTGGTTTAAAAGACGATGAATAGGGATTTTTGCCTCTATTCAACGGATATACCCTGAAGAGAAGACTGGTGCCCCGGATACAAAAAAAAAAGGAGGTTATCCGGTATCTGCCCGAGGATCTTCCCGCTTCTTTGCCGGAGGTGTATAGCCTCTCAGGAGGAGCGAGAGCGAGACGATCGTCACTGATGAGAGTGCCATCGCAAGACCCGCATATTCGGGGTGGAAGGTGATCCCGAAGAAGGGGGTGAGGAGCCCGGCTGCAACCGGGATTAAGAGGATATTATAGATGAATGCCCAGAAGAGATTCATCCGTATCCTGCCCATGACCTTTTTGGCAAGCTGGATTGCAGCAGCGGCATCGAGGGGATCGCGCTGCATCAGGACGATGCCCCCGCTCTCCACCGCAACATCGGTTCCACCAGAGATGGCGATCCCGACATCCGCCTGTGCAAGCGCCGGGGCATCGTTGATCCCATCCCCGATAAAGGCAACGTGTTCACCCCGATCCTGGAGCCGGGAGACTTCATTCGCCTTATCCCAGGGGAGAACGCCAGCAAGGATACGCGTGATCCCGATCTCATCTCCGATCACCTGGGCGGTATGTTCGTTATCGCCGGTGATCATCACCACAGAGAGCCCCATCTCCTCAAATATCTTCACTGCTTCATGCGAGGTGGGCTTGATCGGATCAGTAATGGCGATACAGCCTGCATAGGTTCTGTTCACGGCGATGAGGGGGACGGTTCTTCCTTCGCTTTCAAACCTGACGATTGATCCAAGTGCCTTCTTTGGGATCTGAATGGAGTGTTCCTCAAGGAACGAGCGGTTCCCGATGAGGACCGGGACATCCTGAACAATGCCAAGAACACCCTTGCCACTGAATGACTGAAAGCCATCCACATCAGGGAAAGGTCGATTCAGATCGGCAGCTTTCCTGACAATCGCCTCTGCAAGGGGGTGGAGCGATAATCGTTCAACCGCTGCTGCATACGAGATGAGATCGTCTGCTGAGAGGTGGTAGGGTGCAATCTCAACAACTTCAGGGCGGCCTTCGGTGAGGGTGCCGGTTTTGTCAATGGCGACGGTGGTGATGGTGCCGGACAGTTCCAGGACCTCCCCGTTTCGAATCAGAATCCCAAGTTCTGCACCTCGTCCGATCCCAACGGTGATGGCGGTCGGGGAGGCAAGCCCGAGTGCACAGGGGCAGGCGACGACCAGCACCGAGATGAGGGCGGTGACGGCAAAGAGGAGTGGATATCCGGCGATGTAGTACCAGAAAACAAATGCAAGGAAGGCGATCAGGAGCACCGCCGGGATGAAGTAGGAGACGACTGTATCTGCGATCCGCTGAACCGGGGGTTTGCTCCCCTGTGCCTCCTCAACCATCCTGATGATCCGTGCAAGAACGGTTTCTTTTCCAACCTTTGTTGCATAGATCGTGATGGCTCCGTTTGTGGAGATGGTGCCGCCGATGACGGCATCATCCTTTCCTTTGAAGACCGGATGCGGCTCACCGGTCACGAGAGACTCATCCACATGGCTCTCTCCTTCAACCACCACTCCATCCACCGGAATGGCTTCTCCGGGCCTGACGAGGACGAGATCATAGGGTGCAATCTCCTCAACCGGCACGATCGTCCCGACTCCATCCACAATCACCGTTGCCGTCTTCGGCTGGAGGTTCATTAAGGAGCGGATCGCTTCATTCGTCTTTCCTTTTGCCCGTGCCTCAAGGTAGCGGCCAAGGGTGAGGAATGCGGTGAGCATGATCGCAGTCTCATAGAAGTTGAAATCGGCTGAGAGGAAGATCCCAAATGTCGCGAGTACGCTTGAGAAATATGCAGTCCCTATACCAAGGGAGTACATGACATCCATATCCAGGATGCCATGTCTGAGGGATCGGAATGCCGCTTTGAAGATTGGGTACGAGAGGAAGGCAAAGAAGGGTGTTGCGATGAGGAACATCACCAGGGGCATTGGGAGCGGAAGAGGAGGGTGGGTCCACATCAGAAGCATCAGGAGCCCGGAGACAGCAAATCCGAGGATGGTGCGGTATGCCTTCATTCGGAGATCGCGTGCAACCCCGGCATCTTTCGTGCCGGATGCAGGATCATCATCCCTGCCGGTGACCGTAAAACCTGCTTGTGTAACTGCTTCCTTCATCTCTTCAAACGATGTGAGATTTGGATAGTAGGTGAGATATGCCCGCTCTGTTCCGAGATTGACGGAGGCAGAACTGATGCCTGGGAGAGCGAGAAGTGCCTTTTCAACAGACTGCATACAGACGGCACAATGCATGCCGCTGATCCTGAGTGTTAGTGATTCGGGAACTGGTTGGAAGCCTGATTCCCTGATTGATTCCTCGATATCCCCTAGTGCTACGGCATCCGGATCAAACGCTACACGGAGTGTTTCTGCGGCGAGATTCACCTCTGCCGAGGAGATGCCATCAAGCTGTTCAAGAGAGCGCTCAATGGCCTGTGCGCAGGTTGCACAATGCATCCCGGCGATCCTTATCTGTGTCGTAATCATCTGATATCCCCTGCTGATCGTCTTGCTTTCTGGTGCGCAGGCACCAAAAAAGAGGTAAGGAATTCTGGCATTTATCGCTTGCCAAGCTGTTGGTCAAGATGGTAGAGACCGCCTGTTGCGGGACCGATCTTTTCAAGGGTTGCCACGATCTCAGAGGCATTTGCTTCCTCTTCGACCTGCTCGGTGACAAACCACTGGAGCATGATCTCAGATGCATAATCCTTCTGCTTGATCGCTTCTGCCATCATCGCATTGATCATGCCTGTGACCTTCTGCTCGTGCGCATAGACCTCCCTGAAGATGGCAGGGATATCCTTCCAGTCGGCCTTTGGAGCGGCGATTGCGGCGAGTTTGATGGTGCCGCCCCGCTCATTGAGATAGTCATAGAACTTCATCGCATGAGCCAGTTCTTCCTGTGCCTGGAGGCGGAGCCAGTGGGCAAAACCATTCCAGGTCTTATCCGAGCACCATGCGGACATCGAGAGGTACAGGTAACTAGAGTACATCTCGGCATTGATCTGGGCATTGATCAGATCTTCCATCTTCGTTGGGATCATAGTCATAACTCCTGCATCTGCCGCATTGCGGCAACAGAAGAGCATTACGCAGGGATATTTTTAAAGGTTTCGGTAGGCAGGGTGGGTGGGAGAAGGAAGAGAGGAGGGTTTACTTCCATCAGGCACCCGATCATGAGCTTTAGCCATAGCCTTTTACTCCAAAAAATCTATCTCCAAAAGGATCTTCAGCACCCGGGGTGTCATGTATCACACAAAGGAATAAAAACCGGGAGATCGAACTATTATATCCTTCCGGGGCTTGTGGCTTAGCCAGGATAGAGCGTCGGGCTTCTAACCCGAATGTCGGGGGTTCGAATCCCCCCAGGCCCGCTTCTTTTTGTTCTCTTCCTGATAGAGGTGAACCCGGGTGTATTCTCTACAAGAGGGATCATCTGCCAATGAAAGAGCATCCAGGAATCTTCGTATCCCCATGAAGAGATACAGCCGTGATGATCAGAGAGCGATGGCCGCCTGGGCAGCAGACTGTGCAGAGCGTGTGCTTCTCTTCTTTGAGAGGGAGTATCCGGGAGATAGTCGGCCACGCGAGGCACTTGATCTCTGCTGGAGGTGGATTGATACAGGTCACTTTTCAATGGCTGAGATCCGCAGGGCATCGCTTGCCGCTCATGCTGCCGCAAGGGAAGCTGAAGCGAATCTCGCGGCTTCGTGTGCTGCGCGTGCCGCAGGTCAGGCGGTGGCAACCGCCCATGTTCCCCAGCATGCCTATGGCGGTGCATACTATGCCCTCAAGGCAATCGCAGCCGCTGATCCTGCCAGTGCCGAAGCTGCGGTTTGGGCAGAATACGAGTGGCAGTCAGGAGAGCTCCCGGAGACACTCAGGGAGGAGATGATGCAGAGGATTGTCATCAGGAAGAGTCTCAGGGGTGTTTCGATTACAATCGACAAGACCGGTGACTTCTGAACTGGTGGACCGGGGCGGCTGAAGAGGTGCGTAATCCTCAATGAAGATTCCATTCCAGACAGTAATGGTTGTTTCACAAAATGCTGTGAAAAGGGAGAGGGATGAGATGAGGGCGGGGAATACAACGAGGGTGGAGAAGGATATGATACCCCTCAAAAAAGAGAAATAATTGGGGCGAAGAGGGATTTCATAGCGGGGCTATATCGTTGAGAGGGGATGTAAGCGGGATCGCATGTTGATACAACATTGGATCAAAACCGGATCAGATCAGGTGGCGAATCTCCTCTTCCGGCAACCCGGTGATCTCAGCAATCTCACTGATAGACATCCCAAACGCCTTCATCCGGCGAAGGAGTGTTCGACGCTCCTCTGCTTTTCCTTCGACTTTCCCTTCGGCTTTCAGCTCAGCGGTCCATCGTTTTACCTTTTCTTTTAACATGGTATCCCCACAAAACGGATTTGGTAGTGGTTTATCTTCATCTGTCTTTAAGGTATTCTCAAAGAATAACGAGAAATCCCGGCGCAATGGATCGAGATTTGGATTCTTCCTCATCCATGCATTCAGTCTCTTGCCAAGCTCGAAGAGATCCTCACTTTTCGAGGACTGCTCAAGGCCAAAGAGGCTGGCAGCAAGATTTCGAACTTCGACGAGATGGTGCACTGAGAGCCGGAGCTCATCAACCACAAGATATTGCACCGACGGCTTGAACCGGAGCACCGGATCCGGCATCAGGATGGTTTGACTGATATCTTCCGGTATATTCCAGGGACTCTCACCATTATAGAGCACAACCGGAATGATCCCGGGTAATGATCCACTGGATGAGATCTGGCCGGTTCTGATCAGATCCTGCCACAGGAGCGCCATATACGACATGATACGAATCGGCATCGTCGGATCCGGTGTTGACTGAAACTCTATCAGGAGGTAGATGACCAGTGTCCGGTCACCATACCT
>DAJQ01000035.1:163673-167468 GCA_002496395.1 Methanocorpusculaceae archaeon UBA456
TTATACGGGTGATCTGAATCTGAGATTTCTGTTCACACTCCCTTGATCTGTTGCTGAAATATCATCAATGCCCGGCATATACTCCTGATTCATCAAAGGAGGAGTTGAAAACACAGCACTGATTATGATGAATTCTGTCAGACCTGCTCATAAATGTCGGGAGCGGAGGGAGAAAGTGAACTTCTAACCTGAGAAGCTGAACCTGTGGATACAAATCTTCATCACCCTTTGCGGGCAACAAAAAAGAATAGATGCTCTTCTTATCTCCTCAGGAATCGGCTCTATGGTCGCATCTGGCCGANNTTGCCGATCAGATCCGCCCTAACCTCCTCCCAGTCTTCTGCTACTATATCGGCACCCTCCTGATGGCACAGGGATCTGTTGATTCCGGGTTCGGGCGGCTTTCCGAGGCTGCCCAGCTTGAGGGGGATGAGCCATTCTCGGCAACCCAGCTCATCGGTTTTTTGGAGCGGCATGATCGAAGACTCGCTATGCCGTATGTGGTCTTTTTCGATCCCAAAGCCTTCCTGCTCTTTGCGAAAAACCCCGTGATGCAGGCTGCACGAGAGATCTATGTCACCGAATGTGCCGCCAGCCTCCCCTCTTTCCCTGAGCTGTTCTCGATGATGGATCTCGGGTGCGGGGACGGAAGCCTTACGGTGGCATTGCTTCAGAAACTCCGGGAATGTGGCAAGGTTGATGAGATCGATGAGATCCTTCTGATCGATTCTTCGACTGCCATGGTGGATCTTGCCGGGAAGACGGTATCAGAAATGTTTCCAGGTGTCCATATCAGAACAGAGAACTGCCGCATTCAGAACTGCACCAGCTGGATCAAT
Source organism: Methanocorpusculaceae archaeon UBA456 (assembly GCA_002496395.1). Taxonomy (GTDB): domain Archaea; phylum Halobacteriota; class Methanomicrobia; order Methanomicrobiales; family Methanocorpusculaceae; genus Methanocalculus. Next base: position 164,513 of record DAJQ01000035.1, read on the forward strand.
CGGCATTTCGATCTCGCAACAAGTTCCCTTGCATATCACCACATGCCCTATGAGGAGAAGAGGCTGCACCTCTCCCGGCTGAAGCCGCATATCGACCATTTCATTCTCTATGAGATGGATGCAGACAATGATCGGCCCGAGATCTACTCCCCGGATCTGGCACTTGCGGTCTACCAGTCCTATGGGAGCATCATCAATTCGATCCTCTCGCAGGGTGCCCCAATCGAACTCGCCAGAACCTGTGTTGATCAGTTCCTGATGACCGAGGTGATCTCGTTCTTCACGCAGCCCCGGGGGGAGCGGACGGAGTACCATATGCTACAGAGCCAGTGGCTTGGGCTCTTTGCCGAATGCCTGAGGGATGAGTTTTCCCTCCGGTGCCAGTCGCCCTGCTATATGGACCGGTATACGACGCTCTTCTGCATGCATTTTGGGAGAGATAGCGAAAGATAATTCTGGCAGCCTCCTGTTTTTTCCCACACAATCTTGTGCTGAACCAGTTCCTGACCCCCTGGACAGAGGAACACCGCCGAACCATTTCAGCCCGCTTTTTGTTCCCGGCAACCCCTGATGAACGATCATCTTTTCATCATGGAGGTAGATTCTGCCTCTATGCTCACCCACCAGGAGATCGCAGAAGCTGCGGATCTGATCCGCCCCCATATACACAGGACCCCGCTTGTCTACTCGCCGACATTCTCGGCAATGACCGGCTGCGAGGTGTACCTCAAGCTCGAAACCCTCCAGAAGGCGGGTTCATTCAAGGTGAGAGGGGCAGTACACTCGATACTCCGGAATCGAAAAGAGATCGGCATGAAAGGGGTGGTGGCGGCATCTGCTGGAAACCATGCACAGGGAGTTGCCCTCGCAGCAGGTATTGCCGGGGTGAAGGCGACGATCGTGATGCCGGTTGGGTCATCAGTTGCCAAGCAGGAGGCGACACGGGGATATGGGGCCGAGATCGTCATTGCCGGACGGACACTCCAGGATTCGATCCTCTATGCCAAATCCCTCGCAGAGAGAGGGGCGTTTCTGGTCCATCCCTATGATGATAAACATGTGATCGCGGGGGCCGGCACCATCGGCACTGAGATCCTCGAGGAACTCGGTGATGTCGGGTATGTGATCGTGCCTGTCGGCGGCGGGGGCTTAATCGCCGGGATCGCCGCTGCGATCAAGGGTGCCGGGAGCCCTGCCCGGATCATCGGCGTACAGGCGGCCGCCTGTGATGCCGCCAACCGTGCATTTGCTTTTGAGGAGAGGGAGCTTGTTGTACCCGGCCGGACGATCGCTGATGGGATTGCCGTTCCGATCGTCGGCGAACGGCCGTTTGGGATGATCAGGGCATTTGTGGATCAGATCGGAGTGGTCTCAGAGGAGGAGATGATCCGGGCGATCCTCCTCCTTGCCGAACGAAAACATCTCGTTGTGGAAGGTGCGGGATCGGCACCTCTCGCCTACCTCCTCTCCGGGAGAGGGATGTTTCCGAAGCAAAGCAGGATCGTGCTGGTCATATCAGGTGGGAATATCGATCTACCCCTCTTCCAGCGGGTTATTCACCAGGCACAGGTTGCACGGGATCGCTCCATGACGATCTCGGTGGTTGTTGATGACCGGCCGGGATCACTTGCGAAACTGCTCGGCACGATCGCCGGTGCCGGGGGTAACATCCATGAAATTATCCAGAAAAGGGATGAGAAAGGGCTCCACCCGACCGAGATCAGGGTAGAGGTTGAGATCGAGACGAGGGGGCTTCTGCATCAGGAGCGGATCCGATCCCATCTCACCGATGCAGGGNNTGCAGGGTATCATCCCCGCTGATCACCGGATCTGTGTTCCCGGCTCGATCTCGCGGTTCGGCATCAGGAGGGCGGCGTCATCGCCTGCTGCGAGGATCATGCCCCTGCTCTCAACACCAAAGATCGTCGCAGGCTCAAGGTTTGCGATCATCACAACCAGGCTGCCGGTGAGAGCATCCGGTGCATAGAAGGGGGCGATCCCGGATACCACCTGCCGGGTCTCAGACCCGATATCCACCTGTATCTTCAGGAGCTTTTTTGATCCCTTGATCGGCTCTGCCGAGAGGACTTTTCCGATCCGAAGATCCATCTTTGCAAATTCATCCATTGAGACCATTGGTTTCTTCTCCTCTTTCATCTCTTGTTTCTTCTTTGCAGCTTCTACACGCCCGTTGAAGGTCTTTTCAAGGACGGCATACTGCTCGTCCTCAAGCTTGCTAAAGAGCATCTCTGCCTTCTGTAAGGTGACACCAGACAGCGGGGTATCGCATTCATCGAGGTGGTGATCGGCAATGGGGCTCTCGTATCCAAGCATCGCCCAGCATTTCGCCGCTGCATCCGGGAGCACCGGCTCGAGCATCAGGGCGAGTGCCTTGACGATCTGGAGACAGTCTGCGATTGCAGATTCTGCCGCTGCCCGATCTGTCTTCATCAGTTTCCACGGAGCATTCTTCTGGATGTAGTTGTTCCCAAATGCGGCAAGCCCCATGATCCCATCGACTGCAAGCTTGAACTCAAATGATCTGAATGCAGAGTCGACACTCGCCCGTGCCTTCCTGATCTCCAGAAGGATCTCCGGGCCTGCCGGGGTGTTTGGGATACCACCGAGTTTTGCTTCTGCAAAATAGATCGTCCGGTACATGAAGTTGCCGAGGGTATTCACGAGCTCATTATTCACCCGCTCCTGGTATGCCTTCCATGAGAAGTTCAGCTCTTTTGTATGGCTTGTATAGCTGAGAAGGTAGTACCGCAGATAGTCTGAAGGGAGCCCGACATCGAGATAGTCCTCGTTTGCCCAGACCACATAGCCACGGGATTTTGAGAACTTCTGGTCCTCAACCTTCAGCATCCCCGATGCGACAACGGCATCAGGCGTTCCATATCCTGCTGCATGGAGGAGAGCGGGCCAGAAGATGCAGTGGTGGTAGATGATATCC
>DAJQ01000035.1:167478-187513 GCA_002496395.1 Methanocorpusculaceae archaeon UBA456
TCCGACCCGATAAAATGCGTCACCTCGCCGTCGCCACACCAGTACTTCTTCCAGTCATCATTATGGGCGTCTGCCCACTCCTCGGTGAAGGAGATATAACCGATGGGTGCATCGACCCAGACATAGACGACAAGATCCATGTTTCCGGGGAACTTTACGCCCCATTCGAGGGTTCTCGTGATACACCAGTCACGGAGCTCGTTCTCCACCCAGCCGATCGCGTAGTTCTTCGCGTTGCTGGTTCCTTTGAGATCCTTTAAGTAATCAAGGAGATAATCGCGGAAGGTACTCAGCCTGAAGAAATAATGTTCCTGCTGGCGGATCTCTGCCCGTGTCCGGCAGACGGTACAGACAGGTTCCTGTATCTCGCCGGGCTCGAGATGGCGGCCGCATCCCTGATCGCATTCATCCCCTCGTGCATGCTTGCCGCAGTGGGGACAGATCCCCTCGACATAGCGGTCCGGGAGGAACCGCTCGCAGGAGGTGCAGTAACTCTGGTTGATGATCTCTGAGTAGACATACCCGCGATCGATCAGCCGGTTGATGATCGACTGTGTCCGTTCATGGTTGGTTTTGTTGTCGGTCATCCCGAAGTGGTCGAAGATGACACCCATCCGCTCAAAGGTCTTCCTGAAATGATCATGGTATTTTTCTGAGAGCGCCCGCGGGGTGGTGCCCGCCTCTTCTGCAGATACAACAATCGGAGTTCCGTGATTGTCTGAACCGCAGACAAAGAGAACCTCCTCACCTGCACGCCGGAGATGCCTGACATAGCAGTCGGCGGGCACATAGGTCCNNGCAGGTGCCCGATATGGCATAATCCATTGGTATAAGGAAGTCCGCATGTAACCAGTTTCGGTGTACCACTCATCAATATGCTTTTTGCGCTGGATCGTATAAAATACAGGTACACTATGGCGAAGCGGTTGGCAATCCCGGTACGGGGACTCGGATCCCAGGTCGATACTCCACCAGTCACGGATCTCGCTGCATGGGCACAGGCCCGCGCAGGTATCGGCGGCGATCTGGTCACCTATCACCTGATGAAGACACTTGAAGCGCAGAAAGAGGTGCATACTCCTGCTGCCGGAGGCCTCTTCTATCATGAGCGGGCAAGGGCCGCGTCTCTTCCCGACGCACCCGCGGATGATGTTCTGGATGATATCCAGGCGGTCTCCGGCATACGGAAGAACTGCTGGTGGTCGCTCCCCTCTGCTGCTGCGCTGTTTTCTGATCCTGATGAGGATCAGATCCTCTTCTTCAGGCAGTTCCTCAGAATGATGCGGGATGCCGGAGTCTTTGGGCATGTGATCCTGCTGGAGAATGATCCGGCATCACTTGAACTTGAACTCATCTCCGGGCGGCGGATCTTCTGGCACCTGATGAACCCGACTGAGCGGGGGCTTGAGAAGGTGCTGGAGGTGCAGCGGGATATTGCGGTTGCACCGTCGGCTCTTCCGCTGCTTGGCGATCTTATGGGATCGTATACCGTCAGGAAGATCATCGTGATGGATGGGGGCGAATCAGATCTCCGGGCCGCAATGGAGCTCGTTGATCTGGATAATATCATGGCCGGGGGCTATGCACCGGCCGGAGATCAGCTCTACTGGTCCAGGCTTATCGAGGGATCGTTTATTCTGCGATAGGCTGTTTTGGGAGTGCTTCTGCGACTTCCACGAAACGGTCGAAGTGAGAAGTCTTTCCGAGGATCGCAGACCGCGAGTTCCAGTGAATCCAGAGGTCATAACCGCAGACACCATGTACAAGCCCGATGAAATAGAAAAATTAATCTATAAGAATAAATATAATAATTGCATACCGTTTTTTATACGGAGCATTGGCAACTGATCCCGCATTTCAGGATGCGCATATGAGAAAAATGAAGAAACCGGTTATTTTTTCCACAACAGGGTGGAGAAATTGAAGTTCTCAGAAGAGGCAAATATCCCTCTTGAAGTGATTCTCCTTCTGGCAAGTGGTCTGATAATGATTGTTCTCAGTGCCGTGCTATTTTCGGTTGCTCGAGGAGCATTGCCCTACTATAAGGATGGTGTATATGGACTCCTTCTGATTATATATGGCCTGCAGCTGCAAACCGTAGGGAGAAACCCGATCAGATGTGTGAAAAGATCATGGTCAGTACTTATTCCGGGGATCAGTATCACGTCGATAGGTTTTGTCACCTGTTTTGTTCCGGGAATTCTTGGTGACATTCCAAAGATTCTGGTGATCATCATCTTCGGTGTTGGCAGTATTGTACTGTTTTTGCAACTGTTTTTTTCAAAGGATATGTATCAGTCCTGGAAAACACTCGGTTGCGCTATATACACCCAACTTACACTGAGTTGTGCAACAGTCTACATTCTGGGAGTTCTGATTGCAGTATTAATTGCCATACGGATGTACCAGCCGGGACTCCTTTCAACCGAACTTCTCGCAGTTGTCGCTCTGCTTTTCGGCATTGTTCTGATCTATCTTGCCTCTGTTCAACAGAAAGTGTATCAGGTACGCCAGGAATCCGAAATATCCACAAAAACTGCGTGTATGTCCCTTGATACGCTTATGGGAGTGCAGTACGGGGTATACATGCTGGTATGCGGCAGTCTGCTGGTTCCGGTCTACCTTGGATTACTGCCATTTGCAGTAAGCGCCCAGCTGGGTGCGCTGCTGGTGCTTCTAGGTGTTCAGGCGCTGGTCATCGGCCATATGATGACACTCACGTTCAAACGCAACGGAATTATCATCCTTGTGGGGGGAGTATTTGTTGCGGTCGGTGCATTTGCTGTCATTGTTCCTGACATATTGGTTATGCATCTGGCTATTTTCATTGCACTTTTCAACATTATCGGAGGACTTTATCTTCTCTATACCCTGATCCACAACCTACTCGGGTCAAAACCAACATCTGAGGAGCCAGCCAACAAACCGGAAGGAAACGATCTCCGACTGCTGATCTTGCTGCTTGCTCTGGCAGTACTTACTGCTATCCTGATGATTATCATCGGATTGGCAATGCTTTTCAATGACCTGATTCCGGGCATGTCATTAGCCATTTATCTTATATGCTTCGGGCTGACACTGTTTGCGTTGTTTAACGTCCAGTCATGTGCAAGGAGAAAACACTTATTGTAAAAATCATTCTCATTTCTCGTTATACATGTCTTTCAGGGTATCCATTTGGTGTTGCGGTTTGGTATTCTGATCGCTCATAATGACCGGCTTCAGCCGGTTGTTCATATCCATTGTTACGAGGCATCAGGGGGATTAACTGTATAGACATGAATGTACCTCTGGCCGGAATAAACCGTATCCGTTGCTGTTTTTGTAGATTTTCCTGCCATAACAATAACCCCTTCATCATTCCAGTGACCATTTTCCGTAAGTACAACCGCGCCATCGGTCTTTCCATAGGCAGTAAGCGATGCATCATTCAGTTTAATGGATTTCGCTTTTACTCCCGCCCGGAACCCATAAGCCTCGATTAACCCGCGTCTCACGAACATATCTCCGAAAGGCACAGATATCGCGTAGCTCTCACCATTAATCGTCATTTTGCCTCCTGCGGTAAGATTTCCCTTCTCAACAGCAATACCACAGCCCCCTGAATCCGTCATCCTTGAATTGGTAATGCCAATAATTCCGGCAAAAACCTCCATTGACCCCGACTGGAGCAGTATCCCAAATTCATCCCCGAAAATATCTAATAAACCATTGATAATCATCAGATTGCCATTTTCAAGGATAATTCCGGCATACTGTCCAGAAACCTGGATACTACCTCCATGAATTTCTATATCTTTTGTCGAATATATCCCCACGTTGCCGGTTATTGTCACCACAATCGTATCACCAAAAATGAGATCGCCCCCCCTCATAGATAGACCGATCTCCTCTCCGTTAATCTTCAAATTTCCGTATGTTATTCTCAGAGACTTACTCGAAAAACCAATATTGCCCGAAGCCGAAAGGAGAACAATTTGCTCCAGTATAACATCTCCCTCCACATCCAGTCCGCTTTTCCTGCCTGATACCGTGAGGGTTCCTCCGTTCGTCATTCTCATCTCTTTTCCAGAAACTCGCATGCCCTCCTCTCCCTCCCCAGAGAAAGAAATATCTCCTCCTGACTGGGAATAGGAACCATTCACCACAATTCCCCTGATTGTGCCGATCCCCATAATCATGGTATTGGAAATCTCAGCATTTCCAGAGATCTCCATTGCCGTATCTCCCTGAACCATCAGGATTCCCCCGGCACATTTCATATCGCTACCAACAAATATCCCCACTCCACCTGACGAGATTGAGAGGTTCACATTTTCAATCTCCAGTGTACCTCCAACTGTTATGGGATATTTTCCGGAGGATTCACATTTGGAAAAAGAAATTTTCATATCTTCGGAGACAAAAAAACCGTACTCTTCCCCAAGGAGAGTTATATTACCGCCAATAATACTGCACATGCCATGTACCAGCACACAGGATATTCCATTCAGAGAACCGGTTGTCTTTGTGGTGGAGAGATTACCATGTTCAATAAGGATACAGGTATCCCCACAGATGAACTCAAAATAACAGGCACTGAGTGAAAGGGAGCCATCGTGAATCTGAAGTCCGCAGCCCTTGGAACTCTCAATCTGCAGCATACCCCCATCCTGTTGTAAATCCCCCGCAAGATCAATTCCTGCATCCATACCAAAGATTTTCAGGATAGACTGACCAGACAACATGCTGGATACATTCAATCCCCCAAAAACAGATCTGATTGCTGTCATTTTTGAATGGATATCAATGACACAAGAGTCTGAAATGGTGATAGCACCTGATGTAACGATCCCGCAATCTTTTGTCCGGATTTTAAGGACAACACCTATCATTTCGAGTGTTCCATTATCAACGAAAATCCCCCCTTCATCCCCATTTATGGACAATAACATCGCACCTGCGATTTTCAGGTTTCCATTGCGGATGTGAATCCCCGGCCCGTGAGCACTTTTTATCTGGTTATCGATCTGATTGAGCTGAATGGTGATGTCGCCGGTTGCCTGTATTGCCGAACCATGATAATTGGAGAGGATAAGGGTGCGTGTTGTTGAAAGCCAGTTCCATCCCGTGCCACAACAGTCGTCTTTGATCGAGTAGGATCTTCCGTTGACGACTAATTCATCACCAGTATTTTGAGATTCGGATTTGGATTGATTGTTATTTACGATGCCAAGACTGGCATGTGATTCGAAGTCACTCAGTTTTGCATAGATAAGCTCATTATCAAGCCCCTGTTCCAGTGCCGGGCCTGCAATGCCCAGAAGATTGTTTAGGTGAGTGATTGCCATATCGAAATCTCCGCACCGCCGCATGGTATCAATCACCGAAATCCATTGCTCCCGGGGGATGTCAGCAAATGTTTTATTGTCGGCAAATATAAGATCAAGAGCTTTTCTTCGACAGGAAATAGCTAATTCCGGCTTGAGTAAACTGTCAGCACACCATGCGGCAAAGAGATAATATGCGATGGCTTTTGTAGGGTTCCTGTCCTCACACTGGATGAGTGCGGCACGGAGGTAGAGGGATGGCGATGGGGGGATTTCCGGGTTCCTGAGACGTTCATAGGCAGGGGATTGCAGGAAGTCTTCGGTGATCGATGTTCTCTCCCCGAGATCTTCAGCAATATATCCGCAATGCGGGCAGACTTCAAGTTGGTTTCTTAAAATATACTCTGATAATTCTTTTGGACGACCCTCAAGATCCACAATTCCCGAGGGTCCTGCTGTACCGGGACGCAGATACGATTCAAGTTTTATCTGTTTTGATGAATGATGGCAGACAAAACAGGTCTTTAGGAGGAATGCAATGTTCGGCATACGAATTGTGGATAACCTCCTTGTTCAACACGTTGTTTCACAGTTAAATGATCTTCTATAATTTCGTCCTTTTTCAGGTCAAAAGGTGGTTTTACGTCTCTAGACAGACTCATGTACACGTGAGATAATCTCTCTTATAACACTCACGTACAATGCAAGTATATTTTTTTGTCGCAACTCGGTATTTTTATACGGAACATTCTCAATCAAAATGCCAGAATTGTTGTGAATCACGAACCAGATAAACTCGTCAAAGGAAATCCTCTTGAAGCTTACTCTCGATGTGAGGAGATGCTCAAGAGTAATCCCATACACACGTTGAGATATAAAAAACCATTGTGTTGATATAGCCCATACGAATCAGCAAAGAGCCAAATCCCGCATAATAGGAACAACGGTTATCTGGTTCCCTGTGGCTGTGGGGGGATGATGAACTCCCCCCATATCATCAGGATTGTCAATACTGACGACATACGATTATTAAACAGCCATTTGTTGGATAACATGGGTAATAGACGCCACCACAACTTTCGTTGGTACAGATCTAACCGAATTCACAGGAGACCACAAGAATTACTTTCCTTTTAATCCCCGATTGCGAAAGAAATTCCCCTCTTCATACAATCTGAAGCTTCGTTCTCACATCCCATCTGCTTAAGAGTTAACCCCTTGTTATACCAGGTTTCCGCATTGTATGGATCAAACTCAAGAGCAGATTCATAGGTGGAAATTGCCTCCTCATATCTGCCAAGCATATCCAGCGCATTCCCTTTTGAGTGGAGTGCCCTGACCTGAGTGGGGTTCTTCAGAAGAATCTGATCATAGATCCCGATAGCTTCTGCATACTCATCGCGATACTTCAACTCATTTGCCTGACGCAGCATAACCTCTTCATTTGGATCGAGGATGACGATCCGGGTTACAGCACCAGTCTGACCAATTTGTGCCATGATCTATACATATGCATAACTTGTATTTATACATATTCATAACTAAAAAGTAACAATATAAATAGTTTTCTATTGTATGATCTATAGCGTACATAATTATATTTAAATTAGATTCAATTCAATAATTAAAAATTAATATACTTTTGTACACTTAGAGGATGTATCTCAAGGATTAATGCCCCTTTCTGAGATTCACCAAACAGATCTTGAAGCAAGGTCATGTCCAGATTACCGGTTGGTTTCGACACTATCGTGAAAAACCATAAAAGTCAGTTATTATTGGAATTGTACCTGCCAATCAAATGAAATAAAAACCATTTTCCTTTGATTATATTGACTTTAAGAGCCAATTCAGGCAGAAAATAATTGCACGCAAACTTCCTATGCGCGCATTATGGAGAACAAACCCATTTGAGATCGATTCACCGTGTAGAATCTGATTGGAGTTAGTCCTGAGCAAGGGGATCTCCGCTGGGCTCTAAATATCGTCGATTCAGACAATATCATGGGGGGAGGGTATGCGCCCGCCGGAGAGCCCTCGTACTGGGACGAGCTTGTCGAGGGATCATTTATCCGGCGGTAGGCTGTTTTGGGAGTGCTTCTGCGACCTGCACGAAGCGTTCGAAATGGGGGGTCTTCCCGAGGATCCGGAAGGAGAGTTTGTCCCGGAAAGTGAAGGGGAAGGTGCCCCCGGATGCATTCGGGTGGCCGCCGCCTGAGAATTCGCCTGCGATGAGGTGGGATATTGGCGGGGCAGACCTCAGGGAGAAGCGGCCGTTCTCTGAGATGATCACCTCGATATCTGTTTTATATTCTTCCCTGATGGCAGCTGCCGTCTCGCTTGGGTAGTTGATGAGGGGGGCAAAGGCGATTGTGTATCGTCCTTTTCGGATCTTCATCCTCCTGATGCTCGTCCTGATGGCCTGGGTGCGTTCACGGTCAATCTCCGCATAGGTCTCCTCGATCCAGTCATCGGTGAAGATGCCCTGCTCTAATCGGTTCCTGAGTGGCCTGAGGTTTTTATTGATGGATCCGATCTGGCCGAGGATTGCAGACCGCGGGTCCCGGTGGGTCCAGAGATCATAGTCGCAGACGACGGTTGCAATCTCAACGGCAACGGGGTCATCAGGTGCGAGTGCCCGTGCCACGAGCCCGCACCCGCAGGTGGAGGTATCGACGGTGAGTTCTTCTGTATACTGCTCGATCTGCCGGATCTGATCAGGCTTCCACCGGTGGTGATCACGCCAGATGATCTGCCAACCCGATGCCTTTGCCCGCCGTGCAGCTTCATCGACGCCATTCTGGTATCCGACATCCGAGATGGAGAGGATATCGCCCTTGCCGGGGACGTTTGCTATTGAATTGAGGTTCTTTGTGAACCTGCCGACCGATGAGAAGACGGTGAAGACCTCGTCGTGCCCATAGACCCGCCTGTGGATCGCATCTGCCCCGGCGGCATCGAGATCGTTATGTGTCAGGTGCACGATGCCGGCGCTCCGCTCCCGCACCCGCTCCTCCAGGGTCGGCCCCTGCTTCTTCTCAGCTTTTTGTGGGCCGAAGAGCGAACGGATGCGATGAAAAAGACCGGTGCCGGAGGACGAACTCATAGTGATATGTCTGTTCTTCAGGCGTGATAAATGGGGGCGGTGGAGTGGGGAGATGGAGGAGAGAGGGGTGAAAAGATGGCGATTGGGTGGCCATAGCCTGAGTAAAAGCGGATGTATTAAATAGAGATCTGGCGTATATTGTAATCCCAAAGCCTCAGTAGCTCAGACTGGGAGAGCGCCAGACTGAAGATCTGGTTGTCCCCGGTTCAAATCCGGGCTGGGGCATGGTTTTTCTTTTATGTTTTCTTTCTTGGTTTTGCCTTTTATCCTGTTTGCTATGTTTGTTTCGCCTGCATGACAGGGGCTTTTGGTTGCAGGGGCATGCATGAGATCTGCCATCGTGGGTATTGAGGGGATACAATGGGATACTCTACCGATCCGATGGCGAGAGAGTAGTTCAAAACGTTTTTAGCTTCAGGAAAGAGAAGGAAGAACTGAGTAAGATATCATGAGCAACTTTATTGACAAAGTCATGCATCGGAACCGGAAGAAGAGAAAGTCATTATCGCTAAAGATTGAGATGCAAGATGCGGCACTGTTGACAGATGACGTTATTGCAAATGCAATGACTGAACTTGCACGCATGATAAAAAACGGTGAAGTCAACCTTGATACCGAGGGGAAAGTGAGATACATCATCGGAAACGTTGTGTTAGAGAGCCGGATGGATATTGATACAGAATGACACTATCCGATATCAGGTGTGAGATGGGATCAGATCCCTCTGTTGCAGGATCTGATCCAGAATGATGCAGCGGCTGCTACATAGATATACCCATTTTAAATGTGTGAACGCATAGATCCCCGGATCTGCCACTCTATTACAATCCTAACTTGCTACGAGCCTAAATTTAAATATACAGGGAATTACTGATACTCTCAATGCTTGCGAATCTATTATAAAGAGTTGATGAACTCAATAATACCGGACCGCCTATGTAGTTTTCAGGAGATAGTGGGTGCGTGATCCCGCCCCCTTCTTCTGAACCAGACCCAGGATTTCGAGTTTCTTCAAGTGACGTAGTATGGTATTCTTCGAAGTCTCAAGTTTTTCTGCCAGATCACCGCTCTTCATTTGTGTGTTGAGTTGTTGTAGAATTGCGTGATCCAGATCATCCATGGCAGATGAGAGATCCCTTCTGAAGATTACAGAAAATGTTGCCTGGTTTGTCTTGAATTCAACCGAACAAAGAGGATGGTTTTTGACTTCTTCTTCTATCATCTTTATGCCATATCCATATCGCTCGATATATCCTGTATCATACAGAAGGTTTGAGAGCGATGGATTTCTTGGGATGTGCTCGGGGTCCTGCAAGGTGACTCCGGGCATGAGTCCCCCGGGATTTTTTATCTCAAATCTGTCGGGATAGACAAATATCCTCACATCTGCACTGATCGTATAATTTCTGTGTGCAACAGCATTTATCAGCGCCTCACGAACAGCCCGTGGCGGATATTCATCGACCTTTACCCTTCGTGTTCCGGTTACGATATCAATCCGCTTAATGTCACGCATTAGACTGTTATATGCCTCTTCAATCACTTTCCAGACAGGACCTTCATATTCCTCGCTCCACATCGGCCCCTGATCTCCTATTCCAATCTTTCGAATTCTGGCATGAGGAATATGCTCGGTTGCATCTGTGAAGTAGAGTATCCCGGCATTGGTGAGGCGATTGTTTCTGATAGCACCGGCGCTTCTGAGATACCGTGACAGATCTCGTTTTAAGATAAATCTCCCTCTTGTCTCAGCAACCTTTTCAAAGAACCAGTCTTGATAATCCGGTCGTAAATCTTCAAGTGGCAGCATTGGGATCTCATCCCAGTTGATCGTTCCCATCTCTGAGGAGAGCATAACGATCTCCTGGAGAGAGAGCGGCCTGACACCTGTACCAACCCGAATATAAACTACCCCGCCAAGAGAGCAGAGATGCGGGCTTTTTTCGATCGTTATCACCAATAGATCTTTCGTATCCACAGAAATCTTCTCTGTCTGAAGTGCAGGCGGTGGGATGATTGACTGGATAGAACTGGTTACCTTCTCAATTGCACTCTTCACATCAGTACCGATAATCTTACCCTGATCTGTCACTCCAATAATTATATTTCCACCTTTCGAGTTGGCAAAGGCGGCAATTTCATGATGAATGGTTTTTCCTACCGTTTCTTTATATTCAAGCACCTCAGATTCACCAGACTGAATCAGGCATATCAGTTCTTCCAGATCCATAACTACTGTTCAACTCTCACAATACAAAAATGTAACGCAAGACCACCTATCGTGCCATTTTTCGATGATCCGATTTGAACGATAGCGATTTTTATTGAAGTATTAATCTCTCTGAGGGGAGCTTCCGGGTACGTGCGATCCGGGGAACGTGGGCAATTGTTCGGATTGACACCTTCTTCCTCTGTTTCTCTCTCTCAAGTAACCTATGCTTTCTCTCTCAAGTAACCGCTCCTTCAAAGCTTCTGGATCTTCGGGCAGCCAATCCTGCCGCTCTCTGGTATAATCCTCTCCTCCATCTTCCAAATGTACCTCCCCTTCCCCTTCCCCTTCCACATCAGCCTCATCACTCATCTTCCACATCATCCTCTTCATCCTTTTTCCAGATCAGCCTTCTAACTCTTCTTCCCGTTCATCCTCATATTCCAGTTCATCCTCACCTTCAACTCCATTCTCCTCATCCTTCTTCCTCATCAGGTACGAATTCACCACCATATCCCCCGGCACCGGGCCGCCCGAGAAAATTCCAACCTCTTGAAGCTCCCGCTCAATCTGCCCATACTCCTCACGGCTCTTCTGCTGCTGCCGCTCATAGTCGCCGGGGATATTTGGGTTGTAGAAGATCATGGTGCTTAATTCCGGGAGCTGGACGTGCCGGCCGTCCTCATAGATCCTGCCACGGGCATCCCCGCCGATCCGGTGATGGGCATAGTATTCCATGAACCCGGCTCCCCCTTTGGCATCATCAGTTCCAGTCGTACCAGTTCCAGTAGTACCAGTTCCAGAAGCATCAGTTCCAGAAATATCAGGTATAGAAGCATCAGTTCCGGAAGTATCAGGTATAGAAGTATCAATCCCAAAGGCGAACATGATCCTGCCGCTTCCATAGGGGAGGGAGCCGGGAGTGCCATTTCGCAGGTTTTCATCGGGTATCTTCAGGTCATGGTGTGAAAAGAGCTCCATGAAGAGTCTCTGGATGGTTGAACGGTCAGCAGGCATGGGGATCACCGGTTTTCACGATATTGATTTTTCACGATATTGATGTATCAACCCATCTTGCATGGGCAGCACCAAGAACCTTTGCCAGCGGGTTACCTCATGTTGGATCTGCCGTATCTCCCTGATATGTCTCATCCCCATTATTTCACTCATCTCACTCACCCCTCTCATCCCCATCATTCGTACCAGAATGCAGGAAGAAACACCACTCTCTGGCGATTTCGATTGCTGCTTTCCCATCTGAGTGAAGAGAGGGGGTGAGAGTGCGGAAGGAAAAAAAACCTTAGGGGGGGTGAGCAGGTATGAAGAATCATACTCGTATGAAAGATCATACGGAATTGGTTTTGAAGATGAAATGATTGAGAGTGTACACTCCTCCTGATATCTCTCAATATTCTTCTTCTACGATCGATATCTATCATTATCAGGAGATAATTATAAGGGCTTTGCATGCGGTCTGTGAGTGTTTTTTTACCGTTTTCGCCGTTTTTCTCCTTCTCTTTCCGGGTATGAAAGATCATACTTGTCATATAGATCACACCCCCAATAGGTACTAGAGCTTTTTTTTCAGTGATTGTTTGGAGTGTAATTGACAGAGCAATTCTGGTGAGTTGATGGCGATTTGGGAATAATCGCCTGAGGAAAGTGAGGAATTTTATTCCGACGATTGTGGGGAGTTTTATTCCGACGAAAATTGAAAGAAGCAAGCCGACATTGACAATAGCCCTCCCTACAATATGAGATATGAAATCCTTATTACAGCATTACAACAACAAAGCATAGTATGACTGGTTCAATCTTCCTCCTGAAAGATGACAAGGAGCTTCTGGAAATGAAAGAAACTCCCTATGATTCTGAAAATCTCCTCCAGCAGCTTTTACAAGACTATCCGGCTCTTCTTACCGGCGATCAGATCAACCCCGAGCAGCCACGGAAATGGCTGTTTATCACACGAGAGATGGCGGTACCGGATACTGAAGGGGGTAAAGGCCGTTGGGCTCTTGACCACCTCTTCCTCGATCAGGACGGAATACCCACACTGGTTGAAGTCAAACGGAGCACTGATACCCGGACTCGCCGGGAGGTCGTTGCCCAGATGCTTGACTATGCCGCAAATTCCGTTCAATGGAGTATAGACGATATTATCAGATCATTTACCTGCACCTGTGAAGAGGCTGAGAAAGATCCCGGAGAAATTCTTGGAAAGTTTCTATTTGATAACGAAAATCCCGATGAATACTGGGAAAAAGTCCAGGCAAATCTCAGGGGTGGCAATATCCGTCTCCTCTTCGTTGCCGATACCATTCCTCCTGAACTGAAGCGAATCATCGAATTCCTCAACGAACAGATGAATCCTGCCGAGGTACTTGGAGTCGAGGTGAAACAGTATACCGGTCTTCAGGACAAGAACAAGACCCTTGTTTCAAGGGTCGTCGGGCAGACCATGAAAGCAATCGATACAAAGAAAATCCGTTCAGGTGTGCCGAGGTTGTGGGACAGGGAATCCTTTCTCGAACAGCTGCGGGAGAGAACTGGGCAGGTTGATACTCGTGTTGTCGAGAAGATCTTTGAATGGTGCGATAACAATCAGTTCTCACTAAAATTTGGAAAGGGCGTCAATCAGGCAACTGTACGCATCGGACTGGATATTCCAGATAAAGGATTCTGCCCGATTGTTGCCTTAGAGGGATATGGGGGTTTGGCATTTTTTTTCGGAGTATTAGGCAAGGATTTCTCCTCATTCAATGAACAAGATCATCTCAAACAATTACTTCACCAGCTTAATACAGAATGTGGCTTCAAGTTCAATCCCGATAAAATTGACTCCTATTCATACTCGCCAATCTCGACACTTTCCGATGAGAGGAGAGTATCGGCATTTCTCTCAAGACTCGAATGGTTACGTACAGTAATTGAAGAAGAACAACAAAAGGAGTGAGGAACGGGGAGAGAAAGAGTGAGGGGGTCAGGGTTCACCCCGCACCCGCATCCCCACTTCCGTAATCACAGGCTCAGGCTGGTCGGGATCCACCGCCTTCCGTACGATCCGGCGGATCTCGCTGCCCTGCTTCCCCCACCTTCCCCCGGATCTTCTCCATCATCACTCTGCTTCCCACAACCGCAAGCAGCATCCGGGCCCGGGAGAATGCAACGTACAGCATCTCGTCGCTGTTGATCAACGCATCATCAAGGACGACAATGGCAACCGGGCTCTCAAGCCCCTTGAACCGTTTGACAGAGTCAAAGATGATCGAGTCGGTGTTTTCATTGACAAAACGCTCATTACAGAACTGGTACTGCTGCCCGCCAATCTCCCTGCCGGTGCTGTACTTCTCCCGGTCATCACGGGTCGAGATGAGAACCGCGATATCGGATGGCGGAACCTGTTCTTTCTCAACAAGGGTATGGATGTATGCTTCGAGTTTTTGCCGGGCAAGTGCTGGAGTTCCGGCCTCGATCCACTCGACCTCAAGACCCTGCGGCCCGATGGCCGTCGTCTCCTGCCCCTTGTAGAAGAGCCGGGCGATCTCGTGGATACGTTGCGTGTTGCGCAGGTTCAAAGAGAGGGTGAAAGGAATCTCATAGAGTTGTTCCAGGTACCTGCCCTGATTGTGGTAGACATCCTGGTTATTGTCATAGAAGAGCCGGATCTTCTGTTTTCCATTGGGATCCAATGCGGACTCAAGAGACTTGAGGAGCAGCGGGGGGAAGTCCTGTCCTTCGTCAATGATGATCGTATCAAAGCGTCTCTCCGGCAATGATTCAATTGCTTCGAGCAGGTGTGCCGGATACTTCTCCAGGAAGAGCTTACTGTCGATCGTCTCCATATCCACCTCGATCCCAGCTTCCCTGAAGATTTCATCGCAGACCTTGTGGTAGTTGCCGGTCATGAGGAGATCCTGTGACCCAATTGTCTTCTTCATGTACTCGGAGAGCGGCCGGTTGTAGCAGGTGAGGAGAACCCGTTCCCCGGCTTGTATGCAACGATGTGCCTCCTCCATTGCGAGGATCGTCTTGCCGGTACCGGCAGACCCCGATATCGCCACCCGTCTTGTATTGGCAAAGCCTGCCAGGATCTGGTACTGCAGCGGTGTCAGGGTCTCGATGACTTTCTCGTCATCTTTGATCACCCGGTGGAGAGGCACATTCAACTGGAAGGGATGGGCGAGGATATCTTCGAGGATTGCCATACCATCCCTGCCAAGCGGCTTTTGCCGGTAGTCGCTCGCCATCTCTGCTTCCAGCAGGTCAAGAATCCAGAACCTGAGATCTGATTCGAACTCCTCCATGCAGCAGAGGATATTCCGGGGCATATCCGCACCAAGATCACCCTCAATCGTTGAAATATCAGGTAAGATAACCCCATGGCTGATACCAGTGTGCCGATACCCCCACTTCGGATGGGCCTGACATTTCTTCAGGATCTGATGTTTTGACTCAACTGCCTGTTTCATCGGATTCTTGATATCCCAGGTGCATCTATTCCGATCGGTGCTGGTCCAGGTATCAGATGCAGGATCATAGGCAATACCGCCTCCCTTCACCTCGATTGTGAGAAAACCATAGTCCGGATGAGCGACAACAAAGTCGCATTCACCGTCGATCGGCTTCCCGTTCTTCAGCGTCCCAAGCCAGGGGCGGGAGTAGAAGACGGCGAAGGGATCTTCGAGCACCTCTGCGAGCTTATCGTACACTTTCTGTTCTGCTCTCCTGCCGGGATCGGCGAGGATGTCCGGAGTCAGTTTGTGGGGCCACATTGTTGCCATTGCGATCAGATCCTTGTCTCGATGAGGGTGATATTCTGGATATCTCCATTCTGTCCTCATCATGCATCAATTATCACCACCCCAGATAGTCCCCCGGACTCGCAATCTCATGGGAATAGTAGGTGGAGGGCAGATGAATCACCCTCTGTCACCCTCTGCCCGGAAAAATATCAAAATCACAGATGGCCTGTGGGGGGTTATTTCAGCAGCTCTCCTGACAGTGAAGATCCTGTCGCGACACGGGTGACGGGGGGGTGACAGCATGCTTAACCATCCTTTACATAATCCGTCGATATGATACAGAGTGTCTATATGTATCATATGATACATAGATCATACGTGATTCGCATGGCTGGCCAGATTACCTATAAGCGAATACCTGTATCGCCATCAACATGGGAGAAGCTCTCGCTCATCAAGAAGCCGGGCGAAACATTCGATCAGCTCATCTCAAACCTTGTTTCAGAACGGGGGAAGCGGGATATCATCAGGCATGCAATGCATGTCAGCGAGGAAGGAGAGTATCTCTCTCTGGATGAAGCCCAGGAAGCCTGGGGCCTGGATGAGGATTGAATGAGGATTGAGATCGAACGGGCTGCCTGTGAATACGTCCTCGGACTTCCTCTGAAAAGCAGGCGTATCATCCTCCGCCATCTTCGGACACTTGAAGCTCTGGATACTCTCACTGGTGCCTCCGGCATTGAGCGGCTGGGCGGTGACATATATAGAATGCATGTCAGCCGCACGTACACTCTCATCTTTCGCATCTGCCCGGATCAGAGCCGTATCCGGGTGGTCGAGATTCTCCCGATAGATCTCGCACATAAACGGTATTTCCGATATAGATGAGCGAGTACAGGCGTGAAGAGTTCGGTCTGGAGTATATCAAATATTCGATCGATTGGGGGATGGTAGGGCTATGAACCGTGCCATGATCCTGGAATCTATTGAAAAAGCCCTGTCAGACGCACGATATGAAGTAATCGAGGATGAGGAGCCGTATTATGGGGAGGTTCCGGGACTTCCCGGGGTATATGCAACCGGCAGGAGCCTTGAAGAGTGCCAAGAAAACCTCAAGGAAGTGATAGAGGGGTGGATACTGGTCAGAAGAGAGCATAATCTGGGTGATGGAGGTTTCGAAAATGACGACAACCAATGAGATTCGGAAAGAGGGGATTTGCGCACTGAGCAAAGCTCTTGGATCTGTTGATATGGCTCGCTTTATTCAGAGCTATAAGTCTGGAAGTGGGGATTACACCAAAGAGCGGCATAAGCGGCCTCCTGACGATACTGAAGCTTTGAAGGAACGATTACTTGAGAGAGAAAAACAGAGGAAGAAGTTCTAATCCTTAAAAATCTGATTTACTTGAGATTTCAGGATTTTTCAAAAGATGCCCATAGGGGCACGTGGAGATTCGCTTGTCTCTCTTGTCTCAACTCGGGCCGCAACTAGGGCCGTGATTCTTTACTTGTTCGGCTACTTGTTCGGCTACTTGTTCGGTTACATATTCAATACTCTTCGATTGACTCCCCTTTGAGCGTATAACCTGTCCTTAACAACCTAAGATAGAATGGGGTGTCTGTCTCCCTGAGGTCTGATAATCGTTTGGATGTCAGGATGAGGATATGGGTCTCAACTCCCGCTTCCTCAGAGAGTTCCCTCTCCATCCTTGCCGCCATCATCTCGAGATCGGCAAATACTCATCTTCGGGCACGAGAAGATAGAGTTCACGATTGTATTCATTCTTCGAAAAATGTTTCCACTTCAGAAACAGATTGTTTCTGATTCGTGAACACATGGGCACACATTGGCATGAAGAGATGATACTTTCTTTACCCTGGAATACAGACTATAACTTGTTGAAGGCAATGTACAGGGAAATGGAAATCCTATTCATTGCCTGGGAATCCCCGGAAGGAGGGTATGAGGCTCACTCGCTTGGCCACTCTATCTTTACCCAGGCCGACAATTACGAGGAACTGAAGGCCATGGTGCATGATGCTGTATCCTGCCATTTTGAGGAGGATGAACGGCCCACCATTATCCGGCTTCACCAGGTTCTTCATCCAAGGGATGAATGACTGAAATATCGAATGTGGATGGCGACATATGTCAGCTGGATCAGAGATCTCTTGTTTATATCGCCAAAACACCGGCGGATCACGTATTAGTGAAGGTGTATCACTTTTTGATGAGGCAGTGGGTCAAAAACAGATAAGCGAATACAATAGCAGGGAGGCATCTTATACTCTACCAGGAGAGATATTCACAACGGGGATGTGCTCATGATACAGGCCATACGGAAAAAGGTGAAAATCGAATCCGATGGACTTATTCAGATCTATGTTCCCGAATTTGAACCCGGAACTATAGCCGATGTGATAGTGCTTGCGCCATCAGATACGAGAAAGAAAGGATCACTCACAAGCATTATTGGCAAAGGGCAAGGATGTTTTGCAAGTGCAGAGGAGGCTGACGCCTTTATCAGAAAAGAGCGTAGATCGTGGGAATAATAGATCAGATAGAATGGAGATTGAATTCGCCGATCGAAATTGATCCCCCTTCCCTTTACCGTTGACATTTACTATCAACTTCCTCTCAATACCCCCTCTTCCCCGGGATCACCCCCCGGACCCCGCCCTTCGGATCATCCATATCCCCCTGATACCTCGGAATCACATGCAGATGCAGGTGCATAACGCTCTGCCCGGCCGCCGCCCCGATGTTCACCCCTATGTTGTAGCCGTCGGGGGCATACCGCTCGTCAAGCAGCCGACGGGCATGATTTGCATGGATGAGAGAAGAGGGGAATGGATAACTTTTCGATGAGCCGGGTGGATCAAAAATAATGAGCGAAAACAATAGTCAATAGAGCGTCTGACTTCACGTTCACCTTCGTTTTGAACTGTCAAGTATTTCTTGACAGTTGCCTGTGGAAGAAGTTCGCCTTCTGAGTATATGCTTTTGATATGGAGGCTGATGTTTTGTTTTGTTGTATTGAAGAGTTCTGCCATCTGCTGCTGGGTGAGCCATACTGATTCATCCTGAAAACGTACATTAAGCCTGAAAGTATCATCATTGGACTGGTAGATTAAAACCCGGCCCATTGGGGAGTCCTCTTTTATTGCAATCCCTTTTTTTTCTTTCATTTTCAGATCACTCTGAGCTTTGTATCCGGCGCTATCGTTTTGAATAGCCCTTCGATGTTTAGTTTTTGCGGACTGCTCTTAAATGAGCCTTCACGGAATATCGCCCTGAGCGGTTTTTTCTCCGCAATCTTTCTCATAACCCAACTTTGCCATTAACAAGAAATAAATGTGTTCTTCGTGATGTTTGAATCGACCAAAATGCAAACAAAACTAAGAACTAATGAAATTGGATAGTATCAGTTTTTTCCTGTAAAATTAATTAAGGCCCTGTACCAAGTTATAATTGTAAAAGGAGAACAGAGCCATGGATATGTATGATTTAGCACAAGATTATCTTTCCGATCCAAACGGTGTAATGCAGACCCTGTTGACAACTTTCATGAACATGGTTATGCGCTGTGAGGCTGAGAAACAAGCCGGAGCGGGATATTATGAGCGTTCTGAACACCGGACTGCCACAAGGAATGGCTATACAGAAAGAGGTTTAAAAACACGATACGGCGATATAAGGCTTCAGAAACCCGAATTTCGTGAGAAGCCATTTCAGACAATCCTCTTTGAACGGTACTCACGAGTTGAACGCGCCGTCATTCTTGCAATCACCGAGTCATACATCAACGGTGTCTCGACCCGGAAGATCAATGAAGTGATGAAACACTTCGGGATTACCAACATCTGTCCGGACACCGTCTCCAGAATGGCCAAGGAACTTGACGGTGTTGTACAAGAATTCAGAAATCGTCCAATCGAGCATTCTTTCCCGTATTTAATCGTTGATGCAACGTATCTTAAGGTCCGCCGCGGTACCCGGGTCGTATCCCAGGCTCTTCTCATCACAGCCGGGATCCGGGAAGATGGGTTCCGTGAGATCCTCAGTATTGATCTGATGGATAGTGAGGGGGAAGGATTCTGGTTTGACCATTTCGAGATGCTTAAGGAACGTGGTCTCCACGGGGTGCAACTCGTCATATCAGATGGTCACAAAGGGATTCAGAATGCGGTTAAAAGGGCTTTTCTCGGCTCAAGTTGGCAGATGTGTCATGTCCATCTCCACAGGATCATCAAATCCAAGGGGATCAGGAAGAGCGATGTAAAAAATGTTGTTGAGATTGTCAAAAATGGAATCCAGGGTGATTTCCAGGCTCTCCAGAACGCCATACAACAGTTGGAAGAGATGGGATACAAGAGTGCCGCAGCAAGCCTTGAACTGTTCTCTACGGACCTCCTCAACTACCGGGCGTTCCCTGAAGAACACTGGAAACGTATCAGGACAACAAATATGCTGGAACGCGTGAATCTTGAGATTAAGAGGAGATCACGAAGTATTGGGGCTTTTCCAAACGGTGATTCCGCGATGCGGCTAATAGGGTCGATCTTGATTGATAAGAACGAAGACTGGCTCTGTGGCAAACGATACCTGACGATACCCTCTCCGGTCGATGAGATGGTCATATCGCCCAGAGAGTGTCCTGCAGCT
>DAJQ01000014.1 GCA_002496395.1 Methanocorpusculaceae archaeon UBA456
GTGCTAAATCATACATATCCATAGCTCTGTTCTCCTTTTGCAATTCTAACTTGGTACAGGGCCTTAATTAATTTTACAGGAAAAAACTGATACTATCCTGAGGATCGGGAGAGTGCTGTTACAGCTCTGGCCGAAATCCAAAGAGGATATGAAAATTTTCAAGTGAAGTACCGGATTGCAACGCTCAGGGGCAATGAGAAGTTCGTTGAATGTGTCGGGAATTCCGTTGATTTTGGGGATGTACCCGCGATCCTCCTCTCTGTCAGGGATATATCCGGACAAATTAAGGCTGAAAATGCACTCAAAGAATCCGAAAAAAGGCTGAGAATGCTTTTTAAGCATACTCCGGTCTCACTGGCGGTCGTCTCTCGTGAAGGCGGTGTCTTTGTGGATGTCAATGATATGTTTGAGGAGAGTTTCGGGTACTTGCAGGATGAGGTGATCGGAAAGACCGTGGAAGAACTTGGCCTTATTGAACCTGGTTTTGAATGGGATGCCTTTTACTCGGCACTCAGGGAAGGCAGGCAGGTCAGGGGCATGGAGCTCTGCTGCCGGAGACGGTCTGGCGAGATCTGCATCTGCCGTCTCTCTTCAGCTTTTATCACGCTAGATGACAGGCCCTGCATACTCTGTTCTGTGGAGGATATAACCGATATCAAGGCTGCTGATTCGGCGTAAGAGAGACTGAGGAGAGAGAGCGTCCGGCCCTCCACCTATCCCTTCCGCCACCCTCCCTCAGGCACCAGCATCTCAAATCTCGCTCCTTTCCCATACTCTCCGGTCTCCTGGATAGAAATTCCGGTGATCGCCAGGATTTCACGTGAGAGGAAGAGCCCAAAACCGGTATGCTTCCCAACCCCTCGTTCGAAGATCCGCTCCTTTTCGCTGTCAGGAATGCCGGGACCGTCATCTTCCCAGAGGATTGCAAGCTTTCCGTCCCGCTCCTCGCACCGAATCTCCACCCTGCCCGCCTCTTCGGCATGCCGGAGAGTATTCTCCATGAGATTTTCAAAGACCTTCTGGATCATCGGATCGGCAAAGACGGTGAGTTTGTCGCAGAGGTACCGGATGATCGGTAGTTCTCCACCATCGATCGCCTCGATCAGGTCAGTGATCAAAAGCCAGATCGGCGACTGCACACCCAGGCTCTCATACTGGCGGGTGAACTCGATCTGGCGTTCGATGGATTTGACTGCCTCCTCGATATCGGCAAGGTATGTATCCTGCTGATCCCCCTCCTGCTCTCTCCTCAGCCAGATGTACCCGTCGATCACCATGATCTTGTTCAGGATATCGTGCCGGGTGACACTAGAGAGGATCTGGAGTTTCTTGTTGGCGGTCTGAAGTGCCTTCTCTTCCTGTTTTCGCCAGCTGATATCGATACAGGAGCCCATCATCGCAATCGGTGTGCCGGATGCGTCACGGACAAGGCTTGTGGCAAGCTCGACAATGATCTCTGACCCATCCTTTCTGGCTCCCGTCACCTCATCTGACCAACTGCCAATCTCCAGTATTGCATCGGCGATCTCCTGCCCCCTCTCTTCGGCCGTCAAGAGAGAAAGAATAGATCTGCCGATCACCTCGTCCTGATCCGATGCTCCCCACATGGCAAGGAACGCAGGGTTCGCATACGTAATCCTACCCGAAAGATCGGTGATGAGAAGGCCGTTTAATGATGCGTCGATGGCCGAACCTTTGAGAATGAGCTGTTCTTCTGCGAGTTTCCGTTCGGTGATATCTTCAAAGATTGTGGCAAACCTGCCTTCGCCGGTTTTATATGCAGAGATGATGAAGTGCATCTTCAGGGGTTGGAAATACGTCTCAAAGACTGCCGGTTCTCCCGACTGAACCACACCTGCATATTCTTCAAGATAGGGCGGATCACTCACACTGTATATCTCCCGGCTCGTCTTACCAATGATATCCCTCCAATGAACTCCAAGTACCCTCTCATATGCGGCATTGATCTCAATGATCCGGTAATCTTCCGGTTCTCCCTCCTCGTTATAGATGAGTTCATGGAGGGCTGACCCCTCGTTCATATTCATGAAGAGAGATCTGAACTTCTGCTGGCTCTCCAGAAGCGCCTTCTCGGCTTCTTTCCGCTCGGTGATATCATGGAGGACTTCGATTAACAGCTCGATCTCGCCTTTCTTATCAAGAACAGGGTTGCTTGTGCATTCCATGAACCTCCCAACTTCCGGGATATACCGCTCGACGGTCTCCTTCCGCTTCGAGAGAACCGCCTGTGTGGTGGCACAGTTCTCACAGGGGCTGCTCCGTCCGATGATCTCATAACATCTCCTGCCCTGAATCTCCTCAGGTCTCAGGCCCAGGATCTCATATCCTGCCTTATTGTACCTGATAATGGTATGATCGGGCAGCTGTAAGCCGACAATATCAGGGATCCCATCCAGCATCGCCTCGATGAGAAGGCTGTTTTTCCGGGCTTCCTCCTCTGCACGCTTCTGCTCTGTGACATCACGGCCAACGATGAGGATGGCAGTGGCAACCCCATCGCTGTTTCGGAGGAACTTCATGGTATTATTCACCCAGATGATCGATCCATCCTTTCTATACGTCTCAAGATCAAGGCTGACAACACCAACGGGTTCTCCGGATGCCTCACGTTCCATTGCCTCCTGAAACACCTGCATGGCATTTGTCAGAGACTCCGGTGCCAGCACCTCGTCAAGCGACTGGGCAACAGCCTCTTCAGCTGTAAAACCCAGTAATGATTCCATTGACGGGCTTACATACGTGAAGCGGAGTGAGAGATCCATAATTAAGATCGTCTCGGTCATATTCTCGGTGATCAGCCTATACAGCCGTTCGCTCTTCTGTAATGCGTCTTCGCCCTCCTTCCGCCCGGTGATATCGGTATTGGTTCCAAGGAGCCGGAGAGGCATTCCCTCTGCATCACGGCCGACGATCTTTCCTCTGGCAAGGATCCATCTCCACCCCCCGTCTTTTGTCTGCATCCGGAACTCAAGCCGGAAATTCCCCTTCCCCTGACGGATATGGTTCTGGATATATGCTTCAGCCTCCCCGACATCATCGGGGTGGATAAGCGACCTCCAGGTTGCATATGATCCCGGCATCTCACCCGGTTCGTACCCGAGCATCGTATACCAGCGTGGACTGAAGAAGGCGTTCCCGGTTGAATAATCCCAGTCCCAGATTCCCTCATTGGCGGCATCCAGCGTGAGCCTGTACCGCTCTTCACTTTCCTGAAGTGCCTCTTCAAAACGCCTCTGCTCTGTGATGTCCCGAATGGTCTCGATCGCCCCGACGATCGCCCCGTTCTCGTCATACAGGGGGGATGCCTTGGCTGCAAGGATCGCATATCTGTCCAGGGGACGTGGCAGGGATGTCTCGGCAATGAGGATATCCCCATCCTTCCTGATGGATGCGTATTTTGAATGAAGAAGATCTTCATCAGATAAGGAGACGAGATCGATTAAGAAGGGGCGGCGCTCTCCATAAAAGGGGATCGCATATTCATAATTGCCCTTCCCGATCATATCCTTTGCAGGAACGCCGGTCATCTCCTCGATCGCCTGGTTCCATGCGATCACAATGCCATTGGAATCAATAGCGAAGGTTGGGTCAGGGAGGAACTGGATGATATCATAGAGCCGTTTTTCGGTCTCTTTAGCGAGCTTTTCAGCATTCTTATGGGCAACAGCGGAGCGGATCATATTGGTCAGCTCGGCAAACTGTGACTTCGGATCGCCGCCCTTCTGGAGGTAGAAGTCCGCACCGCTGTTTAAGGCCTCGACGACGACATCTTCCCGTCCTTTTCCGGTGAAGATGATGAACGGTATGGTATTGCCCGATTGCCTGAGGTGTTTGAGAAACGCGATCCCATCCATTCCCGGCATCTGGTAATCCGAGACGATCGCATCAAAATGCCGGTCTCCGATGAGCCGGATCGCCTCCTCTGCATCCGGTGCCGGTGTGACGCTGATATCTCCTGTCCGCTCAAGGAAGAGCCTGCCTATCTCAAGGAGTGCAGGCTCGTCATCGACATACAGAACGGAGATCGGCTGTCCTTCAGCCCCGGTGGATTTCATCTACTGTAAGATGAGCATTGAAGTTGAAAATACCTTCTCAATCATTCAGCCTAAATGGGAATCAGGAATCGCCATCAATCTTCTGCCATGCTCCGGCCGGAACCCGGATCTCAAATCGTGCTCCTTTTCCATATTCCCCGGTCTCCAGGATTGTAATCCCGGTGATTGCCAGGATCTCACGTGAGAGGAAGAGGCCAAGCCCGGTATTCTCTCCATATCCTCGCTCGAAGATCCGCTCTTTCTGGTCATCGGGAACACCCGCCCCGTCATCTTCCCATATGATCGCAAGCTGGCCGTCCCGCTCCTCGCACCGGCACTCCACCCGGCTCCCCCCTTCGGCATAGTGAATGGTGTTGTCCATCAGGTTGGAAAAGACCTTCTGGATCATCGGATCGGCAAGAATCTGGTATCCGATGCAATCGGCATAAACGGGCAGCGTTGAATCGGAGATTGAGGCGATAAGGTCTTCGATGGCGTGCCATGCCGCTCGCTCCATCCCGAGTTCCTGATAAGTACGGGTGAACTCGATCTGCCGCTGGATCTCATTACCTGCTCTGTCCACCTCACTGAGATATTTTGAGAGCTTTGGAGGCAGTCGTCCGGTCTTCAAAAACCACTCCTGAGAACAATTTCCACCCCTCATCACCTTTGTAGTCAACCTGCCATTCAACTATCTCTCAGCTTGTTCTTCAAGTTTACAACTCGATCCCTCTGTCATTACAGGTTTTTTCCAATGGAAGGAACCCGATCTCTATACCACACAATCCACATTCTCTGAGAATATGCTCTATACTCCAGCTATCGCTGTGCCACCTCCCAGATGTCTTTGGTTCAAGAACGATCCTATCCCTTTCTTGATACCCAGTTTTATATTGTGTACCATATTCACAAGTGTCCATTCACAATTGACACCCTCCAAACCACGGGTAAGAAACGAACGGAACTTCCGGTTCTCTTTGATAATCCCAAATATTGATTCGATCATATACTTTCTCATGCCATAGAGCTTCTTTCCTGCCTCCGTGACCAGTTTAGCCCCCATAATCTGTTTTGCTACCGTCTCTTTTGTCATCCACTCACCCCTTTCTTTCAGATGCTCTTCTGCCCATGCAGCGACTGAACCAGCAATGCAGGGTACCCATGTGCTGTGCTCCCAGCAGATCCGCTGCAGTTCATGGGGATACATACAATCCTTTGAAATATCCTTCATTTTCTGTTCTCTCCATGGAGATAGCCTCAA
Organism: Methanocorpusculaceae archaeon UBA456; assembly: GCA_002496395.1. Classification (GTDB taxonomy): domain Archaea; phylum Halobacteriota; class Methanomicrobia; order Methanomicrobiales; family Methanocorpusculaceae; genus Methanocalculus. The sequence continues at coordinate 5,317 of DAJQ01000014.1, forward strand.
GTCAATCCCGGATGAATATTCGGCCATCATGTTCTCATAGGAGAAATATCCTGCATCTGCAAGAAGACAGATTTCATCGGGAGTAACCTCAAATCGTGCAGCCAGGTCATGGATCAGTTCTAATACAGGGATAAGCTGGTGCATGTCGTTCTCTTCGTTTGTTACTGAGCATCCCAGCACAAATCCGTCTCGTGTCGAAATGGATTGAGCATTATACCCCTGAAGATAGCCGGTTCTGGACTTCATGATACGACTGTCAGGATCGGTAATGTTCGCCTTATCCGATGGTTCCGGTGTAGATGGCGGCTGTTTTGGTTTCCTCCCGCGTTTGGCTTTTCCTGTCTCTTTCTCCTCCTCCTCACGCTGGTGTACCT
>DAJQ01000024.1 GCA_002496395.1 Methanocorpusculaceae archaeon UBA456
AAACACCCCTTTCCTATTCGACTCTACGGTGAGAAGATCCTGCAAAATCTACCCATCAATATGGCAGACACTGTCTTCCAAATCAGTGGCTTATGAATGTATTCGCTCACTCCTTTTTGCCCAATCGCAGATCAAGGCAATTCTGTATTTGATAGACATAGATACAGCAGGAACAGATCATTGGCTTATTGAGAGTGGAGACCCAGACACCAGCGTGATACCCGCGTTCAGGAATCGATGTTGTTGCCGGGTAGTTTCACAAAACCCATTATTCCCCACAATTACCCTCTTTTTCAAATTTAGAGGGAAATCCTTGTTGCAGGAAAATGAGTGAGGGCGGATTGACGGACTCACTCTTTGAAATTGACGGACTTCAGATATATGCTCACTCCTTTTTGCCCAATCACAAATCCGGGCGATTCTGTATTTGATAAGGATCAATACTCACTCGGATAAGAACCAAGATCATATGAATAGGCGGCCATCCAGACGCATACATTGGTATGTCTCTCCTTTAATCACTCCTTTCGGATTTGACAATGGAGTCTGATTACAGGGGAGAAGCACTTATCCTGTAGAATGGATTGTAAGACATTCATTTATGAACAACTTGGAACACTGTAATTCTCATGGCTCGACTCACTAGAGCCGGTGATCGAGATGTACTGTGTAATTAATGGTTATGGAGCGGTTGTCAGAAAGAAGCAAAATCGATTTTTAGTCGAATCTGAGGGCGAATCAAGGGAATTTTCTGCAGTTGATCTCAAGCAGATTTTGCTCTCGGATGCAGCTATGATCACAACCGGGGCATTGAGCCTTGCGGCAGAGAGTGGAACGGACATTGCTGTTATTGGGCGTGATGGTACGCCCATATGCCGGTTCATCTCCTGTGCAGGTACTGGAACAGCAGCAACCAGAAAGAATCAGGTCTGCTTCTCACAAGGAGAGGAGGTTTATTCCTTCATTTCCCGGATCATTTCTGCAAAGATACAGAATATGGGACTGCTTCTGCAAGCTATTGGACGTCGAAAGAACGAGGCTATTCTTATCGATGAAGGACAGGCTATTGTACTCTCTGCTACGCACCTTCAACAAACAGGAATCCTCCCGGGTGACGCGCCCCACCTGCGGGGAATTGAGGGAGAGGCGTCACGGCGGTACTTTCAGGCTCTCACCCATGTACTGCCATCAGACGTATATTTGGGATCGCGGACACACCGCCCGGCAGGTGATGTATTCAATGCCGCCCTGAATTATGGGTATGGCATCCTCTACCACGAGGTTGAGAAAGCATGCCTGATCGCGGGACTCGACCCCGGAATCGGTTTTCTGCATGCCGACAGGTATGGCAAAACCCCGTTTGTGTATGATGTAATCGAGCAGTTCCGCCAGCCAATCATTGATCGGGTAATAATCACCCTTGCTGTAAGAGGACGGATATCTTCATCCAATCTCGATGAGAAAGGACTCCTGACACAGGATGCACGGAAGGTGATCATCGGGGAGGTCATTGGGCGGCTCACAAGCGAGCGAGAGATCCATGGGATCAATACGACCTTTACACAGCTGATTCTGAATACCATGAGATCAGTCGTGCACATGATCAATGAGGGGAAGCACTGTACACCCTATATTCATCGGTGGCGGTAATGTTCGTCTGGGTATTTTACGACATTACCTCCAACAAACTCCGCCAGCAGATCGCCGATGCCTGCATGGACGATGGGTTGACCAGGTTCCAGAAGAGCATCTTCTTTGGAGAGTTGTCAACTGCCCGCATGAAAAAGCTGGGCTCACGAATTGAAGGGATATTCGGAGGTTATTCATCAGATGACAAGACTGAAGCTGACAGTGTCCTGCTCTTTTCCCTCTGTGACTCATGCCTTAATGAGAAGATAGTCATTGGAAGGACATTTGATGAAGATACCTACAGGAAACAGGCATTTGTGATCCTGTAAGGGGTGAGTAGTGGCAATAGGTGAATCAAACGACCGGGTTGGAACGCAGAGTGATGGTGAGGTCTTAGGTTCTGGTATCTTTGAAGATCATGTGGACTGGTGAATGGGAGGGGATCATTAATGAAGTGGATCATGAATGAAAATTCCCATATGCCCATATCAGCCATCAATCAATAAATAGAGATAAATATGGTGAAAAACCTCGTCCGCTTTATATAGTACAAAAATTTGGAGCCCATAGAAAGTATTATAGCCAAAAAGAACAAATTTTGACCCTGTAGCAGAAGGTGTTCCACCAAAACAAGGATTGCAACACAGATGTGCTCCACCACCGTCTCTGCCTGTCCGGACAGTAGCAGAAGGTGTTCCACCAAAACAAGGATTGCAACATTTCCCGCTCGATTTGATTCTCTTTACCATAAAGCTCGTAGCAGAAGGTGTTCCACCAAAACAAGGATTGCAACTGATGAGAGGACATCATATATACGTCCAGCAGCAACTGTAGCAGAAGGTGTTCCACCAAAACAAGGATTGCAACTGATACGGAAAAGGCAGAGAAGGTAGCCGAATATTGGAGTAGCAGAAGGTGTTCCACCAAAACAAGGATTGCAACGGTCTTCCCGCGTGTACTGATGTGCGCGACCTGCTGTAGCAGAAGGTGTTCCACCAAAACAAGGATTGCAACAAAAAAGAAAGGGAATTACAGGGTTTTGAGCCGATCGTAGCAGAAGGTGTTCCACCAAAACAAGGATTGCAACAAAGCTCGAATAGGCAATGTCCGAATCGGTGAGATAGGTAGCAGAAGGTGTTCCACCAAAACAAGGTTCACCACTCATCTAAAAGCAAGCATTCATCATGGAAGGGGAGAGAAGAGACTGATCATATGAAGACAGCAGTCATCGCTCCTGTCGGTATGAGCCCCCCCGCCGTCAGCAGCTTCATCGACGGCATAGGGGAACCTATATCCGATCTTGTAATACTTGCCACTCAGGATGATTTTGTCCTTGCAGGGACCAAGTTTCTCGATGCTGGTCTCTCTCTCAGATACCAGTGGCTCCGAATCCACCCCGTGATCCTACCTTTTGATGATGTCGCATCTGAGGATGATACACTTCGATTCATGGCAGAGGCAGCCAGGATCTTTCGTGAGGAACGAGATGAGCATAAGTGCGATACGATTTACCTGAATATCACCGGGGGCAGGAAAAATATGTCCGTTGTACTGACACTCATCGGACAGATCCTTGGTGCGGACGGTGTTTTCTCAGTTGTCAACCCTGAAATTCAGCATATGAACACCCTTCTTGAACGATACAGGCGTGAGATCGGGATGTTTGACGAGGTGCAATCACGCGAAGAGGGGATTGCAATGTATGAAGAGCACCGCGAAACCTTTGATCAAATCCTCTTCCCACCCAGAACCTCATACCAGGTTGTAAGAATACCAACACTTCCCTATCCTACTAATCATATTGGATACCTTGTCAGGACATGCTTCGGCACCGGGGAGCGGCTTGCCTATAGTGACGCAGAACAGCTGATAAGGCATGGCATTCTTGAAAAGAGTGGGCAGGAGCAGAACCTCACTCCGTATGGCCGGAAGTTCCTCTCGATCCTTCTCGGGAAACGGAACTGGAACGATCAGGGATAACGGTCCCAAATCCCTGGGAAACCCCTTTTCCAAGAGCAAAAAATTCAGGTATGACGACATTTGCCTGGAACTCCCCGTTGAAGCCGGTCATCGCAATACCTTTGTAATGGATAATTACTGGATCAAGATGCGTTCGGACCCGGATCTCACGTGAGATCACAATATCAAGCCCTTTCGCCATCGAGAGGATATTGCCAATGAGAATTCTGTTCAGCAGATCCTTCTTCTCCTTCCATCCCTCTGCCAACTGATATTTTTCGTAATTCTTCTCATTAAGGGCGATCCAGGGAGAAGTAAACCTGTATGACCTGAGATCACGCACCGGATAGAGTGACCCTTTGATATCATAGGTCACCTTCTGGTCAACACGGTACCTGTTCTGTCCAAGGGTCAGCTCATCGATCTCCCCGACAATGGATCTCACCTCCTCTGCCCCTTCAGCAATTCCAAGAATAGAAGGCGTTCCTTCAATCACCCGGTACTGTACCTTCGGATATGTGTAGATGAGTGCCGGTGCATGGTGATGGAGAAGTGGGCGGTCGGGATGCCTTCCTGCAATACACCCCCGGAGCATAGCTCCGCTCTCTATGACGGGACGGTCGGTCTTCAGGACACAATAGAGTACAGGAAATGTCATAGTTTCACAAAGGTTGATCGTAGGATCATGGGTTGGAGATCGTTTTTCCCACAGGACTCGTTCGAGAGATTTCGGATCTTCTCATACAGGCGTTTAGCATCATCTTCAGATACAGGTATAATTCCATGCGCCAGAATTGAGCTATTTCTTTTTGTCAGATCATCGGCAATCGACTCATAGATCCGCATCGCACGGGTCCAGCCAAGCGCTTCAAGAAGCCCGAACTTATCGCGGATCCCAAGCCTTAAACGCCCTTCAGGGTCAGCCCTGCCCTCACAACGTGCATAGAATTCGGGAGCTATCTTCGTTTTCTTCAGCATATCAAGCCTGATTGTGCCATTGATATCATCAATGCCATATTCAAGCAGCCGGATCTGCGTGACAAGCTCGGCGGCACGGTAGAGGCGGGCTGTTGCATCATCATATTTTCCTTCCTCAATCCTGCGTCCGGCATTATTCAGAAGGTCGGCTAACATCAGCCTATACTTTAATTTTGGATCAGTTGCCGTATGGAGTTGCTTGACAAAACCCTTGTTTTCAGAGAAACGCTTGTCGTGAATAGTGTCAAAACGAGCCACTACCCCAGCATGATCAAACCTGTCCCAGAGACGATAAGCTTCGGCAATTATCAGGAGATCCTTCTTATCTTCTTCTGCAACCAGCTTCTTCAGTGATGCAATCGCAGAATCAAACCGGTATGCATTGAACTCGGCAATCGCTGTATCACGGATGGCAATATTGTAGGCGAGGTAGAGCGATTGTTCTGATACGCTCTCTGTTCCGAGAATGACAAGACCATTTTTACCTCGTTTACCGTTAATGAAAGTCAGGGGTTTCTGGTGTAGCATTGAGGCAATCGCCGCTGACATCGTCATCGTCTTTGTCCCGGACGTATAATCGATTCGGATCTCTTCACCTCCCCTCTTTCGGATCTCATCACGTACCTGCTCAAAACAGTCAGAAAAAGAATCGATATTCTTCAGCAGAATCCAGGTATGCGGAGGAAGATCCTGACCGTTTTTTTGGACGTAGCATTCCCGTATATGCTCGATCATCGGATGGCTCTCCTCTGATCCGAAGAAGACCAGCTGATCGGCTTTCAGATACGCAATACCATGCGCAAGCCCATGGGCAAGATTCCGCATGCGCTCCAGGCGATCTTCTCCTACCCCGGTGCCGACTGTCATGAATAGAGTTACCATTCAACCCACCCGGGCATCTCCATTTTGTGGGTTATGAACTCGATACTCTTTGGATACGGGGGAGATACGGAATCAGAATCACTATAACGCGGATATCGTCCAAGCCTCATGGCAGTAATCAGATCAGCGGCAAGTCCGGGATTCCGCTCTTCAATGAGATCCATCACCGTCTGGTAGGTAGTACCAATCGAAAAGCCAAGCCGGATGAGATCCTTTTTCTGGTGCTCACCCTGCATTCTCTGGATCTCTTTTTGCAACTCTTCACCACCTTTTACAGAGCAGAGTGCCAGATCATGCTCAAGAGCCGCACCGATAAACTCCCTCATGATCTTTTTCAGGTGGGTGATCACTTTCTGCTCGGCCTTTTCGTGTTGTGCGGAATCATCGATTCCTGTCAGATCAGATTCAGTAATACCAAGGAGCGGGAGCTTCTTCTGTAGAAGAGTATAATCACTGTGGTTACGTGCTTGAGCGATAGCCGGGGATAACGTAATCGTCCCTTCACACTTAGACCAGAGTGTCTCGCAGTAGATGCTGAATGGTTTTTGTTCCATCCCCGGGTTTTTTAAAGACCATGTCTTCACTTCAAGGAGATGCATATGAGGTGTCACCGGCATGAAGTCGGAAACTTCAAGGAACCTGAGAAGGTCATATTTTGGATCATACTTCCCTGATTTCAGATTCAGAATATCGTTGAAGAAATCCGCACCGATCCACTTCTTATTCTGCCTTTTTTCCCCCCAGGAATCCGGCGGGAACGCTTTAGAATCCTTACATGCCTGCCAGATCAAAGCGGTCCGGATTGCCCCCTTCAGGCTTGAACCCGGAATATAGGGGATATCGAAGCCGGTTTTGATACACTCCCTGACCTCATCAGATATGGCATTTACCGGAGATTTCAATAGATACCGCTCTCTCGGCTTTACTCCGGGATGTCGTGAAAGAAACTCATCAAGCCTGAATCCCGGCTCCTCAAGATCTGAGAGAAACTCTTCATATATCTTCCCTTCCAGATTCCGGGCAATATCCGAGACAGAAGTCCGCACAAAACCTGTGTCTGCCTTATAGATTTCAGCACCACCATACTTTTCGCCGGTACCGATATGTACAGGCGTTGTGGTCTTCAGTTCAAGCCTCATGCAGCACCTCCAAACCGGACGGGGAATGCATAACCATACTCAACAACAGGGGGATCATCCCGCACCCTGGCGATTTTACCATAGAATGGGCTGCCGGTATCAGGGAAGACGGAACCCTCTCCAAGCATCATCACCGGCTTCTTCATCACACCATCGGCACTTCTTCCTCTGATCCGGCAGAGTTCATAATAGGTCTCTGCTCCCAGATCACCAAAATTCAATGGTGAATAGCGGGAGAGTGTCATAATCCGGTTGCCCTTTGTCTTTGGGAGAATATCAGAGTCTTCAATATTTATGGAGCATTGCCCACCTCCGGAGGAGATCTTCGGGCCAAAACCGCGATCTTCCAGCAGCCGTATAGCACCCAAAACCTCAGACTCCCACTTCTGGTTTTTTATATCAATCAGGAAATAGATGCCGGCATTTTTAAACCGATACCCGCTGGTTGCAAAGAATGCCTCGGATGCAGATGAGAGGCGGTTAATCTTGTTATGTGGAATCTCGGCCTGTTCAATCTCAAAATCCCGGTTTTCCTCTCTTTCATAACACATTCCATATCTGATAGTGTATTGATCGATTATTTCTATGAGGGCATCGGCTGTCATCTCCTTCTTCAAGAGTGCCGAGAAGAGAGGAGCAGACAGAAGTGATATGTTCTTCACTTTCTTGGCTGCATCAAACAACTCTGGATCAGGCAGCTTTGTGATCGGCTGGATAGGTTTTGGAAGAAAATGGATCTTTCCGCTTCTCCCATCCCCTTCAATGAAAGGAAATGCCGAGCTGATGAGGAACGGGGGGGAGGAAGCATACTCTGCAATGAGCTCATCCAACGGACCCCCCAGGTCAGCCATTGCATGGCATATCGCACCAAAGAGGGTATTTGAGGGGAGCGATCCCGGAAAGAGCGATCGCGGTCTCAGATAGACTGCACGCATATCCAATTCTCCTGGCTCAGAGGGCTGCAAGGATTTCGCGTGCTGTCATCTTTCCTTCTGCAACAGAAGATTGTTCCCAATCCTTTCCTTCACGATACGCATCCGGCGTCTTTACCGAGAGGGAAAGATTTTGAAATTCGATCTTCCCATAGCCCCGCGTGCCGCTTCCTCCAAGATAGCTATCCTCAAGGAGGCTCATCGCCTCAAGGACGAGCTTCAGCCGGGCACGATCATCTGGTGAATAGACCGAGAAGATCATCTCGAATGCAAATACCGATCCCGCTGGCACACGCTCAATGAAACGTGGGGTGGCCATTGAAGTGATCCGGTTTAAGAAGTTCTCACCTTTAATCTCTGTTCCATGGGCAATGCCATCCTTATCTTTCCATGAGAGGGTGGTTTCTTCGGTTGGATATGCATCCCGGACAATCAACCGTGTCGGGCCTGATTTGATCTTATCAGTTGCCCCTCTGCCAAATGTTGTGCAGAGATCACAATTCAGATCAGTACATTTACTACCATGAACTTCCCCGGTATTTTTGTCTAACCATTTCCCGGAGTATTTCAGCTCAAGGGCTGATCGCATCTTTCCTTTGAGTGAGGAGCCTGGAATATACGGAATATTCCTGAGCCGGTCAAGAATGACTGGACTGTCAGAACCCCCGATTCCAAGCGTATCCGCTGATCCACCGACATGCAATCCGGTTTTACAAACGATCTCTCCGGATATCCGGTAATTCTCTTCAAATTCAATCATTCCAATCACTCCCTTTTATCATCATAATATTTCTGATATGCAACCACCGATTCCAGAATCTGAATGAACCGGGTATAATTTTTCTTCGTCTGCTCCTCATTCCCATCTTGTGCCACCACTTTTCCCATACAGAGCGTCATGAACGTATAGTATGAGTCGGGGATGACCTTTCTCCCCTTTGCATACGCAAGAATTGGACGGAGCATCGCAAAATCAGCACTGACTGCATCCCAGCCCTTCTCCTTCAGATTTGCTTCGATTAACTTGGCCTGACTGAAAAACTTCCTTAGTTGAGTCGTTTTTAGTTCTTTTTGGGCTTTTTTAAACTCCTTAGCGGCAAGCTCAGCAATACCATTTTCTTTGGCAATTGTATCGACACTCAGTTCATCGAGATTTACGACTTTTTTAATTTCCTCCATAAATGCAGGGGGAGAATATTCTTCCCTCGGCCGTGATCCAAAATTCCTCGATCCAGAACGCCCCTGGTTCTGGTTACCATATAAACCGTTTGACATTTACTTCCTCCTTGTTCTCATTATCGTCCATTGAATCGGAAAGCGAGCCCATCCAAAAGACGGGACGATCATCTCTTCAATCCGTTTTTTCTCACTGCTCTTTACATTCCGTGCAATCTGGTATTTCAGGTACGGAAGATAGCGTTTAATCCGGGTTCTTTCTGCGGTTTTCTTATCGTTTTCATGGATACTGTCGCATTTTGCAAATGCCATTTCCCATATGCTATGTACGTTATGCAGAAAACTCCGGCTGATAGATCCATCAACCAATGCCTTCTCCATCAACTCTCCCTGTAAAAGCAGGGATGAGTATCCCTTTTCAGAAGACCGATCAGACCAAGGCAGGCATTCTCCGAAGATCGAAACCCTATCCTTTTCCAATGCCTTCTTCGCCTTTTTGAGATGATCTTCTGCTGCCTTCACCGCATGGGCAAGCGGCATTCGTGGCGGAACGGCAACGATACCTGCTGAAAGGGTGATATCCGGATTTTTGCAGACAAAGGCAGAGAATTCCTTCCTAAGATGGTCAGCAAACCGTATGATATGATCATATGGCCCGATGATCAGGAGATCATCCCCGCCTGAGAAGGTGATATAGAGCGTCGGGATGAAATACCGCTGGCATCTCTCACAGGGATCATCACAGTCATAGGCTGTCCAGACAACATTTCTCAAATCCCCGCTCTCCTGATCCTCCACCTCCCGTTCAATTCTGATCTCACGGGCACCTGATCGGCATTCGGGACAGAGATCTTCATACACACCATACTCCTTACAGATCTCATTGAGGTACCCGCTGAAGAAGAACTCAAATTGTGATGAGAGCGTATAGATTCTTGATATGGAACGCTTCTCCCTCTCAAGCCCGAGCGCAAAGATTTTTCCGAGATTATCCACATCCGCCTTAATCAGGCCGAGCTTCTGATCACCACGGGCAATCTGTGCCATCTCGCTGAAAGTCAAAATACGGTGCTTATGGAGCGGAACGCTGTTGCCAAGGAGAATGAAACTCCGCTCATACACCCCGCTCACAAGGAAATTCGTACTGTTGATTGCAGCAGTAAAGATATCCGGCTCTCGTATTGGCTGATCTGTCAGGGCATATGATGAGGATAGGCCATACTCGGAGAAGCCATAGTCAAGATTCTTACCCCTGTTAAAGAATTTCGCGTGAGCCAGATCGCGGCCGATATCTTCATGCTGGCGGCACATCGGGCAGGAACGGGTATCAGACAGAGGGTGTTCACAGATTGGACAGAAACCCTCGATATTTCTAACATCTCCATATGGATCTGCAGTCAGATCACATTCTGAAAATTTTCGCATTTTCTTACGTGAGGTTTCAAGATGAAGGCGTTCAAGGCACCCGGCAAAGTCTTTAATTTCTTCTTCAGAAACAGCGAGTGTCCCAACAGCAAGATACAGCCTGCCATCGGTCTCATTCAGCAGGCCCTCGTTGACAGATCTGGTAATATGCTCCACTGCCTCTCTCGTTCTGGCGTTATCTGGAAGAAGAAGAAGGAAATTCCCACCAGTATTCCAGAGGACATTTGCTTCACATACTGCCGAGGTCTTGATCATATCCTCTGCAACAGCATCCGCAAGGAGCGAGAGCCAGAACGATCTGCCCCTCAGCCGCTTGGCCATTCCTTTCCGGGCGGCTTCCGGTGTTGAAACATTGAAGATGAAACTCTGGATTCCCGAGAGGTCACCCTGCACAAGCAGGAACGGAGATGCTTCTTTTGAAAGCCAGAGGCAGGAGGCAAGTGCTGCTGTTGTCTTTGCATGATCATAGAGCGGGATATCGGGGTAGTCAACATATGCTGCCGAGGGGATGGTTGAGGTGTACTTACGGAGAAGAGCAAGGAGCGTAGTCGGATGAGGAGGGTTTCCTGCCACCGATAACTCATCGACAAATTCCTTCCAGAGGCGAAGGTACGCCGCTTCATTGTTCCAGTGATAGGGATCGGGTTCATCTGTGGGAAACAGATCCCGTGTCGGTGAAAGGACACCCAGTTGATGATGCCACTTCAATGAAGCAGCCTGTGCCTTTCCCCTGAGTGATATCTGGGTAAAGATGCTCCAGAGATGTTCTTTCTTTGGATCACCTTTCTCCCCAAAATCTCGTTTGCTGCGATCGATTGCAGCTGATATCCGGTCGGATTTTTGAAGAATATCTGCCATCTCACGATGTTGCGACTGTTCGGGAGCGTGATGATGGAGGACAAGATCCGCAATTTCATTATTCTGAAAAACAGACTTGATCAGATCAGCTGACCATTTGGCGTGCGCGCCACTGAAACCATGATCCTTTACCGTGAGCGACCCAAATTCATCTCCATGCGCTAACCCTGTCCGCTGATAGAACTTTCCAATATCATGAAGAAGGGCGGCATAAACCAATGTTTGTACTTTGGGCTCCACACTTCCACATTGTATTCGGGCAAGTAATAAGTTTCGATTAGTATCTGTTACCTTTTCATCTCGGAAAAGGAATGAGTACGTGTCGGTAAGGTTCACTTAAAAGAAGAAGCAGGAAGATTGTTCGGAATACAAACCGGAGAAATTAATGATGTATTATCTGGATTCGGGGGGACTATGAACCCGAACCTCGTCCGCTTTATATACTCCGAAGAATCGGAGGCTATAGAAAAGATTATAGCCAAAAAAAACTAATTTTGACCCTGTAGCAGAAGGTGTTCCAACAAAACAAGGATTGCAACTCCACAGATTTTATCGAAACACATAGTCGATACTCGTAGCAGAAGGTGTTCCAACAAAACAAGGATTGCAACAATCTCAATATCTCCTGCTAACCCATCGAATTTCACAGTAGCAGAAGGTGTTCCAACAAAACAAGGATTGCAACAAATATGGCCGATTTGTCGTTACCGGGACAAAGAACAACCGTAGCAGAAGGTGTTCCAACAAAACAAGGATTGCAACCAATATGCGACCTGATGTAGTTGGAAGACGCATATTTGTAGCAGAAGGTGTTCCAACAAAACAAGGATTGCAACATCGCAACATTCCCTCTCTCCATCGTAGTACCAACGTAGCAGAAGGTGTTCCAACAAAACAAGGATTGCAACTATCTTGCTGATTGTAACTTCTCAATCCGGTTCATAAGTAGCAGAAGGTGTTCCAAC
>DAJQ01000025.1 GCA_002496395.1 Methanocorpusculaceae archaeon UBA456
ACTTTGGATTCCTGACTGCAAATTCCGCTCGTTGATCAGATCCTTAATTTCCCCCGGCAACTCCTGCCACCCAGTGCGCTTACTATCCGCTTCCATCACCCTGAACACATCTGCTGCCCCATGGCACTCCTCCTTCAGGTAAACCCCCCTGCCCACTTCACCTGAAGGGGGTGTAAGGATATCATGGGGGTTCAGGATGGATCAGTGCATGCGGGCAATCTTGAATGAGCGCCGATTGTATGGTTTGGGGTCGCCGCGAAGTGACGACAGGCATCAGCATGGGACGCCGGATCTGTTCCGGATGAGATCGCTGATTATGCCCTTTCTCCAGGGATGGGGAATGAGCATCTCACTGGGGGGCAGCGGCGGGAGATCGAGTGTGGGGTGTGGCTCAGAAGAGGAGATTCAGATCAGGTGGCGGATCTCCTCTTCCGGCAATCCGGTGACCTCTGCAATCTCACTGATGGACATCCCAAATCCCTTCATCCGGCGAAGGAGTGTCCTCCGCTCCTCAACTTTCCCTTCTACTTTTCCCTCAACTTTCCCTTTTGCTTCCCCTTCTGCCCTCAGCTCAGCTTTCCATCGTTTTACCCTTTCTTGTAACATGGGATCCCCACTAAATGGATTTGGTAGATTATTATCTTCATCTGTCTTTAAGGTATTCTCAAAGAATATCAGGAAATCCCGGCGCATCGAATCGAGATTCGGGTTCTTCCTCATCCATGCGTTCAGCCGTTCCCCGAGCAGGAAGAGATCATCACTTCCAGATAACTGCTCAAGGCCAAACAGGCTGGCGGCAAGATTCCTCACTTCGACGAGATGGTGAACCGAGAGCCGGAGTTCATCAACCACCAGGTACGGAACTGACGGCTTGAACTTGAGCAACGGATCCGGCATCAGGATGGTTTCACTGATATCGGTCGGCACATCCCAGGTACTTTCACCATTGTAGAGCACAATCGGTATGATCCCGGGCAACGATCCCCTGGATGAGATCCGGCCGGTTCTGATCAGATCCTGCCAGAGGAGCGCCATATACGACATGATCCGGATCGGCATCGTCGGATCCGGCGCAGACTGGAACTCTATCAACAGATAGATGACCAGTGTCCGGTCACCATACCTCACACTCCAGATGAGGTCATCTTCACGCTCCCTGAGATCGTCGGTTACATAACTGCCATTGCACCGCTTCAGTGTCGAAAAGTCACAGGCAGAGGCAAATTCGGGATGGAGAAATCCTGAGATGAGGTCTGCCATCATCTTTTTATGGCTAAAAAGGCGCTTATACGGGTGATCTGAATCTGTGATTGTTTTCACACTCCCTTGATCTTAACCTGCTCTCTTACGTTGAGCTCTCCTGAACGATCATCAATGCCCGGAGCAGCTCTCCACTGTTTTCTTCCAGAGTGACGGGGAAAACTCTCCTGACAGGAAGGGAGAGAGGCACTGATTAATGAGTATTCTGTCAGATCCCCTCATAAAAGTCGGGAGCGGGAGGCGAAAGTGAAATGAGCTGATCTGGCTTTTTCTGTCTTCTCTCATTTGCGGGCAAGAGATCGTCTGATGTACTGACAAGAGCCCTGCCCGGTGGCCGGTAGATCGCCCCCCCGAGAACTGGTGGGGGGATTGAGGGGTGCCCCCCCGGGAAGGTTGAAGAGTCTCTGTGACAGCTCTTATCCAACCTCACCCTGACTATAGTCTCCGGGTGCGTTCGATATAGATAGAAAAACCGTTTGCAGATTGGAGAAGAGTCACTGAAAGAAAGATATGGAGGCAAGGATAAAGTTGCATATACACATGGAAGCATCGAAGAAGGAAATAGAGGGTGATTCAGATAACGTGCCGAAGGCCCTCGTCACCGGGTGTGCCGGGTTCATCGGGAGCACCCTCACCGACCGGCTGCTGGCAGACGGGTTTGAGGTGATCGGGATCGACCGGTTCTCTGACTACTATGCCCGGGAGCTGAAGGAGCAGAACCTTGCCGCTGCCATGCAGCACCCCCGGTTCACCCTCATCGAAGAGGATATCGTGGAGATGGATGCATTCCCTGTGGTCGACTATGTCTTCCACCTCGCCGCCCAGGCCGGTGTCCGGGCATCCTGGGGCAGGAGCTTTGATATCTATACCCGCGATAACATCCAGGCGACCCAGCGGCTGCTGGACTTCTATGCAACAGATGCAACCGCCTCCCCCCGGCTGAAACGCTTTGTCTACTCCTCCTCATCCTCGGTCTATGGCGACATCGAGCTCCCGATGCGTGAGGACCGGATGGTGCAGCCCGTCTCCCCCTATGGCGTCTCGAAGCTCGCCGCCGAGCACCTCTGCTACCTCTACCGGAAGAACTTTTGCGTGCCAACCGTCTCGCTCCGGTACTTCACGGTCTACGGCCCCCGGCAGCGGCCCGACATGGGGATCAACAAGTTCGTCCGGGCCATCCAGAAGGGCGATCCGATCACCATCTATGGCGACGGCACCCAGACCCGCGACTTCACCTATATCGATGATGCGGTGGAGGCGAATGTCGCGGCCGCCCTTGCTGCGCCCCTGTCTGGAAAACCGGCTTACCTGGGAGAGACCTTCAATATCGGCGGCGGCAACCGGATCAGCGTCCGGGACCTGATCGCCGCCATTGAGGGTGCAACAGGCAAAACGGCGAGGATCGAGTATGCTGATGAGCAGAAGGGTGATGTGCAGGACACCTGGGCAGCTGCTGCGAAGGCGGAGCAGGGCCTTGGGTGGTCTGCGAAGGTGCGGATTCACGAGGGGCTCAGGCGGTATGTGGCGTGGATTGATGGCGGGCTGTAAAAAGCGGGTGCTCTGAGGCTTTTTCAGGGTTTACTTAATATTCTGAATGTCCGAAGTACTATGTACCACCTGTTTCACTGCATGAACTGACCCCTCGTCCCTCCGGGGGGCACCGCCTACCCCCTCCGGTTCTCAGGGTAGGCGGCCTTGCGGCCACCGAACGGGGCTGATCCCCCCGCAATTGAGGATGGAAGCGCTCCCGCGCTCATGCTGTTGTAATAATTCTCTGTATATGCAGAATATCAATGGTTGGCGCGCCCTGCCGCTCCCATTCATCCCACACAAAGCCGGTGGCCAGCTTGCAATCGCACACCTACCATCTCCTATATCGCAGCTCCATGGGCTTACTTCCCTCCCGGTACCGCTGCTGGTGCTCCCCGCGATTTATCCGGACCCACATGCTATCCTCACTCTCCCTTCAGGTGAAGGGGGGGCGGGGGATTGCCTGCGGGGGGAGTGTCACAGGAAAGCAGATGCGATAGAGAGATGGATGCTAGCTGTAAGCGCAGGTTTGCAGGAACTGCCTGAGGGGAGTAAAAGATAGGTATTAAGAAGATGCTGCATTATAGCAGTTTTTGTTGTATGCATCAAGTTTTTTGACTTTTTGCACTATGGGCAATGACAGCCGCCATATATTTTTCCGGATCTGATTCCAGCCACTGTTTCCGTTCTTTGGTGTAATCACCGGCACCAGGATCATATATTTGGAGGAAACGAATTGCATCAACCGGACCAAGTATTTGTACCAGTGCATCAATTCCCTGCTTATGAATTTCATTCAATGTTTTGGTCTGCATATCTGCTCTCCTCCATTAGCCATTCAACCGGATTTATAACTTTAAGAGATATCTTATCCTTGTTGCTCTTAATAATTTTTATAAGTGCGTCATCTGTTGTAAGCATAATTGCACCTATGGATTCAGCACATGCAAGATGCAGAGCATCCGCAGAATCGAAACCCAACCCTACAAACGAAAAGTATCGCTCTGAGATCTTTTTTGTGATGTGAACATGCTCGGTTGCTATAGCCGCAAGTTGCTCTACTTTTCTCTTTAATGTCATGTCAGGAATTCGTGAGATCTCATATCGAATGGCATCACTTGTTACCAAGGTCCAGTCACATGTTGTACATCGTAACAGGATCTCTTTAATCGCCTCAGACTCAAGGTGAATACGATTCATTGCCTGGTTATCGAATGGTCGGCATAAGCAGCATACATCAAGATAAATTTTCACGATACCCCTCCAGATTCTCCACAAATAGCTATTGAGTGTAAGCTAGGAGTTCCTCGCTGGAATGATCCAATCATACTACATATTCGGGATTGGGTATAAATTAATGGCTACATACGTCTCTTTCGCTCTTGGCTTCAGATGTAATGGAATACCATCACAAGTAAACGCACTGAGCTGGAGTTCAATTGCTTCTGTGATTTTTCTTTGCCTCATCCTCAGTCTTACGATCATAGCAACAGAAAGCTTACTATCTTTCTCGTGGGAGTGTGTCAAGAGCCTCTTGTGTTCCTTTATTGCCATTTCAATTGGTGTTGAAAAATGAATGACACCTGAAACAAATTACCGCGCCCTGCTGCTCCCATTCATCCCACAGAAAACCGGAGCTCACCTGCAGGTCGCATCCCAACTATCTTCTCTACCGCTGCTCCATGGGCTTACTTCCCTCCCGGTACTGCTGCCGGTGCTCCCCGCGATTTATCCGGACCCACATGCTATCCTCACTCTCCCTTCAGGTGAAGGGAGGCAGGGGGATTGCCTGCTGGCGGAGTGTCACAGGGCAACAGATACAATCAGAGAGATGATGTGACCTGTAAGCGCTTGTTGGTATNNNCCCTCGCCCCTCCGGGGGGGGCGGGATTCGTTTCACATCCACTACCATTTCCCTTCTCACCCTCAAAAAAACAGTGCTGTCCGAATTTTGAATTATAGACGCTTATATTTACTATGGGCCTGATTAATTCCCAGGATACGATGGGCCAACGAAATACGACGTGTCGGGGGTGCGTACGGCATCTTCCACCAGGCAGCCATTTCGTCAGTACCCTTGTCGATACATGAGCCAGAAGAAACTATTTTAATACAACCCTCTCTATAGTATTATAAGATGAAACGTTTTGTCGCTATTGCAGACGGGCGTGTCCAAAGAGTAGGATATCGTGACCATGTCTTCGAAGAGACGTTTGGGATGGATATCTCGGGATATGTGAAGAATCTTGATACCGGTGAGGTTGAGATCGTTGCAGAAGGGCAAGAGAACGATCTTTTGGATCTGATCAAGAAGATCAATATCATTCAGAGACCAATAGCCGTCCAGTCATTTCAAATAACCTGGGAAGAACCAACCGGAGCCTTCAGCAGATTTGAGATCATCCGTGGAGATATTCAGGATGAGACATTTGAACGGATGGATTATGCAGGAAAAGTGCTCCATAATATAGATCGGAAGATGGATCAGAGTGTCAATCTGCAAACTGTCGCTCTGGATAAGATGGATCAGAGTCTTAATCNNGCACAACATGACTCTGGAAAAGCAGGACCGAATGCTGGACAAACAGGATCAGATGCTTGAGATTGGAAGGGAGACGAAAGAAGAGATTGTCGGTTTGAGAAAAGATACTGGAAGGTATCTTGAAGATGAATTCAGGGAGATCAAAAAGAAGCTCTCTTCTCTCGAAGATGCTCTCGTCAGGGCAGGTATCCAGGTATAATATTCCGGAGAGCTGCTCTCCCTGTACGTCCCATATTCGTTAACGCTTGTTCACGAGGGCTGTACTACTCCTCGCTTGTGAGGATAGTGTGCATTATTTCGTCGTCGATTGAGAACGTGGTGCTTTATTATCTTTCAATTGGATTGTGGAGAGAGAGACCTTCAATCCACTGGAAATCCTGGATATTTCGGGTAACCAGCTCAAGATCATATGCCAGAGCAGTACCGGCAATAAAAGCATCACCCAATGTGATTTTTCTTTGTTGGCGGAGTTTGACTGCAGCATCTAAAACTTTCTGAGATATAGGCATTATACGTGCCGAATTAAAAAATATTTCCAGAAATTGTTTCTCTGGTTCAGTCAGCTTATGATATCCCAAAACTTCCACATAGCTTATTGCAGATATAAAAGGTGCATTAATCTCAATAAAATTCCTTAAATCATAATATTCTGGCTGCGTTGCGTAGATGATAATATTGCTATCAATCAGCATCATGTCTGCCAGGTAATCGTCTATCCTGGCGAATATGACGTTGCCAGGTAACGGGATCATCGATCTCGCGGAATACATGCATAGTTGACAATGTATTCAGCGCAGCAGCCATTTTTTTACCCCGTTCTGCAGGACTATCTTCAACTGGAGTAATCAGATCATCCACTATTGTGATCAAAACAGGAACTGGTGAATGCTTTGGAATACGCCTCTCTGTATCATTATCCCACTCGACATAATTATCTTTGATTCGTGCTCTGAATGTCCGAAGCATGCTCTCTTCACCCGATCATGAACAAACAGTTATTGACTCATACCCGGTTTAGGAATACGGAATGAATACAATCTCTTCTATGAACTATATACTATCAGGAATATAAATTTCTTCTGCCTTTCTATCATGAAGAAATATCAAATAATGGAATCCCGGTTCCTCTCACATCTCCATTGCTGCCTCCCCTTCGTTTTCACTCAGGAGATGCAGGTATAGTATCGAGTATCCCCATGCGATCCTCACTCCCCCCTTCAGGTGAAGGGGG
>DAJQ01000023.1 GCA_002496395.1 Methanocorpusculaceae archaeon UBA456
AGAGATCTCCTATATTGTGTATATTCAGGTCTTTAATCCCAAGACAGGTGAACAGATCAGCACATATCTGGTGGCAGTCAGTTATGAGGGCAAAATCACTTCGAAATACTACCCGAATCCGTCAAAAGTCGTCGGCGTCCCGATATCCAATTTCCCAATACCTTCCGCCATATGCCCCTGTTTTCACCACACCGCATCAATGTCTGCACTCAGGTGACACACGACCAGTTCAGCCCACCGCCCTCAGTCGACGACCTGCGGGTGAAAGCCCGGACCGGAACGGGGACTCGCCCCCTGGTATCCGCCGGTACCGTCACAGATCCATACAGACGGTAGTCAAGTACCACCAGTTCTATCTCGATTCCCAGCGGGGGAGCGTTGTCCGAGAGCGGTTGGATGCTTTCCGGCACGTATACAAGGGTCAAAGCGTGTGGAGAACATTGGCCTGATCCCTGTGAATCGGGTGCCTTTTCGGATGCATCTATCACTGGTGAGAAGGAGAGTTCGTCACTCGTAATCCCGCCATCATCTACGACTCGTGCCATGGTAAATCCGGCGGAAACATCCGTGAAGTTTGCATCCATCGACTGCAACGCAAGCATCTTGCCGTCATCTGTCATGACGAGCACCGATTTCCAGTCTCCAAACGTCTTATACTGCACCCTCTCCGCGGGAAAGATCTCGGTCTCTCCGCCAATCATGGGTAGAGGAACCAGGATATCAGTTCCGGGGCTTCCCCCGTATGATGATACATTGTGAATTCTCACGGTATACTCATACATCTGATACGAGGGCTGGGTGACATGAATATACCAGTTCGCTCCGAGTACTGATACCAGCAGGACGAGACCGAAGACGATCACGACTTTCAGGATAAATAATGAGATTTTTTTCATTTGATCCCCTTCATGATTATCTCTTTACATAATCGACAAGGCCCATATTGTATCGTGCTCCATGTAAGATGCAATTTTCAGTATACTGATTCAATGTCGGATCATCCTGCCAATTGGGATCTTGGTTCATCGCTGTTTCGATGTAATTCAGGTATTAATTGGAGACTGCTGTGGCCGCGGCTACAGGAATGCACAGAGTGCATGCGATGAGCAGAACGGCAAGTACCTGCACTGCTTTCACGATCATGAGCCCCTCGTCATTCGCCAAGGCATGCAGAACACATCAATCACTCCGCAGGACATCATCCCTCAGTCCTTTCCCTTCGGGGCAGATCGTCTTTCCCAGACGTAGAGGATGGGAAAAGAAACGACACCAATAAGCACGATTGCCTGGAGGAGGGGAAGAACAGGATACCCCAGTGCAAGGTAGCGCAGAACAATGATCACGGCTGCCATGAGGTAGAAGACAACTGATCGTGCAAGGGTGACGCGGCGCTCCCCGGCATCGATGAAGACGATGCGCATCAGGAGCAGGCCAATGATGACAAGGACAGGGAGCCAGAATACCTGGTTGATGGAGTATGTAAGGGACGCGTAGAGATAGATCAGGAAGATCACGACGGCAAGGACGGCATCGGTCACCTTCTCAACGAGGGCTCTTCTCTGCTTCGTCTTCTCCTCTCCCTGTTCTCCCAACCGGAGGGCGTGATGGAGACTGCTTATGGGGTTGGGGTCGTGCAGATTTTCCTTCCGCCTGTACCACACCATGACACAGAAATATATTGCAGTGAGGATCGCTGCCAGAGGAAATGCAGAAGCCGTGGATAACGGCAAGTAGCCACCCACGGTGGGAATAGCAATGATGAGAAACAATATCCAGTAGATTGCGAGTGAGCGCAAGAATTCCTCTTTGACGATATGATCAATCCTCATGCGTACACCACCGACGCGCCAGCAGGAATTGCAAAGGTGAATTCATTAAGACAGTACCAATTAACTCCAGTCGATAGAATCTGATTACTTCCTGTAATATCCGGCCCGGCCGTAATCACAGCCGGAACCTCTACCGAATGGGGCCTGAAATGTTCCGTAACAACATTGTTTGCCAAATCAAGAGTCCAGACATCCTTTCCATCCGAGATCGTTTCGCTCCCGGAGTCAAACTCCGTCAACTTAAACTTAGCCGGTTTTTTCAGGATATAATCTTTAAATTCGAGATATTCAGCTCCGGAGAATTCTGTAGTAATTGTAACTTCCCCTGCCATGTCATTGGTTGCTTCATACTTGGCCAAGGTACGATTGACAATCACATCAGCTGTCAGCCCACCATACGCATCGACACATCCTGCAATAACGATGATGGAAACAAGGATTAAACTGAAAACAACTCCACTTCTTACCATATTCACCACCCTCTCTAGCATCAAAGTGACGGCATCCTCCCGTAAAAGGCTATCAGGAAGCACGCAACAAAGAGAAAAACCGCCAACAACGACCTATACCAACGTCCAACACCAGGATGAATATCGGCAGGAAGTTTAACGGATCGCAGGAATGGAACCGACAGAGCCACTGCCAATGCATACAATACTGACGACAACAAATTTGCCTGACCTATGTATTCTGGATACCAAATCGGAACAGCAAAACGGATGACCGTGGAGACCGCAAAAAGGAGCAAAAAAGTGAGGAGGGGTCTCAACATAGCCCAGCACCTTCACATGCCAACCTTGCATTCCAGTTGCATGCTTCGTAAGCTACAAGGAACTCACATAGTACAAAACAAGAACCGGCACAAATAACAATAAATGCCGGGTGCATTGGTTTTAAGCAGAGAGCACCGCAAACCTCCGCGCATGCTCCGGATACAAGACCCGAACATACACCAGAGACTGCCCACATGCAAAAGTCGCATACAACCCCATCATCCCTCGTCTGGCCTCCACCCATGGGATCGTATCTCAGGTAGGAGACCATGCCATCATGCGCAACAACTGCTCGCGCATCTTTCCCGAGCTCGTTACTGGCAAACACTAGGAAGGCTTTTTCATCGGATGCTGTCTTGGTGAGGTGCATTGTTACAAGAGTAGTGGTTACGGTCATACTTTCGTTCGTTGTAACACCACTAATAACTCGAATCTGCTCGGTAGAAAGGGTAAATCCATCGCCGAGCAATGCATCCTTCAGGTGCCGAACAGCAGTATCCGAGAGTGCCTCTGCAATTGCAGCATTTTTCGCATCTCCAGTGAGCTCATCCGAACTCACTACGGTAGTGGAGTCGTTTGCCACTCCATCGCTCTTAATAAACGAACAACCGGGACAGGTTCCCGGTTCAAGAGGCTCGCAAGCCATCGCCGGCACAGTCGCAACACTCACCAGCAGTACTGCCAGGAGCACAGAGAATGCCCGCATCCTAAAGTTTTCTTTCATGTGTTTTCCTCCGGTTTCTTTCCCCGGAAGCAGGTGAAACATACCTACAAGCGTATAGAACGCGTACGTTCCCTTTGCCTCCGGGCATGCAGGGCGTGTCATCCGGTCGTCAACCAGGGATGGGCAACCCCTGCCTTTTTGCGGCGACATTTCAATGCATCCACACAATGACTTGAACAGCGATCCATTTAGAAATTCTCTCCAATTCCTCGACACATCCGGGACGTCTCTTCATCACGTTAACTCGAATAAATGGTTCCTATGAGTACCCTTCCGTTCAGATCAGGGGCAAACCCGTCGGGATGGCAGGTATCGGATATATTTTGTCCTTCCTGAATTAGAAGCGATTCTAAAGAGGGATGATCTGTAAATATCTTATTATTCGCATACAATCACCAATTGTAAAGATAATTGGCCGAAATAGATGGAAGAAGGATGATTGATAATCTGAGATTACGTAGATGGTATCAATATATCAACTTTATTTGTTTTCGCCCTCTCTCCCCCTCCGAATAAGGTAAAATCCAACGACAAACAAGATCGCGACTCCGAGCAGGGTACCTGCCAGAAGAACGGGATGATAAAACACGCTAAAAGAATGTGATGAACCATGATATGCCACTGTATCACCATGATTGGACGTCTTCGAAGCTGCGTGTATGGTTTCTTCGTTATCTGTCACTGAAAGCCAGACATGTGACGAATCGATCTCACTATCTTCAACCAGACTACCGGATGCATACACTATGCCATTGCTGGCAAAGATACAGCATAGCAGAATAATGCTGATCATCCATCCTCTACCAGTACTATTCATAACCCTTCTTGCTCCATTCTTCTTTTTTTATGCGTAATAAACAAGTAAATGACGAATCTTCACTCTAAGACACATGCATTATATTCGTTTGTGTATGCGATAACGATGGGCTGTAGATAAAACCTGGTGGAGCATAAAAGAGGTGAGCCCCATTGGTGAAATAGTAACCTGACTCTGTAACCGTTTTACTGCTCTCTGCCTTAAGATTATAGGTCCCTTCATCGTTCTCGTACACATAATCGATAATCGTACCTGTCTGGCCATTTGGATCAAGCTTGCACAGGGCACTGGTAATCTCGCCGTACGGCATCCGTAAATAGGGAGGGAATACAACCCAGGACTCACTTCGATAGTCGATCTCCCGACCACTAGCATCAATATCTGAAATGTGGCGCATCAGTATCGCGTTTCTCGTCGTCAGGATGTCGATAAACAGGGATTCCAGTTTGGATGCATCATGCTGTATAACCTGAACCATATCATTTTCGTATTATAATACTCGTTTTGTATCTCAATTGGTAATTTTGAGAATTCTACAGGAGTAATTTTCTCGTAAAATTCTCCCATAGAGATGTCCTTCCCCCGAAAATCAGTGACTATCGCAATGGATTCATCACCGGAAAACTCATTGGCTACCTGTGCAGCTACAGTTGGCACCACGGCACCCACGCTCACCAGCAGTACTGCCAGAAGCACGGAGAATGCCTGCATTCTAATTTTCTCTTTCATGTGTTTTCCTCCAGTTTCTTTCCCCGGATGCGGAAGAGGCACACGTTTAAGTACGCAGAGTGTGTATCTTTTTTTGCCTCCGGGCATGCAGGGCGTGTCATCCGGTCGTCAATCAGGGATGGGCAACCCCTGCCTTTTTACAGACTTCATTTCACTGCATCCACACAATGACTTGAACAGCGATCCATTTAGAAATTCTCTCCAATTCATTTACACGTCAGCAGGTTTTTGCCGAAAGTGAACGGTTAAACCCTCCCAGGAAGATGAGGAACGGGAGAGAGCCCATTCTCACGGCGTCATATGCTGTACGGAACGCAAGAAGGCCCAAACTGCCGCACTTGCGCACCCCCTGTACCCGAAGACCGGGTTCTGCGGACGGAACAGGCAGGCCTGCCGGCCGATAGCATAAACCCTATCAGCCATGAGCAACAGATCAATCAATCTATACGAAAACCTGCCGAAGCCGAAACGCTCTGAACGTGAGATACTATGAAAAAAAGCCGGATTGTCATCTTGAGCATCCTTTTAGCTCTCGTCTTCGTGCATTATCTCTATATGCCCGAGCAGCCCGAGATCACGAAAGGAACGATGCATATCGACTCCCGGCAATGTCGATCCGGTCTGGTCGACCTCTGGAATACGCTTGTACAGGAGCAGGCGTTTTCGAACGAGTCGGCCGTGCTCATCCAGCTGACTCAGTATATCGACAAAGACAGAACAGTGCAGTGTACCGAACTCTTCCTGATCGGCTACGTAGACGGGGAGGGGCACGCGTACCAGATATATGCCCCCCAGAGCGGCAACGTATACTATAACGACCAGATATTTGACTTCCCGATGCAGGGGGTACATCCCCTCACCATATTACGCGAGGTTGACAGGATCGAGTTTGACGATATCACTCGCGGAGAATACAATATAACGCTCACGACGTTCAAACACGATGGTCCAATGACCTACAACAAAACCCACGGCGACCTGTACATCCTCGCGGACGGATCTCTCCGTCCCCTGAAAGAGGCCGCATTCTCCTCCGAGGCCTACTGGTACACCATCGAGGTCTCCCCGGAGATCGGGCAGCCGGACAGGATTACGACTGCAGGGGGGATACCTGGTCACCTCATCCTCTTCCCCGAGCAGGAGATCGCCCGGGCCAACACCGTCGTCTATGCATGACGTGCAGGCGGCGCCCGAAGATTCTGAACGCATCCTCGATAAGCCGCTGGGTGATCCGGGAAAAGGGGCAAACGGTGTAATTATGGAGAACTGTCGAACGGCAATCAGATACTGGTACCGGACACACGCCCCTCGGAGAACGCGGGCTTCCACGCTCCGTGGGTTTGTACACACTCTTTTGCATCGGCGCAGAGGTAGTAGTGTACGAACCGTCCATTCCTCTCACCTCTGACAATACCGCCCCGGAGCAGCGGTTTCATATGCCAGGTGATGTTCGCACCCGACATTATAAGGTGGGAAGCGATCTCTTTTCTCGTGCTTCCCGGGTGTTGCAAAACGATATTGAGTATCAGACTCTTTGACTGCTCGTTGAGATATCCTGCCACCCTTCGTTCCAGATCGGAGCAGGCGGCCGTGTTGGCGTAATATCCCATGCGTCCGCAATTCTGCTCGGGAACGACCGTTCCCATCCTGCATAACATCTCTAGGTGGTAGCGTAGGGTTCCAATATTCATCCCGAGCAACCGAGAGAGAGAGCTTGTATTGATTCCCGGATTATCCCGTATGCACAGATATGCTGCATTCCGGGGTTCGTTCTCAAGGACGTTATGGTGCAGGACCCTCTTATGGCCGAAATGCAGCCATGCGAGCAGCGAGAATACAAGTTGTATCGGGATAAAGAGCGCCGGAGCAAATACGGATACGAGCCTGAGGATCACAATGTTCAGGGGTTCGTTCCAGATGTACACCGGAGTCAGATCCAAAGTCACCTGCTCAGGATTTACGTCCTGAACAGCAGTAGCAGATGCGACAGACGGCAACAGTACGAGGCAGAAAAAGATCAGAGCAATTCCGGCAATCCACACCCGCCTGACCATGGATTTACATAAAACCTGTAGTTATAAAAAGATTTGGTTTGATTGGAGTTCGGCTTTGTTGAAATCATGTGAGAGGCAATCATTAAACATAAGCATTGCAATTCAGAGCATACATAATAGTTCCTGTTACACTCTCTCCATACACTATAAGGCTCCAGGTACCTGATGCAGGGCTGCTTATATCCACGCGGATTCGTCCATTCAGGTATCCATCATAATTGTCATAGTACGAACCATACAGGCTCCCATCCGGCCTGTAGATCTCCAATCTCAGGGAATGATCGGGAGTAAACCAATTTAAGTCGACATTCAGGAAGGGCATACCGGCGGGTACATTGAACAGAAGAGTATCAGTTTCCCCCTGCGTGATCGTAAAAAACTCACGGGTTCCATATCCATCCATCTGCGAGAGAAGTCCCACAGGCCTGTCATTTTCACATCCGATACCTGTAGCTGAAACCATCGGCACGATGAAGGCGATGACAGCCAGAAGTCCTATAACGCGGCTGATCTTCATTAAAATCCACCGATAAGACATCGGAAGACCTCTGTATAAAAATTCTGTCCGATTTCTTTACACGTTTTATATATGCAGGCTGGACAGTGACTTGGGCAGGGAGAGGGAGTCAGGGTGTTTCCGGAACATCGCGCGAGATCTCGGACATTCAACCGAGAATCATCCGGATCTGCACCTTCATCGAAGAACAGGTGCAGCAGGGTGATGTTTTGCGCGGCGGGTTTTTGTCCGTTGCGCTGTGCAATCCCCCTGCAACCGCATGAGCAGCCACCTCCACCCGTCCTTTGTTCTAACTTCAATAACCCTCGCCCTTACATCAGGTACTCCTTCATCACGAAGAGTACGCGTGTATCCGCGTTCAACCGCTCGGCAAACTGCTCCCGCCCGTCACGATCCTGCGGGTATGACTGCATGCGGGCAAACCGTATCTCTTCAAGCGGGAAACCTTCCGCCAGAAGCAGGTTCTTAATGTCCTCCTCATCCATTTCTGGCGGATTCTGGCCGATGTCCAAAAGCCAGAGTGTACGGTCGTCTATACTCTTTGGGTTTTCGATGACACTCCAGAAAAAAGCATCGCTGGCGCAGAACACCAAAAAGGCTGAGTGATTCTCAAGACGTGCCCGGTACCCGGCAAAATTCGCGGCGCTTGCGTTGAGGCAGAGCCAGGATCTTCCGGGGCTCGTCCTTATTCCTCCCGGAAGAGAGCCTTCGCCGAGGTGCTCCGCGATGGCGGCAGAGATCTCATCGTCTGAGAGAGCGGCATCGTAGGCGATGGCGACATCCCATTCCGCCGTCCGCTGCCATTCCTCCAGTTCCCTCTGCTGTGCAATCAACTCTGACTCGGATAGAGGGGTGACAGGAGGTGGGGTTCGTGTCGATACGATTTCCCGTTGTCTGAAAAACTCCATATAGGACTCAAAATCATCCTCAGAGAGAATTTGCCGGAGATCGATATCATGTCCTTCTGCAAACGAGATTATCTCGTGATAACGTGCATTTATATCTCGCCATACAGCAATCCTGCTCTCGATCTCATCCGGGTCGAGGGTGCGTCCGAGGTGATCGACGGCTGCACCTTCGTCTGCTGGTTCCCGCTCAACAATCATCCCGGATGCCGGATCTATCAGGAAGAGTTTCTCCGTATCGTTCACCGCCATCGCCCATATCAGGACACCGGTGACCGGCGGGGCGTAGCATGGGAGAGCCTCCTGAATGATCCATCCAGGATATGTGCGCTCTGTTGTTGCAACTGCCAGGCGTATGGCATCATCGGGGTCAAAGGTCGGTGATGTAATCCCATACTCCATCACCGAACCGCCGAGAACCGTCCGGGCTGCGATCGTAATGCTCCCAATCACCATGCCACCACTCTTCACCGGGTACTGGTAGACAAAAGGCCTCCCGTTGCGGTCGAAAAAGAGCAGGGACTCTCCCCCAATAGTAGCGCCCCTCCATGCCTCATCTTCGGCGAGTCCCGGATCCGCAACGATGAATTCGACGAGCGCCGCAGTCGCGTGATCGCGGGCGATCTCCTCAGCGACGAGATATGGATCTACAGGCTCTGTAATTAGTGGAGGAGGAGTCAAAAAAAGGACGGCACTTGCAAGAATAATGCATGTGACGACAGCAGCAATAACAATTATACGTTCTCTTCGGCTCATGGCATCACCGTCAGTAACCAACCATAATATGCGTTCATAAACCCATATGGTGCTATTTCAGACTCCACTAAGGGATGATATTCCGACTCATTATTAACATTTACTGCTGGCACAACACACATGCACAACAGTAATATGGCAAAAGACACGGAGAGTGCCTGCATTGCATTTTTCCATTCATATAACCATTCTCCCGGTTATGTCGCAGGCACATCATCAAGGCTCACATACTGACTTGTTGACCAGCTAATTTATTATCTCTCTCCAATTCCTCGACACATCCGGGACATCCCTTCCTCACGTAAGCTCGAGTCAACTACCCCCTCCGTTAGGTGGGGGTAGTTGACTGAATGCTTGGTAATATTCCTGATACTATCGTATTATGTGTGTCTTGTACACATTTTTCCAACCTATTTTGTGATAGATGTACACATTTTCCTAACTTAACCTATGAAGAGCCATACTTTGAAAGATCCCCGGATAGAGAACCAAATTTCCAGCCTGCCTTTTTCTCTCAACATTTCTCACATCCACTCTTCCCACATGAAATATCTGCATTACAGCCTGCTGAATACCTATGCAGGGGGATGGAGAGATAGATCCGGGAAACTGAGAGCGAGACGGCGGTGAACAGAGCATCAACACAGGCGATCAACGGAAAATATGAGAAAGAAGGTATTTTCCCAATCAGAGAAGAAGAATAACAACGGAGAGAATCTATGAAGATACAAACGATTACAGCAGCAACCCTCGTGCTTGCACTCTGTATCCTCTTCACGTGCGGATGCACCACGACGACGGAGACAAACCAGCTGCCGCCAGTAACAGCACCCACGGCCCTCTCGTATAATGATATCCCGGTTCAGTATGCCGAGGTGAACGGCATCACGCTCGGGTATCGTGAATTCGGGGCGGAGAACACCGAACCGCTTCTCATGCTTGTAGGGTTTGGCGAGACGATGAATACCTGGAATCCCACGTTCATCGGTATTCTTGCAGAAGACTTCCATGTGTATACCTATGACCACCGTGGCATGGGGGAGAGCACCGATGTCGACGCCCAGTAACCATTGCACAGCTTGGAGACGATGCAGCAGGGCTGATGACCGCACTCGGGTACGACAGCATGAATATCTACGGCGTCTCGATGGGATCGACCGTTTCACAGCAGCTCCTGATCGATCCCCCTGAGAAGGTGAGAAAGGCCATCCTCTCCTCCGCCACGTACAACGCTTCCATTCCGGAGACCAGTCTGCTGCACCAGTTACTCGAAACGACTGCGGCAGATCCGAATAAGCCTGACGGCACCCGAAAGGAGGCCATGGCAAACCTCGCATGGGAGGGCAGTTATGACAGCCTCCCGGGGATTACAAATCACGTCATGCTCATCACCGGAACCGCTGATATCCTGACTCCGCCATCAGTCGCGATCGAGATGGCAGGCCAGATTGATGGATCATGGCTCATCCGTTTCAAAGATATCCCCCACGGAGGATCAAGGTATGCTCCCATCGAATACGGGACTATCACGACGACATTCCTGAAGCTGGACGAATCTCCTGAATATTCTATTCGGGACATTCTCAACTCCACCAAAATCGCAGAATAGAAATGCAAATCAGATAAGTCTTCAGAGATCGACAGAAAGAACAAACTCCACTTCGCAATACACGGAAATACTGCCGCTGAACTGATAGTGAATCGTGCAAGATTTCAGGGTTATACAGGACAGGCTGTATGAAAGCGATTTTGATCAAATGATTCAGGAAGCAGAAACAAAAGCCCAAAAGAAGAATCCAAAAACAAGCGCAGGAGAGAAGAAGAGTCAGGAGTAAACACGATGATCCACCCCCACAGAAACATCATCCTGATCGGCATGCCGGGGGCCGGGAAGAGCACCGTCGGCGTCATACTTGCAAAGACGCTCGGCATGCAGTTCATTGATTGCGACATCCTGATACAGCAGCAGACCGGGAGGAAGCTTCAGGAGATCCTCGACACAGACGGCCCCGATACATTCCGGACGATCGAGGAGGAGGCGATCCTCTCCCTCGCCGGGCAGGAGGAAAAAGGTCAATCTGACGGCCATTTTTCCGCCTATGCGGTGATTGCAACCGGCGGGAGCGTCGTCTGGAGCAGGGCGGCGATGGAGCACCTGAAATCACTTGGATTGGTCGTGTACCTGGAGATCTCCTTTTCAGAGATGGAAAAAAGGATCAGAAACATCACCACACGGGGAATCGTCCTCATGCCGAACCAGACTCTCCGCGGGATGTATGACAGCCGGGTGCCACTCTATGAGCAGTATGCCGATATCACCATTGCGTGTTCAGATAAGGATCTCGAGTCCGTGGTAAGCGGGATACTTGAGAGGGTGTAAGTGAACCGGGGGAACAATGCTGCCCCACCACCGTATTTCACAGCCCTATGACCAGGAAAGATTATTTCATCCAACAATTTCCCAACTCAAATAGAACCATTTTTCCCGATTATCAGCACTAATATAACTATTCATTAAGAGAAGGAGAACCCTTCAGGGTACATTGGTGCAAATGGAAGAGTTCACGTTTGAAGAAGTGGTTAGATATCAGATTGCCATCATTCTCGCAAGTGATAATGATGAGGATCGGGGACTTGAGGGAAAACTACTCAATCCCGGAAATCTTGACTTCGCTCTCAGCTTTTGCATACAATATTCCAATCCATTTGACAGAGCTGCGTATATTTTACATAGCCTTGCAACAGGACATCCTTTTGTTCAGGGAAATAAACGAATTGCCTTTCTTCTCGCCGCCCTCATTCTATTACGGACAGCTGAGCGATACGTCATTATGAGTTCCGATATCGTGAACAATCGTTTTGTACGGGATGTTGCTCAGGGAATAAAAACACAGAAAGACGTAAAGGACTGGCTCATCTCTATTACAAAAAAGAGCGAGGAACTATTCTGAGAGGAGCTTGAGAGTCTTTTTATGCCGTTTCATGAGCGTGTTGAAATCCTCATCCTTTGAAGGATACTTCGGGTTGTCTTGAGAGGCAGTTTGTGATTCTTCCTCAGATTTGCAGGAATTAGATCGTTTTGGATATCCGGATACTACCGATTCCCTGACTAAATCAGCAGATCTCTCCGGCAAGAGGGAGGCGTACAGACCATCCGGTTGATTGTGACCTTTTTTCTTATCTGTAACTTCTTTCCGCGTATACAACAGGATACCCCCCATATTTAGAGTAGTTTTGTACTCTGTACTTTTATATCGTCGCACTATTAATGTTCAGGTCATGGTAGCCATCAGAGAAAATACGTATTCATCGCCAAGGCCGAACCTATAGATCCATGCAGAAACAGATTTGCCTCGTCACACTATCCAAAGCCCTGGATCAAACAGGCAGATAATTATTTCAGAGGAGACCATGAATTAAGCAGGTAGTCTCTGGCACCGGATCACCGGCTGCCGGTCGAATGGGATCTTTTCATAGGTGTTGGGGTGAAGTGAGTGAATGTTCAAAACCAGATTATCGTCATAATCATCCTGGCAATCGCCTCTCTGATTGTAGGACTCGGTTTTGCTACACACACGCTCATTCTCAACGATTTTGCCGATCTTGAAGATAATCACCTCGAAGATACGATGGGGAGAACCATCAGATCAATTGAGAGGGAGCAGCAGTTCCTCTCAACAAGTGTTCTGGACTGGTCTGACTGGGATGACACCTACTGGTTTGTGCAGGGGATGGATTCGGACTATGTGCAGAAGAACCTTGACGATTCTGTATTTGAATATTTTAACCTCAATGCAATGATCTTCACCGGACCGGATGGTGATGTAGTCTTTGGGCGTGGATTCGACCCGGATGAGGGTGAAGAGAGAGAGGTTCAACCGCAGCTCTATACACTCCACGACTCCCTCCTCCGATCTGGTGCCGAAGAGCTCTCCGGGATCTTTAAAACAGAAGACGGGCTGATGCTCGTTGCAGTACGACCGATCCGGATGAGCCAGGGGGAGGGGCCTGCCAGGGGCACTCTCCTCTTTGCACGTGCAATGGATGAAGGATGGATTGCGGATCTCTCGGATCTCACCGGATATCCGATCCAGATCACCGATATTCCGGAAGCGCCTCTTCCAGCCGTTGAACCCTCTCTCGCCATTTCAAAGGAGGGAGATACCATCACCGGATCAGCTATACTATCCGATCTCTTCGGAAAGCCGGTGATGGTGCTCTCGATAACCCAGGATCGAACAATCTACCAGAAAGGGATTCGCGCCTACCAGTCGGGGGTGATGGCGATCCTGGTCTTCTCGGCCATCACTGCCATCCTCTTCTACCTGCTCATCAACCACTTCTTCCTCAGGAGAATTACCCGGCTGAACCGGGAGGTGCAGAATATCACAAGCAGTACCTCCACCACTGCATCAGTTGGAATCGACGGTGATGACGAAGTGGCAGAACTCGCAACCTCGATAAACGGTATGCTTGAGTTCATGGAGAAAGATCAGCAGGTGATCCGTGAAAGCGAAGAGAAATACCGCCTTATCGCCGAGAATACCGCAGATATCATCTATATCTGCGATATGAACCACAATCTCACCTATATCAGTCCTTCGGTTACGAAGGTGAAAGGTTTCACCATTGAGGAGGCGCTTGCGATGCCGATTGAAGAGAGGAATACTCCCACCTCCATAAAAGAGATCATGGCACTCTTTGCTCTGGAGATGGAAAAAGAAGCCTCATGTGCTGCTGATCCGGGCAGAACTGTCACGTTCGAGAGTGAAGAGTACTGCAGGAATGGATCAACCATACTGATTGAGAACTCTGTCCGGTTCCTGAGGAATATCGATGGCGAGCCGGTTTCGATTCTGGGTATCGGCCATGATATTACCGAGCGGAAAAGGGCAGAGGATGCACTCCAGCTCACAAACGCGAAACTCCAGCTCCTCTCCTCCATCACCCGCCATGATATCCTGAACAAGGTGATGATTGTGAAGGGATACCTCGGGCTGGCAGAGGAGTTACATGGCGAGAGCGTGCAGGCAGAGTACCTGAAAGAGGCACAAAAAGCCACTGAAGCAATCCAGAAACAGATCGAATTCACACGCGAGTACCAGCAGCTCGGGATACAAAGTCCGGCATGGAAGACCATCATCAGCCTGATCGAATCAATCGATGACAGAGAACTCCCGATCGTCTGTGATTGTGACCGGATCTCGATCTATGCCGACCCGATGATCGAGAGGGCCTTCTTCAACCTCTATGAGAACACCCTCCGCCATGCAGAAGGGGCAACCCGTGTGCAGATCCGGTGTGAAGAGACCGATTCCGGCCTCCTGATCACCTGGGAGGATGATGGCCCCGGCATCCCGGATAAGGAGAAGGAGGTCATCTTCGAACGCGGGTATGGCAAGAACACCGGATTTGGGTTATTCCTTGTCCGAGAGATCCTCGATATCACCGGGATTACCATACTTGAGGATGGGGTTGCCGGGGAAGGCGCACGATTCCGGATGCTG
This sequence comes from Methanocorpusculaceae archaeon UBA456, assembly GCA_002496395.1. Classification (GTDB taxonomy): domain Archaea; phylum Halobacteriota; class Methanomicrobia; order Methanomicrobiales; family Methanocorpusculaceae; genus Methanocalculus. The sequence goes on from DAJQ01000023.1 coordinate 14,612, forward strand.
GTGCCGGAAGGCGGGTACCGGATCGGATAGAGAGCCGGAGATCAAGGTACTCATCGCAGGGTACCCGGCCAGTGATTCTCTATCGATCTCTATCGAGAGGATAAAAGCCACAATCCTCCCATCCCAAAGCCCTTATATATAGATACGTTACTTTTACCCCTATGCGAATTGGAATCTCACTTCCCGCAATCATCATCCTGGTGATTGCCTTGCTCGCTTTTGCAGGCTGCGTCTCCGATCAGCCGGTGTACCAGGAATCAGGCATCGGCGAGATGGAATATAACAAAGGGCTTGCCGAATATGAAGCCGGGAACTACCGGGCCGCAGAAGCAGCGTTTGAAGGATCGGCGGCCTGGTACTTTGCCAATGGATACCCGGATGCCGGAATTGCCTCGCGGAATGCGATGTTTAATGCAATCAGAACCTATGCTGAGTTTTCACTGGATGAAGCCGCTGCACGGGATATCCTCAGGGAGAAAGTACCCGGCATCACCGATTCAGAGATAGATGCATGGCTTGCAGACGAAGCCCAGACACTGGTCTCCGACGGCGAGACCCTCTACTTCCATGATGTCGCAAAGAACTACGTCTATGCCCATCCTGAACTCCTTCAGAAACAAAAGCTGGCATTCACCTTTGCATTTATGTCCCGGTATGCACTGGCAGATGATATCCAGGCAGGCAACCTGAAGGCCGAGGAGCTCCCCTACAGGAACCCTGTCCACTATGAAGGGACGATGCGGCTGGAGATCGCAGAAGAGGATCTCCCGGCAGGAGGCACCCTGAAGATCTGGTATCCGCACCCGATTGCAACCGATATCCAGCGTGATGTTGCTGTCACAAATATGGCATACCCGGAGTATATCGTGAATGGGCCGGATGTCAATCACGAGATCGGGATCATCTACTACGAAATACCAGTCAATGCAATACAAGGCGATCTGGTCATCACTGCGGATATCAAATTCACCTCCTATGAGGGGATCTTTATTGTCGACCCAGAAACAGTCGGCGAGTACGATACAAGCGATCCGGAGTATATCCTCTATACCAGATCCGAGCGGAACATCGAGGTAAATGACGCGATCAGAAACAAAGCCCATGAGATCGTCGGAAGCGAGACAAATCCCCATAAGCAGGCGCAGATGATCTACGAACATATCATCACCACCTACCCCTACAGCCATGTCCCGCATCTCTCGCTTGATACCAGGACTCCCAAAGTCGCCGAGTCGACCCATATGTTCACCACAGGTCGTGGCGACTGCGGCACCCAGAGCATGCTCTTCTCTGCATTCTGCCGCTCGCTCGGCATTCCTGCACGTGCCACCGGCGGGTACCAGATGATCCTCCAGAATGCGCCAAGCCCCCATTTCTGGGCTGAATACTATCTCCCGGGATACGGGTGGGTGCCGGTCGATCCGACCGTTGCCGATGGAGGTGACTGGTTCGATGTCCCCGAAGAGGACAGGGCAGCCTATCAGAGATATTATGGAACCAACATCGACCCGACCAGGCTTGTGATCCAGAAGAATGTCGATGCGAAAGTTGAACCGGATTACCCCAAAGATGCCGCGATCTTCAGGCTTGCCAGGCAGTATCCGGCGATTGTAAGCGATACATCCATGCAGGATATGGAGCTCATTGCAATGGGAAGCTTCAGAATCGATCTTGTGGAGAAGAACTAATCCATTTTTTTGAATGAATCCCCAGATCTTCACGCGCCAAATAATGCCGGGCGAGATCAGGATCAAAGATCCAGCAGACTTTGCCATTGGCATCAAGGGCGATCTTGTTTGATTCAGTCAGGTACTCGATTGCTGTTTTGAAGGTCTGGTACATCATTTTCCGTGGGAGAGATGACCAGAGAGCTCGCCGCCGGAACTCACCGCTATGCTCCTGAACATACTCCTCGATCATCCGGATTGTATCAAGTGTAGGTGAGTGTGCCGATGTACTCGCAGCTGACATAGAGAATGATGCGTCATATAAGTATATATAACCAAAGCTGAACGTGGCCTGAATCAGGAGTCACCCTTCCCACCACCTAATCCCCGCCTTCCTCACGTTCAAGCTCCACAAGAAAAGCTACAAGGAACGCATGCCTCTCTTCGGCTATCTCTGTTGCAGTCTCCGTGTACATCCGATCCTTCAGCTTCAGCAGCTTCTCATGGAAATGAGCGACCGCACCCACAATCCCGGTGCCATCCTCACCCGCCTGCATAAATGTCCGGGCGATGCCGACTGCACCCATCGCATCCAGCTTGTCGGCATCCGAGAGGATCTCCGCCTCAAGCGTCTCCGGCGCAATCCCCGAGCTGTACCGGTGGGCACGGATTGCATGGGTGATCGGGTAGATCATATCACCGGGATATCCGATTGATCGGAGATATGCCTCTGCCATCTCCCCCCCCTGCTCTTCATGGGGGATACCGGTCTCCTCCTCAAGGGGGCGGGCGATATCGTGGAAGAGGGCGGCCGGGATCAGGATCGCCATATCCGCACCCTCCCGGATGCCGATAGTCCGGCAGAGGCGGGTGACCCGTGCGGTGTGATCGAACCCGTGCGACCCGGAGTCCTGAAGAAACATCCGTACATGACTTGCGATCCCCTCAATCCCGCCATCCATGGGATATGGTTCACTGTATGGCAGGAAAAGGATCACCTTTTGATCACCGGATGTGAAAAAGAGGAGGGAAGGGATACTTTCTCCTCCAGTTGATCCAGCCCCGGATGTTCAACCAGCACTATGTATTCAGTTTGTTCTCAATCACCCGGATCGCACTCGCCTTGATAGCGGCAACCACATCCATGCCGGGGGAGAGATCAAGATCCTCTGCCGAACGGCTCGTGACGAGGGCAATGATCGGAAAACCGGCATTGAGATGCACCTGGGTCAGGGGGCCGCCAAGAGGGATAACAGCAGTGATTGTTGCATTGAAACGATTCTGCGCCGAGCTTGTCTGGTCATCACTTACGTGGAGCGTCACATCGGCTGCCCGGAAGGCAATCTCAACAGATCTGCCGGGAGAAACATTTGAAACGGCAATAACACTCACTCCGGCAATATCGATTGAGGCAAGACTCGAGGTCACAGCTCCCACCACACCAGAGAGAATATTCTCCATACCAATAAACCGGGCAACAGCCGTACTCTCTGGTGCTTCAAATACAGAATCAACAGATCCCTCCTGCATCCGGACACCATCGATGATCACCGCACAACGGGTTGCCATACGAAGGATCTCTTCCCGTGCGTGTGTCACCTGGACAATCGTGAGATGCCCTTCCCGGTGGATCCTGAGAAGATCAGCAATGATCTGTTCGCGGGCAATTGGATCAAGTGCGGCGAATGGTTCGTCGAGGAGGAGAATATCGGGATCAGAAGCAAGAGCACGTGCAATTGCCACACGTTGCTGCTCCCCTCCACTCAGAGTTCCCGGATACCGGTTTCTCAGATGGGAGATCCCAAACTGCATCAGAAGCTCATCCACCCGGCGATCAATCTCATCACGAGGGCGTTTCTGCATCTTCATGCCAAACCCGATATTCTTCTCAACCACCATATGAGGGAAGAGCGAGTAATCCTGGTACACAAGAGAGATCCGGCGTTTCTCCGGGGGAACCATCGTTGTATTCAAGCCATTTATCAGCACTTCACCTTTCTCAGGGAAGTGAAGACCCGCAATCGCCTCCAGGATAACGGTCTTTCCTGCACCGGATGGGCCGATGATAAAATAATAATCTCCCCTGTTGATCGTGATACTCACATCACGGAGTGCAAAGTCTCCAAGTGTAAGGGAGAGATGCCTAAACGCGATCATCGTGCCTCCCGATAAAGCGTGACAGGTAACGGAGTACCAAAAAAACTGCAAAGCATGCGACTATCATAATGAACGCAATGGTGCTGCTCTCCTTGAGACCCCCGGTTGTGAAGCGGTAATAGAGCAGTGTTGAGATCACCATCGGATAATAGGCGATCATGATGATGGCTGCAAATTCACCGATCGCCCGCCCCCATGAGAATATTGCCCCATTATAGATATATCGTGCAGAGAGCGGCAGGACAACGTGCAGGAATGCCGAAAACCGGGTTGCACCAAGAGTTCTCGCGACATTCTCAAGATGCACCGGGACTTTCTCAAAACCTTCCCGTGCCGAATTGATGAAATATGGGGAAGAGACAAAGAGCATCGCAACAACAATCCCTGGGTAAGCATCCTCGAATGAAAACCCAATATCATAGAGAGGCCCCCCGATCAATCCCCGCTTCATGAAGAGGATATACACAAGAATTCCTGCAACCGTGTGGGGAAGCATCAGAGGGATATCAACAATCGTCTCGACAAATCTCTTCCCCCGGAAATCTGTCCTGGCAAGTACATAGGCAAGTGGGATACCAAGGACCACCAGAATTACAATGGCGTTTGCACCGGCTGCCATGGTGAGTATGATCGAGTCGATCACCTTTGAGTCGGCTGCCACCTGTAGCAGATGGGGAATATCTGAGAGTTCCCGAATCGTCATATTCAGGAGGGCAAGCACGGTGAGCGAAAGAATGAGACCGCCGAGGAGGGAGAAGGAGATAAGGCAGCGATCACGGAGAACTGGGATTTGAGCCATAGGTATCGGGCAGAAAAAGAGTTAAGGGTTTTAGGCGGTGAGCGCCTTCAATGCTGAAGGTACAGAGCCAAATCCGCCTGCCGGGACAACCGGGGGCTGGCCCTGGCCATCCATAATAGCCTGCCCGGTTGGGCCGATTAACATCTCGACAAATGCAAGACCTGCATCAGGATTCTCTGCATTCTTCGGAACTGTTGCACCGTAGACAATTGGCAGGCCCTTCATCATGCCGCCTTCGGTTTCAATAAGAACAGTGGCATAGTCAGACTCGTACTGGATGGATGAGAGATCGATTGCCTCAGGAAGTACGATGAATTTGAGATCGTGCTGCACAGCAACTGACTGGTACTCCCATGCATAGTCAAGGCCGCCGCTCTGAAGCATCTGGACGAGCTCAACAGATTTCGGACGAATCTGAATGTTGCCTTTTGGATCAGGCGATTTTGCATGGACGGTGAAGATACCATTCTCTTCGGTCACCGTAATCGCAGAATTTGCTCCAACGAGCCGGTCAAAGATGGTATCATCGCCATAGTGTGCTTCTGCGAGCTGTATGGTCATCAGAGAGCGGTACCCGCAGGGGTCGAGATTGGGGTCAGAGAAGGCCCATGCCACATCGGATTTTTCGAGGATTGTATACCAGTTGTCTGCATTGATCTCATCCACATACAGGCTGTCATCTGTATAGCAGAGCACCATCCGGTTCTTGGCAAATGTAACATACCAGTCGGCATGCGATGGAACCAGCAGGCCCGGGATGAGCGTGTAGTCAGCTGAAGCAAAGACATCGGCACTCTTATCGAGGTCGGTTATATCCTTGGCAAGTTTTGTTGAGCCGGCAGGAACCAGCTGTACAGTGGTACCGGAATATTCAGCTTCAAATGCAGCCGCCAGCTCCTCGAAAGGAACCGTGAGGCTTCCGGCATGGAAGACCGTTACAACGCCGGAGATCGTCGGCGTGGTTGCAGGCGCTGCAGGTTCATCCAGGCCCACGCACCCGCAGAGGAATACTGCGGCCACAACAAGAGCCAGAGCGATGAGAATACTCTTCATCTCTTTCATATCAGGAGATTGACGATCATATAAATTAAATATACCTATTTGTTTTTTAAGTAAATATAGTTTAATTAACTTAATGAACGATAATCGATCAGGATGAACATATTCAAAGGAGCACTGAGAAAAATGGGCACCATTTTTGCTCCGGAAGAGATACACCAAGAATGTCAGTAGATCCATGATAAGCATTTGTATTATTTCATATGAAAATTTAAGATTTTGTTCAGATAAAATTATAAAATGAGTTAATTTAATTTAGTTGATTAACTTAAAAATAGTTATTTATTTTATTCAATCAACATCTTAATATCTGGTCTTTTCCGGAGATACAACCCCATTACTCGCTTAATGGGAAAAAGGGTGATAGTTTATGACTTTATTGAAGAAGACTGCATTACTATTGTGCATGCTGATGGCGCTCCTGCTCATCATCATGCCAGCAGCAGGAGCCACCACTGAGCTCCATATCGTAAAGTATGCTTCAGACGGTGAAACCGTCCTGGAGGAGACATTAAAAGACTATGCCTGGCTTGAAGAAAACCTGGACGTCCTTGGAGACGGGACAACGCATTATTCTCTCCAGGGGCCGGTCTTTGAGGGAGATCCCTGGAATCCCGATGAAGATACAAATCTCAAAGATCAGGGTGCTGTACAAGGGACAGATCTGGCGGATATCTGCGATCTGGTCGGCGGGATGTCAACAGGTGAAACGGTAAAAGTCATCGCTGACGATGGATTTTCAAAGACGTTCCCGTATTCAGTTGTGTATAATCCGGCGCCCAGACAGGGACCAATTGGAATCACATGGTACCTCGCAGGTGACGGATATGTCCCGGACTATTCCAGCGGAATGAAAGTGATCTTTTTTGCAGATGACGGCGTCTTTGGCGTCAATGATATGAAAGAGACCTTCCCGGAGGAGTACTGGTACTACTATGAGCCAGACATCCCGACCACAACAGGTCTCTCGGTTAAATACGTTGAAAAGATTGCTATCATGAGCAATGAAGATGCACCTGAAGACGATAAGGAGACACTCTTTGATGATACCCTTGTGCTTCAGGATGAGACCTTTTCACTTGAGGCAACATCCGGAACCCCGTATGATGTCGAGCGTCTCACCCCGCTTGGTGCACTCGAGGCAACTGGTCTCGACCTTACTGTAAACGACAAGTCATTTGCCACAAAGGGAATTCTTCTGGTTGATGGAATCGGCGAATACCTCTATAACAAAGCGGACGGTACAACATGGATCTGCAATGTCAATGGAGAGACCCTTGATGACTTTGGCAACTATGAAACTGAGGGACTCAATATCTATCAGCTGAATGATGGAGATGTCGTCGAATGTTTCTTTGGTGTAAAACCAGTCACCCCCGAGACTGCAACCGCTTATGTCCGCATTGAAGTATCAGTTGACGGTGGATCTGCTCCCGGAGACTGGACCCTTGAGCTGGATGGTGCATTAAATGAACTGATTCATCAATCCTACTTCGAACAGGGGATTAACTGCGGCCATAGCGCAACCTATGAAGATGATGACGGCAACGTCTGGAGCGGAATGCCGCTCTGGTGGCTTGTCGGCTATGTGGATGACGGCAACAAACATGGCAGCGAAGCATTCAATGACGCACTTGCAGAACAGGGATACTCAATCAAAGTCATCGCAGGTGATGATTATAGCATCAACTTCCAGAGTGCAGCAGTTGCCCGGAACGACAACATCATCGTCGCAAACAAACTCAATGGTGAGCCACTCCCGGCAACCATCGGAGAGAAGAACAAACCCTGTTTCCCACTTCAGCTCGTCGGATCTGATGTAGCCAGCGGGCAGAAGATCGGCAATATCGTAAAGATTGAACTGATCGGACTCCCGGAACCAGAGACCGAATGGAGTGTCCTGCTGGATGGAGCCTTCAAGAGAACCCTGACACAAACCGAATTTGAGGAGGGGGTCGCATGTGGCCATGCAGCACCTTACACAGATGCAAACAACAATGTCTGGACAGGTGTTCCGCTCTGGTACATCCTCGCAATCGTGGATGATATCAATGCTGACAATCATTGGAAGTTCAACGATGATCGGTCAGATACCGGATATACCGTCACTATCATGGCTGAAGATGGATATTCAAAAACATTCAACAGTGCTGATCTCGCACGGAACAATAACTACATCCTTGCAAACAAGATGAATGCAGCGCCGCTTTCAGCTGAAGACGGCTACCCGCTCAAACTCCAGGGCCCTGATCTGACCTCGGGTCAGCGTGTTGGCACCATCGCAACCATCAAGCTCAACGGACTCCCCGAAGGGCCGCAAGAAGGCGAATGGATACTAACTCTCAAAGGGAAACAGATAACAGCAGTCATTTCACAGAGCCTCTTTGAAGAGACTGCTGCCCTCTACGCAGAAACCTATGATGATGGTGTCAGCATCTGGACAGGCATACCTCTCTGGCGTCTTGCTGCATTTGTCGATGACGACAAGATGAGAGGCACGAACTCCTTCAATGAAGAACTTGCAGAGACCGGATATACAGTCATCGTCTCATCCGGCGGTGCATCACCGTACAGCAAGGACTTCACAAGCCAGGAGATGGCAGAGAACAAAAACCACTATATCGTTGCAAACACAGTCAATGGAACAGCTATACCAGGCAATTCATTCCCACTCCGTCTTGTCGGGGATGGAGCAAAGGGGAGCAAGAGCGTCGGTAATATCGAGACCATTGAACTGACTGAATTTGATACACCGACCGAAGCACCAGCTATACGGGTTGTCAAATACGCAGCCGATGGAGTAACGATCATCCAGGAAGTGACAAAGGACTACCTCTGGATGAAGGAGAATCTCCCCGTCATTGGTGGCGAAAACGGAGTCCGGCTCCGCTTCCAGGGACCAACCTTCGACCCGGATGATCTCTGGAACCCTGATGAGACGAAAAATCCAAACAAAGTCGATGAGGTAGTACGTGGCACAGCGATAAAAGACCTCTGTGATCTGGTCGGCGGAGCCCCCGAAGGCAGTGAGATCATCCTGAAAGCAAAAGATGGATTTAAAACAACACTCAACTATACCAACCTGTATTCACCACTGGATCGCCAGGGTGAAGCAATTGTCGCATGGTGGACCGAACGCCAGGGATACGTCCCTGAATACTCAGATGAATACCGCAACTTCTTTAATACGCCTGATGGGATCTTCGGTGCCGATGATATGCGTACCACAATGAAGCAGGATTACTGGCACTACTACTGGGCAGATGGCATACAGTATCCCTCAGCTGCCGGTGTCTCCACGAAAAACATCGCTACAATCGAAATTCGAACAGGAACCCGGGAGAACTGGGAATTACTGCTGACTGGTGCAATATCAGATACCATTGACAGGGCATACTTTGAATCTGCAAAATCCTGTGCAATGGCCGGGCAAAGCCATCATGCCACCTGGACTGATGGAGATGATGAATGGTCAGGAATGCCTCTCTGGACATTGGTCGGCTGGGTCGATGACGAAAACAAGCATGATTTTGGATCTGATCCTTACCGTGATGATCTTGCGGATGAAGGGTACAATGTAACCATCATCGATTATGGTCCGGATGGAATCAAAGGAACAGAGGATGATTTCTCCGCAACATTCCACAGCACCGTTGTGAAAAGAAATAACAATATCATCGTGGCCAATGAAATAAACGGCCAGCCACTCCCGGCAGATGGTGAGAAACCAACATGGCCTCTCAGGCTGGTCGGATCAGATCTCACCTCTGGTAAACAGCGTGTCGGCAGTATTGATGAGATTGAGTTAACAAACCTCCCTTCGCAGATTGAGGCAGATGATCTCATTCAGCTCAGAGAAGGCTGGAACTTCATCTCAGTACCAAAACGACTCTCGAATGGGAACAACACCGCTCAGATCTTTGGTTCTGTAGATACAATGGACAGAAGCATCTGGGAATACAATTCCGCTGTGAAGCTCTGGAGAGCGGTCAAACTCACAGATCAGATCTCACCCCTGAATGGGTTCTGGATCTACTCGGCTGAGGAATGTGAGATCGCCTTACTCTATGATGAAAACCCCGTCCAGACCCCGCCAACAAGGGAACTCTACAAAGGATGGAATGCTATAGGCTTTTCAGGTCTCGAACCTGCATCAGCACGGGACACACTCCTTTCACTTGGAGATCTGTGGACACAGGTTATCGGCTATGATTCAGTGAACCAGAAGTACGAGACTGCAATCATCCGTGGCGGCTCCGGAAGTTACAGCGATATGAAAGAGCTGTATCCCACACATGGATACTGGGTCTATCTGACCGGGAATGGAGAGCTTGCAAGCCTCTGATTATGTAAAGGTGTACTATGAAATCCAGAATTCTCATTTTTTTACTTCTTTTCAGTATTTTCATCGGAGCAGCGTCAGCAATTCCTCCTCTTCCAGCTGAGTTTTATGGAAGCGTAACAATCGATGGGATTGGCGCAGCACCGGGAACTGTCATCACCGCCAAGGTCAATTTCAATGAACGCGGTTCATTTACCCTCACAGAATATGGAGTCTATGGAGAAACAGGGATAGCGGGTTCGAGGCTTGTCGTTCAGGCAACTGAAGATGATATGGCATCAGGCAACCCCCTGGTAACCTTCTGGATCGGCGAGCTCAAAGCCGACCAGGAAGTACCATTTGAGAGCGGGACGACAAAAGAGCTTGATCTGACAGTCTCAGGTTCGGGAGAACCAGAGGATCAACCTCCTGTTGCATCAGGTGAATCATCCTTTGATGCAGGAGGGATCCAGGTACAGGATATTGGGAATGCACAGCAGATGACCATCAACCTGCAGGAGACAAATGCAATTGTAACAACAGAAGGAAACAGTATTCTCATGCAGAATGTTGGTAATGGCTGGGAGCAGATAACAGTCCGGACAAACGGCACGCCAACAGAAGGAGCCCAATCAATCACTGGAATCGTCACAGGAATTACTGCAACCACGACTCCTCTTACAGCGTCTATTGATGGTACTGTTGGAACAGCACATTCTGAGATTGAAATTGATCTCGGCAATATGCCCCCCTCTGATGCAAAGATAGCATCTACCCTCACCAAAGAGCCGGATGCAAATGCGCGAAGTGCTTTTCTCCTCACGGCCCAGCAATCTGGACATGGAATCCTTGATGTCGCATATGTCCTGAACATTCAGAAGACCAATGTGGCAAATGCCGGAGATGGCGGACTGATACAGTCCGCAAAGATACGAATGGCAGTAAGTCCTGCCTGGGTTACTGCAATGGGAGGGGTTAATCGTGTCGTTATCATGCGCCGGGCAGATGATGGGAGTACAACCTCACTCACAACCACCATGATCGGCACCAGTAATGCCGGGGATTTCATCTTTGAAGCCAACTCTCCGGTAGGTCTCTCCTCATTTGCCCTTATGGGCCTTTCCGTTCCTGGAGGGGGAGGAAGTTCAGGTGGCGGCGGTGGATCCTCATCAACACCATCATCTGCGTTTGTGTATGAAACACAACCTGTCACACCAACACCAACGGAACCGGTGAGTACGCAGGCGCCTGTGGATGAGCGACCCTCACAGGAAGTGATCCCGGGAGTATCCGGGCAAACTGCAGCTCCAACACAGCCAGCTGAACCAACCCCTCCAAGCAACCTGCCACTATCACCCCTTATCCCGATAATTGCCCTGGGACTGCTCTTTCTTGTAAGGAGGAGGTAAGGATTTATTCATCCTTTTTTTACACTGCCAGATACCTGGGATAAGTAACAGGTGTTTTCATGACAAAAACCATTAAAACACTATTGTTATGCCTGATTCTTATAGCCGGGCTTTGTATTTCGGTTTCTTCTGCCCAAACTACTGAGGTTCGTCTTATCAGATATGCGGCAGATGGAGTGACAATTCTCAATGAGAGGACTGTGGATTACAAATGGATGGAATCGAATCTCCCGGTTCTTGGTGATGGATCTACACACTACTACCATCAGGGACCAATATTTGAAGGAGATATCTGGAATCCGGCTGAAGACACAAATCTGAGAGACATGGGTGCAGTAAAAGGAACCGATCTCCGGGATCTCTGTGAACTCGTTGGAGGGATGTCTGAAGGAGAGACGGTTATCCTACGAGCATCTGATGGTATGAGACGGACATTCCCCTATGAAAATGTCTATAATCCAGAATCCCGCCAGGGACAGATGGGGATCACATGGTACCATCATGAAGACGGATATGTCCCGGAATACCAGACAGGCATGCGCCTCATCTTCTTTGCAGACACCTCTACTAATTCAGAAGGCAAGAATGTCTTTGGTGTTGCAGATAAACGGGCAACCTTCCCCGAGGAATACTGGTATTTTTACAATGGACAGTATCCAACAACAACCGGACTTTCAGTCCAGTTTGTGAATGAGATTATCATCAACAGCGAAGCAGAACCGACCGGATCCATTCAGATTGATAGTGATCCAATCGGGGCATCAGTCTATCTTGATGATCAGGATATGGGGCGATACACACCCTGTACGCTGACAGATATTGAGACAGGAATGTATACCGTCTCTGTTCGTCTTGAGGGATATGAGATCCCGGATGAGAAATGGGTCACAGTTACCCACAAAGATGTTGAGATAGTGCATTTCAATCTCACAAAGATTGGAGGTAACATCGAGATCACATCCCTCCCAACCGGTGCACAGATTTTTCTTGATGATGAAGATACCGGCCTTATCACCGATGCTGTGCTGGAATTGGTTGATCCTGGCGAACGAATCATCACCCTCGTCAAGGAGGGATATGAAAATGAAACCATCACTATCGATGTAATTGAGGATGAAACAATTTACATTGATGCTATCTTCATCCCACAATCAGAACGGACTAAAAATGTAACTGCCATCTCATCAGATGAAACCGAGATCCAGAGAACCCCGGTAAATGGTGTTTCGGGGGATGAACCGGATATTACCAGTCAGAAGGAGGGCAGGACAGATACTGAAGATATCATAACCGAAAAACAGATTGGAGAACAGGGTTTTTTCGGCACGATCATCTCATTCTTTGGTACTTTATGGAGCAGCATACTCTCCATTATTGGTTTTGAAACGGGGACTGAAGAAGAGGCAGTTATAAATCCCCGGATAGAAGGAGAGGAGATCACAATCGAAACGAGAAAGGAGACAGAATCAGATTGCATAGAAAAAGTCAATCGGAACCGTTCAGGAGGTCTCTACATAGAATCGTATCCTCAGGGAAGGGAGATTGTACTTGATAATCGGAAAACGGTATACCAAACGCCTATTCTCCTCTATGGTATCCGTGAAGGATTGCACAACATCAGGTTTGAAGCAAACAGCAAGTATGATGCCACACCAAACCAGAGGGTCTGGGTCAATGCTGATGCCATAATGCCCATCAGAATCGATACGATTGGACACAGGCATCTGAGGAGCATTACGATAGAGTCCACTGATTTTGACGGGGAACAATTCACAGTAAACGGCATGTACCCATCATATTCTATGCCCAATACCGTCGAAGTTGAAGGGGATAATGCATGGATTACCATTCAGTCCAATGGATCGCACTACTCCTTTTCCATACCCAATAAAATCCTGAGCGGGGAAGTGCTTTTTATACAGAAAGAAGAGAGAGCCGATGCTTACCTTCTCGTCGAATCAGTACCTGAAGGAGCATCTGTCTTTATCAATGGGTATCCGGTGCCCGATACTACCCCTGCAATTATAGAAAATCTCAGCCCTGGAAAACACCGTATCGTGGTTTCAAAGCCAGGATACCTTCCGGCAAGTGATGAGATTACCATTCTGCCCAAAACCACCGGATCTGCTGGCACGATCAGAACACGCCTCACTCCATATGAGAGCGGTTCACTCCTGGTAAATAGCACCCCAACAGGACAGAGAATCTACCTGTACGAGAGATATACCGGAGAGACGACTCCGCATGTCTTTGAGCATATGCGGATTGGAACCTATGAAGTTAAGATTCAGGGTCCGGATGAAACGATCTCACGAATGATGACTGTTATTCCAGACAGATTAACAGAATGTATGGTATAAAACCAATTTGAGTGATTTTTTATGACACAACACCTAAAAAAAGCAACTCTGCTCGTATTGCTCCTGCTGTTAACGGCGGGAGTAGTTCATGCAGCCCCCACAACAAGTGTATATGTGGCAAAGATTGCCCCCGATCAGACGACGATACTTGATGATACAATGATTGATTATCAATGGATGGAAGCACATCTGCCGGTTCTTGGCGACGGAGAGACACGATACTATCACCAGGGACCTGTCTTTGATGGAGATAAATGGGATCCTGAAGAGACGACAAACTTCAAGGATCGTGGAGCTGTGAAAGGAACGGATGTCCGTGATCTCTGTGACCTTGTTGGGGGTGCAGAATCCGGGGACGACATTATGATCCGGGCCACTGATGGTTACCATGTGGTGTATCCATATGCCAACGTCTATACGCCCGATCCCCGTCAGGGACCAATTGGTATCTGCTGGTATAATGGAGCTGATTCCGGAGCTGGTGAAAGGCAGGGGACAGGATACGTTCCTGACTACTATATGGGGATGCGGGTTGTCTTCTTTGCGGATAATTCAACAAATGACGAGGGACTGCATGTGTATGGAAATTATGATATGCACGAGACTCTCCCTGATTCAGCACAGCATTTCTACGATCTCCTACCGTCAACCAGTGGGCTTTCCATCAAATGGGTCGATGAGATCCGGATTTACCAGGGAGGTTTCACCGGGGATCGTGGGAGTCTGGCATCATCACTGATAGAGAAGCCGGTGCCCAAAGCGGCAACTCCTGCCCCAACAGAGGCTCCCCTCTCAATGATTGTGGTCTTTGGAGGAGCCTGTATCGGACTCTGCATTGCATTGCGCAGGACGTGAAACAATGCAAATTCACACTTTTTTCATCTGTGCCGTACTGATCGCAGCACTTTCCATCTGTGGTTGTATGAGTGCTCCGTTTGAATCGACCGATGATCGGATCTGGAATCTAACCCTCATCGGTGATACTGAAGAGGTGCTCACTCTTCAGGAGCTCAGATCGCTTCCCTCTGTCGAAGGATATGGATATGGCATCTCCACCGTAGGGATCAAAGTGGGTCCAAATACCTATCGTGGAGTGTTAATCTCTGATCTTATCGAGAGGGTTGGAGGCATGGGACAAAATGATCTCGTCTATATTTCAGCAGATGATGGCTATCTCTGGGTGTTTGGTGCGGACCAGATCAAGGGAGAAGGTTTCATGACCCTGAATGAAGATCTCAAGGAGATCCCATCCCCCGGTCTTTCAGTTATCTGTGCATATGAGCGGGATGGCGAGATCATTGATGAAGAATGGGGAGGTCCTCTCAGGGTGATTATCATCTCGAATCAGGAGAATACCATCGTCGAAGCAAGCTCATGGGTAAAATGGGTTGATAGCATTGAGGTTAAGCGGCGGTGAATAATGCGGTTTCTGCTGCTTTGTACTGTGTTCCTCCTGCTTTGTGCAGGATGTATGGATCAATCAGAAGAGCAGGTGACGATCCGGGTTGTTTCAGCTGGCAGTATGCTTGTTCCTCTTGAGGGAATTGAAGAGGCATACGAGGATCAGCATCCAGGGGTTGACATTCAGGTTGAAGGTCATGGGAGCATCCAGGCAGTCAGGCAGATAACTGATCTAAACCGCAGGTTTGATCTGGTGTTGGTAGCGGACCAGGCTCTTATTCCGGATATGATGTACCGGGAGAGGGAGAATGAGGAGGGACAGTATACAGATTCATTTGTTCCTTTTGCAACCAATCAGATCGTGATTGCTTATACGGACAAGAGCAGGTATGCTGATGAGATAAACGCGGATAACTGGTATCAGATCCTTGCAAGGCCGGATGTTCACATCGGTTTTTCAAATCCCATGCTCGATGCGTGTGGATACCGGGCACTGATGGTGACAGCGCTTGCCGGGGAATACTATGGCGATGATGGACTCTTTGACAGGATGATCGGAGATCATATTAATCCCAGGGCAACTGTGGAGAGATACGGGGATGATATCTCCATCGTACTTCCGGAACTCCTACTCCCGAAAGGGGACAAAGTGAGCATACGATCGGGGAGCATCTATCTTCTGGCACTCTTAGATGCCGGGGGTATCGATTATGCTTTTGAATACAGGAGTGTGGCACGCGATCACGGCCTTCACTGGATAGATCTGCCTCCTGAAATCGATCTCTCGGATCCAGACTTTCAGGATAATTATAAAAGAGTCCAGGTAAATCTCGGATATCAACGTTTTGAATCGATTGACAATATCCGGGTTGGGGAGCAGATCGTCTATGCTGCGACAATTCCAAATAATGCAGAGAATCCGGAGCACGCTGAACAGTTTATGGATTTCATGCTCAAAGCCATTCAAAACAGGGAGTATGGCGGCCCTGAACCGCTGTGATGAGGAGGGTTTTTATAGGCTCGCGATACCTGCACACCGGCATGGGTATTTTGTTTTGTCCCCATACTTTCTCTTTGATGACGGGGAACATGAGTTTATTTTTTATCCGGGTAATACTCTGAAGACGGCATCAGGCAGATAAGAAGCCATCGCCATTACTCTCTCCGTCGATTCGAAGACGATCGTTGGTTCCCCCAGATTGGATCGCACCCGTACTGATCCATCCAGGCGCTATCATATCCATTCTCACCCTCCTGTATCCCGTCTTTATCAGAGAAGGGGATCTGGTAGCGCAAACAATAATGAATCAGCACTTCATATGCCTCATTCAGTCGAACCATGCCATTGTGCGTTTCATCGGATCCATACCCTGAAACATCCGGGTGCCACTCCAAAACCAGGGCATGATAGCGGGAGCGTATCTGGTTGATGCTCGCCGCATCACCAATACCCAGAATATCCGCAGCCTCCCTGGGAGAAAGGCACTTCCGTGCAGCCATATGATACCATGTGACCAGAGGACGATAAATGAACCCATTGCGACAGACCTTTGAAGACAACGCCGGTGAATATGACCGCTGGTTCGACGATCATCCCCATACCTATTCCGCCCAGCTCTCGATGTTGCGGGATGCGGTGCCGGCAGGAGGGCTTTCGCTTGAGATAGGCGTTGGGTCTGGACGTTTTGCAGCCCCTCTTGGCATATCCCTTGGTATCGACCCGTCCTTTGGAATGGCAGCAATCGCGAGGGCGAGGGGAATTGAGACAATTATAGGAGTTGGCGAGCATCTCCCGTTCCGCGACACCACCTGTGATACCATCCTGATGATGACCGTCATCTGCTTCCTGGATCAACCGCTGCCCGTCTTTTGGGAGGCATACCGCCTCCTGAAACCAGGGGGAACCCTCGTGCTCGGCTTTATCGAGCCGGACGGGGCAATCGCACGTAAATATCAGAGTGAAGAGATAAAAGGGCGTTTTCTCAGGTATGCCACTTATTACTCAGTCGATGAGGTCTTCGCATTCTACAGGGATGCTGGATTTTCTGAGCTTGCAGTCACACAAACTGCACGAGGGTTTTCGGTGATTATCGGGAAGAAGCGGTAAGAACACAAATCCTCCTCCGGCTATTCCCCATCTCCATTTCCGCACCTCCGCCTGTATGCATAGAGAACACCACCGGCTACAAGCAGCAGCAGAATTCCTGCGATAAGATACAGAAGAGACGGGTGATACGCCACTGAAAAGGTGGATCCTGCTCCCGGCCCTATATAAGGAACCGTATCTCCGGTTTCTGGTATTTCAAGGAGATCCCCACGTTGATTCTCTTCAGCAAGTTCTCTCTCAGATCCAGCGGTTTCCAATTCCATTGCATCCCCGCCACCCTGAGATGCACCGGCGCCCACACAACAGGCAACAACGCACAGGAGGAGTGTGAACCAGAAGATACTGCTTCTCTGCATCGTCATGTCAATCATACCTCATTCCACTACAGAGCAGTTCACACCTGCAGGTACCCATCCATATACTCCAGGAACCGCTCCACCGTCTCTGTTGAATACGGCCCTTCTTCATAGGCAGTCATAAGGGTAAGCTCTCCCCTGAAAGTATAGGCCACCACCAGGAACCCGTACGGCCAGCAGATGCAGGGGATGAAATGGAACCGTTCAAGGGAGAGAGCAGTTCCGTCTTTTCCAGGCATGGGAAGATAGTCATCCGGGCTGATGATTCCAAGGTTTGCAAAGACCGGGTTCTTCTCACCATCTGTTGTATACCGCGTGAGCATCCCGTCAAAGAACGCCTCCACCGCATCTATCCCGCCTGCATAGATCTTCTCATAGAAGTGAATACAGCCGGGGCCGATCCTGCCGTCCTTTTTGCTTTTCATGAACGCCGTCACTTTCGGAAGAATATCCCAAACTGTTGCCCCGGATTCAACCTCAAGTGTCAGTTCAAAGGCAACCGAGAGGTTCATCGGCGGCAGGCGTTCGTTCCCCGGAAGGAGGCGGCGCATATCAGCGGATGTCAGGATGCCACGGGGTGCGCCGCGATCAGTGGGATCATCCCGGATTGCTATAAACGCCAAAAAGAACGCAGCAATTAAGACATCATTCACGGTAGCACCATACCGCTTACCAATCCCCTTGATCTCTGCGAGCCGCTCCACCGGGAGCGTCCGGTATGCAGCCCGCTGCCTGCCGCGGCCGATCCACTCAGCCGGGAAATGCCAGCGGTCGACAAAAGGCTCTTCTTCTGCGATCACCAGCCTGCACTCCTCGTCGGTATAGAGGGAGAGAATGCGGTCAGTGGTACGGTCATAGATCCCGGTGGAGGGGGGGCGGTATCCGGGATCCTGCATAACCCCCCGATATGCCGAACAGAGATCCTCAGCCATCGTGAGGATGCCCTTTGCATCGCAGAACCCGTGGTGGCAGGTGACGCAGATCGTATCCCCACCCGATCCGCGGTAGAGCGTCACCCGAACCTGCGGGCCTGCCCGGACATCGGGTGAGGGAGGGAGAATGACAGGCGGAGGGGCGTCATCCTCCCCCGAATGAACGAGAACAAACGCCCTCTCCCACTCCTCTTCCGGGATCTCCTCCCAGACCGGCCGCCCCTCCACAAGTGCGAAACGCGATCTGATATAGGGATTGCTTGCGATCAGCCTCAGTGTCGCTCTCTTCAGGAGCTGCTCATCGACCTGCCCGTCAAGGGAGAGGACGACCGTCATCGTCGGATCATAGATCCGCTCGAAGAGGACATTGAAGAGATCAAATGCGGGCACGGGATGGTGGGGGGGAGGAACAGTCATCACCTGAATACTTCTCCCCGTGATGTTATTGCTCTTTTCACCGGGGCTGAAGAAGAGTTAAGCCGACCGGATCTTTTTTTACTCACCGGTTCCATCCCTTGTGGGATGACAGGTGACGTGAATATTCTTCAGGAAACGATTCGCCATGCCCTCCGGCTCGGGGCGGACGTTGCAGGCACCGTCCCCGCAGCAGAGCTCATCAACTGTCCCTCAGCTCTAAAAGACGGCAGAAAGGGCTCAGAGAGAGATCATGGCACCTACATCATCCTCGGCCTCTACCATGATCCCGCCACGCCGGAGATGGACCACTGGGAAGAGGGACGTGGCACACCGGGGGACAGGCAGCTTGGAGCCATAGGCAGAGAGCTCGCAGGATGGCTTCACAGGACACATGGAATCGGGGCTAAATTAATTCCCTACCAGCTCTATGACGGCGGGATCTATCTCAAAGATGCCGCAGTACTCGCAGGAATCGGCATCATGGGAAGAAACAACCTGATACTGGTACCCGGATTTGGGCCGAGGATTCGGTTCCGGGCAGTCTGGGCAGATATCGAATCCGAACCGCCGGCACCCATGACTATCACTCCTCCCTGCACAGAATGCCCCGGGTACTGCATCAGCACCTGCCCAAGGGGGGCATTTGAGGCCGGAACATACAGCCGGGAGCGGTGCATGGAACGGATGAATGCGGATAAAAGCAGAAAAGACGAAATGATCGAACACTGCCGGGGATGCGAGCTCGCCTGCCCCTAACGCCCCTCCGCTCGCAGCTCTTCGAGCCTGGCAAGCACCTCTTCCACATGCCCCTTCACCTTCACCTTCCGCCAGATATGAGCGATATTTCCATCAGGATCAATGATGAAGGTGCTCCGTTCAACCCCCATATACTCCCTGCCGTACATCTTCTTCTGCTTCCAGGCACCATACGCCTCGATCACCAGGTGTTCGGGATCTGAGAGGAGAGTGACGGTGAGCTGCTGCTTCTCAGCGAAACGCCGGTGGCTTGCGATCGAGTCCGGGCTGATCCCAAATACCGGCGTATTATCACGGGCAAACGTCTCCATCGCATCCGAGAAGGAGCGTGCCTCAAGGGTGCATCCTGAAGAGTTATCTTTTGGATAGAAGTAGACGATGGAAAAGACGCCCCGCTGCTCGGCGAGGCAGACCATATGTTCATCGATATCAGGGAGGCAGAAATCGGGTGCCTTCATCCCGACAGTTAGTTCAGTCATGAGAGAATCTGGCATCGGTCAGACGATAAGAATATCGCCGGATCATCCACAGGGTCATATATTTCTTCCATCCAGCCCAATGTATACCCACGATGAGAGAGCCCCCCGAATTTACCTGGAAACAATGCCTGATCGTCAGGGACGACGTGAAGATGAGCTGCGGGAAGAAATGCGCCCAGCTTGCCCATGCAGCCGTCGGCGCCTATGAGAAGGCCAGTGCCGCCTCGAAACGTGCATGGATGGATGAGGGGCAGAAGAAAGTCGCCCTGAAGGTGAGCGGTGAGCGGGCGCTCTATGAACTGAAGGTGGTCGCAGAAGCAAACGGAATCCCCGCATGCATCATCCAGGATGCAGGCCTCACCGAGATCCCGCCGGGAACCGTTACCGCCCTCGGCCTTGGACCCGCCAAATCCGAACTCCTCGATCGGGTCACCTCAGATCTTAAACTCCTATGATCCCAAGTCCCTATCCCCTGGAACATGAGTTGCAGATGCGGTACTATGGAGATGACCATCCCGGCATCGGCGGAAAGCTGAGGACTGTTCCTGAAGATTTTGTTGTCGGAGAGATCCCAAAACCATTCACCGGGAGCGGGCCGTTCCTGATCTGCACTGTCACCCGCCGCTCATGGGAGCACCAGCACGCCATTCAGGAGATCGCAAAGCGGCTTGGGATCAGCAGGAAGCGGATTGGCTGGGCCGGCACAAAGGACAGAAATGCTGTTGCCACCCATTATATCTCGCTCTACAAGGTCGAAGCAGACCAGGTCAGGGCACTCTCATTCAAGGATATGACAGTCGAGCCGGTCGGTCAGCATCAGTTCGGCCTCTCGCTGGGGGATCTTGAAGGGAACCGTTTCTCTCTTCTGATCCGAAACTGTGATCGGGAGAATCTCAGCTATCTTCCGCAGATAGCAGAGACTGTACAAACGGGCATCCCGAACTACTTCGGTCTCCAGCGGTTCGGTGCCCAGAAGCCGGTCACCCACCGGGTCGGATCAGCGATCCTCCGCGGCGAGTACCGGGAGGCGGTGGATATCTACATCGGCGATCCCTTCCCAAATGAAGATGATGAGGTAAAAGCTGCCCGGGCGGCATTCAGGGAGACCGGTGATGCCGCTGCAGCATTGTATGCGCTCCCGGTGCGGCTTGGATTCGAACGGGCGATGCTTGACTATCTCTCAAAACACGATAGTGACTATAAGGGAGCTCTCAAAGTCCTCGCCCCGAAACTCCTTACCATGTTCGTCTCGGCATGGCAGTCCTACCTCTTCAATGCCGCCATCTCGGATCGCTTTGACCACGGCATCCCCCTGCATGAACCGCAGGCCGGAGACACGCTCATCTACCAAAACGGGAGAACCGACCGGGCAACAGAGAAGAACCTCCCGACTGCACGGCAGCACATCAAACGGGGCAGGGCGATGATTGCTGCATTCATGCCGGGAGGAAGATCCATTCCAAACCCCGGCCCGATGGAGGAGTATATGCTCCGGCTCTCGGAAGAGGCCGGGATCGGACCTGATGCATTCAGGGAGGCAGCAGAGTACCTCGAAACCGCATTCGACGGATCAATCCGGCCGATCATCCTGAGAACAGAGATACAGACAGAGATCGAAGACGATGCGGCCCGGCTCACCTTCACACTCCCCCCCGGCCACTATGCAACATCAGTCTGCCGGGAGTTCATGAAGGGCGATCCGGTATCCCTCGTCTGATCCTCTGTGCGCGGTTGAATCCAGAAAAAAATCAACGGGAACCGGCGATCTGCCGGGCCCCGGCGATCGCATCCTGAAGATTGCCAATCTCGTCAACAAGCCCGATCTCAAGGGCCTGTTCGCCACGGATCAAACGGGCATCCTCAATTGACTCACGGGTGATATTTCGCTGACTGCTGATATCTGCAAAGAACCGGTTGAAACTTGCATCAACGAGATCCTGGGCAACTTCCTCCTCATCTGAGGTGAGCCCGCGATACGAATGGGTCATATCCTTCATCTCACCGGACTTGACGACATCTATCTCAAGCCCCTCTTTCGTGAGCTGATCGCTTGTATCATAGAAGATCCATATCACCCCGATGCCCCCGGTCATGGTATCATAGCTGGAATAGATCCGGTCAGCATATGAGGCGACATAGTATGCACCAGAGGTCGCAATATCACCCATAGAGACGACAACCGGCTTCCTCTCCTTTGCATAGATGATATCCCTGATGATCTCCTGGGCTGCTGCCGGGGTGCCGCCACCGGAATCTATCCTGAGCACGATTGCCCGTGTCAGGGGATCATCAGCGGCCTTTCGAATCTGGCCGCCGACATATTCACTCCCGGTATAGCCGCCGGATCGTGCTTCTCCGGTGATCATCGTCCCTTCAATTCGGATCACCGGGACGTCGGTCCCGCCAATTGGATCGATGAGGCTGAAGATACCGACAATGGCGAAGATACCAAGTATCAGGAAGAGAAGAATAAGGCCTCCTTTTTTGAGCTGCCTGATCCTCTGCTGCTTTTTAATCTGATGTTCAATATAATTCATGATTCTGGCGGATAGAGTACATCATATTCAGTGATGAGGTTGGTGCCGCAGAGATAATGGGTGCGGAGTTCAAGTCGGATCATCTCGTCTTCGGTCTCGATATGCATGCCTCCGACAAGCGAAGGCGTATCATCACCACCAACGATGAAAGGCAGATGAATGAGCCGGATCTCATCGACAAGACAGTGATGCAGCATATGGTAGTTGAGGGTCGGTCCGCCCTCTACCATCATCTTCCGGACACCATACTGCTCATAGAGTATCTCGAGGAGAAGGACAAGATCCACTTCGACCTCTCCGCAGACAACTACCTCGGCACCTGTTGCCTGGATCGCCTCGATGCGTTCGCTGGATGCAATTTCAGAGACGGCAATAACAGTCAGTGCATCCGGCCTGAAGATATTGGCAGTGAGCGGCAGATCGCCCCTGCTGTTTGGGATGACACGAATCGGGCTCTTGCCGGGAACTTTCCTGACCGTCAGAAATGAGTTGTCGATCCGGATGGTGCGGGATCCGACCATAATCGCATCGCACTCTGCCCGTGTCGTATGGAGAAGGGTCTCGGTCTCCTCTGCCATATATTTCATCAGGATCTTGCTTGATGCATCCTTTTTTAATGTCAGCTTGCCATCTGCTGTGATCTCGGACATCATCAGGACCTGTGGTTTTTTCGGATGCGCTCTCATACTGATCCTCTCGATTGATATATCTCTTCGAATACCTTAAGAATATAGGGTTAATCACAAGCGGGTTTGGTGAAGAATGAACATTACCACATTACGTCCACACTGCATGCGATACTTAGAACCGATCGCAAACCTCTGTGTACGTCTGGGTCTCTCTCCCAACCAGATCACCATACTCTCGCTTATTTTCGGAATAGGGTGTGCTGTATCCTTTGTTCACCAGCAGTTCATCCTGGGATCCCTCCTCCTCTTCATCTCCGCGATCCTCGATCTCGTGGATGGGAGTGTCGCGCGTAAAACCAACCATGACAGCAATTTCGGCGCGGTTCTCGACTGGATTGTCGACAAATATATCGATGTGCTGGCACTCCTTGGTGTCGGCCTCTCAGGAATTGCTATTATATCCGGGTTCACCACGCTCCCCCCGATAGCAGATTTCGGGGTTGTCGCACTCGCCATCATCGGCTCCATGATGAACACCTTCATCAAGCCGGTCGTCTATGCCGAGGTCGGCTATTCAGATCGTGTCTGCGGAAAAATTGACGATCCGCTCGAAGGGGTCGGGTTCTTTGGAAGACCCGAGACCCTTCTTGTGCTGATTCTCGGTGGCGTCACCGGATTCATCTGGGTCTCGGTCATCATCATCGCGGTCTGCACAAATCTCTCGGCAATCCAGCGGATCATCTACCTTTCAGGAAGACTTGCCTGATATCCCGGATATACTGGGAGACCAGCTTCTCTGCCAACACCCCAAGATCAGGGATCAGGCGGAAGAGACCATAGGCGATTGCAATCAGGATGGCAAGTGCAAGAAGCTCACAAAAGACATTGTGTGCCCAGAAGAAACTCTCATACCCGTAGTTTCCATTTCCAACAACTTCAGGCAGCCAGGGGTACCACTGGCCGGTATATGCCATGATCACATAGGCATTCCTGAAGAGATTCAACAGATAAATTGTCGGTGCAATCAGGAGGAATGAGAGGATCTTCTGTCTGGTTGTCGTCGGCACCATATTTGCAACCGCGAGCATGATCGCAATGCTGGTGATTCCGGTGCATCCGAGGATGATCTCGACACGAAACCCGATATCAAAGCCCGGTATCGATCCCGCCATTATTGTGTTCCATTCATACAGTGTCACCGGATACCGCAGGAGTTCCA
This sequence comes from Methanocorpusculaceae archaeon UBA456, assembly GCA_002496395.1. Classification (GTDB taxonomy): domain Archaea; phylum Halobacteriota; class Methanomicrobia; order Methanomicrobiales; family Methanocorpusculaceae; genus Methanocalculus. The sequence goes on from DAJQ01000023.1 coordinate 39,217, forward strand.
GCACCCAGACCGTCTGGTTGACGACGACTCCGATCAGCCAGTTCTTCAGTGGCTCATAAAAACCAAATGGAGCATAGATCAAAAAGGAGAAGGCAGCCGCCCGGGTCAGGCTTCCTGTAACAGGATCCTTCATCAGAAGGCGCCGTGCCGTAAGATAGACAAACGGTACCGAGAGGATGCCAAGGATCGGATAGAGGAAATTATTGATCTGAAGAAATCCCGGTAATTCAAGGAGGAGGAGAAGGGATATCGATGCCCATCCGACTATCCCTGCATACCAGTTATATCTGTGTGGTAGAAGAAAAAGGAGAAAACCAATACAGGAGAGAAGAACCAGGTATTCGTTCATTACATTATATTGAACGGGGGATCAGAAAAAGGATGAGGAAGAAGCCATTGATGTATCAGAATGGCGGAGTCTTTAAAGATCGAGTGCATATAGTATAGTCATGCGTTTCTGCCCAGAATGTAAGAGCCTTATGATCGCCAGATCCGGAAAGATGCACTGCCGGAGATGTGACTATTCTGAAGAGATTACCGACTCTGAATCTCTCAAGGTGACAAAAACCAGAGTAGAAAAAGAGATTGTGATCGTTGACGAAGATGATGCCATCCCAACACTCCCAACCTGTGCTATACGATGCCCTGAGTGTGATCATAACGTTGCGTACTGGTGGCTCAGGCAGCTTCGGTCCGCGGATGAAAGTGAAGTCCGGTTCTTCAGGTGTGTTTCCTGTTCTCACACATGGAGACAATACGACTAAATCAGAACAGAAATCAATCACTTCTGCCCAATCAGGGAGAGAAATAAATACCCTCCCACATATTCCCGGGTCAAAATCCCGGAATACCATGTTTTTATATGATGCCGGAGAACCGGATCTATCATTCTACACAATTAATCATGTCAATTTGGAGGAACCATGTCCGAGAAACAGGTGACATTGAGCACAAAGAAGTACATGCCCGATCCGGATTATCGGAAAGAGGCATGGTGCAAGGATGCCGAGCATGCATACCAGGGATATATCACTGATCCGGATGGATTCTGGGCACGAATCAGCCACGAGCTTGAATGGTTCCAGCCCTGGGAGACCGTGAAAGAGTGGAAACATCCCTTTGCCAGATGGTTCATCAATGGAAAGACCAATATCAGCTATAACTGTCTGGATCGGCATATCACCGGGCACCGAAGAAATAAGGTCGCTGTCTTCTGGCAGGGTGACGATGGATCGACGAAAACCCTGACATACTGGCAGCTCCTCCGCGAGGTGGAGCGGTTTGCAAACGGTCTGAAAACTCTCGGTGTTGGAAAGGGCGATACCGTCTGCATCTATATGCCAAATGTCCCCGAGCAGATCATCGCCATGCTCGCCTGCGCACGTATCGGTGCAGTCCATTCCGTTGTCTTTGCCGGATTTGGATCAGATGCCCTGCATGCACGGATCACCGGTGCCGGTGCCAAAGTCGTGATCACCGCTGATGCAAGCATCAGGCGTGGAAAGACGATCCCCCTCAAGCCGATCCTGGAAGAGGCGCTGATCAATGCAACAACCGTCGATCATGTCGTTGTGCTCAGGACACAGAAGCCGAAAATCAGCCTCCTCTCCGAATTTGAAAGAGATTTCTATGAGCTGATGGAGGAGAGCGAGAAGAACTGTGCACCCGAATCTATGGATGCAGAAGATCCGCTCTTCATCCTCTATACCTCCGGGACAACCGGCCAGCCGAAAGGAATCGTGCATACCACCGGCGGGTACATGGTCGGGACATATTATACCTGCAAATATATTCTTGACATCAAGGATTCTGATGTCTACTGGTGCACAGCGGACCCCGGCTGGATCACCGGCCACTCCTACATCGTCTATGGCCCGCTTCTGATGGGTGCGACCATCTTCATCACCGAAGGCACCCCGGACTATCCGGATGCCGGGATCTGGTGGAAGTACGTTGAGAAGTTCGGAATATCCATCATGTATACCGCACCGACTGCCATTCGGATGTTCATGCGGTTTGGCGAGGAGTACCCGAACAAATACGACCTCTCTACCCTCCGCCTCCTCGGTTCAGTCGGCGAGCCGCTAAACCCCGAGGCATTTGAGTGGTTCTATCACACCATCGGGAAAGGCAAACTCCCGATTGTCGATACCTGGTGGCAGACCGAGACCGGGATGCATATGATCACCACGATGATCGGGGAGCCGATGAAACCCGGGTTTGCCGGAAAGCCGATCCCCGGAGTTCTCGTTGATATCGTTGACAAAGAAGGAAATCCAGTACCGCCAGGGATATCCGGCCAGTTGATCATCAAGGAGCCCTGGCCCTCAATGGTGCGGATGGTTCACCAGAACGAGGAGCGATACCGGATGTACTGGAGCGGACCTGAAAACACCTTCACTGCAAGCGATCTTGCTGTCCGTGACGAAGAGGGCTATATCATGATCCTGGGTAGATCAGATGATCTGATCATCGTCTCCGGGCATAACATCGGGACAGCCGAGGTCGAGAGCGCACTGGTTGCCCACAAGGCTGTTGCCGAAGCGGCGGTCGTCGGCATCCCTGACGAGATGAAAGGCAACCGGATACTGGCCTTTGTCCTCCTGAGACAAGGGTTCATCGAGACCCCGAAACTGAAACAGGATCTCCTCTATCATGTGAGGATCACCCTCGGGCCGATCGCGGTTCCATCCGAGATCAGGGTTGTCGACTCACTCCCAAAGACACGGAGCGGCAAGATCATGAGACGGGTGCTCCGTGCAACTGAGCTCGGGGAAGATCCAGGCGACCTCTCCACCATCGAAGAGTAAGCAGATCACTTCTCTTTTTTCAGAATAGTTTATATAGTGAATAGTGTTAGTTATAAACATGACATTCAATCCCGAGGATTCGCTCAAGATTGAAAATATCGTAGCATCAGCCAAGGTTACAGAGTCTCTTGATCTCCCTTCACTCGCTGCTGAGATAAAGGGTGCCGAATACAATAAAAAACGGTTCCCGGGTGTTGTTCTGAGGATGCAGGATCCAAAGATCGCCGCCCTCGTCTTTGGATCTGGAAAAGTGGTCCTCACCGGTGCTAAGAGTGTCGAGAGCCTAAGCCGTGGGCTTGAGATCCTCGGGGGACTTCTCCGGGATCTCAAGATCGATATCCCCGACGAACTGACCTACAAGATCCAGAATATCGTCACATCCGCCGATCTCGGGACACCAATCAACTTAAACAAGATTGCAGTCGGCTTCAACCTTGACCGCATCGAATACGAACCCGAACAGTTCCCCGGCCTTGTCTACCGGCTTGAAGAGCCGAAGGTTGTTGTTCTGCTCTTTGGATCGGGAAAACTGATCATCACCGGTGGAAAAGTACCTGAAGATGCAAAAGGGGCAGTAAAGAAGATCCTAAATGACCTCTCGAATCTCGGGATGCTCTGAGTATACTAAATACCTTTTCTTTTCTCTCGCTCGAAGAACATTCATCAATCTGAATGGAAGCCCTTTTATATTATAGATAATAAATAATAGTTACGAGGAGAAAATAACATGGATAACGGAACTTTCGGAACGTTAACACCAAAACAGGAAGAACTGGTCAGTCTGTTGAATGGGATCGGGATGAAGAGAAATGTCGCAAAAGTACTTGTCTTTCTCTCTGAGCTGCCTGAAGCCAGCTCCCGTGAGATCGAACGCGGCACCGATCTCCGTCAGCCCGAAGTGAGCATCGCAATGCGGGACCTAAAAGAGCAGGCATGGGTCACCTGCCGGGAGAGTAAGACTGAAAATAAAGGGCGTCCGGTAAAGATCTACTCTATCGCCCTTGGACTGGGTGAGATTACCAATATTCTGGAAGAGAAGAAACGGCAGGAAGCCGAGAACCAGATATCCATGATCAACCGGATGCGCGAGTGCATCAAATCCTGATCATTCCTTTTTCCCGACAATCAACTCTGTTTTACCGGTATACCGTGTGAAAAGACCGGATTCTATAATTCCCGGGATAGCAGCAAGTTTCATCTCAAGCTCCTCCGGGGAGGGTATCTCCGTGAATGTGCAGTCGATGATCAGGTTCCCGTTATCTGAGATGACCGGACCATCCTTTCCCGAGCCTGTTCTTATCTCTCCCGATCCCCCGAGATCAGTGATCCTCCTGAGTACCGGCGCACATGCAAATGATAACACCTCGACCGGGACTTTACCGCTGAGATGAGTGACACACTTCGACTCGTCAACGATAACAAGAAATGTCTCTGCAGCATCCACAACGCACTTCTCCCGGAGATGGGCACCGCCACGCCCTTTGATCATCCTGAGCGCTGGATCGACCTGATCAGCACCATCAATTGCCAGATCGAGGCGTGGGTGTGCATCAAGGGTGGTGAGTGGAATATCCATCTCAACAGCCCTGTAGGCTGTCTGGTAGGAGGTCGGGACTCCGAGAATGGTCAGTTTCTCCTCATACATCCTCTGCTGCAGACGTTCCATTGCATACAGCACTGTTGAGCCGGTGCCAATCCCAATGACATCACCGTCACGGATACGATCGGCTGCCCGGCATCCAGCCTCCTGTTTGGCGCTGTCCATGTGATCTGGTATGATTGAAAGGGGTATGTAGCTTTGTATGCACCAGAATCTTATGCCGGGAACTGCCTTTTAACACCATCAAAGGCGGCAGGGGCAGTGCAGTCCAGTGTCACGGGGGTGATGGAGATCCTCCCCTCCCGTACTGCATGGACATCGGTTCCCTCTTCGGCATCCTGAACAAAGGGGCCGTCGATCCAGTAGTATGGCCTCCCTCGCGGATCGAAACGCTCCTCAACTCCCGTATGGAAGAGCTTGTGTGCAAGCCGGGTCACCTCGTACCCCCCACGAATCTCGGACGGAATATTGACATTTAAGACATGGCACTGTTTTGGGAATCCCTGATCGAAGATGCGAGAACAGACATCGGTTATAATATCCCCGATCGAATCGTCTTCCAGAAGCGCTGATCGTGGATCATCGAATTTCCGACCCTGATCGCTCACCTGGAGGGAGAATGCAACCGCAGGCGTTCCCTGGTTTGCCGCTTCAAGTGCGGCACCGACAGTGCCCGAAGTCATGATGGACTCGAAACTGAGGTTCTCCCCGATATTGATCCCGGAGACGACGAGGTCGGGTTTCAGCTTAAGGGCATACAGCCCGATGATTACGGCATCGGTCGGCTTTCCATCGACTGCATAGGCGGGGGATCCGTTGATATTCACCTTATGCACCCGGATCGGCTCAAAGATAGAGATCGATCTCCCCACCGCGCTCTGCTGGGTGGATGGGGCGACGACCGTCACATCGGCGATCTCCGAAAGAGCTGCATATGCAGCCCATATGCCCCCTGATGAGACGCCATCGTCGTTTGTGAGCAGGACAGTCGGTTTCATGATTATGAGTCGTCGCCTGGGAGAGAAATACCCTCGTATCGGCAAAGCCTCTTCTCCGTTTGGGATCAACCTTCACTGTATGAAGGTACTCCTCGCAGAGTATACCCTGCACCATGATCCAAAGCTCGCACCTGAAGGCGAAGCGATGTACAGGACACTGAAGCGTAGTTTCGAACACCTTGGATATGAAGTAGTCTCTCCCGGGAAGGGAGATTTTGGCGATGAGATCGAACGCCTTGCACCAGATTGCCGATACGGGCTTGTGATCGCACCCGATCACCTCCTTGCAGAATTCACCCGCAGGATGGAGGGGATCACCCACAATGTCGGAACAGACAGTACCAATGCAGCTGTCTGCGCCAACAAGCGGCTCACCGCCCGCCTCCTTGCAGAGCATGGTATTGATGTGCCACAGGAAGTAGCTGCCGGGATGAGGGTGATCAAGCCGATCAGGGGATCAGGTTCGGTTAATGTCCGGATAGGAGATGAGGAGCCGGGGGATGGCGAGTTTGGCCAGGAGATCCTCACAGGCGATCTCCTCTCAGTATCGGTGATCGGATCCCGCGTCGTCGGTGATGTATGCAGTTTCTATAGCGGGGCACCGCCGTTTGTTCTTGCAATCAACCGGCAGATAATCGAGAATAATAGCGGCAGAATCACCTACCTCGGCGGCGAAACTCCGGTTGATCATCCCCGTGCAGAGGAGATCAGGGAGATTGCAAAGAAGGTTGTCACAACCCTTGGGTGCCAGGGCTACATCGGGATCGATATGATTGTCGGAGACCGGATCACCGTCATCGATGTCAATCCCCGGATCACAACGAGCCTGATCGGAATAGCAGCGGTGATGGAAGAGGAGATCGCCGATCTGCTGATCAAGGCGTCTGAGGGGATTGATCCTGAGCCGGTTCACCTGAATGGATCCGTACACTTTGATACACACGGTGGGATCACAAGGCAATGATCGGGATCGATATCGGGGGAGCAAACACCAAGATCGTGGACGGCGATGAGGTGATCATCCGGTACTGTCCACTCTGGAAAGAGGCGCCGATCACAGAGATCCTCTCCGGGTTTGACGGCGAGGCTGCGGTCGTGATGAGCGGGGAGCTTGCTGACTGTTTTTATTCAAAAGCCGAGGGGATCAGATTCATCGTCAACGCGGTTCTTGAGGTACTTCCGGAGGCACAGTTCTATGGAACTGACGGGCGGTTCCATACTGATCCGGTGCCAGAACTTGCTGCGGCAAACTGGCTGGCATCTGCTGATCTCCTCAGGGAACAATATCCTGATTCGGTGCTGATTGATTTTGGAAGCACCACCACCGATATCATACCGCTCTCCCCTTTTAGTGAGCTTCTCGGAGAGACCGATCTCTCCCGTCTCAGGAAGAACTATCTCATCTACTCCGGGATGCTCAGGACACCGGTTGCCTCGCTCCTCCGTTCAGTTGCAATTGATGGGGTAGAGACGCCACTCTCAACCGAGTACTTTGCATCTGCCGGGGATGCACACCTCGTCCTCGGCCATATCACCCCTGAAGAGTATACGACTCCGACACCGGATGGAAAAGAGGCGGCCCGTGATCTGAGCCTTGCACGCCTCGCACGCTCTGTCTGTGCGGATCTGGATGAGATCGGTGAGGCAGGAGCGGTCGCGATTGCAGAGGCGTTCTGGGGCACCCAGAGAAGCCTTATCAAAGGATCGCTTCAGCGGATCGGAGAGCGGCCCCTGCTTGCGGGCGGGATCGGGTCGCGTCTTATCAGGAGTACCTTCGGAGGATCCGATCTCTTCGATGAGATCGGGCACTTTGCAGACGCACTCCCGGCATATGCAGTGAGAGAGGTGGCAGAACGAAACGGTATATGATCCCGCTCCTCCTCCTTGCCGGATCGGTTGCGATCACGGCTCTCTCATTTCTCTTCGGGTATCCATTCTTCTTTCTGCTATTCTTCTTCCCGCTCTTCTTTCTCAGGCGGCGGGGAACGAGGAAGTGCCCTGTCTGCGGGTGGGAGGCGAAGGGCGGCGAGCAGTTCTGCCCCTTTGACGGAACGCCCCTCTGCGATGAGCCCTGAAAGTGAGATAATCCGGTTTGGAATGGGGATTCCATACATCTCAGTAGAGTCTACCGAGAAACGGGCCGCATAGTTTCTGACTGTACCCCGGTCGATCCTGATACCAAGCGCCTCAAAAATGCGTGCTGTTCTGTGGAATGGATATTTTTTCGCAATCGCAGTTGCAAGATCAACGAGTATAACCCCATGGCGGGTATCGGGATAGAAGGGCTCATCTGCATACCAGAGCCTCCCACACCCACTGCACCGGTACCGTGCCACCTTCACGAATACCAGTGTGATAATCTCGTCAACATAAAGGGTTGCAAACCGTTTCTTTTTGAGATCGTGTCTTCGTAGAGTAGAGGCACAGATACTGCATTGCAAGGGGATCTCCGTGAATTCCACTCCATCAAAGAGGGTGATCGCGGATCTGATCATCTCCGAAAGGAAGGGGGGGATCATCTGTCTTCGAACCATCTGCAACTCACGTACCAAAGCATTGGGCACGTAGGTAGTTAATCTGTCCTTTGCCGGGGCGGTATTCTGCGCGCAAGCAGAGAGATTCGGAAAAAATGATGAATGAATAGGAAAAGGAGGGAGATGTAATGAGTTGAATATAAACAAAATGGTTAAGGTTTTCAATACAACTGGATTGAGTATTTATAAGTATCTAAAATCCGGTTTTTCGGGCTTTGTGAAAATACGCTCTACCAGAAACTATTTAGAAATGTTTTAATATCTTACCTTAAAATCATCAACTATGCCTATTCCGAAATGATCAGTTCGTTTCGGGTGATAGGTAGGACATTTAAAAGAGGTGTGTAGAAATATGGTATTTCATCCTCCAGTGCAGATTGTTGCAAAGGCGGGAGATGCAGGCAAGTATAAGGTAGGCCTGCCCGCCTGGAACATGATCATGCGTGGATTCATGTCCGGGGCATATATCGCCATGGGAGCAGGTCTTGCTACAGTCTGTAGCACAGGCGTTGCTGATTCCCTTGGCCCCGGCTTTGCAGCACTCGTTCGTGGTGCTGTCTTCCCTGTCGGACTTATTATCACAATCCTGACAGGTGCTGAACTGTTTACCGGCGACGCAATGCTCGCTCCAATGGCTGCCTTTATCCATAAGATCAGCTGGATGCAGATCCTGAATCTCTGGGTCTGGGTCTATGTTGGAAACTTCATTGGATCAGTCGTTTATGCGTATATTATGGCATACGGCCCGTACACAAGCTGGGATGCAGCTGGTGCAGTCACCGTCAATGCCTTCGGTATGACGGCGTTAGGAATAGCAAAAGGAAAGATTTCCTATGCGGGTGGAGCCGCCATGTGGTCACTCTTCCTGAAGGCCATCGGCTGTAACTGGCTCGTCAACCTGGCTGTGCTGCTCGGAATATGTGCAGATGACCTCATCGGCAAGTTCTTCGGCATCTGGTTCCCGATCATGGCCTTCGTCTCCAGCGGACTCGAACACAGTATCGCGAATATGATGTTCATCCCTGCAGGGATATTCGTGAATGGGTTCTTAGGCCCCGAACACGCATCCTATGTCGCTAACCTGAGCTGGGTCACCATGTGGACAAACAACGTCATACTGGTCACCATAGGCAACATTGTCGGCGGTATGGTCTTCGTAGGTGTCATCTACTGGGTAGCATTCCGCAAAGAGATCGCGGCACTGAAGTAAGTACTGGTAGTGTTATCACATGAAGATCGGAAATATAACGGTTAGAGTAACGATCATCCATCTGGGTGTCTTCCTCTTCTTCACCGCTATTTTCCTCTTCTCAATTTTTTCATCAGATAACTTCAGGATGCTCATCTGGGGCATCCCGACACTGATACTCATTCTCACCATTCCAATGGCAATGAACTACATGAGCCAGAGCCATTACAGAAGCCTGCGGCCGATCTACGAAGCTGAGGCACGGCCGATCCGGGCAAACCAGATCACCGATGGAAGTCTTGGGAAGGTCGTTCGGTATGAAGGGCTCATTGAACATGTTCACTTCAAGTTCCTCAACAGACCTCAGTACATCATCGCTGATCGGACCGGAGAAGTGGCAGTGAAGATGTTTACGTCACCTGAGGAAGATGTCGGGAAGGGGGATGTGGTTGAAGTGCTTGGCTCAATTATGCGCCGGTACATCATCACCGGAGATCCGGTTATCAATTGTGTTTCTATCAGAAAGAAGGTGAAGGAAACACAGGCTGAACCGGAAAAGAAAGAAAAGAAGAAGAGATAATTACACAAAACTATTCTTCAGACCATCCCTCAAAGGATTGGTCTTCTTCATATCATCCTGTTTGATATATCGATCAAATGCATGGATCCGGCAGCTGATCGGGAACGGGACCGAGAGGGTGCTGATCACCGCTTCTCCCCGTTCCAGGGTCTGGATCTCACTATCCAGCGGAGTTAAATCCTGTTTTGCGCTTGAAGCGATCATCGCCCGATCTGTTTTATCCGAGAGTCCAAGGACAACAAAGGTGTTGATCTGGGCAAGGATCCGGGGATCGATATTCTTTGGCTGCTGGGTGATCACACAGAGGCCGATCCCAAACTTCCTGCCTTCCATCGCGCACTCACGGAAGACAGCGGTTCCCCTGCCGGGTCCAAGCACACGCTGCGCCTCTTCGATTGCGATGAGGATCTGGCCTGCCGGAGCGGTTTCATCTGCCCCAAACCCGTCATTTCTCCGTTCATTCAGAAATGTCCGTGTGAGGAGGGAGAGGATAAAGAGTTCAGACTGTTCACGCATGCCTGGGATATCAATTAAGACCACCTTCTGCTCTTCGAGGGCTCTTCTGATCCCATTAAGGGATGAGCCGGATCTCCGGAAGAAGGTGTTGTGTCTTGTCAGGATCTCAAGTTTCCGCTTGATAGATCTGAGAGATGCTTCATGGAACTCCTTTAATCGGCGGGCGAGCTGGGGGTTTGTGCCGGCATAGGTGTCATACCAGTCCTCGGTAAAGTCGGTTGCATGGAAGAAGTCAATCAGGAGCGACCCTGAGATGTCACTCAGAGTCTCCAGGATCTCGCTCTGCGCTTCTGAGAACTCGAAGATCGGATAGAGATCAGATGGCCTGAAATCATCGTAGGCGATGCTCAGCGTGGATGCACCATATCGTTTGATCGACTGTTCATCCCGTGTCGAGAAGATCGCTAACCCGCCTCTTCCTTCCCGGTAGTGGGTGAGGCCGGGATTTTCTCCTCCCCCGGGTGTCGGCCTCCCCTTGAGATATTCGCCATGCGGATCGACCATCAGAAGTCCAAATGGCTGCTCTTTCATGCAGGATGCCGAGAAGACCTTCATGAAGTTGCTCTTCCCCATCCCGGTGGTTGCAAAGACACCCATATGCTGGTTTAAGTCATGAGGGTGAAGACCGACTTTTGCAGTTGCAATGGTGCCGGTTCCGTTCCTGACAAGCCCGACCTCGATCTTCCCCATGTACTTCTCCAGAAATGCAAAATCCTCTTCTTCTGCTATCCTGACCGCCGAGAATTTTGTGGGAACAGTCTTTGGGCGGCGGAAGTTGCCGTCCGGATCAAGGTAGCCAAGCGGGGTTGCTTCAAGCAGGAGAAAGACATCCTCCCCGAGATTATAGAAATGGGAGGTATGGGGGCGGGTATCCCAGTTGGCATCGGCAAAGTTGCTTGCATGCTGGATCCCGGTCACTTTTGCATAGAAGGTGAACTGTTTCTGGCTGTCATGGATTGCCAGCAGATCACCTAAAAAGATCTCGCTTGAATAGGGGATTGCACACTTATAGCTTGAGTGCGTCTGGCCAATCAGGCGGAATTTTGCTGCATCGGCTGTATCAATATCGATTAAGTTCGTCATGGTAATCTCCAAGAATCTCTTCATATCCATCGTAATTGATCGACTGGGTCGAACATCCGGCGATGATATCGTGTCTGATCCGGTGCACCTGGTCAGATCGGATCACCGCCTGGCGATGGGCATCCATCAGGGGGTACGGATACCCGACCACCCGGCCGTCACCTGCATAGGAGGCGAGTGCCGAAAAGACGGCGGCAACCTCTTCTTCAGAATAACCGTGTGGCAGCGTTACCAGAAACGCACGTTCTGCACGGGGGTGGAGGCAGGCAACATATCCTTCCTCTATCCTCAGGTACCAGGGTGGCCTGATGCCGAGCTCTCCTGCAGCTCTCATCGCCGCCGGGACAATCGGATGCACCCCGTCCCAGGTGGCGCCTGCGTTCTTGGTGACGGCGGCAAGGAGGAGGCCGCGTTCCCGGCAGATACCTTTGATCTCCTCAAGGATCGCGGTGTGAGAGGAGTGTTCCGCATAGAGTGCGCCGTCGAGGAGGAGGAGGGTGCCGGGTTTTGATTCGCGGGCGGCGATTACGGCGAGGCCGTACTCGATGGTGTCGCGGAAGGCCGCCTCTGCGGCAAGGGTATTCCCTGTTTCAAGACCCGCATCCGGGGCCCGCCCGAAATAGTCGGAATAGAGTTCGATATAATCCTCATCCTGCCCCTCGCCTATCCGGAAGATCCGCCATGAGGTGAGCCTGAGAGAGCTTCTCTTCTGGTCCTGATAGCCGGGCATCGCACCCCGGCAGACGATCAGGTTGAAGAAGGGGGTCGAATAGACGGTCGCATTGCTCCCGTCGATCGCGGTGACAGGCCGATCTGCTGCGGGTGTGATCGGGATAAAGTCAGCCTTTTGGATCTGTTTTGCAGAAAGGAATGACTCCCCATCACCCTCTCCACGCCGCCGTCTGATCTCGGCAACCACCCGGATTAAGTCCTGGATATAGGTGCCGTTCACTGCTCCACCTCCACTGCGAGACTGGTGAGATCGGGCTGCTCCTCCACCCTGATGACGGTCTGGCATTCCTCCTGCACCCCTTCGATATGGGAGATCAGGAGGATCTGGGGGAAGTAGGGCTCCTGTTTCCTGAGGGCTGTCACCAGGTTCCTCCTCCGCTCCTCATCCTGGCTCCCGAAGATCTCATCAAAGATCAGAACAGTCGCATCCCGGATACGGTGGGTTGCCGCGATATGGCGGGAGAGGGCGATCCTGAGGGCAACAGCGATATCATCCTGTTCCCCGCCTGAGAACCGGGATGCCGGGTAATCATCGCCTGCCTCATGCACCCGGATCGAGAAGTCGTCATCAATGGTGACATACTCATACCTCCCATCAGTGATGAGGGAGAGGATCTCCCCCACCTCGCCCTCGATCCGGCCCCGGACAGAGCCGATTAAGTGGTCGGCAAACTGTTTCATGATCGTACCCGTCGTCTCCAGGAGGGCTTTCTCAGAGAGGAGAGTTGCCTGTTCCTTCTCATATGCTGCTGCTTTTGCGATAGATTCCCTGATCCTCTCCCTTTTCACCCGGACGCCACCCAGAAGGCCGGTGATCTCGCGTATCCGGGCATCACATCCCTTCTTCTCTTCCTGAAGCGAGTCTGCCTGCTTCCGGATCGCCTCAAGCTCCTGCGGGATAGATCCATACCCTGCAATCTTCTCTTCGATTCGGGCGATTGCAGCCTCCTGAAGCGACTTCTCTTCGGAGATTCGTCTGATATCTGCCTCAATGAACGGTATCCGCTCGATCTTTCCTTTCAGGGAGAGGTACCGGTCATGGTTCTCTGTTGCCATTGCCAGCTCTTCCTCGGCTTTCTGGTACTGCACCTCATCAAAACCGATCTCTTGGATCTCCTGCTGGATGAGAGCAGACTGTTTTTGTAGCTTTTCGATCTCTGCTGTTTCAGCCCTGAGGTTCTCTTCGATCGCCTCTCTCCCACGGGCAACAACCGATGCTTCCCGGAACTCTTCATAGAGGGGATCGAGTGTCTTCTGAACAGAATCGATCTCCCTGAGGGCATCTTCAGAATACCCTGATTGTTCGCGGAGGTGTGACACCTCCTCCATCCGTGAGAAGAGACGCTCGGCACGGCCTGCAAGCGTCTTCTGTTCTGCCTCAATCTCAGGGATCCGCCTGAGTGCGCCTGCGATCTCGTCCCTCTTCCGGGTAAGTGACTGGAACTCCTCGACCTGCCGGTTGATCTCATCGCAACTGATAGCCGGAAGCGCCAGTGCGGCGACTGCCTCCTGTTTCTGAAGGACGAGTGAAGCGAGCCGCTCCATCTCTTTTGTCCGCTCATGTATCCGCGCCTCGATCCCGGCAAGGTTCCGTTCCGCTTCCATGCAGCGGGCGATCTGATCGTCCTTCTCCCTGATCGCCTGTTCCGTCTCTTTGATCAGGAGTTCGCCAGAAGCGAGGCGCTCCCTCTTCGATTGAATATCAGAGGTGAATCCTGCGATCTGGTCGAGGAGGAGGGTGCGGGCATCGTCATACCGTTCCTTCAGGGGCTGGCCGCAGGTCGGGCAGCTGCTCTCCTCCCCGGCGGCGTCGAGTTCCGCAAGATGCCGTTCTGATTCGCTGCGGGCGGTCTCTGCATGGGCAATTCCCGATCTGAGTGTGGCAATCTCGCCCCGGATCTGATCAGCGGTCTTCCGTGCTGCTGCCAGACTCCCGGCTGCCTCCTCTTTCATCTCCACAAGAGAAAGAAGAGGGGCGGCTTTTTCGCGAAGTAACCGGATATCCGCATCAATTGCCGGGATCTGATCCTGCAGGAGCAGGCACTCCTTCTTCAGCCGTTCACCCTCATGGAAACGCTCCCTGAGAGCGGGGACTCCGTTTCGGGATATGATCTCATCGTGTATCCGGGTGCATTCAGCTTCGAGTGCTGCGAGCCGCTCCCGCTCTTCCCTGAGTACCTGCACCTGCTCCTTCAGCACCCGGATCTCGGATTCAAGCGAGGCGAGCTCCTTTCCCGTGCGGTGATAGACCTCCTGCGCCTCTTCAAGTGACCGGCGACGGGCAATCAGCTGGTCCCGCTCTGCCGGAATATGGGCAAGGCGTGACAGAACGGCTTCTGCATCCCTTGCATGGGAAAGCTGCTCTTCAAGCCGTGCCTGTGAACGCGAGAGCTCCCTGAGCCGTGTATTGGCTTCATTGAGCCGGGTTGTGGCATCCCGGTGCGCCTCCCGCGCCTTCCGGAGCGAAAATGAGCGGGTTTTAATCTCCTCATAGCGGGCCTCCTGCACCTCTGCTGCTTCGAAGTGAACCAGATCAGCCCTGAGCAGAACGAGCTCTTTCTCTGCTTCCTCAAGCTGGCGGCTGAGTTTTGTAAGCGCCTCCTGCCTCCCCGTCCGGTCTGAAGAGAGAGCGGAGAGCTCCTGCATCTTCTGCTGGAGCACCTCTTTCTCTTTTGCATTAGTCTTCTCAGCCGACTGGAGCGCCTCGAGTGCGGCTGTTGCTTTGGCAAGGGAGGCGGAATAATGCTTCTCCTTCTGCTCCTCCTCATCGTCGGCAACCTTCAGGTGGTCAGAGTCGATCTCCTCAAGCCTCCCTGCGAGGGTTGCGATCCGCTCTTCGAGTCCCCTGATCTCTGTCCTGATCGCCTCCCATGATGCGTCACGGATCCGCTCGATCCCAAGCGCCCGCATGAACCAGCGTTTTCGTTCGACAGGGTTCTTATCGAGAAGCGCCAGCAGATCCCGCTGCGGCGCATAGATGGTAGTTCTGAAGTCAGAGGGGCCCATCCTCAGGATCTGCTGCACCGCTTCCCGCACAGGACTGACGCCGGTTGCGATCAGCCGCCCGTCCCCGAAATTGAGCTGAGCATCATGGTGGGTCGTCTGGCCTTTCCGGAACGAGCGGACGATCGTGTAGCCTTCTCCGCCTGTCTGGAAGGAGAACCGGACCTCGCACTTCTCTTTCGGCCCTGCTCCGGCGGAAACCACATACTCCGCATCGATCCCCGAGCCGGAGATCCCGTACAGTGCAAAGACGATCGCTTCCATGATCGTGCTCTTCCCGGCACCGTTGCTCCCGACTATGGCGGTGATCCCATCCCTGAAGGTGAAGGTCTGGTCCCGGTACCGCTTGAAGTTCTTCAGGGTCAGCTCCTCGAGGATCATTCGGTATCTGCCTCCTCCACAATCGAGGAGAGGATGCCTGATCCCTTCCCGAGGATGAATGACTCGGTCTTCTCCGGGAGCCCCCGGCCTTTCACAAAGGCGATGAATTCTTCCTGGATATTGAAGGCTGAATCGCTCTGCCTCCGCTCCGGGACGATCTCGCCGGGAGAGATGGTTTTGATCCGGAGATCAAGCACCTGTTCCCGGATACGTGCCATCTCCCTGCCCGATAGAGCGCGGGCTGTCTCCTTTCTGATCCCCTCAAGGGTGATCTGTGCCATCGGGGGAGTATGGGAGGAGATCGCCTCGATCCGTGACTCGATCTCTTCGATGATCTCACCCGCTGAGAGATCTTCTGCGAGCAGCGAGCCGAGATCGATCATCGGGGTCTTTGGGAGGGGGAGGGGGTCAACGCTCCTCGTTGCAGTATCGACGATGAGCCCGCCTTTCTTCTCATGGATCTCGCCATAGGTGAGATGCTCGATCGATCCCGAGTACCAGGCATGGGGCCCGACCTGGCTCTGGTTATGGTAATGGCCAAGGGCAATGTAATCAAAGTCGGCGATCGTCATGGTGGCGTCGATCTCATGTTCTGCAACCGTTGCCAGCCGCTTATCAGTGATGCTGCTGGCAAGCCCGTGGGTGACCAGCACGTTGTTGTGGGCGGGGGAGCGTTCGACCTCATCGTATGCCTCCCGGTACTGGTCGGGGTTGAGCATGTTCGGTATCAGGTGGAAGACTGTGTCCCCGCACTCGACGGACTCATACCGAAACCGGTATGCCATATGGACGGTGCCCGGGTGATATTCAAAGAGCGAGAAGGGCGCGCGGGTGTACCGGGTCTTTGGAATACTGTGGTTGCCTGCGATCATGATCAGGGGGATACCGGCATCCGAGAGGAGTTCCAGCGCCTCAAATGCGGTGACATACGCCTGTGTCCGGGGCTTCACCGAGTCGAAGAGATCTCCTGCGTGAAGGAGTGCATCAGGCCGCAATCTACAGATTTCTTCTATTGATGCAAGAAAATTCTGATAAATCTGCGTCTCCCGGAGATTCATGCCGGTCTCCGGATCAACACGGGAGAAGGCGGCGACACCGAGATGGGTATCGGCGATATGGATGATCTTCATTGATCGTATCTTCTACCTCCAGAGAATTAAGTGCTGGGAGTGGAGGGTGAAAGTAAAAGGGAAGGCGGCACAATGATCCTGTACCATGTCACAACGTGCAACTGATGCACTCTTTCAGTCACTCTTTCTCCTGACCGATATCAGGGTGATGCTCCGGGAGTCAGCACCCCTCCATCAGCTGAGTGCTGAAGAGAAGGAAAAAGCCGGGAAACTGCTCAAGAGCGTGCGGCGCCAGATCGATATCCTTGAAGAGGAGCTGATCTGAGATGCGGTGTGCAGGCGATATCGAAGCCCGGCAGGTGGATGAGACCGCAATCAACATCGATCCGATCCAGGTGGGCGGCCGGCTCACGGCTGATGCGATGAAGGCGGTGATCGCATACGGCGACGGCTATTCGGTCTGTGACAACTGCCGCAAGCCTTTCCGGCTCGACTATATCAAAAAACCGCCGATTGCAGACTTCCATGCCGATCTCGCCACCTGGCTTGAGATGGATGCCTGCCGGGTTGTCCCCGGTGCACGGCGCGGGTTCCAGGCGGTCTGCCAGGGGATGGTGCAGAAGGGCGATCCGGTGATCCTGACCGCACTCTCCCACTATACCGAGTTCATTGCAACCGAATCTGTGGGAGCGGTCCCGCGTGAGATCCCAAAGGATGAGAAGAACCATATCACCCCGGATGCTGCCGCAGAGACGATCGAGCGGGTGATCAGAACAGAAGGCAAAACTCCGGCACTTCTCTTCGTCGAGGGGGTGGACTACCAGTTCGGAAACCACCATGACATCAGGGGGATCGCTAAAGTAGCCCACAGCTACGATATCCCGGTACTCTATAATGGTGCATATACGGTCGGTATCCTCCCGGTATCCGGAAGAGAGCTTGGTGTCGATTTTGTGATAGGCTCAGGCCACAAGTCGATGGCGGCACCGGCACCCTCGGGCCTCGTTGCAACGACAGCAGAATATGCTGAGAGGATCTTTGCCACCACCGCAGTGAAGGGCGACCAGACCGGCAGGACATTTGGGATCAAGGAGGTCGCGATGATGGGCTGCACCTTGATGGGCGTCACCGTGATGGGGATGATGGCGTCATTCCCCCATGTGAAGGAGCGGGTGCTTGCCTGGGATGAGGAGCTTCGGAAGGCAAAGATCGTAATAGATTCCCTCCTTGCAATCGAAGGGACAAAAATCCTCTCGGATATGCCACGGGAGCACACCCTGACCCGGATCGACACGCGGGAGTCGTTTGACCGTGTTGCGGAGACGCATAAGAAACGCGGGTTCTTCTTCACGAGTGCGCTTGGAAAGAAAGGAATTACCGGAGTGATTCCGGGGGCAACCAAGATCTGGAAGTTCAATACCTACGGGATGACGGAGAGCCAGGCAGAATATACTGCGAACGTCTTCCTTGATATCGCACGTGAGAACGGCTTAACCGTCAATGACTGACCCTGAGAGCGCGGTCCTTATGACTGCGCTTTCGACTGCTTTTTGTATCAGATCATCCATCGGGAGCTTCGCTTCCTCCTCTTCAATCTGGTGGATCGTCGCTGCGGTGGCGGGCTTCTTCGGCACCATCCGGCAGGCGTGATCGCCGGGGCGGGCGATGAATGTCCTGATCTTTTTGGCAAGGTTGACGATCTCCTCCTTATCATAGGTGATGAGGGGGCGGAGTACGGGGAGTGTGGCAGCCGGGGTGACGGTTGCCAGATTCTCGAGTGTCTGGGATGCGACCTGCCCGAGATTATCACCATTCACAATGGCAGAGCATTGGTATTCTTCCCCGATCCGGCTCGCCACACGGTGCATGAACCGCTTGCAGAGGATACAGCGAAACCGCGGTTCCTTCAGTGTGAGCAGTGCCGAGAAGAACGGCTCCATATCGACCTCGATGATTCCGATCGGCATTCCCATGCAGTGTGTCGAGAGGGTTTTTGCATGGGCAAAGGCATCGTCCCGCGTGGCGGCGCCTGCGTGCCTCCCGCCATTCATATGGAGGAGAAGGAGATCAGTCCCCCTGCGCATCATCAGCCACGCGGCAACCGGCGAGTCGATTCCAGCCGAGATGAGGCAGATTGCTCGTCCCTGTGTGCCGAGCGGCAGGCCCCCGGGACCGGGAGAGAAGGAGTCGGTGACAAAACCCCCGTAATGGCGGGCTTCAACAAAGACCTCATACTCCGGGTTCGTGAGATCGACTCTAAAATCCGGGTAGGCATCAAGGATCTCTGATCCGACGAATGCCCCGAGCTCCTGGCTGGTGAAGCCTTTGACCGCCTCCCGCCGTGCCCGGACCGCAAAAGAGCCATTCCGCCTGCCTGATGCTGATACCCGTTCCACTGCCGCCGCAGCAATCGCCTCCATCGTCGGATCTGTCCGGGTGACGACCGAGGTGTCCACGACCCCAAAGACACGGGCGGCCTCTGCTGCGCGAGCCGGATCGTCGCAGTTGATATAGAGCCGCCCCCGGTGCTCCTCCATTGTATGGGCAAGCCCTACCGCCTCAAGAGCCCGTCCAATGTTCCGGGTGAGAATCCTGATGTAGTGGTGCATGACCGATTCGCTCTTCAGGAAGAGTTCCCCGTACCGCACCATCACCTGCTGCTGCATAAGGTACTAGTGGGACTCAATAGCAGATGAGAGGAGCGGTAACCTCTTTAAAGATCTGAGTAGGATGGTACAATGAAATGGCGCGGAAGAAGAGTGAAGCAAAGAAAGAAGAGCCGATGAAGCTCTTCTATATCTTCTATAATCAGGAACGATGGGATAACTGGCTCACAACGCTTTCAGGTGCAGACTTTGAGGGCGATGGCGAGGAGATGCCTGAAGGCTTCCGGCTGCTTGAGAACTTCAGCGAGGATATCACGCTCGCCGTCCTGAAGATCATCAAACTCTGGCAGAACGAGCGGATCTCTCTTGAGGATGCCGCAGAGAAGCTCGCTGAGGTAGAGGCGATTGTGATGGGGCCGGTTCCCGAGGATGAGCTTGGCGAGATCATCGGATCGGTCCAGATCGCGATGATGGTCGTCTTCGCCTCATGCCGGAACTTCCTTGCCGGCATCACTGATGCGGATATCAAGGCCCTTGTGAAAGACGGGAAGAAGGCAGCAGACAAGGATCCCGAAGAGACGCTTCGGATTGCAGCTGAGATCGGATCGGCCGTCATCGGCGGTGCTGCCTGCTGTGCCCGGTACGTGAAGGATACGGATGACCCGACGATCTTTGACGAGTGGCTTGCGGCTGTCGAGAAGATGGGCGAGGCGATGAAGTCCCTGAAGAAATTCGATGAGGAAGTCGGAGAAGCCTGAGTGATCGCAAGTAAAGCAAGGCTCCGTGCGGTTCGCAAGATTCAGCGGGTTGCCGGGTACCGCCTGCCTGATTTCGCCTTCCATGGTGCGAACCTGGAGATGATTGATGGCGGGATCAATTACGAGCAGCTCGATTCCACACTCCGGGAACAGCTCCTCCGGTTCCAGAAGGACTTTCTGGACTGCAACTGCAAAGGGAGGCCTCTCTGCGGATGCCCGGAGCAGAAGTTCGTCCTCATCCTCATCGAGCTCCGGACACTTGGCCTCGACCACCGCGAGATCCATGCCCATCTCCTCGACGAGTACGGGATCGACCTCTTCCCCGCCGATATCCTCTCATTCCTCGAAGACGCCGTCCACCGGCTCGAGGCAATCCGCGCAGTCGCCGAGCTCGAGGGGCAGCATGAGCTCGCGAAGAGGACGGAAGCGGCGATTAAGGGGATTGAGCAGTAAGATTATTTTCGAAACCTGCTCCCAATCCCACATCACTCCTTTTCCTTTCTTTTACACTCCAATCTCCGCGGCTTTTGGCGAAATCGATCGGGAAAGCCAGGCAAATGCCCCCAATGCCGCGATCTGCATCAGGATGAGGTATCCGATCAGGATCCCGATATTGAACTCATAGAGCAGGCCGACGATGATGCTCCCGATGAACCAGCCACCTCCATAGAGTGTATTGAAGATCCCATACGCAGTTCCCCGTTTTGAGAGGGAGGTGAGGTCAGCCAGAGCCGCCCTGAGAACGGTCTCCTGGGATCCCATCGAGAGGCCCCAGAGGATGACCGCGAGAAGGGCAAACAGATAGTGGGAGGAGAATACCAGCAGTGCAATCGGGATATTGACAAGCGGGATGACAATCAGTATACCAAGGCCGATCCGATCATAGAGAACACCGATAATGAGCGCAAAGAAGGCATCGGCAGCCATTGCAATTGCATAGAAGATGGGGATCTGCGCCTCAGGGACGACCGAGGCCGAAGAGAAGTGGAATGCAATCAGCGGAAAGACTGCAAAGCCAGCCATCGTCAGGAAGGTGAATGTGCCATAGGGGAGCATAAGCTGTGGAAGCTTTCCGATATGCAGATGATCCCGTTTCACGGAATCAGCCTCCAGTGATACAGGATCCGGGATCGTCCGGTATGCAACCAAGAGCGAGATTACGAGCAATATAAACGGAATTGAGAGCAGAGCAAAACCTGTTTGATATCCTCCCGATACCGCAATCGAGAGGGCAAAGACGAGAGGTCCCGCAACAGCACCGATCTGATCCATCGCTTCGTGAATACCAAATCCGGTTCCGCGGCCAATCCTGTGCGCAGCATGGGAGAGGATGGTATCTTTTGCCGGTGACCGGATGCCTTTTCCCAGCCGTTCAAGAATGATGAGAATTGCCGCAATTTCCCATGCATGGGCAAAGACGAGGAGCGGTATCGCACCGATCATGAGATAGCCGATGATCGCGAAACTCCAGTAGGAGCCGGTCCGATCAGCAATATACCCGGATAGAAGGCGTACTGCATACCCGATGAACTCCGCAAATCCTGCAATAAATGCAACAACAAAGGCAGTCGCCCCGAGATAGAAGAGGAAAGGGCCTGTGATACTCCTTCCCGCTTCATACACCATATCCCCAAAGAGGCTGACGATACCAAGAAGGAGGATCAGCTTAAGGGCTGGATTGCGTCTGAGGGAGAGGAGTAGGGTCATCTGCGTTTCACGTTATTCTGAACTGCAACTCAACTGCATTTAAGCCTTGAGATATTATCAAAAGGAGTTTTTTGTATATGAATTTATCAAATTATCCACAATCAATTTACGTACCATTGAAAAATATCATGGCAATATCAGATTCTTGAAACGTTTTTGTGTTTTAAGAACAGAAAAAGGGTCCTATCCCCCACTCTGCTCCACCATATCCGCAACCGTCACATCAGGATGATGGTACCGCCGCTTTCCCCGTGTCCTGCCCCCGATCTCGACTGCCGCCTGCGGGCACCAGTGGATGCAGGCATAGCACTGGGTGCAGTTTCTGCCCCAGGTGACAGCACTGTCAGTGACAGTGATGTTCTCTGTCGGGCAGATCCGGGTGCAGATCCCGCACCGGTTGCAGCGATCAGTTGCATGGAGCCGCCGGGTGGTGCCATAGACGGATGTTGCGAGGAAGCGGAAGAAGGACGCCACGATCCGGTACGGTGTTGAGTCCGATCCTTCGAGTGGGATCTCCCTTCTCCCGCGAATCAGCTCAGCAATCTCCGGGATCCGATCCCGTGCCGTTGAAAGTATCCCCTCAACCTTCTCCACCGGCTCCATCAGATCCATCGGCCCGACATAGTTCTCGGGCATAATGAGAGCAGCGCCAAGGGAGAGATGAGTACCTTTCTCCTTCAGGAGAGCATTCAGGTTATAGAGAGCACCCCCGGGCCGCTCGCCACAGGTGGCAATACCGAAGATATAGGGATTGCCGTTAAGCTGAAGTTCGCGGACAAAATCCTGCACAATCAGAGGCATATCCACATAATAAATCGGGAATGCGATCCCGATCGCATCTGCCGTCTCTGCCTCCGGCGGGAGGGGCCCGGCTTTCATCGCCCGCGTGATCGGAATGATGGTCGTATCGCCAAGAGCGTCTGCAAGCTGGCGGGCAACCGCGAGGGTGTTGCCGGTGCCGGTAAAGGAATAGATGATTGTTGTCATGGTGTCATTTCAGAGGTATTCAGTCAGGGGTTTTCAGTCAGGGGTTTTCAGTCAGGGGTACCCGGGATACAGAGAGGATTCACCTGCACCCATTCCCCTCCATTCATTCTCCCTGGAGTACAGTCCGGCATAAAGGTATCCACACAGAGATCGCTCAGATCCCGTATGCCGCGAGGGAGGGGAGGGAAAGGGAAGGAGGAGAAGGAGGAATTCTGCCGCAAACGAAAAGACACGGGCACTTGTGCGGCACTTCATCGATGAGTTCACCGAAAAGAACGGATCAATCAACTGCACCCGACTCCTCGGATATGACCTGAGCAAACAGGATGAATATGAACAGTCACAGGCAGAGAACCTCTTCAAAACAAAATGCCCGCAGTATGTGAAAGATGCTACGCTGATCCTTGAGAGGATGGTGTAATGACCAGATACCTACGACATACGAATAATAATCCCATCGTTTACCAACAGACTGGATATCCGAGCTGATCTGATCATTTTTCAGAAACCTGCACCCCCCAGAAACCACTATATCGTTTTACTGTTAATATACTGGAGAATCTTCTCACTCCCGTAGTGTAGGGGTCAATCATGCAGGACTTTGGATCCGGCGACGGCGGTTCGAATCCGCCCGGGAGTATGAAAATAAACCAAATATTCTTTCTTTTCCCAATAGAGTCCAATAATCAACAATTCTGATTGAGAGCTCGTTCTTTACACTCCAAGAGTGCGGCCGTCGGACCAGATTGTATGGGGAATCGTTTTCTAAGCTATTGGAGGTCAGGTATCATCTCCTGTACAGAAGATCAGAAAGTTAACCTAACAATACTCTTTTATCATAATAAAACATATTTTGGATTATCCATGCCTTCACTCTCAATAAAGACAATAAAGGGCAATAGATACCTCTACATACAGGATAGAGTAAAAGTTAACGCTAAATCCATTTCTATACAGAAATATTGCGGAAGATGTGAAAAAACAACCATTGATGACGTTATATCAAAACTCTCAGAACTGGAAGATCTGAGGTTAACAGTATTCCTCGACTACCGGCTCAGCCACTACCCATATACCATCCTTGATACCACCGGGGCAACCGCACTTGAAACAATCCGCTATTACTACCAACGTTTCAAGGAGCGCTATCCCGATGAGAGCGACCGTTACCGTGACGCGATGTATATCCGGTACGTTCAGGGCACAACCGCCATAGAAGGAAACACGATCACCCTCAGGGAAGCAGAGGAGCTTCTGGAACATGACATCTCACCTTCCGGCAAGAAGATGGAGGAGATATATGAGATCCACAACTTCATCACACTCAGAAGGTACCTTGAGAACTATTCCGGGGATATCACCGAGACGCTTATTAAGAAGATCCATGAACTGCTCCTACGCGGCATCCTCCATAGTCCCGGAGAGTACCGGAATATCCAGGTGGGAATTGAGAAGGCGGCATTTGAACCACCTCCGGCAATTCTTGTCCCTGATGAGATGAAGAAGCTGATCACATGGTATAGGAAGAACCGGAAAANNCCTCCATTCGAACTCGCCATACTCTTCCATGCACAGTTTGAGATGATTCACCCCTTCGTTGATGGGAACGGACGGGTTGGCCGGGCACTGGTAAACTTCATCCTCGAACAGGCCGGTTATCCGACACTCTACCTCGGGCTTGAACACCGTTCTGCGTATCTGGATGCACTTACAGAGGCAGATGAAGGCAACAACAGTGCAATTGTGCAGACACTCCATGCAATATATTGCGATCAACACAGGTCAATTACCAAGGGGATGAAGCAGCAGCAGTCCAGGGAAAACTATCTTAAAAGGGAGCCATATGCAGGCATTGTAAAAGCCTTCAGAAAACTGAAGAGGGAAACCTGACACCCCGGCTCCCCACAATATTTATCCCCGTCCTTCCCGAATGAAGGTATGAGGAACCGAAATGGACTTTTCCGAATGCGTGAAATTCGCAAATGAGAACCCGGTGACCTATATCGCCACCATGGACGGTGACCAGCCACGGGTCCGGGCATTTGCCATGTGGTTTGCCGATGAGAGCGGATTCTACTACCATACCGGTATTGGAAAGAACGTCTGGACACAGCTCACAAAGAACCCCAATGTTGAACTCTGCTTCTTTGCTCCCGGTGACGGTACCGGAAAGATGATGCGGGTTGCGGGATCGATCGAGCCGAACAGTGAGATATATCTCAGGGAGAAGCTGATCGAAGACCGTCCCTGGCTCCTTGATATCGGTATTACCGGTGCAACCGATCCAAAACTCGTCGTCTTCAGGATCGCCCACGGCGAGGCATACTTCTGGACGATGGAATACAATATGCGGGAAGCAGAAGCACCACGCATAACCTTCTGAACATGGGGTTCAGGGCTGGCATGCTGCACCCGACAACGTGAAAGAGTGGGGTTGCCACACCAGTATTTTTCAGTACTTTTTACCAGTACTTTTTATACCTCCTTCCTTCCTATACCCTTCATAAGGAGATCTTATGGCAATCGCACCCTCTGTTCAGGCACTGAAGCTGAATTTTACGATCCCTGTTGCACCCGGAGTTACGCTGGATAGGTTCGTGTACTGTTATCTGATCTTTGGAGAGACGATCACCCTGATCGACTCGGGGGTTGCCGGATGTGGCACCGAGATCTTCGAGGCGATCCGGGCAGCCGGCCGCGACCCCCACGAGATCGGGAGGATCATCCTGACCCATGCCCACCCGGATCACATGGGAGGGGCATGGGCGATCCAGCGGGCAACCGGCTGCACAATCGCGGCACATGCAGCGGATCGTGCCTGGATAGAGGATGTAGATCGCCAGAACAGGGAGCGGCCGGTGCCGGGTTTTGAGTCCCTCATCAGCGGGCCCATCACCATTGACCGGGAACTTGAAGATGGTGAGAGAATCACCCCGGATGCATCAGGAGACAACGTTACCGAAATGACAGTGATCCATACGCCGGGCCACTCGCCGGGATCCATCTCGCTCTTCATGGAGGATACCGGCATCCTTTTTTCAGGCGATGCCATACCCGTGCAGGGAGGGTTCCCAATCTATGACGATCCAAAAGCGTCAGTTGCATCCATCAGACGGCTCCATGAGCTTGAAGAGGTAAATATCCTCTTCCCCGCATGGGACCTTCCTGCCGAGGGATCGGATGCGTATCTCAAAATGGATATCGGGCTTGCCGCCATTCAGAGGGTGCATGCGACAGTGCTCGCATCTGTTGCGGAGGGAGCGACCAATCCGGCAGCAATCGCCGATCGCACCATCGCAACCCTCAGCCTTCAGGGGCAGGCTCCCGGCCCCCTGATCGCCCGGACGATCGCCGGGCACCTGGAGCTGCAGGAGATCCCAAACCTCCTTGACTGATCCGGATGCTGAGGTGACCTGAAATATGTAATTCCGACACCTTTCACCTCATCTTCCGGGCAGCTGTTCTGCCAGAACAGTCATGAACCCCCCTGCTCCACCCAATGACCCCGATAGAAACTATTTTAGCCCTATAAAGGATTGAATCACTGATATACAGGGTTCGCACAAGACTCACCAGACATGTGATGGATGAACCTGTTGACCAGAAGAAGGATGGTGGTAATAATGGGCACAAAAGAGATCAATATCAGTATAAAGGAGATCGAGACCGAGATAGGGAATATCAGGGATCTCAGGTTTTCTGTTGGCAGGCTCGCACAGGAAACCTGGGATGAACCGCAGGGGCCGACGCCGTTTCCATCGATGTCAACCCTCAGGAACTGGGATCTGACCCTTCTGAAACGATACAAGCCGTTTTACCTCCCATTCTGTGATCTCTGCTGCCTCTGTACCTTCGGCAAATGCGACCTTACCGGAGACAAGAAGGGTGCGTGCGGCATCACGATGCCGGGGCAGCAGTCCAGGATCGTGCTCCTTGCCGCCTGTATCGGAGCTGCAACCCATACAAGCCATGCCCGTGAACTGGTCACCCACCTGATCGAGGAGTTCGGTGCAGATACCCGCCTCGATCCCGGCGGCCTGAACATCAAGGTTGAAGCGCCGATCACCCGCCTCGTCTGCGGGATGAAGCCGGAGACACTCGGCGATCTGGAGACGGTGCTCGATTACTCGGAGCAGCAGATCACCTCGCTCCTCGCCTGCACCCATACCGGTCAGGAGGGCAACCCCCTTGATCTGGAATCAAAAGTTCTGCACACCGGCATGATCGACCATCTCTCAATGGAGGTTGCGGATATTGCCCAGGTCTCCGCATATGATCTCCCCAAAGCCGATCCGAATGCACCACTTGTCGATATAGGGTTTGGCTCGGTTGACACCACCAAGCCGGTGATTCTGGTCATCGGGCATAATGTCCCCCCGGCTGTTGAGATCATGGATTACATGCAGGATCACGAACTGACTGGAGATATCGAGGTGACCGGGATCTGCTGCACAGGGATCGACATGACCCGGTACTCTCCGAAGGCAAAGAT
This sequence comes from Methanocorpusculaceae archaeon UBA456, assembly GCA_002496395.1. Classification (GTDB taxonomy): domain Archaea; phylum Halobacteriota; class Methanomicrobia; order Methanomicrobiales; family Methanocorpusculaceae; genus Methanocalculus. Next base: position 66,263 of record DAJQ01000023.1, read on the forward strand.
CATCGGCCCCATCTCCTGGCAGATCCGGTACATCAGGAGCGGAATTCCCGATATCATCGTCGTGGACGAGCAGTGTATCAGGACCGATGTACTGGACGAGGCACGTTTATTAAAGATCCCGGTGATCGCAACAAGCGAGAAGAACTGCCTCGGCCTCCCAGACCGGACAGGGGATCCGCCTGAAGAGATCATCGACGACCTGATGAGCGGAAAAACAGACGGTGCCCTGATCCTCAACCCCGAAAAAGTCGGAGTTGTTGCCGTCAGGACAGTGATGCAGACAGCAACGAAACGGAAGAAGAAAAAGAAGATCGGTATCCTCTCCCTTGAAGAGGCGATCGAGGAGGCGAAACGATGCACCCAGTGCAGGGAATGCAGGCGTGCATGCCCAAATGACCTGCATATCTCTGATGCGATGAAGGCTTTAAGCCGTGACGATCCCACAATGCTGGCTGAGATCTATGATTCATGTGTCGGCTGCATCCGGTGTGAGTCGGCATGCACCCAGGAGATCCCGATCCACTCGTTAATCGTAGCAGCAGGGGAAGATACGCTCAGAAATGAATCCTTCAAGCTCAGGGCAGGACGGGGTGCGATCCAGGATATCGAGATCCGACAGGTCGGCGGGCCGATCGTCCTCGGTGAGATCCCCGGGATCGTCGCATTCGTCGGGTGTGCGAACTATCCAAAAGGCGGCAATGAACTTGCTGAAATGGCGATAGAATTTGCGAACCGGCGTTTCATCGTCTGCACCTCAGGATGTGCCGCGATGACGATCGGCATGCACCGGGATGAAGATGGAAAATCACCCTATGAGGTATATTCAGGTAATTTTGAGGCAGGGGCAATTGTCAATGTCGGCTCCTGTGTCTCAAATGCCCATATATCCGGCGCTGCCGTCAAGATTGCAAGCATCTTCGCACGCAGAAACCTTCGCGGCAACTATGCGGAGATCGCAGATTATGTCTACAACCGTGTCGGTGCCGTCGGAGTGGCCTGGGGTGCGATGTCCCAGAAGGCTGCATCCATTGCAGCCGGATTCTGGCGGCTCGGAATACCGGTGATCGTGGGGCCCCATGGTACCAAGTACCGGAGGATGCTCCTTGGAAGGGCCGATCATGATGAAGACTGGTATGTCGATGATGCACGGACCGGCGAGAAGGTGTATGTCGGACCGGTCCCGGAACACCTCTTCATCTCAGTCGAGACGAAGGAGGAGGCGATGGTGATGATAGCCAAGCTCTCGATGCGGCCAAACGATACATCACGCGGACGGGCGCTGAAGCTGACGCATTATATCGACCTCCACCGCAGGCTCCTCGGATCGATGCCAACAGATATCCACCTGTTCGTCAGGATGGAGGCCGACATCCCGATCACCATGAAGGAGGATATCGTTTCGATCCTGAAAGAGAAGGACTGGAAGGAGACGGTGATCCCTGATCCCACCCTCATTCCAAAGAAGGAGGCGGCCCCATGAGCCAGGATGCATGGCTGACCGCAGAGGTGGCCGGCCCGAAGAAGGCCTCCCTGATCACGAAGCCCGAGATTGCAGATGCGATGATCAGGCGGGCAAAACGGCCGATATTCGTCGTCGGGAGCATTGCCGCAGAGATCGATCTTGAAGAGAAGAAGCTTATCGATTATGTGATCGCAATGGCCAGACGATGCAACATTCAGGTCGTCGCAACCGGAAATACAAATAATGAGTTCCTGAAACGGGGTTTCACCCCGGAAGCGGTGATGCCCGCTGTCGATATCGGAAACCGGCTCACCGATCCGAAATGGCAGGGGGTAGATGGGAAAGGGCCGCATGACCTTGCCATCTTCGTCGGTCTTCCCTACCAGATGGCATGGACGATCCTCTCCGGGCTCAAGAATTTCGCCCCGAACCTGAAGACGATCAGCCTGGACAATGTCTACCAGCCTAATGCCAGGTGGTCATTCTCGAATATCTCGATCAAAAGCTGGATCATGAACCTCGAGGGGATCCTAGGAAACAGGGGGGACTAAACGATGTTCGAAGATATTCCCGTAGATGTCGGGCTTGTCCATGAGGGTGAGCGGATCAGAAAGAGCGACATGCAGTTTGAACTCGGCGGCCCGAAGGTTGCAGAGAAGTTCGAGCTTGTCAGGCTGAAACCGGCAGAGGAGATCGAATCCGGAGCCATTCATATCATCGGCCCCGACATCTCCGACCTCGAAGAGGGAAAGAGCCATCCCTTCGGGATCTTGATTGAGATCGCGGGATCTGAGCTTGAAGAGAACCTGGAGGGGGTGATCGAGCGGCGTATCCATGAGTACTCCAACTATATCGAAGGCTTCATGCATCTTAACCAGCGGTACGATATCTGGATCCGCCTCTCTAAAAAATCCTTTAAGAAAGGGCTCACATCATTCCGTTTCATCGGGATGGCAATGCAGGAGCTCTTCAGGAACGAGCTGCCGATCATACAGGAGATCCAGATCAGTTTCATCACCGATCCCGAAAAGATAGGGCCTCTATACACAGAGGCACTGGCCATCTATGAGGCACGGGATGCACGGGCACGCGGCCTCTCTGACGAGGATGTGGATGTCTTCTATGGATGTGCACTCTGCCAGTCCTTTGCACCGACCCATGTCTGTGTCGTCACCCCACAACGGTATGCAAACTGCGGGGCGATTTCCTGGTTCGACGGCCGGGCTGCTGCCAGGATCGATCCGAAGGGGCCGATCTTTCCAATCGAGAAAGGAGAGTGTCTCGACCCGCAGACTGGCGAGTACACTGGGGTGAACGAGAGTGCTCAAAAGCGATCGATGGGTGAAGTGAGCCGGATACAGCTCTACTCGGGCTTCGGCTACCCCCATACCTCCTGCGGCTGCTTCGAGGCGATCGCCTTCTATATTCCCGAAGTGGAAGGATACGGTATCGTCCACCGGGGCTTCCGCGATCTTGCCGTAAACGGCCTTCCCTTCTCAACAATGGCAGACTCGACCGCAGGCGGACGCCAGATCGATGGGTTCCACGGGATCTCGATCGAATACATGCGATCACGGAAGTTCCTCCAGGCAGATGGCGGATATGATGCGATCGTCTGGATACCAGAAGAGATCAAGGACCGGCTGAAAGAGTATATTCCCGAGTCCGTCTATGGTGCGATCGCAACCGAGAAGGATGCCACCACCATTGATGAGCTGAAAGCCTTCCTGACCGGACAGAACCATCCGGTTATCAGGCGATGGGTTGAGGTTGCCGAAGAGGCAGAAGAGACAGCGGTGATCACCGCAGGAGAACTCCCGATCACAACCGGAGGGTTCAGAATCCTCCTGAAGAATGCCCGGATCTATGCGGACAAGGTGATCATCCAGCCTGTGCAGCCCAAAAAACCCGGACGGGGGGAGAAGTAATGACGAAAAAGAACCAGATTCATGCAGATACCGTGCTCGGCGAGCGGCTGCTCTCGCTCCTCTCGGGGGTGGAGCAGGTCGAGTTTGAGAACTTCAAGATGGAGATAGGCGATCTCGAGCTCTTTATCCCGGTTGGTATCGGCGGCATACCCGGAATCGTCCTCCCTGAAGAGCCGACGCGGCCGACTGAGCTGATCCGTGAGGGATTCAGCCCGATTACGGAGAGTTATCCCGGCTCGATACGTGAGGTGACCCTCGGTGCTACGAAGAAAGACGGGGGCAGCAGGGGGAGCACCATCACTATCGGCGGATCCACTACACCCGCATTCTCTAATCCCGCTCTTCCTCCGAAGCACCGGACTGCGATCTCAATGGATGTCTTTGACATGGATGTCGCATTGCCGAAAACCCTGAAGGCCGCTGTTCTTGATGTTATGGACAGTCCTGCGGAATGGGCGAAGATGAATGTCGAGAAGTTCGGAGCCGATCTCGTAACGGTTCACCTGATGAGCACCGATCCGCTTATCAAAGACATATCGCCACAGGAAGCGGCAAACACCGTGGAAGAGGTGCTCCAGGCAGTCGATGTTCCACTTATTATAGGCGGATGCGGGGATCCGAAGAAGGATGCCGCGGTCTTCTGCGAGGTTGCGGAACGAACCGTTGGCGAGCGGCTGCTCTTAAACTCCGTCACCCTCGATATGGCCGAGGCAAAGACCCTTGAAGGAGTGGCAAAAGCCGCACATGATAACGGCCATCTGCTCCTCGCCTTCACCGGTCTCGAGCTGAATAGTGCAAAGGAACTGAACCGGCGGCTGTACGAGTACCTGCCGCCTGAAGAGATCGTGATGGATCTGACAACGGTTGCACTCGGATACGGGCTTGAGTACTCCTTCACCATCCATGAACGTGCACGCCATGCCGCACTGATGGGAGATACCGAACTCCAGCACCCGACCATCTCCGCATCCACGAATGCCTGGGCAGCACGCGAGGCATGGATGACGATGGAGCCGGAATACAGCCCGCGGGAGATCAGAGGGCCTATGTGGGAGACGATCAACGCTCTCACCCTCCTCCTTGCAGGAGTGGACATCTTCATGATGATGCACCCATCTGCCGTCCGGACGATGCAGGATGTCAGAACATGGATGATGCAGCAGGAGATTGCAGTTCCGCAGGCACCCGACTGGGTGAGGACGAGGTGCTAGGAGGTAGGAAGATATGGCCACGAAGAACGCGAAGAAGAGCATCAAGGAGATCAGCCCGATTGATGTCTACAAGCTCCTGCCAAAGACAAACTGCGGCGAATGCGGCGAGGCAAACTGCATGGCATTCGCAACAAAACTTGTCAATGGCGAGTACACCATCCCGGACTGCCCGCCGCTTTTAACCGAACAGTACGAAAACCTCCTGCATGATCTGGGCGAGCTCCTCTCTCCCCCCGTGAAGGCGGTAACAATCGGAACCGGTGAGCATGCGATTCTTATCGGGGGAAAACATGTCCTCTACCGGCATGACTTCACCTATCACAACCAGACCCCGGTTATCATCGATATCGATGACAGTATGGAACAAGATGAGATCCTGAAACGGATCAAAGCGATCGAGGGGTTCACCTACCAGTATATCGGGCGGGATCTCCGTCTTGATGGAATCGCAATCCGGTCTGTATCCGGCGATCCTGCCGCCTTCGGGGAGACGGTGAAGACGGCGGCCGGTGCCACCACATATCCTTTGATCCTCTGCTCCCTCGAACCGGCGGTGATGGAGGCAGGGCTTGCCGAGGCAGGCGACCGCCGCCCGCTCATCTATGCAGCGACTGAGGAGAACTGGCAGGCGATGGCCGACCTTGCCCTCAGGTATGATGCTCCGCTTGTTGCATCTGCACCAGGCGATATCGCCCTTCTCAGGAGCCTTGTTAAGACCCTGACAGCATGCGGCATACAAGATCTGGTTCTCGATCCCGGCACCTTCCCAGATGTTGGGTTTGCCGGGACGATCTATACATTCACACAGCTCAGGAGGGCTGCCTGCATCGCCCATGACGAACTCGCCGGGTTTCCGCTCCTCGGCACCCCGATTGCCGCCTGGGCGGGTGATGAACTCGCAAAGGAGGCGGTGCAGTGGAAGGAGACGTACATGGCGGCGATGCTCATATCCCGGTATGCGGATCTCCTCATCATGCACAGCATGGAGGCATGGAACCTCCTCCCACAGCTGATCTGGCGGTTCAATATCTACACGGATCCCCGGAAACCGGTATCCGTTGATGCCGGTGTCAGGTCATTTGGGAACCCGGACAAGAACTCTCCCCTCCTGATCACGACAAACTATGCCCTCACCTTCTTCACGGTGGAGGCGGATATCAAGTCTGCCCACCTCGACTGCCACTTAATCGTCGTTGATACCAGCGGAATCAGTGTCGAGAGTGCGGTTGCCGGGAGATACCTCACCTCAGATGTGATGGCTGAGGCGCTGAAGATCTACGAGGCCGAAAAGATCGTCGATCACCACACCCTGATCATCCCCGGACTCGCAGCACGGCTATCCGGCGAGACCGAAGAGGTGAGCGGCTGGCGGGTGCTTGTAGGTCCAAAGGACTCTTCCGGCCTGAAACGGTTTATCGAGGAATACTGGCCACCAAAGGACGACGAATGAAAGAGGAGTGCAGGGTTATCTTCCACCCCCTGAATACGGTCATCTCAGTTCCGCCAGGGACGAACCTGCTCACCGCACTGCGGAATGCACACGTGCAGATCGAGAGTATCTGTGGGGGTAAGGGAGAGTGCGGCAAGTGCAGGGTGATCATCGAATCCGGTGATTTCACAGAGAAGAGGCGCACGCAGAAGAACCACGTATCAGTAACTGAACGGGAACGCGGATACCGTCTTGCCTGTGAGATCTTCGTCTCCGGGAATATGGAGGTGACGATCCCAATCGAGAGCCGGATCGAGCGGCCGCAGATCCTCTGCGGGCTCTCCGGTGAATGTGACTGTGGCGGGATGGATCCGTCTGTCAGGATGTACCCGCTTGAGATCAGGTCAGATCCCGTTTTTCCCCAGGCGGGGAGATCGATCCGTTTGCTGGAGTATTCCGGTTCCCGCCCGGTGATCAGCGACCCGGCATACCGGAAGATGAATGAATCGGAGACTCAGATGATGGCTGTTCTAACCGAGACGAACGGCTATCCCGAGGTGATCGATGCCATACCAAAGGAAAAGGCTGTCCCGCCCCTCGGTATCGCCCTCGATCTCGGGACAACAACGATCGCCTGTGCACTCGTCGATCTGGATTCAGGGCTTGTCATTGCTGAAGAGACCACCATGAACAAGCAGATCACCTATGGGGAAGAGGTGATCACCCGGATCGCCTTTGCCATGAAGGGGGACGGGCTCCGGCTCCTCCAGCAGGCGGCAGCAGAGAGCATTAATGTCGCTATCCGGCGTGTTGCCGAGACTGCCAGCGTGGATCCGCTCGATCTGGTGGAGATTGCTGTTTCGAGCAATACGGTGATGAACCACCTCCTCACCGGCACTGATCCGGGATACCTTGAGCTGGCAGATGCCGATGTTCCCCGGAAACCATTCATCAGGAAGGCAGCATCACTTGGGATCACCATCCACCCCGAAGCCTACTGCTTCTGCCTTCCGAATGTGAGCAGGTTTGTCGGCGGCGATGCGGTATCGGGGGTGCTCTCCTCAGGACTCCATTGCGGATCAGATATCTCCCTCTTCATCGATCTCGGTACAAACGGTGAGATCGTTATGGGCAATAAAGACTGGATCGCCTCGATCTCCTGTGCATCGGGCCCCGCATTCGAGGGGGCCGGGATCAGCTCCGGGATGCGGGCGATGCACGGTGCAATCGAGAAGGTGGCGATCGAGCCGGATACTGGCGAGGCACACTGCATGGTGATCGGGGGTGGGAAGCCCCGGGGCATCTGCGGTTCAGGGCTGATCGATTGTGTCACCGGCATGTTCCGGGCAGGCATTATCGACTTCAAGGGCATCCTCACCTCCCATCCGCTTGTACGGGAGGGGCATAATGGCCCTGAATACGTGGTAGTGAAAGCAGAAGATTCTGCAACAGGCAGGGATATTGTCATCACCCAGCCTGATATGGACTATTTCATGGACTCTAAAGCCGCCCTCTGCGGGGGGATCGGTGTGCTCCTGAAGAAATACCGCCTGAAGGTGACAGATATCAGTCACATCTTCCTTGCCGGTGCGTTTGGGGCGTTTGTGGACATCCATAATACGGTTGAGTTTGGGATCATCCCGTACTTTCCGGGTGCAGAGGTGCATCCGGTTGGAAACACCTCCCTGAAGGGAGCATATGCGACACTGGTATCGCGAACCAAAAGGAGGGAGGCGCAGAAGATTGCCGGTACCATGGTCTATATCGATCTCCTCGTTGATGTTGACTTCATCGAGGAGTACACCGCCGCCCTCTTTATTCCGGGGAAGGAGGAGTATTTCCCGTTGAAGCTTTCAGAATGACAAAAAGGATCATTTAAGACAGGCAGATGATGAGTGAGAATGGAAATGGAGGGGAAGTGGATATGAAAACACTGGTAACGATGGGACGGGGAGGAACAGGAAAGACGAGCTTTACCGCTTTGATGGCAAAACACTTCATCGCAGAGGATCAGACACCGATCCTCCTTGTGGATCTCGACCCCGACCAGAACCTCGCCGAGATGGTGGGGGTTGATCTCGAGAAGGAAGGCGTGAAGACGATTGCAGATCTCATCTCAGACACTTTCATCAGGCGGGGGGGCACCACAACTGGCATTGCCCCCACCGAGCGGATCGAGAGTCGGATCTGGGAGGAGGGGCTGTATGAAGGTGGTGCATTCGATCTCATCGCGGTCGGGACGAAATGGGTGGAAGGCTGCTACTGCCTCCCCGACTCGGCACTGAAAGGAGCACTCGCAACGATTACGAAGAACTACCGGTATGTGCTGATCGATTCCCCGGCAGGGCTTGAGCACCTGAACCGGAAGGTGGCAAGCCAGGTTAATGATATCTTTGATATCATCGGCCCCTCAGCCAAATCATTTGAGCATGTGAAACGGGCACACCGGATCATCAAAGATGTGAAGATCAATACCGATCGGTTCTGTATCATCGGCGGGTACCTCTTCCCGGAGTCCGAGGAGGAGCGGGCAAAGACAACCCTCCCGCACGAGTACCTCGGGAAGGTGGTGCAGGACCCGCTTGTGCAGGAGTATGTCCTCTCCGGGAGATCACTCCTGGATCTCCCTGATGATACCCCGGGCTATCTCTCGGTGAAGGAGATCCTCGCAAAGGCCGGGTACTGAAGAGGAGAAGTGAGAGAAGAGGGAGAGGAGAGGGAGAGAGCGGATGCCTGCCGGCCTTTCCCTTCAGCGGCAACCTTATTGAGCAATCGCGATTGGAATCAATAGGACATATATGGATCTGCATGCATTTTTCCGGGATGAGGGAATAGAAATCTATGGTGAGGCTGCCCTCCCCGCCCTCTCAGAGAGGGACAGGGAATATGTACTGGAGTTCTTTCCTCCCGGAGAATCGGTGATCGTCTTTGGAGAGGCAGTTCCGGTGGATACACATTCCCTAAGTGCACGAAAAAAGACTGATATCATGCTCGGAATTGCCGAAAGGCTGTATGAGACTGCGATACGGCTGGAAGGGCTGCTCGAAAGCGAAGGTATCCCGGCCCAGCATGTACCCCTCTACCTTCAGATCAGGATCGAGGATGGCCGGGTGCGGGGCGTAGTGCGGCTGAAGCAGGTTGCCGCTGCTGCCGGCCTTGGCATACCCGGAAAGAATACGCTGCTCCTGAATGCGGAGCACGGTCCCCGGCTCCTCCTCTCCGGTGTCGTTGCCGGAGAATCGAATAGTATCAATACCAATAGCGTGCAGAAACAGGAGAATGCCGAAGATCAAGGGAATCAGAACCCGGATATCTGCATCGGGTGTGGGAAATGCATCAACGCCTGCCCGGCAGGTGCGATCGTCCCTGACGGTGTCGAGGTCTTTTCATGCAGGATGATCAGCCCCTGGGTGCCGGGGCCGGTTGTCCCGATAGTAAAGTGGCTGATCGGCCGGCAGCTCCTCCTCAGATGCATGGCACCGATAGCTCCATTCATAGCAAAGACGGCGACGATCCGGTGCAGCAGGTGTGTGACGGAGTGCCTGGTGTTTGGGGGATCGGAAAAGAAGATAGACTCAATGGGAATTTTCTCAATCAAAAAAGAAAATAGGTGGATAATCAGAGCCCTGCTCGGGATACGATGATGTCAGCGACATCCTTCGCACTTTTGAACGGGAAATCAGAGGGTTTAAGCAGTGTTCCGGCCTCTCCAGCTGTCATCTTCAGATCACCGACACAGCATGTTGTGTTGGCTCCGTCCGGAAATGCAGCGATAAGAGCATCTGGTGTTGCTATTGGAAACGTGGCACCGGCGAGTGCACCGGTGATCTGTGCATGGATCTGATCTTTCACCGGAATGTTCTTCTCATCCATCATCTCTGCGATATCCCCGGCGGCTCGTGCGATCGAACAGTCAGCGCTATGAGTATCGCAACCAAAGCAGGCACTCTTTACTGTCTTCAGGGATTCATCGATCTTTTCAGGGGTTACCTCTTTTCCTGTGTACTTCCATTTCGACATCTTTGTCACCATACTTTCTTTAGAGGGGTAAAAATATATACTTTAGCGTTAGTAAAATATACAAAAGAGAGACAATACAGAATACTGACCTTAACCCTAATTAAAAAGTACATGACAAATACATATAGGATGAATAATTGTGGACGTACAACAGGATCATCAAACCGAGATCGGTGAGCTCAAAACTGAGATCTCAGAACTCAGGAACGAACTCAAACGGTTCATTACGAATGCGAACCGACAGCACATCAATTCAGTACTCGAAGAACTGAAAGATAATTATTCAGATCTATTCCGGAAGCAGCAGATTGAGACAGCATCGGGAGATCTTTCTACACACATGGTAGCAGATTGTGCTATGCGCGAGAGCTGTTTTTCGGTATTTATGGAATTCCTTCAGAATACCGCGAAGCATATACAGGACGGCAACGTCTCCGATGAGATCATCCAGTCGTATAGAGAGAATCTAAAGAGTATGCGAAGCAAAAGCCCCTCAGATACATGCGACACATGCTTCTCCGAGGTCAGTCGCCTCTTCGAAAAACAGGTCAGCCTCATGGAGTCCCTCGGCATCTACAATAAAATTGAAGGTGAAGATACCATACAGGAGATTGAGGGAGAGATAGTGGTCAGGAAGATCCTCGAACCGCTTGCAAATATTCAGAGGTTCCAGATCCTGAGATCGCTCATTACACAGACAAGAACATTCTCCGAAATATCGCAGATGACCGGTCTTCGTGGCGGAAACCTTCTCTTCCATATCAAGAAGCTGACCGATTCAGGCATGATCTTCCAGAGACATGAACGGGGCGATTATATGATTACTGAAAAGGGATATACGACAATAAAAACGATATCAGAACTGGCCGGACAGGTAAATTAGAATCGAAAGAACATGCCAGGATCCTGATTCATCGAGATACTGCGTGTGACACAGCATGGTACGACGACACCAGTCATATTCCCTATAGATTCGCACAATCATTCTCTCTCCTGCCAGGCACCTCATTCAACGGAAATTTAATGATATGAAAGTTTAATGTAACAGACTGGGAACAGACCGTGCAGAAGAAAATTATCCGGGTGGACAAAAAAGTTTAAAATATAGCCTTTTTTGTATTTCCACCTGATAGATGCTCAGGAGTTGACATATATGACTGAAAACAAAAGCCCGGCAATGGGCAAAGGAAATCCAATGATGAGTGGAAAAGGAAGAACGATACAGGACTGGTGGCCAAACCAGCTGAACCTGAAGGTTCTGCACCAGCACTCTGAAAAGTCCAATCCGATGGGCAGGGATTTCAACTATGCAGAAGAGTTCAAAACACTCGATCTAAATGCCGTCAAGGCGGATCTAAAGTCGCTGATGACCGAATCAAAGGAGTGGTGGCCAGCGGATTTCGGCCATTACGGACCCTTCATGATCCGCATGGCATGGCACAGCGCCGGCACCTACCGGATTGGTGATGGCCGGGGTGGCGCCGGTTCCGGCCAGCAGCGGTTTCCACCTCTCAGCAGCTGGCCTGACAACGTCAATCTCGACAAGGCACGCCGGCTCCTCTGGCCGATAAAACAGAAGTACGGCAGGAAGATCTCATGGGCCGATCTCCTGATCCTTGCCGGAAACGTTGCGCTGGAATCAATGGGGTTCAAAACGTTTGGTTTTGGCGGCGGTCGCGAAGATGTGTGGGAGCCTGAAGAAGAGGTCTACTGGGGATCAGAGAGCGAGTGGCTGGGTGACAAGCGCTATTCCGGAGATCGAAACCTCGAAAACCCGCTTGCGGCCGTGCAGATGGGCCTGATCTATGTCAATCCCGAAGGCCCAAACGGCAACCCCGATCCGGTTGCAGCAGCAAAGGATATACGCGAAACATTTGCCCGCATGGGGATGAATGACGAAGAGACCGTCGCACTCATTGCCGGAGGGCACAGCTTTGGAAAATGCCACGGTGCCGGTCCTGTAACCCATGTCGGCCCCGAGCCCGAAGCCGCACCTATCGAGGAGCAGGGGCTCGGCTGGAAGAGCAGTTTTGGCACCGGGAAAGGCGGCGACACCATCTCAAGCGGCCTTGAGGTCACCTGGACCAATACGCCGACGAAGTGGAGCAACAACTTCTTCCGGATCCTCTTCAGTTTCGAATGGGAGCTGACGAAAAGCCCGGCAGGAGCACACCAGTGGAAGCCGAAGGGCGACGCGGGCGCCGGCACGGTGCCGGATGCCCACGACCCGACAAAGCGGCATGCACCTTCCATGCTGACAACCGATCTCTCCCTCCGCTTCGATCCCGTCTATGAAAAGATCTCACGCCGCTTCCTGGAGAATCCCGATCAGCTCACCGAGGCATTCTCTCATGCATGGTTCAAGCTGACACACCGCGACATGGGCCCCCGCTCACGCTATCTCGGCCCCGAGGTGCCAAAAGAAGATCTGATCTGGCAGGACCCAATCCCGGCAGTTGATCATGAACTGATTGATGCAAACGATATCGCCTCACTCAAAGAGAAGATTCTCGCTTCAGGGCTTTCGGTTTCAGAACTGGTTGCAACTGCGTGGGCTTCGGCTTCCACCTTCCGTGGCGGAGATAAACGCGGTGGAGCAAATGGCGCACGCATCCGCCTTTCGCCGCAGAAGGACTGGGAAGTCAACGAGCCCGCCCGCCTGGCAAAGGTACTGAAAACCTTAACAGAGATACAGGCCGCATTCAACAGTGCGCAGAAGGGCGGGAAGAAGGTATCACTTGCCGATCTGATCATCCTTGCCGGATGTGCCGGTGTCGAGAAGGCTGCGAAGAATGCGGGGCACACCGTGACGGTTCCCTTCTCGCCGGGACGGACTGACGCCTCGCAGGAGCAGACCGATGTGGAATCCTTCGCGGTCCTTGAACCGAAGGCTGATGGCTTCCGCAACTACCAGAAGACCCGCTATGCCGTATCCGCAGAAGAGATGCTTGTTGACAAAGCGCAACTCCTGACCCTGACTGCGCCCGAGATGACGGTGCTTGTCGGCGGCATGCGTGTGCTGAACGCAAATGTCGGACAGACACAACACGGCGTCTTCACCACAAAACCGGAAGCGCTCACCAACGATTTCTTCGTGAACCTGCTTGACATGAAGACCGAGTGGAAACCGGCCCCGGGCGACGCAGATATCTTTGAAGGATGCGATCGCTCAACCGGCGAACCCAGGTGGACCGGCACCCGTGTCGATCTCATCTTCGGATCCAATGCCCAGCTCCGGGCACTGGCTGAGGTGTATGCAGCAGCAGATGCAGGGGAGAAGTTTGTCCTGGACTTTGTGGCAGCATGGGTAAAAGTGATGGATCTGGATCGGTTCGATCTTGCGAGAACGGCGTAGAGGTATTGAGGACAGGAGAGCCTTTAGGGGAGATGGATCAGGAAACCATCTTCCCCCATATAGAAATTGGCGATACCAGCCAGGTTGGTCATGTGCCCATGGAAAATTGACAGAAATACAAAACCCTTTTCTTTTTCACGAATTAGAATTCAGAAAACAGACACGATAATCCAGACCCTCTCTTTCTGGCAATGACACACATGGTACGGGCATCATCAGATGCTTCTATTGTCCGGTCTATCGCCCAAACCTTCAATGAGCCAGCGCCAGACCGGAGTGACATAAACCTTCATCCCATCGGGAGTGATAATCTCTTCCTCCTGATTATAGGTGAGTATTGTCCCATGTGAGAGAGCATGAGCCGCCATCGCCTGGCTGAGCCCTGCAATCTCACGGTCACGATCAATCGCATTCAGTTCATAGGAGATCTGGAGCACTTCAGTGGTATGATCTCTCTCACGGAGGATGAAATCACATTCACCAGATTCTTTGAAGAAGAATATCTCCGCACCTCTCCTTCTCAGCTCGATGAATACCAGGTTCTCTAACAGGCGGCCGGTATCCTGTGAAAAGCGGAATGCAATGGCATTCCTCATTCCGTTATCTATCACATACAGCTTCTTCTGCCCTGCATACTGCCGTTTCAGGGAGGCATCATACCGGTAGAGTTCAAAGACAAGATATGCTTCTTCCAGATAGCCGATATATGCCCGGACAGACATCGGACTCTTGATCCCAACTGCTTTTGCGAGTGAATTATAACTGGCCTCCTTTCCCGCATTTGAAAATACAAACTGCACAAGCTGCTGGAATGCCTTCACCTCCCGTATACCGAACCTGGAGACAATGTCGCGGTATATGATGTCATCATATGTCCGTTTCAGGTACTCAGGATCACCAAATTTCAGGAATTCGGGAAAACCACCTTCTTCAAGATAGCGATCAAAGGCTCTCAGGATTTCGGCTTTCGTCTTCGATGTCAGTGGAACGGCGTCTATCCCACAGAATGTAAGAAGCTCTGGGAACGAGAACGGATAGAGTTCGATCTTTGCATATCTTCCGGTAAGGTGTGTCCCAAGCTCTGACGAGAGGAGACGGGCATTTGATCCTGTCAGATAGATCTTGTACCCCTCATCATGAATACGCCGGATAAACCGCTCCCATCCCGGGATATTCTGGATCTCATCGATAAAGATAGTCCGGGAATCTTTTGCAATCTTCTGAAAGAGGATCATGAGCCGGGAAAAATCCGCAGCGGTAAATTCGATCAATCGCTCATCATCAAAATTCATGTAATGATAGGAGTCGTATTGAGTAGCAAACTGGCGCAGTAGCGTCGATTTTCCACATCGCCTCACCCCTGAGATGATGACGATCTGATCGTGCCGCATATACCTGTCGTATTCGATGGATCTCTTCACACCGGTATCCTTTGCGATGAATACCTCCTGTTGATCGAGGATGATCTCTTCAAGGGTGCGATCGGTTAGCATAGATATTACCAATATTGATTTTAGATCTATTTTGTATATTAGTAATATATACTTTCTGTCAACCTCACAGTAAATAGAAAGGCCCATTTGAAATGAGCGTATCTATTCACCCCAACCCCTCCCTTTTTCTCCCTTCCCCGCTCATCTCTCTTTCAGATGATCGAATACGGCATCAATACCATCGGCAAATCCCTCACCATCTTTGAGCCGGTCACCATCGGTTTTCCCTCCCGCGACTATATCGGGAGGATCGATCACCCCGGCACCGTGATCGGTGCAGGCGCAACGCTCCGGTCCGGGACCATCCTCTATGCGGACGTCACCCTCGGGGACCGCTGCAACACCGGCCACAATGTCCTGATCCGCGAGAAGACGACGATCGGGGATGAGACATCGGTCGGCACCGGCACCATCATCGAGGGGAACTGCACCATCGGATCACAGACAAGCATCCAGAGCATGGCATTCATCCCGACCCACACAAGAATAGGAGATCATGTCTTCATCGGCCCGCATGTCACCCTCACAAATGACCGCTACCCGCCATCCGGCAAACCCCGGCTGGAGGGGCCGGTGATCGAAGACTATGCCGCAATCGGGGCGGCCGCCATCATCCTCCCGGGCGTTACCATCGGGAAGGGGGCGGCCGTTGCAGCAGGATCAGTAGTCACTCACGATGTACCGGCCGGGATGATGGCAGTCGGATCTCCGGCACGGATCAAGCCGCTTCCCGGGGTGATGAAGAGGGGATAGAAAAGTCGGAAATTGGAAGGGAATGTATGCAAACCTACTACTTTCCATACCGTTGATAGATTGTGCTTCTATGCCCAATCCCATCTACAAGAAGCACATTTTCTAATTTATCAAGAAGCAGGATCACCCGGTATTCACCAACCCTGAACTTATATTGCGGGGGATTTTTTGCTCCTTTCATCTTTTGAATATGGGCAAACGGATCATCTTTGATATCACCAATGGCATAAACAATTTTTCTGATGACCTCAATGGGCAGTTTAGAGAGATCTCTGTCTGCTGCTTTTGAATAATGGATTTCAAAGGTCATTTAAGGGCATATTTTGGCTCTTCGCTGATTCGTATGG
>DAJQ01000053.1 GCA_002496395.1 Methanocorpusculaceae archaeon UBA456
TTGAAGACCGGACGACTGCCTCTGAAGTAAGAATTTATCTGGGATATTGGCTAAACGCTCAATGATCTGCAATGCTTTTTTGTGATCCCCCAACTGTGTAAAATAATTTGCTCGTAACACTCGAAGCTGAGTTTGTTCATCGTAATTAAGCGTATCAACGTCTATTTTATCAAGCAATTTTATGGATTGATGAATATTTGATTTTATACCTGAAATAAATGCTAGTTTACAATAATATGAATATTTTTCTGTTGGATCCAAAAACAAACGCTTGTAACGGTGGAGAATCTTTTCTGCCATTTCGGGTTCGTTTGTCTTAAAGTGATTTGAGACATCACGAAAAATCGATGAGCATGGCCATAAGAGGGTTCCACTATATGAATGATAAAAAACTGCAGCAAGGGCAAATAACAATATTAATATAATCCCTGAACTAGGCCATTTCATAAGGTCTGTAGCCCATAATGTTAGTGCGGTAATGGATAAAAAAGAAAAAATGATGAATTTTGATCGACATCTCGGTTGAGATACAATTGTCCACTGTGTTTTTACTATACAAGCAATTATGCAGCAGTAGATTACTATAAACCATAAGTAGTTACCACTTATGATTGCATACATAAATAAATTGATATATTCAAGCATCTTTATCAAATCTAATTTTTATAATGAAACTCTGCAACAAAATTACACATTCTTCTATCGATACCTGAGACTGATGGTTTAAGTACAAATAACTCTTTCAGACAGGGTTTTAATAACCCTATATCCTTTTCATGTATCAGCTCATCCCTCTCACCATACCTTCCTGCCCGAACCAACCAGAGAGTCATGTAATGACTGAATTGAATGGATGGGATAATAAGGGTGTTGGGATGAAGGGCTTGATGTCGTCAACCTACTTCATCGAAATCGTATCTGGTTATAATTTTTGAATATTCCCCTCAAAATCAAAATCTAACCATTTATAAATATAGAAAGAACATACTCCCTTTTGTGTCAGGAGAAAAACAAAAGACAGAGAACAAATCTGACGATATTGGCCAAGCAATCACTGCAAGTGCCCATACCGGCAGGACTCTGATGTTCAATGAATTATCATGCATTCTTGATGCTACACCTAATGATTGCCCAATCGATGAGATCAAGCGGTTGATTTACGAGGAGAACATTCTTCAAAAGACCAGCATTTCGAGCAGGCAAAAAAGTTTCTATCACTTAGCACTCCTTTACAGTCTTGATATTCAAAACCATGTCTTTTCCACGCTCCGTTTCTTATGGGGTGAAGCGCAGGAGGAAAGGCCATTGATTGCTCTGGAATCAGCTATTGCACGAGATAAAATCCTACATTATTCCGCGCAAAAAATTCTCCCTCTTGAATATGGATCACTGATCACAAAGGAAGAGATGATTGTATACATCGAGCAGGAGTATAGGAAGCGCTATTCAACAAAATTAATCGATTCAACTTCCCGCAATCTCCTCTCCTCATGGGTACAATCCGGCCACCTGAGCGGTAAGATAAAGAAGATCCGGACAAAGGCAAAAGCAGGTCCTGCATCTCTTACATATGCACTCTACCTCGGCCAGCTCACCGGATTGCAGGGAGCCTCTCTCTTTGATACGGTCTATGTGCATGCACTGGATGCAACTGACACCGAGATCCAGGCATACCTCCATACAGCCATGAAGAAAGGGTGGCTCATCTATCGCAGTGCCGGGGGAATTATAGAACTTACTCTCACGCTGGATCAAGGAAGGAGATGATAAACAATGGGAAAAGTAGAGGATCTTATTGAAGCATATGGAAGGCAGGTATCACTCCCATGGGAAGAGATGCTTTCAGAACAGGAAAAAATATGGTTCTGTGTTTATGAACCAATGTATGAACGCCGGATACAGGCACGGCTTGAAGAGTTCAAGATAAAAACTGTAAATGCCTGCCATACATGGGTTCATTATGATATAAGCGGGGACTTTGAGTCCTGGCTGATAGAGAATGAGTACCATGAAGATTACTTCAAAAACCCTTCCGATCTTGAGTATGATCTTCCTGATTACATCTCATATATGGTAGATATTCTCAGTAAAAAGCTGGAAGAGACTGATTCAAACACCGTAACTGCAATCACCGGTATTGGCACTCTGTTTGGGATTGTTCGTGCAAGTACCATCATAGATAAGCTCATCAGGCAGACCAAAGTGCATGGACGACTGCTCTTTTTCTTCCCCGGTGATCGGGATGGGAGAAAGTATCGCCTTCTGAAAGCACGTGATGGGTGGAATTATCTTGCGACACCTATTGAGGTGGAGGAATAAGCTATGTCAGAAAATCGAGGTATCAATAATAATGCGGTCTTTTATCGAGATCCAACCGAATACACAATACCAAACGATGGTGTAACCAAAGTTGGACGAATCACTGATGAGAACCAGCTTGCCGTCGCCAGATACGAACTCGAGAGTTTTGTCTGTGAGGGATCCTATTACAATGGGCTGAAGCATATTCTTGAGTCATTCCTTGACAATCTCGATCAGCCGGTTCAGCCTGCAGTATGGGTGAGCGGATTCTTTGGTTCTGGTAAATCCCATCTTGTTCGGGTCGTTGAGTTTCTCTGGAGTGATCTGGCATTCCCTGATGGTGCCACAGCAAGAGATCTCGCAAAATTGCCCCAGGATATTAAAGACCTCCTTATACAATTGAATACGGAAGGGAGAAGAAATGGGGGTATCTGGTCTGCAGCAGGGACGCTCAGTGCGGGAGTTGGTGACGACCCAAGGACGGCAATTCTTCAGATTGTTCTTCGGGCAGCTGATCTGCCAGAGAAGATTGATGTCGCAAGGATTCACCTCTGGCTTGCCGAATATGGCATCCTTGAAAAGATGCGGCAAAAGCTCATTGATAATGGGAAGTCCAAGGATATGGGGCGACCTTTTGTATCAAATGCCTTTGCTGAGGCTCTCATCGAATTCCATCCGGATTTCTCGAAGCGGACACCTGAAGAGGCGAGAGATGATCTTCGTCGGCAGTTTGGCACTGACACAGTCATGACAAACGACATGATGGCATCGATGCTCAATGATGTTTTTGCCATGAAGAGTACTGAGAAGGGCAGAATGCCTCTTGTTCTGATCGTCCTCGATGAAGTACAACAGTACCTGACGATCGGAGAAGGTGCAGAACAGCTCCTTGCATTCCAGGGTGTCATTGAAGATATCTCCAGCAGATTTAAATCACGCCTGTTGATTCTAGCAACCGGTCAGGAAGCACTTCAGGCAAATACACTTCTCCAGAGGCTTCAGGGAAGATTCTCATTACGGGTCACCCTCGATTCCAAAGATGTGGATGCAGTTCTCCGCCAGACCATCCTCAGAAAAAAAGAGTCTATGAAAGAACCACTCAACCAGATACTCGACTCTGTCACCGGAGAGATCGCACGCCACCTGGATGGGTCAAAGCTAGCTCATCGTAGCAGTGATGATGAGGTTCTCGCTCTTGATTACCCACTGCTTCCAACCAGAAAACGCTTCTGGGAAAAAGTGCTCCATGCTGTCGATACAGGAGGGATGAGCACACAGCTTCGTAATCAGCTCCGGATCACCTTTGATGGTGCCAGGAAGTATGCCGATAAACCACTTGGAACTGTCATTCCTGCAGATTTCATCTTCTCACAGCAGATGACACAGCTCAAAAATAATAATATCCTCCCTCAGCAGATTGCTGATGCAATCACACGAGAAGATGATGGAACCGAACAGGGGGTATTGCGATCCCGAATAGCTGCTCTTCTTTTCCTTATCCAGAAAGTTGATGCCTCATTTGGTCTTCGGGCAACACCAGAAATTCTTGCAGATCTCCTGATCACCGATCTCGTTGCTGGCTCAGAGAATCTCAGGCGTGATATGCCAGCACTCCTTGTAGATTTGCATGATAGGGGCGTTATCGCAAAGGTTGGTGATGAGTACCGTATCCAGACCGAAGAGGGGAGTATCTGGGAAGGAGATTATCAGAAGCGGAAGACCGATTATAAAGCTGATGACTCAATGCTGATCTTCAAGAGAAATGACCTTCTCCAGAAACATCTCCACCAGCATCTGGGACGAATCTCCATTCTGCAAGGTGAAAGTAGAACTCCTCGTGATGTTGATCTCGTCTTCTTTACATCTCAGAGACCGGAGATCGGATCGAAAATACCAATCTGGATCAGGCATGGATGGGAGACAGATAACAAATCAGTTATCAATGATGCATCGGCTGAGGGTAGTGAAAGCCCGCTAGTGTTTGCTTTCCTCCCACGTATTGAACATGATGCTTTTAAGGATGAGATAGCCGGGCTGCTTGCCGCTGAAAAAGTGATTGAAGATCGTCCCGCTCCAACTACCGCCGAAGGAGATCAGGCACGCTCAAATATTGATGCAAAGAAAACAACGCACATCCAGCGGATTGAGAAGATTATCAGGAATATCTTCTCTCAGGCATCGGTATATCTCGGTGGTGGTGTGAAGGTCGAGAATGATACGCTTACTGGTGCCATTCAAAAGGCAACGGAAAGCGCTGTTGTCCGTATGTACCCAAGATTTAAAGACGCTGATACAAAGGGATGGGATCAGGTCATTAATAGGGTGAAGAATGGAGACCAGAGTCCTCTGAAGAAAGTGGGGTGGGAGAGAGGTGCAGAAGACCATCCTGTCTGCAAAGAGATCCTTAAACGGCTGACGAATCCAAAGAGCGGGAGTGATTTGAGACGTTCTCTTGATCAGCCGCCGTTTGGATGGCCAAAGGATGCAATCGATGGGGCGTTGCTTGTACTGGTTGCGGCAGATCATCTGAAGGCAAGTATAAGCGGTAAACCAATGTCAGCTACGGATCTCGATCGTCAGCAGATTGGGAGAGCGACGTTCGCGGCTGAGAATATTGTCCTGACACAGAATGAGCGTCTTGCAGCACGATCACTCTATACGACTGTCGGGATCACCCCCGAGGCCGGAAGGGAGACCGAACAGGCTATTTTGTTCCTTCAGAAAATGGAAGATATCGTCCAATCATCCGGAGGGGAGGAGCCACTTCCGAATATTGTGCGTCCCGGATATCTCTCAGAAATGAAGGGGTATTCAGGTAACCAGCTCGTCCGGGAGCTTGTTGTCAGGCAGGATGAGATCACTGCTGATATCCAGCGCTGGCAAAAGATAGGAGCAAAAATCAAGGAGAAGCGTCCTCAGTGGAATTCGCTCTGGAGTCTGATCGATCATGCCGAGGGGCTCCCTGAACTTGATGAGATCCGATCCGAAGCGGAATCGATCCATGAACATCGGAGTCTGCTTTCAGATCCTGATCCCGTCGAGCCGCTTCTTGCAGATCTTAGGAACGGGCTTCGGGAAGCTATCCAGGAAGGACGAGGGCGTATTGAAACGGCCCGATCTCATGTACTTGCTACACTGGAAGAAGATCCCCTCTGGCAGAGGCTCTCTGAAGAAGATTGGGCAGGGTTGATCCGCACCCATGCTCTTCAGGAACTACCACCCTTAAAGACCGGCACAGATGCCGAGATCATCGAGGAGTTGAAGAAAAGGCCACTTAGATCCTTTGATGGCACCGTCCGGCTGATCGAGAGTGCACTCACCAGCATCCGTGAACAAGCAGCAAAGATCCTTGAGCCGAAGACGGTGATGGTACCTCTTGGCACTCCGGTAACCGTAAAGACAATTGAGGATTGTGACCGGTTTTTTGCAGAGGTAAGGGGCAGGGTCCTCGAAGAACTTGAGAAAGGCAATCCGGTGATGCTGAAATGACCGTGCTCTCCCGCGAAGAGCGGGGTGCTCTCGATACCGCCGTCCAGGCAGCCCGCCGTGTGGCAGAAACAGGAGCACGAAACGCCCTCCTCGTCCTCGGTGTCTGTGAAGAGAAGAAACCGCCCCACCTGACAGAGGAGCAGGCGGAACTCCGGCGGCTGCTTCGTACAGAACTTCGGCGGCTTGGTGGAATCAATCCTGAAGGGTTTGAAGCACTGGTCAGGACGGTGGCGTATGAACAGTGGCACCGGATGCTCTTTGCACGGTTCCTTGCCGAGAACGACCTCCTCTTCCATCCAAAATACAAGGTTGCTGTCACACTCGCCGAGTGCGGGGAGATCGCCCGCGAAGAGAACCGGGATCTCTTTGAGCTTGCGGCTGAGTATGCCGAATGGATGCTCCCCGGCATCTTCAGGCAGGATGATCCGCTCCTTGCGATCCGGTATGCACCCGAAGATACCGCTGCACTCCAAGCGATCCTTGCCGGGATCTCGGATACCACCTTCCTTGCCGAAGATGCCCTCGGCTGGACCTACCAGTTCTGGCAGACCGAGAAGAAGAAAGAGGTGAATGCCTCTGAACGAAAGATCCAAGGGTATGATCTCTGTGCGGTCACCCAGCTCTTCACCGAGCCGTACATGGTACAGTTCCTGCTTGAGAACAGCCTCGGTGCCTGGTGGCTTGATCGTCATCCGGAGAGCCCGCTCCGATCAGAATGGGTCTACTATAAAGATCAGGTGCAACATGACTTCTCCACCTGGCCTGTGAATATCGATGAACTCAAAATCCTCGATCCCTGCTGTGGATCCGGGCATTTCCTGGTCCGGGCGTTCCATATGCTCCTTGCGATGCGGCAGGAGCTGGGTCAGGATGATGAATCTGCCATCAAAGCGATCATCGAGAAGAATCTTCACGGTCTCGAGCTCGATCCCCGGTGCATCCAGATTGCCACCTTCGCCCTCGCACTTGAGGCATGGAAGGCGGGTTTCTCGCCGACTACATCCTACCTGCCGGTCCCAAACCTTGCCTGCACCGGCATCCCTATTAAAGCTGAGAAGGAGGAGTGGCTGAGCTTGGCAGGTGGCGACGGGCTGCTCGAAGGAGAGCTTGCGAAATACTATGAGCTCTTCAAGAATGCCGATACCCTCGGAAGCCTGATACAGGTCGAATCCGGGGGGACGCTTGCCGACCCTGCCACCCTGAAGAAGGCATTTGAACAGGCAATCCGGCAGGAGAAGGATGCCGGAGATCCGGTTGCGGCAATATTTGGTGAGACGGCACATGGTGTGATGAAGGCGGTGGATCTTCTCTCACGTAAATATGATTGTGTCGTGACGAATGTGCCGTATCTATCACGGGGGAAGCAGGGGACTCTTCTGAAGGATTTCTGTGAAGAACGACACCCAGGTGCAAAAACTGATATCGCAACAGTCTTTCTCGATCGAATACTCAGGTTGTGTCGAAAGGGGGGTGCCGTCAGTGCTGTTCTGCCGCAGAATTGGCTCTTCCTGAAATCATATACGAAGTTCCGGGAGGAGTTGCTGAAGCAGGAGCGGTGGGAACTGCTGGCGAGGCTTGGACCAAAAGCATTCCAAACGCCAATGTGGGACTTTAATGTACTCTTGTTTATTGGATCACATATACAGGCCCCTGAAGGGCACCTGCTCTGTGGGCTCGATGTATCAAATAAGCATGACGCGGCAAAGAAAGGTATTGCTTTACTGAATGTAGCGATCAAATGCGTAGGTCAGGCAAAACAGCTAAATAATCCTAATTTAAGTATAATATTAGATGACATTCAAGACTGTGAATTACTTGAAATTATATCAACATCATATAAAGGAATTACAACCGGGGACGATCTAAAATACCGTAGATATATTTGGGAGTTCAAATTAAAAATTGATAATATTGTTTATTTCCAAAGTACAGTAAAATCATCCAAAGATTTTGGCGGATGCGAATCAGTTTTATTGTACGAATCTATGACTAATCCAATGCAGACTGGAGTTTACATTAGAGCCAGAGATGCAATTGGTAAAATGGGAGTCATTATCTCTCAAATGCAAAATCTACCTGCTTCTCAATATACTGGAACACCCTTCGACACTAATGCTGGGGCTATCATCCCCCATGACCCCGCCCACATCCCCGCCATCTGGTGTTTCTGCTCCTCCCCCGAATACAATATAGCCGTCCGTGAGATCGATCAAAGCCTGAAAGTCACCAATGCCACCCTCGTCAAAGTCCCCTTCGACCTCGAGCACTGGACGAAAGTCGCCGAGGAGCAGTACCCCCACGGTCTCCCTGACCCCTACTCCGACGAT
This sequence comes from Methanocorpusculaceae archaeon UBA456, assembly GCA_002496395.1. Classification (GTDB taxonomy): domain Archaea; phylum Halobacteriota; class Methanomicrobia; order Methanomicrobiales; family Methanocorpusculaceae; genus Methanocalculus. The sequence goes on from DAJQ01000053.1 coordinate 8,118, forward strand.
CCCACCCAGTGGCTCTTCCATGGCCACCCCTGCGGCTCCGTCATCTGGGATGAGCAGACAAAACGGCTTGCGCATGGGCCGCTCCGGACAGATGGCACCGTCCTTCATGTCGCCATCGCCCGCCTCCTCGGATACCGCTGGCCTGCCGAGACCGATCCCGAGATGAAGCTTGCCGCAGAGGCGCGGGAGTGGGTGCAGCGGTGCGATGCCCTGCTTCCGTTCGCCGATGACGATGGGATTGCAGGTATTCCCTCGCTCCGGGGCGAAGGGCGGCTTGTGGATCGGCTGCGGGGGCTTCTTGCCGCCGCATACGGGACTGCCTGGTCGCCCGAGATGGAGAACGAACTCCTCCGGGCGGCTGGCTATACAAAGAATGACGGACGCCTGAAAGGGGATCTCGAAGGATTCCTCAGAAATGACTTCTTTGCCTCACATTCCCAGCTCTTCCACCACCGGCCGTTCATCTGGCAGGTCTGGGATGGGAGGCCGGATGGTTTCTCGGTCCTCCTCAACTACCACAAACTGGATCGGCGGAATCTTGAGCGGCTCATCTACACCTACCTCGGCGGCTGGATCACCCAACAGCGATCCGAAGTCGCCGCCGGGAACCCCGGTGCAGAAGAGCGGCTCGTTGCGGCCCTCGACCTGAAAG
>DAJQ01000018.1 GCA_002496395.1 Methanocorpusculaceae archaeon UBA456
GGCAGTTTCTTGGACTCAACCGTCCTCACAACGGTGATCGCCTCTTCAGGGCAGGCCTCGACACAGACCTGGCATGCATCACAGAGATCTTCATCCCATACCACTTTCCCCTCAATTACTCCTGTTTCAGGACTGAAAGGCTTGTGTTTCACGACAATTGCAGGACAGACAGCCCCACAGATGCCACAGTAGTTGCATTTCTCGTCATCAACCGTAAACTCGGTCTTCGCGGTGAGCGCACTCTGGCGTAAAACTCCCTGGTCATCTGTTCCTTCAAATAACGGAACGTCGCGGTCGATTGCATCGCGTGGACAGACCTCGTCACAGATAGTACACCGGACACACTTCTCGTCATCGATCTCGGTGATCATGTCGTACTCAGGGAACCCTTCCTTCTCAAGAATGGGGAGTTTCTCTTCTTCGTTAATCGTCAGGTTCAGTGCATTGAATGGGCACATGATGACGCAGACGCCACAGTAGGAACATTTCTCAGCGTCGACGCTCACTTTTGCATCGTCGATGACTGCTCCCCTACCATAGCCTCCAAGCCTACCAAGGGTAATTGCCTCTTCAGGGCATGCCTCGATACAAATACCGCATCCCGTGCAGGTCTCGCTCCTCAGGATAAGTCTGTTTGTTGCCTGAAGGAGCCTCTGCTCCATCACAACATCCAGTCCATCCTGTGTCCTCGAGAATTTTGGAAACAAATTGCTCATAGCCATTGATGAATCCTCTCGTCCTCTCCATTGTTCTTTGGGCATTGGCGCAGGAGTCCGTCATGACGTCGAGTTACATTATCTCGCTGTCAGAATGGAGGGTTATCTCAGCAATGATCCAACCTTATCCCGGTAGCTTCAATGCGCACATTGTCCCATGTAATCTGACCCGCAATATCCAAAACAACACCTTGGTGTCGATCTACATTACAAATGCGATGGTTTATTTGCCGGCCGCTTATCGATATAAATCGATTGTCGAAAACTATGTAAAATAATCTAGATAAACCTTCTTAATTTATTCTGATGTGGTGAAAAACCAAGAATGAAGCAGGAAGCCCCGATCTTCGTATCAGGATAGTTTCAGGTATGATGGAAAACCGGTATGGGAATACCGGCTGCATGAAATACAAAAAGAAATCTTCTTTTATCTATCTCCCTCACATACTCATATAGAAGGTGTTTCTATGGAATACAACGGTGTCATTATCGAGAATACCTATGCAGAGGGATTCCCTACCTGGGTCTCCCGTGTCATTGTAACAGCAGTCACAAAGGAATGGGCATACAAGGCAGCAGTTGAAGCAACCGGTTTTGCAACCTCAACGATCGGATGTCCGGCAGAGGCCGGCATTGAGCGATTCGTTCCTGCTGAGGAAACTCCGGATGGACGACCGGGGTATGCCATCCTCATCTGTGTCGGCAAGAAGAAGCTCAAGGAACAGCTTGTCGAGCGTATCGCAGAGTGTATCCTCACCGCACCAACAACCGCAGCATTTAACGGACTTGATGCAGAAGAGAAGCTCCCGGTGAAGCTTCACTTCTTTGGGGATGGATTTGAATCCAAAGTCACCGTCGGTGGCCGCGAATGCTGGTCTATTCCGATCATGGGCGGCGACTTCATTATTGAAGAGGAATACGGAGCAGTCAAGGGCGTTGCCGGAGGAAACTTCCTGATCATGGGAGAGAATCAGATGAGTGCACTCGTTGCAGCAGAAGCGGCAGTCGATGCAATCGCGGATGTGCCGGGTGTCATCACTCCGTTCCCTGGCGGTGTCGTTTCCAGCGGTTCAAAGGTCGGAAGCAACAAATACAAGTTCATGGGAGCATCAACAAATGAGGCATTCTGCCCGACTATCCGTGAGAAAGTCGAAGGTACAAGTGTGCCAGCCGGAATCGGTGCTATCTATGAGATAGTCATTGATGGTGTCGACGAAGCCTCGGTGAAGGCGGCAATGGCAGCCGGTGTGAAGGCAGCCTGCAAAGTGCCTGGTGTGAAGCAGATCACAGCCGGAAATTATGGCGGCTCTCTTGGCCCCTTCAAGTTCCAGCTTCACGAACTCTTCTAATCTTTTTTCCCTCCCGCCTACGATCGATCACCTTATATTCTGTTGTAACCGATTATCCTGTTAACGAAAATTTCGGTTGCATGATATGATCCCACCTCTACGCTCTCCTCAGATCAGTACGCCGGTTCCCATCCCGGATGTCGGAATCCGTAAGGTATGCCGGATTACCGGAGAATTCGGATCAATGGCAGATATTCAGCGTGGAGTATCATCCACGGGCTTTTCTCAGAGAGATATGGCAGGTTTTTATGAAGCACACTCATGATCCCTATTCGATCATCTATCCTGAGATCCTTGCGATCGCCTCAGATGATGGTACAGCTGTTGAGCTCATCGAACGCTTTGACTGTATCGGCGGTGCAATGTGGGTGAAGCGACATTACCAACAGAGCCCTCTTGTGCAGAAGGTGCGAACAGTCGGCCAGACAACCCGGTACCTCCTCTCACCCGGAGCAGTCGATCTTGACCTTGTCGGATCGCGGTTCCCGGCAGGGATCGCCCGTGTGGCGGTATCAGGGCAGGAGATCGGTATCACCTATCTTGGCATGGGTGGTGGCGGCGTGGGGGCATCCATCTGCCGGGCACATGCCAACGGAGTGATCCGGTCAGAATCAGACCCTTGTGGCGGCGGAATGGTGGCCGGGTCCCGGATCGTACTGCCCCGGCTTCAACGTCTCATCATCGGGGTGGATGATACTGATACGCCGGATGCCGGTGCCACCTGGACACTCTGCCATAATATTGCCCGGTCCATTGAGAATGAGCAGACCCGGTATCTCTCTCATACAATCGTGCAGCTCTACCCGGTTGCATTCAGGACAAAGAACTGCGTTGCGGTGGCATGTGAATTTGCGACAGCCGATCCGGCAGGATGCATCGATCGCTTCGAGGAATTATTGCGTGAACATACCCTCTCGGATGAGACCGGTATGGCTGCATACACCGGATTTGATCCCTCCCCTCTTGAAGAATATGCATGGATGGTGAAGCGGGGCGAGATCACCCGTTCGGAACTGGATTCCCTCCTCCCGCTCCTTGATGTCCGGCTCTCCGGAAGAGGCCTGATCGGTGCGGTAGCGGCGATCCCGTTTGTGACCAGATTTGAGGAGGCCCTGGAATTATGCGATGGATCGAACTGAAGGCAACACTCCTTGCCATCGGTTCATGCAGGCTCACCGGAGTGGATGCATCCGGCTATATTGAATCCTCCTCAGCAGGTCCCGGAGCCGGGGGGGCGGGTTCGGTCTTCTTCTCCAAGGGTGGAAAAAGGGTCAGGCTGTCCGTCTCCCCTGATTCTCCCGTTCTGATTCACCATGACGGAGATGGACGTGTGCATCTTAGGTTCGGCACCATGGAAGCAACCGGTATCCTCGAGCAGCCCGCCCTTCACTGCCCGCGCCAGGCATATATCACCGTCACCGGCCAGTGCATCTTCTCCTGTAAGTACTGCCCGGTGCCACTCAACGAGGGGCGGGCAAAAACTCCTGAAGAGATCACCGGGATGATCGAATCTGTCATCGATCGTATCGATGCGATATCGATCACGAGCGGGGTCATCGGTTCCATTGAAGATGAAGAGCGGCGGGTCATCGAGGTGCTGAAGCGGATTGGAAGACAGGATATACCAATCGGGGTTTCGATCTATCCCACCCGCAATACTCCTGATCTCCTCTATTCCGAAGGTGTCAGCGAGGTGAAATTCAATCTCGAAGCTGCAACACCCGCACTCTTTGGGGAGATGTGCCCCGGTCTCTCATGGGATGGAATCATCGAGTCGCTTGACCGTTCCGTTGCCCTCTTCGGACGGGGCAATGTCTTCTCGAATGTGATCCTCGGTCTTGGTGAGACAGATGAAGAGATGGAGGCCTGTATCCGGCTGCTTACAGAGCGTGGCGTCATCCCGGTTATCCGGCCGCTCACCCCCGCATCAGCAGTTGCATCATATGGAAGACCGTCAGCAAAACGCCTGCTCGGGATTGCTGATCTCCACCATGATGCCCTGAAGAAAGCAGGTCTGGATACAACAAAAGCCCGCACGATGTGCACGTATTGTACAGGTTGTGATATTGTTCCCGGGAGGGATTTTGAATGAAAGGATATGAAGCAGTAGCAGAAGCCCTGAGAGAGTGTGTTGATACCATCTACACTGTTCCGGGCTATCCTGTGACAGAGATTGGTGAATCTGTCTCTGCCGTGGTGGTCACAAACGAGAAGACCGCTCTTGAATACGCACTTGGAGATTCTCTCTCAGGGCGCCGCTCATGTGTGATTGTAAAACATGTCGGCATGAATGCCCTCTGTGATCCCCTCATCAATGCGACAACACAGGGCCTCGTCTCGGGAGTTGTCATCATTGTCGGTGATGATCCCGAAGCTCTCTTCTCGCAAAATTCCCAGGATTCCCGGTATTTCGGCGAACTTGCCCAATGCCCGGTGATCGAGCCTGACAGAGAGACACTATCGGCAGCTGTTGCCTCTGCATTTGAGGCGTCAGAGCGCTTCTCACGAGTGGCTCTCCTTCGTATCACACCCACCCTCCTGAATGAGGATGTACAGCTCGTAGAAGCAGTCCAGATGATACGCCATGGCAGGCTTGCCGACCTTGATCTGACGATAACCGGAAGGATTGCCAGGGCTGACAAAGGCACCGCCGGACTCTTTGCATGGGCTGAGCGCTCCCCCCTCAACCGGATCAAAGGAGGTGCCGGGGAGATCGGCGTTGGCGCAGTGGGGGGGGAATCTCATATTGTGATCCCCTATCCTCCTCCATCGTTTCCGGCCGGATCCAGAATCATCGAGATTGGCCGGCCATTTGTGAGGGAACACCAGCAGCTGCTCCCCCCCCAGGCAGGGCGTTCACTGGAGCGGTTCACCGATCGCGGTTTCTTCCGGACATTCTGTCGGAACTGCCCCTTTAAACCGCTTTTCTCACTTCTGAAAGAGGCAAAGATGCAGGTGATCCCGGATATCGGCTGCTCATTCCTCCTGATGAACCCCCCGTACTCGCTCGGTATTGCCAGCTACTGTCTTGGCTCATCCATTGCCGTTGCCGCACAGAGTACGGGTGTTGCCGTGATAGGAGATGGGGCACTCCTTCACTCCGGCATAAACAGTCTGATCGACTGCAGGGAGAAGGATATACCTCTTCTGGTCATCGTCCTTGCCAACAGCCGGATGGCAATGACAGGGGGTCAGAGTGTCCCTGATATCAGACCCTATCTCTCCTGGGCGGATCCCCTGGAGATCGCAGCAGAAGATACAGACGCGCTATCTGACGCGTTATTTGTTCCGGAATCCGGCCTGAAGGTGATCATTGTCCGTGGGGTATGCCCGGAGGAAGCTGAATATGAAAAAGTGGAATGTTGAGATCTGTGATGTAACTCTCCGGGATGGCGAACAGACCCCGGGTGTATCGTTCTCGCCAGAAGAGAAGTGTCGGATCGCTGATATCCTTGATGAGATCGGTGTCGATGTCATCGAAGCCGGCTTTCCTATCGTCTCTCATAACGAGGCGGGATGTGTCCGTGAACTCTCTCACATGGGCTTTGATGCACGGATCTGCTGCCTCTCACGGGCACTCAGGTCGGATGTGGACTGCGCTATCGGGTGCGATGTCGATATGATCAGCATCTTCATCGCCACATCAGATCTGCACATGCGGATCAAGTACAAAAAACCTCGTGAAGAGGTACTCGAACAGGCGCTTTCGATGGTTGAGTACGCCCACGATCACGGCATCCAGGTGCGTTTTGCCGCAGAAGATGCCTCAAGAACGGATATTAACTTCCTCCGGGAAATGTACCTGAAAGGTGCTGAACATGGAGCAAACTATGTCTCCTATGCAGATACCGTCGGCTGCCTCACCCCTCTGGAGATGGCAGGCATAATTGATACCCTCATTGTCGATCTCCCAATTCCCCTCTGTATCCATTGCCATGATGATATGGGATGTGCTGCGGCAAACACCATCACCGCGGCAGAACGGGGGGCATACCAGCTCCATACCACGGTGAATGGTATCGGGGAGCGGGCAGGAAACGCATCCCTTGAGGAGGTGCTCTGTGCCCTGCGGTTCAAGGGAGGTGTTGACCGCTACGATCTCTCGCATCTCCTGAAACTCAGCAGGGTGGTGTCTGATGCATCCAAAATGCCGGTTCCAAAGACAAAAGCGATCGTTGGCGAGCATGCCTTTGCCCATGAATCCGGCATTCACATCGCAGCGCTCATTGAGGACTCTTCAACCTATGAGTACATCCATCCCAACCTGGTCGGTGGAGAGCGGCATTACCTTCTCGGAAAACATACCGGCAAGAAAGCAATCGCTCATATTTTGCAGTCAATGGGCTATGATATCGGGGATGAACAGATATGCTGGATACTCGATCAGGTGAAGGCACGGGGAGAGCATAAATGCTGCATCACTCATGACATCCTTCTCCAGTTGATCCACCAGGCTGAACAGGAGGTTCTCGCATGACTCAGACGCTTACTGAGCGGATACTTGGTGGAAACGCCGGAGAGTACGTTGATCGGAAGGTGGATCGTGCCTATGTCCATGATGGTACCGGTGTCCTCACCCTTGAGGCATTCCGATCAATGGGTGTGCAGGCGGGCATGAACCCGGAGAAGATCTCAGTTCTCTTCGATCATATCTGCCCGGCAAATACCGGCCTCACCGCTGATCTCCAGCGTGAACTCAGGCAGTATACCCGCTCGGAAGGAATGAAATTCTCTGACTGCGGCGGCGGTATCTGCCACCAGATCATGAGCGAAGGTTCGATTCTGCCCGGGGAGGTGGTGGTTGGAGCAGACTCCCACTCCTGCACGGGAGGAGCATTCGGGGCCTTTGCCACCGGTGTCGGGGCAACCGATATGGCCGCGATCTGGGCATCAGGCGAGACATGGTTGCGGGTGCCCGAGACGATCAGCATCACGCTTGAGGGGCGACTTACCGGTGCTGCTGAAGCAAAAGATCTCGCACTCTCGATCATATCGCGTCTTGGGATGGAAGGTGCGACATACTGCGCCTTAGAGTTCCGGGGTGAGGGTGCTGGAACTCTCTCAATGGAGGATCGGCTCTGCATCTGCAACATGGGTGTTGAGACCGGGGCAAAGAATGCAATCTTCTATGCTGACCCGGTCTGCCGGGAATACCTTGGTGCGTATGGATATTCAATCGATCTTCAGATCCCAGCTGACTGTAGGTATCACCGCGAGATCACAATCAATCTCGATGATATCGTGCCTCTTGTGGCCCCTCCGCATAGGGTTGATTCAGGACGGCCTGTCACTGATCTCACGGGAACCGAGGTGGATCAGGTGCTCCTTGGTACCTGCACAAACGGGCGCTACAGCGATCTACAAAAATTCGCCGGGATCGTCAGGGGAAAGCAGGTGAAGGTCCGGACGATTGTTGTGCCTGCATCACGTGATGTCCTTCTCCGTGCCACACAGGAAGGTATCCTCGCCGATCTCATCGCCGCCGGTTGCACGGTGGTCTCTCCCGGGTGCGGTCCCTGCCTTGGCATGCATAACGGTGTTCTTGGTGATGGCGAGGTCTGTCTCTCCACTGCGAACCGGAACTTCAGGAACCGGATGGGGGTCGGAGGCTCGATCTACCTAGCCTCCCCCTCGACGGCAGCTGCAACCGCGCTTGCCGGATATATCTCTGATCCGGAGGTGCAGGTATGATTACCGGTCCGGCAGTCTGCCTTGGATCAGATATCGATACCGATCTCGTCATCGCCGGGCGGTACCTCAGGACAAAAGACCGGTCCGTCTGGGGATCACATGTCTTTGAAGATCTGGATCCCTCACTTGCCGGGAGATTGTCCGGTGCGGTCATTGTAGCGGGCCGGAACTTCGGGTGTGGCTCATCACGCGAACAGGCACCGGTTGCGCTCAGGGAGGCGGGTGTGGCCGCTGTCATCTCTCCCTTATTTGCCCGTATCTTCTTTAGGAATGCAATCAATGTCGGCCTTCCGGTGCTTGAGGCAGATCTCACCTGCCGGGATGGCGATCAGATCACAATAAATCTCGAAGAAGGAACGATCTCACTCGCTGGCACTATCCATTTCTTCACTCCGCTCTCGCCCCGGATGCGTGATATCCTGGATGCCGGGGGGCTGGTCCCATACTGGAGGAGAAAATCATGATATTCCCGCCGGAATGCAAGGTGGTCGGCCATGCCTTTGGGAAACCTGTTGGCGATAAAGTGTACTTCCTCTCGGAATACCTGATCCGCCGGGTTTTGGATGGATTTGAACTCATCAAGGTGACGCCTGATCCGGATGGCACCGGAATGATGCGCGAGATCCTCCACGAAGAGGTGCTGGCAACTGCCGAAGAGACAGTGATGTACTCTGAGCGGGTGAACCAGCATAACCGTGCTGGCATGGTCCGGCGCGCCCTATCGACCGGAAAACGCTGCACCATCTTCGGAGCCATGGACGAACACATGAACTTCGTTCTGGATCCTGATATCTCGGCTTTTGATACAGTGCATGTCTATGATATCAGGCCCCCAAGGGCAAATCTCTCGGTGACGATCGAGAGCCTTGAAGAAGAGGGTCTGCTTGGAGAGTTAAACTGCGTCTTTGATCATCATATCAGGGATATCTCCAGAATTGATGCCGATGTCTTTCCCTGCCGGGCAGGCGGGTTTGAGAAGACCCTTGATATGGATCCGATGGAAGGTGGAGAGCGGGTGGCGGGCTGCCTGACTGGTCGCCAGCTCTACCAGGAATGTTATGGAAACAACTTCACTTCCATTGATATCTGCCCGCTCTCCTCTGTATCGCAGGAACCATTTATTGCACGATGCTGCAGGAAGGAGCGGAGCGGTGTCGGGATATACAATGGCTATTTTGGTGCAGTCGTCCACTGGGGTGCATCACCAAAGATGGTTCTCGATGCTGTCTATGAGATGATGGAGCTCTGGAGAAGGAAGCAATGACGAGGATTGCGATCGTTCCGGGTGACGGGATCGGCCAGGAGGTGATCCCGGTTGCATGGGATATCATCGCCTCGCTGCACCCGGAATTTGACTCTTTTGAGGTGGAGGTTGGGTATGCCCGATGGCAAAAGAGTGGTGTTGCATGCACAGATGATGATATCATTGCATTGAAAGAGGCCGATGCGATCCTCTTCGGTGCCATAACCACGCCCCCGGACCCCTGTTATCAATCAGTTATCCTTGGGATCCGTCAGGCACTTGATCTCTATGCAAACCTCCGTCCCATACATGGTGATGGTTTTGATATCATGATCGTGAGGGAGAATACAGAGGGCCTGTACTCCGGTATTGAATGGCAGGAGAAGGATCGTGCCTGCACAGTCCGGGTCGTCTCGGTTGAGGGGAGCAGGCGGATTGCCAGGGCCGCCATCCGGCTTGCAGAAACACGTGGCTGCTCCCTGACGATCGGAAACAAGGCAAATGTGATCAAATCCGATGTACTGTTCCGTGACATCTGCTGTCATGAGGCAGCAAAGGCAGGGATCTCCTTTGAGGCATGCTACATCGATTCGCTTGCCCTTGATATTCTCCTTCACCCGGCACGGTATGGCGTCATCGTCACCACAAACATCTTCGGGGATATCCTCTCGGATGTTGCCGGGTATCTGGTAGACGGACTGGGCATGCTCCCTTCGGCCAATATCGGGGATAGATATGCACTCTTTGAGCCGGTACATGGATCGGCACCGGATATTGCCGGGCAGGGAATTGCTAACCCGGTTGCTGCGATCAGGAGCGGGGCAATGCTCCTTGAACACCTCGGGCACAAAGATGATGCCGGGTGTATTGAAGCAGCTCTCCAGGCTGTTATCCGGCGCGGGATTAAGACTCCCGATCTCGGAGGATCGGCAACCACACGATCATTTGGGGAAGCTGTCAAGGCGGAGCTTGGGATCTGATCCCGGCGGACTGCCTTTTCCCATATCTTTTCTTCATCTGCCGGAGTAGAGTACCAGCATGGTAACCATCGGCGTCCATGTCTCGATCGCAGGCTCGATCGATCATGCCGTGACCCGTGCAGTCGAGCGGGGATGCGACACCTTTCAGATATTCTCACGGAATCCCCGGGGCTGGAGCTATAAGCCCCTGACCGGGGACTCTGCATCCGCCTTTATTCAGGCAATGCAGCTCTCCGGGATCGGCCCTGCTGTTGTGCATATGCCGTATCTTCCCAATTTTGCCTCTGAGAAGGACGCCATCTACTCCCAATCGGTTGAGAGCCTCTCGGTTGAACTCTCCCGGTGTGTGGATCTCAATGTCCCGTATCTGGTAACGCATCTTGGGCATCATGGTCCATCAGGTAAGGAGCAAGGCAGGAGGCGGGTGGCTGAGGCGATCAATACGGCACTTGAAGATGCACCTGACGGGGTCTTCCTTCTCGTTGAGAATACTGCCGGTGAGAAGAACTCGGTCGGGAGCGATCTTGCAGATATCGGGGATATCATCGGAAAAATCCATGATCAGAAGAGGATAAAGGTCTGTTTTGATACCTGCCATGCCTTTGCGGCAGGGTATGATCTCCGGACACCCGAGAGCGTTGGAGAGACATTAGATCTATTTGACTCCGCGATAGGTCTTGATCTCCTCTCGGTTATTCACCTCAATGATACAAAAGGAATCCTTGGATCGGGTCTTGACCGGCACGAACATATCGGCCTTGGGCAGATAGGGGAGGAGGGGATCCGATCCATCCTCCATCATCCCCGCCTTCGGAGCCTCCCTTTCATCATGGAGACGCCGGAGGATGATACCCGTGATGACATCGGCAATATCGCCAAAGTCCGGGAACTGGCGGCTTAATCTCTCCTTCTCCTGTAAGCAAGGAGGGCGGCCGCGGTTGATCCGAGTGCTGCTGCAAGGATGCCAAAGCCCGGGGATTCTGTTGGTTGTGGTCTTCCATCTGGTTTAAAGACCAGAAGCCATCCTTCGACCTCTCCGGTATGGTATGACCATCCTCCAACTGCAACCCTGTTATCAATAAGCGGTTTCACAGCGGTAAATCTCCCCTCGGCATCAAGGAGGCGTTCAGAATCGATGACTGTGCCATCAGATCCAAGTACAGCAATCAACGGGTTGCCAGGCCCGGTCGCCCCGGCAACCATGTAGTGCTCACCATATGGCGCAACTCCATATGCTGCATAACCCTGAAGTTTCTCTTCCCAGATTAGATCTCCATCATCTGAGACCCTAAGTGCCCATGCTTCACCTTCGGAATAGCCATACGGGTGAGTTCCACCGACGATCAGATATCCCTCATCCATAGCGGTAATCGCGAAGAGTGAACGTTCATCATAGGTCTTTCTCCATTGAATCTCACCGTTAGGGTCGATCTTTGTCAGGTGGCCGTATCGAACATTGATGGTTTCAACCGGATCTCCTGTATTTCCAACCAGAAGATACCCGCCATCATCTGTCCTGAGGACGTCATGAATTGATACTCCATCATAGGTGGTCAAATTCAGAAACTCTCCATCGAGGCTGTACCTGGTAAGAAAACCACTGACACCTTCCGGATCATCTACTGATGCCCATCTCCATCCAACGAGCATAATTGTATCCTCACTTGAGACGATTTGAGCGGGAGCATTTCCGTTTATCTCCACACTCCAGATAAGAACTCCGTTCCGATCGGCCATCATCAGATACCCGGTTCCAATCAGAGCTGTCGTTGGGCCCTCCGGGTTGATCCAGTCATCAAGTGAAGCAATAATGATCCGACCATCGTCCAACTCCTCTATTGCAACAACACGTTTCCCCTGGTATATCTCTGACCAGATCTCAGTCCCTTCAGAATCGGTTCGCATAAGAAATGCATGCTCTTCTGCATCCCTGCTGTATGCATGACCTCCAATAAGAAAACCTCCCTCAGCTGACTCTTCAATTGCAAATATATCAGTATAGGTTGCGAGAGAATAGGTACGATTCATCTCTTCATCTGAGAATACCCCTTCTGCAGTAACTGCCCCGGAGCACCCGGAGATACAGACTGCAATGAGGAGTACCCATCCTGCCCTTCGTAGGATTGTGGCTGTCAGATTCATGGTATCACTCTATTGTAGTATGGTATTGTATTGAACCTCAGAAAGCGTTTCTTCTTCGGAAGTGTGTTTATCTTGGATCACCACCAATACCAGAGGCAGTGAAGGCAATATTTGATGGAACATCTGTCCGGACAGGACCAGATGGCATATCACTCTATGAGCAGAGCGGGTACGGGCGCACCGGTGAATCAGGCCTCACCCTCTCCGTTGAGGAGGCTCTCTACCTCATCCAGCGGGGCAAACTGGCTGTCGAAGGCTATGATTTCGATTCACTCCTGATGCAATCGGTTAATCATCCGGAGACCGGAGCAAACTTCCTCAGATCCTTTATCGTCTATCGTGACATCCGCGAGCGGGGATATGTCATTCAGTCGGGGCCGCATGACTTCCGGGTCTTCAGGCGTGGCCAGAGGCCGGGGAAAGGAACGACCCAGTACCTGATCCGGGTCCTCTCAGAGCGCGATCTGGTATCCTTTCCGGTTCTCATCCGCGAAGTAGCAACCGCTGAGCATATGAGGAAAAATTTCATACTTGCAGTTGTCGATGATGAAGAGGAGCTGACCCATTATGATATCAGGTTTCACCGCCCAAAACCCCGCGATTATCAACCCCTTGAATCAGATATTCTTGCTGTACCTGCTGGATCATCTGCAATGGTGACCGGGGAAGGAGCGGCCCTCCTTCAGACACAGTGGTTTGGAACCAGCCTCGATCAGGATCGTCTCATCCTCTCTCCACCAGAGGTACTCTATCTCCTTGATCAGGGCATCCTCACGTTTTCAGAAGAAACAATTGATCGAGCCGTCTATTTTGCTTCTGCTCTCGTAGCAGATGATGAGCTCAGAGAGAAGCTTACTGTCTATTCCAGGCTCAGGTCACTTGGGTACACCCCAAGAACCGGGTATAAATTTGGCCACCACTTCAGGGTCTACACCGAGAGCAATACCCACTCTGAGATGCTTGTCCACGCGATCAGGGAAGGCGCAGAGATTCCTATTTCCACCATCTCACGGTCAGTCAGGATGGCCCATAGCGTGAAAAAGAAGATGTTGTTTGCCTGTGTACAGAATGAAGAGATCGTGTACATCGAGTTTGCACGGATAAAGTTGTGAGAGTACCGTTATGGAATCCGGAATAAACCCATGGTCAAGCAGCCAGAGCGTTGATATCGATCGACTCTTTGCTGAATTTGGGATCGCACCTGTAGATGATATGGTAACGACGCTGAAGAGCCAACCCTCATTCTTCCGGCGAAAGATTGTTGTCGGTCATCGGGATTATGCTCCAATCGTCGAGGCGATCAACTCCGGTTCCCGGTTTAATGTGATGACCGGGTTCATGCCATCCGGCCACCCTCACCTTGGGCACCTGATGGTGATGCGCGAGGTGGTCTGGCATGTGGAACAAGGGGGATCCGGATATGTTGCGGTAGCAGATCGCGAGGCGCATGCTGTCCGCGGCCTCTCCTGGGATGACTGCAAACGATATGGGCGCGAATATCTCGAATGCCTCTATGCACTCGGCTTTGAAGGAACCACCTACTACCAGAGCGAGAACGAGCAGCTGAAGGATCTTGCATTTGAAGCAGCAATTAAGATCAACTTCTCGGATCTCCAGGCGATCTATGGATTCTCACCGGAGACTGCCCTTGCCCATGCAGACTCGGTTGCCACACAGGTTGCGGATATCCTCTACCCCCAGCTGGTTGAAGGGCCGGCACCAACAGTTGTTCCGGTTGGAATCGATCAGGATCCGCATATCCGGCTCACCCGTGATATCGCACATAAGATGCGATGGTTCACGGTACTGGATCAGGGGAATATAATCAGTGTCAGGTCAAAGAATGCCCCTTCCCATGCGATGGATGCGATAACCCGGGCATTCCCGGGATCAAAACGGTATGAGGGGCATGTTGATATCCCCGATGCAGACTACCTCTCTGTCTCTGAAAAAGTCCGTGCAATTGAGGTTGCGGAGGGGGGCTATGGGTTCATCACCCCTTCATCCACCGATCACTCATTCATGCAGGGGCTGCAGGGGGGGAAGATGTCAAGCAGTGTGCCTGATTCTCTCTTCTGGTTCGATGAATCCGAGGCTGACGTGAAACGGAAGGTGATGGGTGCCCTTACCGGAGGAAGGATGACGAAAGAGGAACAGGTCAGGCTTGGAGGGGAGCCTGATGGCTGCCCGGTCTATCTCTTAAACCTCTTCCACATGGTTTCTGATGACGAAGAACTCCTTGATATCAGGAGACAGTGCCTTTCAGGATCACTCCTCTGCGGTGCCTGCAAGAAGGCGACATTCGAGCGGGTGAAAGAATTCCAGAGAGATTTCAAAGAGAAAAGGGATGCAGTCTCCCATATGGTGGTGTAATAGATGGAACTGACCGTAAATGAAAAACGCCTTCTGGCTGTGCTTGGGGAGCATGGATCGACAGAAGCATCCATCCTTGCAGATGAGCTCTCCACCGATGCCGCCGCTGTTGTTCAGTGGGCCCACCTTGCCGCAGGCAGAGGGCTTGTCCAGGTCAACCGCGAGGTGCTGGAAGAGTATCAGCTCACTGAAGAGGGAGAGTCCTATGCCAGGGATGGTCTCCCGGAACGGCAGGTGGTTGAGAGCATCGATGGCGAGATTCCAATGGGCGAACTCTCCCGGCATCCTCTTGCCAAAGTTGCAATAGGATGGATGCGGAAGAACAACTGGATCACCATTGATCGCGGGATCGCAAAGAAGGCTGAAGCAACCCCGGAGAGTCCTGAAGAGCTTGCGCTCAGGAAGATTGCTGCTGGTGGAGCGGATCCCGGTGATTGCGGAGAGCTGAAATCACGGGGGCTCGTCACGGTTCATGAGGAAGTACGGTGGATCATTGAGATCACCCCTGAAGGAAAGAAACTCCTGGAAGCCGGAATCGATCTCAGGCCGGCAGTCGGCACCCTTTCCCGTGAGCAGATCCTCTCTGGATCCTGGAGAGATGAAGCACTCCGCCGTTACAGCCTGGCTACCCCCCCACGCCGGATATATCCGGGAAAACCTCATCCGTACCGGCAGATCCTCGATGAAGTACGCAATCTGCTTCTTGAGATGGGTTTCTCGGAGTTCTCCGGGAACATCGTCCAGAGCGTCTTCTGGAACTTCGATGCCCTCTTCCAGCCGCAGGATCATCCTGCGCGTGAGATGCAGGATACCTTCTACCTTGATCTCACCTCACCTCTCCCGGATGGATGGGAGAAGATACGCGATATGCATGAGCATGGTGGTGGGACATCCTCGACCGGATGGGGTGGTGCCTGGGATAAGACAAAAGCTGAGGGCTCAGTTCTCAGAACCCATTCAACCGCCCTCTCGATCCAGTATCTTGCCGCACACCCGGAGCCTCCGGTGAAGGCCTTCTCCCTCTCTCGTGTTTACCGGCGTGAATCAATTGACCCTACCCACCTTGCCGAGTTCGAACAGCTTGAAGGGATCGTGATGGATGAGGGTGTCACCTTCAGCCATCTCCTTGGATTTCTAAAGGAGTTCTATCATCGGATGGGTTTCTCGGATGTCCGGTTCCGGCCTGCGTACTTCCCCTATACCGAACCCTCAGTAGAGCCTGAGGTCTGGGTGGATGGACTTGGATGGGTGGAGCTTGGCGGAGCAGGTATCTTCCGTGAGGAGGTGACCGCGCCGTTTGGGATCTCGTATCCTGTTCTGGCATGGGGTCTTGGCATCTCACGGGTTGCGATGCTCCGGCTGGGCTTAAAAGATCTCCGGCAGCTCTATAAGAGCGATATCGACTGGATCAGGAATACTCCATCATACCGGAGGATCTAGCAATGGCGATTATTACATTGAATTATGAGTATCTTGAACGGCTCACAAGAACCGATAAGGATACGATCATAAAAGCCCTGCCGATGATAGGGTCTGATATCGAACGGCTTGAAGAGGATCATGCCGATGTCGAGTTCTTCCCGGACAGAACCGATCTCTACTCGGTTGAAGGGGTGGCACGGGCGATGCGGGGCTTCCTTGGGATAGAGACAGGCCTGCCGGAATATCCGGTCCATGAATCAGATGTCTCGTTCTCTGTCGATCCGGGCCTTGCCGGGATCCGCCCGGTTCTTGGATCAGCAGTGATCAGAAACCTCCGTTTCGACGATGCCTCGATCGAATCGGTGATGGCGCTCCAGGAGGCGCTCCACTGGGCGATAGGCAGGGGTAGGTCCAAGGTTGCCATCGGGGTTCATGATCTCTCTACCGTTACGCCGCCATTTCGCTACATCGCATCTCCCCGTGACCGGCAGTTTGTCCCTCTTGATTATACCGAATCCATGACGATGGATCAGATCTTAGCCGAACATCCAAAAGGGAAGGCGTATGCCGGAATTGTCGAGCATTTTGACAGATTCCCATTGATCATCGATGCGAATGATCAGGTTCTCTCATTCCCACCGATCATTAATGGCGAGCTTACCCGGGTCACATCAGCTACCACCGACATCCTCCTTGATGTCACCGGCACCGATGAGCGGGCGGTACAGAATACGGTTGCTATCATCTGTTCTGCCTTTGCAGAAGCCGGCGGAACTATCGAATCGGTTACTATTGACGGGCAGAAGACCCCCTCGCTGGAACCGGTTGAGCGGATTATTGACTGTAATGAATGTGCAGAGCTCATTGGTGTTCCGGTTACACCGGAATCGATCGTCCCGCTTCTTGAGAAGATGCGGTTTGGTGCAGAACCCCTGGAAGGATCGAAGGTATTGGTTTTTGTGCCCTGTTACCGCGCGGATATCATGCATGACTGGGATATCTTCGAGGATGTTGCCATTGCATATGGATTCGACCGGTTCCCGGCCACTCTTCCACCCACATTCACCATCGGAACAGAGGATCCCGCAAGCCGGCTTGCCCGTGTCGTTTCAGGGATTGCAATCGGCCTTGGGTACACGGAAGTGATGCCATTCACCCTGACAAACGAGCGGGTCAGTTATGACCAGATGCAGAGGCCGGGATCCGATGCTGCACTTACCGTACTCCACCCGATCTCAATCGAGAACACGATGGTCAGGACCGATCTTTTGCCGATGCTCCTTGAGATCCTTCAGCTGAATAAACACCGGGAACTCCCCCAGCGGATCTTCACGGTCGGGGATGTGAATGAGAGGGCACTCACCTACCAGAAAGTGGCTGGTGCCGCCATCCATCCGGCAGCGGACTTCTCAGAGATCTATGCGACCGTGGATGCGCTTCTGCGGGAACTGGGTGCCGACACACTCACCATCGCAGCATCTGATGATCCTGCATTTCTTGCAGGCAGGCAGGGAGCTATCATGAATGGATCCGAAAAAATAGGGTGTTTCGGGGAGCTTCACCCCGATGTGATTGTGGGCTTCGATCTCGAACACCCGGTGATCGGGTTTGAGATCGATCTGAGATCATTTCTCTGATCAGGATTAGAGCCGCACCGGGACTCCCCGGCCGGCTAGATACTCTTTTACATCCCTGATCGTGAACTCGCCAAAGTGAAAGACGGATGCGGCAAGGCAGGCATCGGCTTTCCCAAGGACAAATCCATCATAGAAATGCTCAAGTGTTCCAACCCCGCCCGATGCTACAACCGGGATATGTGTTGCTGATGCAACAGCCTCTGTGATTGGAATATCAAACCCTTCTTTTGTACCATCCGTCTCCATTGAAGTGAGCAGGATCTCGCCTGCACCCCGCTCCTCTGCCTCCAGCGCCCATTGGATGGCATCGATACCGGTTGGCCTGCTCCCGCCATGCGTCACCACTTCGTACCAGCAGGTGGTTCCATCCGCAAGCCGGATCTCTGTTGTTCCCTCACGAACTGTACTGTTCCTCCGGACATCCATTGCGAGCACAATGCACTGGGTCCCAAATGCAGCAGCACCATCTGAAATGATCGCCGGATTTTGCACTGCTGCTGTGTTCATCGAGACCTTATCAGCACCAGCACGGAGAATGGCGGTGATATCCTCTGTTGTGCTGATCCCGCCCCCGACTGTCAGGGGGAGGAAGAGTTGATCTGCGGCGCGGGAGATGAGATCGATGATGGTCTTTCTCTTCTCTTTCGATGCAGTAATATCGAGGAAGACAACCTCGTCTGCACCCTGTTCATTATAGCGTGCCGCCAGTTCAACCGGGTCCCCGGCATCCCTGAGCCCCTCAAAATGTGTACCCTTGACAACCCGCCCGTCCTTTAGGTCAAGGCATGGAATGATCCTGCGTGTCAGTGCCATTGCCTGACTATATGTCGCATCCTGTTATCAAGCGTCTGCTTTCTTTCGGGGTTATTAAGAGCTCATGCGTCAAACTGATACAGACAGGGTTATACTATGCATACTGGTGAGGCAAAGATCCGCTGGGCGGAACAATATATGCCGGTTCTCGGCGAGATCCGGGAGCGGTTCATCAAAGAACAACCATTGAAAGGCATCATAATCGGGATGGCGCTCCATGTTGAGGCAAAGACTGCTGTTCTTGTCAGAACACTTGTTGCCGGGGGTGCCGAGGTGCATATCACCGGCTGCAATCCGCTCTCGACACAGGACGATGTTGCCGATTTCCTCAGGGAATCGGGGATACATTGCTATGCACGGCGTGCCTGCAATCTTGAAGATTACTATGCAGCAATTGACTCAGTGCTTGACGCAAAGCCGTCAATTACCATCGATGATGGAATGGATCTGATCCACCGGCTCCATACCGGCAGGCGTGATATCCTTCCCCATGTGCTCGGTGGGTGCGAAGAGACGACAACCGGTATCCACCGCTTAAAGGCAATGGCGAAAGAGAAGAAACTCCTCTTCCCCGTTGTTGCTGTGAACGACACCCCGATGAAGCATTTCTTTGATAATGTCCACGGCACCGGAGAGAGCGCACTGACTGCGATTATGGCAACAACAAACTGCCTGATCGCCGGAAAACACGTGGTTGTTGCCGGGTACGGGTACTGCGGCCGTGGCCTTGCCACGAAGGCGCGGGCACTGGGTGCACGGGTGATTGTGACCGAGATCGATCCACGCCGTGCTCTTCAGGCGCACTTCGATGGTTTTGACGTCATGACGATGCGCGAGGCAGCACCGATTGGTGAGCTCTTTGTCACAACAACCGGCAACCTTGGTGTCCTTAAGGAATCAGACTTCGCATTAATGAAGAATGGAGCGATACTCTGTAATGCAGGGCACTTCAATGTCGAGATCGATATCGGATGGCTTGAGACGCATGCGGATTCCATCGCACGGCGTGATGGGATCGACTCGTACACATTTGGGGATCGGACTCTCCATGTCCTTGCAGAAGGGCGTCTTGTCAACCTCGCTGTCCCGAAGGGGATGGGCCACCCGATTGAGGTGATGGATCTCTCTTTTGCGGTGCAGGCATTATCGACTGAGTATATGGTTAAGAAAGGGCGTGATCTGGCACCCGGTGTTCACGAGGTGCCGACTGCAATCGACGAGCAGATCGCCAGGATCAAACTAACAGCACTTGGATGCACAATCGATACCCTCACCGAAGAGCAGGCGGATTATATGTCCTCCTGGAATGTCGGGACATAATTCCACTCACTTTTTCTCATCTCCTGAATCGTCTCCCGTGCCGCAAAGAGGTATTCCTGGGCATAGCCCGCATTGGGTCCGAAGATCTGCCGGGCAGCATCTGCAATCCTGTCATATGAATACCGCTCCCCCTCATCAAGGTAATGCGTACGCATGATCCGATCGATCCAGACATCGACCGGAACCGCCTCAAACCGGTGGAAGGCAAAGAGGAGGATGCAGTCTGCAACTTTCTTCCCGACACCGGGAAGCCTGAGAAGCTCTCTGCGCGCTTCGGTGTAGGGGAGGGCGGCGATCCGCTCCTCCCAGCCGGAATCGGCAGATAGCATGGCCGCTGTTCCGCAGAGGTACCTGTCCCTGTATCCGACGCGGCAGCTCCGTATATCGCAGAGTGGGGATGCTGCCAGCTTTTCCGGGGAGGGAAAGGTGGAGTGCCCATCCCCGACCGCCTCTCCAAATTTATCACAGAGAAGTTTAATCCGGGTTTGTATCCCCGGAATGTTCGCAAATGTTGCCACAATATACGAAGCTGTACACTCCCATGCAGGCTGCCGCACGATCCTGAGCCCGTATGCGCAATCGATCGCCTGCGAAAGGATAGGGTCATCCGGAAAGCCTGCGAGTATCCCTTCAAGATCCAGATCAAGATCGAAATACCTGATTATATCCTCTTCTGGTGCTCCTGAGAAGTACAGGAGAGCTCCATCCTGCCTGATGGAAACCGTATTCTGCCCATGAATCCCGCACCACCACTGCCCTCTCTTCTCCCACCTGAAAACCTGGCCGCAGGAAAGTGTCCTGTCGAGATCAAACGGGAGAGCATCACCTTCAAGCCGGAGTGTGGAGTATGGCGACATCTCTACTCTCCGGTGATCAATCCAAGATCTCTGAGCATTGTATACACTTCTTCATCCTCTTCTTCAAATTCCGATTCGGGTTCATAATGGTATGATATCCACCGAACCCGCCTGCCCTCTATCCGGTTATAGAAGTACCAGGCAGGCTCACCTGTTTCCGGGTGAAAGATCAGGCGGAAGAAGGGAAGGATCTTCATCGGCTCTCCGCCCTTGCCCGAATAGAGGAAGAGGGATCCGGTATCAAGGGGGATGAGTGAGGTGATACTCATATCCGGAAATCGTGCCCGTGTTCCGGTGACGGACTGCACCTGGCAGGAGAAGATCCCGTCCCGATAAACGGCTGCACCTGGAAGAATAACCCGCAGATGATTGAAACGATCCCTGACGCCTTCCCGAAACCGCTCAAGGAGCCTCTCCAGTGTGGCAAGCTGTTCTTCATCATCTCTCTTCCCTGTAATGCCACCATGGCCCTTCCAGTCATTTCTCAGGTCGGCAACCTCGTCAAGGAAGGCAAAGAGCCTTTTGCTCGTCACCATATCGATGAATTCACGGTCAGGGTTGCCAAAGAGCCTTGCCATATCGACATACCCGCCGTCCCGGGCGATCTTCTTTCGTACCTGGCGGCCAGCTCTCCGGCAGAGAATGATCCAGCTGCGGAAGGTGGCATTCCTGTAGATATCACGAAATTCCGGGTTCTCATCCAGGAGGTCGATCCCTTCACTTCGCATGATCGGATACAGTGCCGAGAGGAGGATACCCGCGATGAATTCAGCAGATGCCTCAAAGAAGTGGAGGAGATGGCCGACCTTCTTTGCCGGGCTCCTTTCTGCATGATAGATCCAGAGGATGGAGGCCAGCGGAAACGGGAGGTTCTCCATCCATTCGGTGATCCCCTCTCCCTCCCTTAGTCTTTCGAGCTGTCCAAGCACCGATCGTGTGGAGTGGGGGCGCATCCAGAGTGCTCTCTGAATGGATGTGAGCCGATCTCTCGCAGATTCGATCGATGCGTTGATGGCGATCACCTCTGCCTGAATCTGTGGGGGCGGCAGGTAGATCTCTGTCTCTGCAAGAGTGCTTGCAAAACGGTGAATCGTCTCTGCTCTCCTCATAACCAGTTCCCGGATACCCCGGCCGAGTTCTGTCCGGAAGAAGTGTATCAGATATTCCGGCTCGACTGTTCCGGTGCGGAGCAGGATACAAGCGGCATCTGATGGAGGCACGCTCAGATCTTCATGTGAGATGACCGGGGGTGCAGCCGGTGAAAACGGCAGGTAGATCCTCCTCCCGGCATCCTGTAGTGTTCCGCAGGCACCAATTGTGATCGATCGGGTGATCCCTGAGAATGGAACACGGGGTGTGCCATGTTCTTCTGCCAGTCTGCGGACCTGCTCTTCAAGGAGTATCTCATGCAGGCTTCTGTATTCGGATCTTCTGATGAAATAGCCAAGTTCAGGTCTTTTTCCATTCTTCTGCTGTTTAAGGTTCCGAATGAGGATCTCGTGTCGTGCTCTCTCCGGGGTGAGCTCTCCTGCCATCATCATCTCTCTCTCACCTCTCCTCATGATGATGAGCAGCTGATCGTTCTCCTGAACCTGAAGAGAGCGATCCTGTGTAAGGGTGAGCGCAGCCTCGCAGAAGAGTCCTGATTCTGATAATTGCCCGATTATCGTCTTATTCCAAAAGAAGCCGGAATGAACAATAGCGATAAGTGCTCCCGTATCTGAGATGAGGTCTGCTAAGGTGAGGATATGTTCATCATATGGCGGATTGTTCACTGTTTCTGCTTCTTCCCTGTTCGGATTAGCTGATCCGGTGCCCTGGTGTGAAGGTGGGAAGAGCAGAATGAGATCGAATCTCCGGGTGCAACCTGAGAGGAGAGATACGGGATCGCCCTGGATGATCTCGATCCTCTCAGCAGTGCCAGCTGGCCGGGTATCGGTAATGGCCACTGCCTCAACTGCTGTGATCCCTTCCCTGACTGCATGGAGCAGCTTCAGATCGTCTCCATAGGGAGAGAGGATCGATCGGTAATTTCTCCCTGATGCATATGAGGTGATGAATGCGGGTATCCATTCGGGAATGTCCATTGGTATCATATTCTGTCTGCCACCTCATCAAACCCTGCCGAAGAAAATACTTATCTGCTGCCACTGCAGAACAGCCAGTATGAATCGCATCATTATTATTGCATTCCTCTCTCTTATCGCCCTCCTGGCATCTGCCGGATGCACCGGTCTTCTCCCGGTGCAGAATGATCCGGGCGAACAGCCTGCGGTGACTCAGTACCCAACAGCATATGAGCCCCAACTGGGCGAACCTGCTCCACAGGAGCCGGTTTATGCACAGGCAAACTCACCTTCCGCCAGTGGAATCAGGGGAATAACCCGTATGCTAATATGGGCTGATATAGTCGACTGTGATGGCTTCCATAACATGGATGGGCTGGTTGTCAAGTACTGCTTTTACGATGCCACGAACCGCCCTGTCAGTTTTGATGGGACCTCCATATCCATGCAGGTTACCGTATACACTCCGGACACAAACCGTCAGAACCAGCAGATAACCCCAAAAATGCTCTACCGGGGATATACCACTATTTCCCGCTCGATCCCGGAAGGGAATTATCCACTTCGGGGCATATGGATTCCCTACAGTGAACTCTCCCTTGCCGATTCCGATCGTGGCATCGGTAGTATTCATGTCAGGGCAAATCTGCCAACCGGAGTTGTCCTTGAAGCAGAAGAGAGGTATATCTGGCCTGCGCTCAGATAACTTCCTCACTCTTTCATAATGAAGAACCCGATCACGGCGAGGAATAAGCCGATCAATAGAGCGATGATCCCAAGCGATCCTTTCAGCACCACGATCACCTCGGGGATATACAGGTAAATCCCATATCCTCCGAGCAGAATGAGTACAATTCCTGTGATAAGGCTTCCAAGCCCAGCTTTATCGACCATAGGTATCATATTTTTCGTTCTTTTTGTAGCATATAAACGTTATTCAGATACCGCATGTACCGTGTCAACATCTGACAAAGTCTAATGCGTCATACTGCAAACAAGACTCCATACAGGGATAGCAATGTTCTGGAATAAAGAGATGGAAACCCTTCGTGGAAGAGACCTCGAAGAGCTCCAGTTAAAAAGGTTGAAATGGACGATTTCACAGGCTGAAAAAGTCCCTTTCTTTCAAAACAAACTCCGCGCGGAGGGCCTGTCTGCTGATGATATCCATACTCCCGATGATATCAGGAAACTCCCCTTTACCTATAAAACCGATCTTCGTGAAGGCTATCCGTTTGGGTTCTTTGCTGTTCCACGACGGGATATTGTCCGGATTCATACGACCTCC
The DNA here is from genome assembly GCA_002496395.1 of Methanocorpusculaceae archaeon UBA456. Lineage (GTDB taxonomy): Archaea > Halobacteriota > Methanomicrobia > Methanomicrobiales > Methanocorpusculaceae > Methanocalculus. The sequence goes on from DAJQ01000018.1 coordinate 23,898, forward strand.
GGCACAACCGGCAAACCAACAGTGGTCGGGTATACCCGCAATGATCTGGCGGCATGGGCGGATCTGATCGCCCGGAACCTGACGATGGTGGGCCTGACGCCTGAGGATACCTTCCAGAATGCAGTGAACTATGGTCTCTTCACAGGCGGGCTTGGCTTCCATTATGGCGCGGAACTGGTGGGAATGATGGTGATCCCAAGCGCCACCGGAAATACAAAACGCCAGATCGAGATGATCAATGACTTTGGCGTTACCTCAATCCACTGCACACCCGGATATGCCCTCCATATCACCGAAGTGGTTGAGCAGATGGGCACGTCCCTTCCCTCACTCAGGATCGGGGTCTTTGGCGCAGAGGCATGGTCTGAGACGATGCGACAGGAGCTTGAGTCACGCCTCTCGATTAGGGCCTATGACAGCTATGGGATGAGCGAGATGTTTGGGCCAGGCGTTGCTTTCGAGTGCACGGAACAGAATGGCCTTCATATCTGGGAGGACTGTTTCCTCTCCGAGATCATCGATCCAAAGACCGGTGAGAACCTTGGACCCGGCGAGAAGGGTGAGCTTGTGATCACCTCCCTCTCAAAGGAGGCGATGCCGCTTCTCCGGTACAGGACTGGCGATATCACCATGATCCTTGAGGATGACTGCCCCTGCGGACGAGGGCGGCGCATCGCACGTATTATGGGGAGGAGTGATGATATGCTTGTTATACGGGGTATCAATGTCTTCCCCTCACAGATTGAGCATCTGCTCCTTGGAATCCCTGAGGTGGGTGATCAGTATATGGTATATGTTGACCGGAAAAACCATCTCGATGAGATGACGATTGATGTTGAGATGAATCGCCAGACATTCTCGGGTGAGCTGGATGGTCTCGTCGGCATTCAGACGATGATCTCCCGGAAGCTGCATGATGCACTCTCGCTGAGGACTACAGTCCGGCTTGTGGAACCGGGGTCGCTTCCACGGTTTGAAGGTAAAGCAAAGCGTGTTGTGGACCGGAGAGGTGATCTCTGATGCACTCATGGGATCCGCGAATCGAGGAGATGCCTGGAGCAGAACTCGAAAAGATCCAGTACCGGCACTTAAAGACCCTCGTATACCGGTTGTACAGCTTCTCGGATTTTTACCATGCCCGTATGAAGGAGGCAAAGGTTCATCCTGATGATATCAAAACACTCGCGGATATCCGGCTCCTCCCCTTCATGTACAAGAGCGACCTCCGGGACAACTATCCTGACAAGCTCTTCTGTGCGCCACAGAACGAACTCGTCCGGTACCATGTCTCATCCGGGACAACCGGCAAGCCGACTGTTGTCGGATATACCCAGAAGGATATCGATCTCTGGACGACCTCCCTTGCCCGTGGCCTCACCTCCTGTGGGATCGGAAAGGGAGATGTGATCCAGGTCTCCTATGGGTATGGCCTCTTCACCGGGGGGCTTGGTCTCCACTATGGTGCCGAGCGGATCGGGGCGACGGTACTTCCAACCAGTGTCGGGAACACCGAGCGGCAGATTGAGCTGATGCAGGATTTAAAAGCAACGGCAATCGCCTGCACACCATCGTATCTGATCCATATCGGCGAGGCGGCTGATCGGATGGGGGTCTCAATCCAGAAGGATACCCTGCTCAGGTCGGCAATCATCGGTGCCGAGCCATGGTCTGAGACGATGCGAACCCGGATCTACGAGACGATGGGTGTCCGCGCCTATGATATCTATGGCACGAGCGAGATCTCAGGTCCGATGTTCTCGGAATGTTCTGAGCAGAAAGGGATTCATATCTGGGGTGATATCGCAATCCCTGAGATCATTGACCCGGATACCGGTGAATCACTCCCCCCCGGCGAACATGGCGAACTTGTCATGACTGTCCTCCAGAAAGAGGCGCTCCCGATAATCAGGTACAGGATTGGGGATCTGACACAGATTCTTGATGAACCCTGCCCCTGCGGCAGGACGCACCCACGTATCCAGCGGATCTCCGGCCGGGTTGATGATATGCTGATCATCCGGGGCATCAATGTCTTCCCCTCAGCCGTTGAGCATGCTATCTTAAGCATACCTGAGCTATCCGGACATTTCATGATCGAGGTCGACCGGAAGGGATCGCTTGATGATATGCTTGTCCGGGTTGAGATGGCACCGGAGGCATTATCTGATAAGATCAACGATCTCATCAACATCAAACGAAACGTTGAGCATACCTTGAAAAACGCCCTGAATGTGGCGGTACAGGTCGAGCTCTCTGAACCCGGCTCACTACCCCGGTTCGAGGGAAAAGCAAAACGTGTCATCGACAGGAGGGTATTCTGATGCAGGGAGAATATATCATCAAACAGATCTCCATCTTTTCGGAGAACAAACCGGGGCGGCTTGCGGCAATCGCAGAGGCGCTTGAGAAGAGTCATGTGAACATATTTGCCTTTTCAATTGCAGAGGCAAACAGCTTCGGGGTTGTCAGGGCACTTGTTGACAAGCCTGATGATGCCAGATCAGTCCTTGAAAAACTCGGCTTTGCAGTCCAGTTCACTGATGTGATTGCTGTTCGGATGAAGGATGAGCCGGGAGGCCTCCATGCGGTGGCACAGATCCTCGGTGATGCAGGGATTAATATCGAGTATGCCTATGCCTATTCAGGCAAAGAAGCAGCGGTGCTGATCCTGAGAGTAAGCCAGGCCGGTGAAGCAATCTCAAAGATTCAGGCTGCGGGCGGCTCCCTCCTGAGAGAGAGCGATCTCGGGTAGCTCTACTCCTCATCTTCTTTTGTAAACATATGGACGCGGCCGGCGACTTTGTTGAGATTGATGACAAAGGCAATTCCGCTGCCGGGTTTATCCAGTTCCGCTGCCGCTACGATCGCCTCAAGGACCGAATCGGTCTGTTCCGGACTGACGATTGTCAGGATAATCTCCTTCTCTGGCTCGATCCTGATACCAAGCAGTGTCTGCATTTCATGAATCCCGGTACCCCTGCCAGGGATGATGGTGCCTCCTGATGCACCAGCATTTCGGGAAGCTTCGATCACACGTTGTGACCAGCCTTTTTTGACAATTGTTACAATGAGTTCTTTACAGCCTTCACAGATCATGATGATTTCACCTTTTTGATTCGGAAGTATATCCCAAGTATAAGCACGGAGAGGATCGGGGCAAGTGCGATTAACGCGATCAACCCAAATCCGTCGATGATCGGATCCCGCCCTTCTATTCCTGCTGCAACACCCACAGCAAGGGCCATTAAGAAGGTGACCGCCATCGGCCCTGTTGCAACACCTCCTGAGTCAAAGGCGATTGCAACAAAGTCCCGATCCGAGAGCCAGAGGAGGATGATGGCGATAAGGTACCCGATAATAATGAGGGGAAGGAACGAGAACCCGATGACGATCCGTGCCATGCCGAGTGCAACGGCGATCCCAACACCGATTGAGAGTGTATAGAGGATCAGTGTCCTCCTGATAAATCCGCTTGAGGATTGTTCAACCTGGTTGCTGAGGATACGGACTGCAGGTTCTGCATAGGTTGCCAGCATGCCGAGGAAGAATCCAAATGGAATGAGTATCCAGGGTTTGCCAATCGCGGTGAAGAATGATCCTATCGCATCTCCTGCCGGGATGAATGCGATATGGACTCCCTGAAGAAAGAGGATCATCCCGATAAGGGTGAAGAAGATCCCTTTGAAGAGGTTGATCACATGCCCCATCGGGAGTTTAAGGTACGTCACCTGAAAGAGAATGAAGAAGATGGAGAGTGGGATGAGTGCGATGACTGCATCCTGCATGACTGCGGCAATACCGTTGAATATGACGAGTTCGGCTATCATATCAGGATCCCAAGGAGCATAATGCCGATGATCGGCCCGATTGACGCAAGCCCGATCAAACCGAATCCGTCTGTCAGTGCTGATCTACCGGCAAGAACCGAGCTCAGGCCTATTCCAAGAGCGAGGATGAAGGGGACCGTGAGCGGCCCCGTTGTCACCCCTCCCGCATCATAGGCGATCTGCAGGTAGTCTGCCGGGGTAAAAATTGCCAGAAGGATCACAAGCAGATATCCTCCGGTAAAGAGCCAGGTGATAGGAACCCCGACGACGATCCTGAGCATTGCAAGTGCGACGAAGATCCCAACACCTGCTGCTATTGAGATGATCATCGGATCGCGCGGGATTCCGCCGTTTGAGACAATCTCGACCATATTGGTCAGCACCCGGACATCCGGCTCTGCAACCGTTGCAAGGAACCCAAAGAGGAATGCAACACAGATGACCAGATAGATGGATCCATGTTTTGGGAGATCGGATCCGATCGCTTCACCCATCGGAAGAAGACCATTATTCACCCCAATCAGGAAGAGCGTAATGCCGGCAGTGAGCATGATGACTCCCAGGCAATAGTTGACCAGATCTGATACCGGTGAACTGGTGAAGAGAGCGAGGACTATCAGAACGATCAGGGCAATGGGTGCCACAGCCTGAATGACCTCTTGTAATGTTTCACGCCCTTCACTCAACATTCCTGCATCATCCTGTTTGTTTCTTCAGGAATCATCCTGGAACCGGATGCCAGCCATCGAATGTATCGGAAAAAATCTGCATCCGGGTATGGATGTATATTCATCCTGAAATCGTAAAAAACAGGTGGTTGTCGGGTGTCTGAGGAGGATGATCTACTGCTTCTCCCACCTGAGCAGATCCATTACAACCGAAAGGGTCGATCCCCTGCGGATCTCTTCGCGGATCCGCTCTTCGGTTTTAAAAACCTCAACAGCGCGGCGGCTGATCTCATAGGCATGATCCTTTGGTATGACAACAATACCGCTTGCATCTCCTATGATCCAGTCCCCCGGCCGCACCCTCTGTCCACAGCACTGTATCTCAGGATTGATCTCCCCAAACCCTTTCGGTTCACCGGCATTCGGGACTGCTGCTGTTGCATAGACTGGAATCGTCATTTCGAGGATATCGTCAAGGTCCCGGACTGCTCCGTCAATGATGACGCCAGCGACACCCTTGTTCTGGCAGGAAAGTGTGGCGAGCTCTCCCCATGGGGCGATGGTTCTGTCACGGCTGTTGTTGATCACGATCACATCCCCTGGCCGTGCATGATCAATCGCCTCAACCGGCTTTGCCCAGTCCCCGGCAAAGGTCTGGACGGTGACTGCCTGTCCGACCATCTTCCCATCACCTGTATATCGTGTGAGCCCGTTCATTGCACCTTTCCGGTGCATCGCATCCGAGACATTTGAGGATGAGACGCGGGTGAGCATCCGACGGATCTCCTCATTCCGATCGAGTCTCTGGATGGTGGATTTCACCGGTGCATCGATTGCGGATCGGATCGTTCGTGTCGAGTCGGTTACATCACCGGATCTGATGATTGCTCCACCGATGATGACAATTGCCGCCCCATGTGCAACTGCCTGCGCCGCCCGCGCTGCATCCAGCCCTCCGGCAGCGGCAATGGGGATGGAGACTGCTCCGGTAAGCTGTTCAAGGAGTTCGAGAGAATCCTTTCCGATCATCTGCTGATCGATTCCAACATGGGCATTGATGATGTGCACCCCCATCTCTTCGAGTTCACGGGCGCGGGTCACGGGATCTGTGACATTCATCATATCCCCCATCAGCCGCACCCCATAGAGATCTGCTGCCTTCACTGCCTCCCTGATGACGGCATCATCGGATTCGGCCAGAATGCAGACGATCCCTGCGCCGGCTTTTGCCGCCATCTCAACTTCAAGCGCCCCGGTATCGCTGATCTTCATATCGGCAACGATGGTGGTGTCCGGATGATGTTTCCGTATCTCCCGGATAGCAGCCATCCCTTCGCTCTTGATGAGCGGGGTTCCGATCTCGATCCAGTCGGCTCCACCGGCCATTGTTTCGTCAGCAATCGCAAAGGCGCGGCTGAGATCGAGGATGTCGAGTGCAACCTGAAGAATCGGAGCATTCATGAGATATACTGGGGTCTTCATCCAGCATAAAAGCTGTTTTCAAAAAAGGGTTTGGATCTGATCACTCGGATCCAAAGCGGTCTGTGAACGTGATATCAGAGAGGTTCTTCTTCTTTGCGAGGACGAAGCCTTCTGTCTCTGCCTCACCTGCTGCTATCAGCGAGATGAGCTTGTATTGTTCCGGAACGCCGAGAAGTTTTCGGATCGGTTCTGCATACTCTTTTCCCTCTCCTGCCACCCAGCAGGATCCAATCCCATACCCTGTTAAGGCAATGAGGATGTTTTCGGTTGCCGCACAGCAGTCCTCAACCACATACTGCTGGTCCCGCTCGCCAAAGACGGCAAAGCAGACGGGTGCCTCGGCAATAAACTTACCATGGGTGGTGAGGTTTGCAATCTCCTCCCTGAGTGCTTTGTCTTTGATTGTTCCAAAGATCCATGGCTGGATATTCTTTGCCGATGGAGCAGACTTTGCACATTCAAGGACCTTCCGGATGATATCATCCGGAATGGGGGTGTCTTTGAAATGCCTGATGCTGTGCCGTGCCTGGATGATAGTAACGCCGAAGTTGGCGATGTTTTTATTCTGGATCATAGTAGATCAGAGTGCTTTTCTCAGGGTTATTTGTTACGCAGCCTGAGGTGGGTGATCACCGCAAGTGCACCAAGTGATGTTGCCAGGGCAAGGGGGGCTGCGGTTGGTTCTGGAATGGGTGTGGCGGCTGGCTCCTGTGTTGCAACAGGTGTTGGATCGGGTGTTGGTGTTGCCACGGTCGGAGACGGTGTTGCAACAATTGTTGGCTTTGGTGTCGGGGCGGGTGTCTGCGTCGGTGCTGGTGTCGTGGTTGTCGTTCTGGAGAGTGAAATCGTCTCGCTGCGGGGGGTGATTGTTTTGCCAACGACATTGTAGTTATCGTTCATGTTGTTGGCATTGCAGAAGGCATAGAACTCATAGATCCCGCGTGAATAGCCGGACTCCGGGTACCAGACTGCTCCCGTCAGGAATGGTGAGTTGCCGACAGTGAAGAGGAGAGGTGTTAATACGCCTGCCTTGTTGACTAATGACGAATATTCAATACCGCCCTGTTCAGTGACCCGGATCTCAACAGGTGCCCCGGTTACTCCGGCTCTCTGTGCCATTGCATCAAGGTTAGTTGTTATCCGAAACTGCAGTTCGAAATCCATCGGCACCCAGAGCCCTGTTCTGTCGATAACGCCATAGTCAAGATCATACACCCTCACTTCAAGATACGGGTCTGAGACAGTGAAGGCAGGGTTGCCGGTTCCGATATTGTACCAGGTACCGGTTCTTCCCTGAAATGCCCCGGGTGATACAAAGAACGAGGTTGCATCACTGATGATCATGGTTTCTGTCGGGCTGCCTGTGGCAGGTGATGAGCCGGGTGCAAACCATCCTATCGTATCTCCATCTGCAATGCCACATGCAGTAATGTCGAGCCCCTCTTCACCGATAAATACCGTGCCGCCTGCTGGTATATCAGATATGGCGGCTTGTACCGGGGTGATGAAGAGGAGGGCGAGAATGACGATACACCCGATATGGGCGATCCCTCTCAGTACTTCTCTCTGTGTCATATCCGATCAATGGAGTCTTCTGACTCTTGATTGTTTCTAAGGTGGGGGTGTTGGGTCTCTTTAGAAAAGGCCCGAAATGGTCGACCAGATGTTCGAGAAACCCTCTGTAATCAGCACCGTCGGATCAATCCCAAGCAGCGGGAAGATGAAGATGAAATAGAGGAATGTCCCAAGCGTGCTCCCGACATTTGCAAGTGCTGCAACGAGTACAACCCGGAAGAGCGGAATGCTACCCATCTCAGAGATGCTCTCTGCCTTGCTGATGGCTTTGAAGTCGGATACTGCGGGCTTCCTGATCTTCGCCTCGACAATTGCGGCAAACCATCCCGCAGCAAGCAGCGGGTTGAGCGAGGTGAGCCATGCAGCTGAGAAGGCGACTGCGGCAGAGAGGGGATGTCCCCGTGCAAGGAGGGTGCCAAGTGCTGCCAGTGTCCCATTGATGACAACCCACCAGGCAAATGCAGTGATCAGCACCTCGTACCCGACACCTGAGAAGAGGATTGCAGTGATGAGGGAGAGGAAGAGGACGAGCACGGCAATACCAATAATCTTTCCCCAGGGGCGGCGGTGGATCTCAGCTATGAGCGACTGTCGTGAGGGAAGGGTCTCCGGATCGCTCAGATATCTGGTAACGCCACCGAGATGCCCTGCACCGATTACCGCAAGAACCCGCTCCTCTCCCCTGAGGAGTGGAATAAGGCTTTGTGCGAGATAGGCATCGCGCTCATCAATCAGGGCTTTTGCTCCGTTTGGAGAGAATCTCCGGAACTCTTCAAGCGCGAGGGTGACCATATCCTGGTCTGTCAATGCATCGATATCCAGCTGTTCTCCTGCAACTCCTGTGACAGAGATGGCGAGTGCATAGATCATCCTGAACTTTTCACGGAGAGTCATCCCGCTCCAGAAGCGGGAGAGGGTGATCCTGATATCCCGATCGATGAGGGCGACCCTGACTCCCTTCTCCTCAGCAAGCCTGATCGCCTCTTTCATCTCGGCACCTGGTTCAATACCGACATTCATCCCGATCTTTCTCTGGACATAGGCAAGAACCCACTGGATGAGCATCTGGGTCATATTTCCCGATTGAAGGATATCGGAAATTTTTGGTTCCTGAACCTCATTCTCCTGCTGTTTTAATGCTGCATACCGTGGCGCATCAAGTTCAACAGCAATGATATCGGGTTCGAACTCAGCGATGGCTGCAGTTACCTCATCGATACTCTTCTGCGAAACATGTGCAGTTCCAACAATCCTGAGTTCACCCATGAATACTCCACATTCCTCTGCTGTCAAAGACAACAGTCTTTCCCATGGGGATCGTGTGTGATGAGAAGACCTCTTCAACAGCGATCTCTTCCTCCTCTTCTGCCTCCTGCCTCTTCAGAAGGCAGGCGGTGAGTGCATCTGCCTCTTCCGGGGTGATCGCCTCTCCAACTCCCGGACATTCGGAGATTATTATCGAATCGCCGTCAAGTGCAAACGGGTATGTCCGGCAGATCCAGGGGCGCGCCGAATAGATGGTACACCGTCCATCTTCAGCGAGAAAGATACACTTCCCATCCTCATTCTTCAGGCACCATTCGAAGGTGAATCGCCTGCCCTCATCTGATTCGATGTATTCGGGGTATGGAACCACAATTTTGCTCCTCTCCAGTCCGGTAGCTTCGATGATCCGGTCGATCTCGGGAGGCGAGACGATGACACAGCTTGCCTTCTCTTCGCCTCGGCAGCACGCCCCGCATTGCTGGCACTGAAACCCGATCTTCCTGATCTCGCGGCTGATGGCTTCTATTCTGTGCATATCCTGCTGAAATTCTCGTAGATCAGGTATCCGTTCTCTGTATGGCTCACTTCCGGATGCCATTGCAGGCCAAAAATCCGTTTTTCAGTGCATCCCATCGCCTCTACTTTGCAGATGGATGAGGTGGCAAGGATCTCAAAGCCTTCCGGTGCCCGCTTCACCTCATCAGCATGGGATGCCCAGACCTGAATGGCGTCCGGATATCCTTTGAGTATGCTGCTATGGTTTTGGATCGTCACATCAAGACCACCATATCCTCCGCTCTCTCCAGGTCCGATCTCGCCTCCGAGTGACTGCGCGATCAGCTGATGGCCGAGGCAGATGCCGAGCACCGGCAGACCAAGTTCAAGATAGTCGGCGCACCGGCCAATCCGGTAGATACTCGGTCCACCTCCGAGAATGATCCCCCGGCACCCTTCCTCCACTTCAGATGGAGATGTCGTATTTGGGATCATCTTCACTTCGATATCGAGGTCACGGAGCATCCTGTGGATGAGGTGATTGAATTGCCCGAAATTATTGATGACAAAGAGGGGTTGCATATCCTGCTTAGTATTGGCTCTTACCCCTCTTATCTCTTCAGGAATATGCGGATAGTGTCTGAAGAATCGCTTCCCTGATCTCAGAGGGTGAATGTCCGAGTGCTGCGGCGAGATACATCGCGCCGCCAGCTCCCATTCCTTCCTTCACTTCCCCGATACAGTACCTGGCAAGTCCGGTGTGGCCAAGCTCTCCAAAATCCGGATCGACATAGATTGGAGTGACGCCGATCGCGTCTGCTATCTCGGGGAAGTTTGCGGATGGATCGTCACGGACATAGACTGTTGTGACAACACGGGGAATATGCAGATCCAGTCCTCGTGCAACAGCAGCAACAGACAGCATCTGGGTTCCACCGGCAAGAACCACATTACCTGAGAATCCCTTGATCATGCCGCAGGCGACAGGAATCATCGGATCTCCGGTTGCCGAGACGATATCCAGTGGCTCTGTTACTCTCTCGTCTTTCAGTCGCCTGGTGATCAATTCTGCAATCTCTTCCTTCTGTGAATGCGGGTTCAAAACCATGCTGCTTGAGACGCGGGCAGGATATCCAAGGGCGCGAAGGAGACAGAGTGCGGTGGTTGTTCCACCGGGAACACATTCCCCTATCATCAGCATATCTGATAGTCCTGAGAGGAGGGATCCAAGCTGCTCTCCTCGTGTATAGAGTGATTCTGCATCGGGGACTGCCACCTCTCTTCGTGGATCACCTCCTGCTCTTCCATAGAGATCATAGGTCGGGATTGTCGGGGTATGCGCGAGCCCTGCATTGATGAAGAGGGGGGAAAGAGAGCAGAGTTGCATCATCGCGCGGGTGATTGTTGCTGGTGTCGGGCAGCCGGTCGGGGTATCGGGGCGGATCGGCATGCTGGTGATCCTGCCGTTTACGATCAGTTCAGAATCGAGAATCGGGGTGAAGACGGTCTTTTTAGGTGAGGGGCCGGCACCGGAGATGCCGGGAACCGTTGATAGCATGGTATTTGCCAGTATGGGGGCAAAGACCGGCCTTTCTGGTGAATATCTGATCTCCTCTGATAGAAATGCCATATAAATTAAGTATGGCATGCTTCAAAGATAATGATCGTTATGTTTGAGATAGAAGAACGCCTGGGTCGCGCAGGTGTTGAGATGGATGCAATACTGGATGCTGCAATGGAACTCTATGTCTCTCATGGACTATCTCCTGAAGATGGGCGCCTGATGCTAGAGAAGAATATACGGCGCGCATTTGCAGATCCGAATGTCTCTGCACTGCTGCTCTCTGCGATCCTGCTTGAGGATGAGCTGTATGCGAAGAGAAAGGACTCCGAGATTGCTGACGATCCGGTATTTCTCCTGGCTGACGAGATCATCGGGATGGCAATAGCAGAGGTGATTGCAGGCACCTATGCCCGGTTTGAGTTTACCCGGTACGACCAGAAGAAGCCGGGCATCCTATCGACACTGGGACCGTTCCTTGATGATGCGGTTGCCGGACTGATCGCCGGATGCACCTCGAAACTCTATAGTGATAGTCAATGAGCCTCTTCGAAGGGATTCGGGCACTGCTCCAGTTTACGACTATCCTCCCGATCGGGAGAGCGGCTGACTTCGATGCGTTTGCCACCCGATCGTACCTCTACCCGGTTGCCGGGTACCTGATCGGCGGACTGGCGGCGATCCCCTTGCTCTTCATCCCTCATCCCCTTGCAGCAGCTGCAGTTGCCCTTGGACTCCTGCTCCTCCTCTCGGGCTGTAACCATTTTGATGGCCTCCTCGATCTCGGTGATGGCCTGATGGCGCATGGGAGCAGGGAGGTACGGATACGCGCTCTCACCGATCGGCAGGTGGGGGCGGGAGGGGTTGCCCTTGGCCTCTCAATAACCCTCATCTCGTTTGGCGCACTCTCATCACTTGCGATCATACCGGTTGCGGTGCTGGTAGCGGAGGTTGCAGCAAAAGCGTCGATGGCTTCACTGACCTGCATTGGGCGGCCGTTCCGGGAGGGTATCCACAGTTATCTCTTCTGGCGCAGCCGCCCCTCTTTCGTCGCGGTTGCATGGGTACTGACCCTTCCTCTCTTCCTGCTGCCTATCCCTCCAATCGCAGTGATTTCTGCACTTTTCGGTACATCGGTTACCACATTGATCCTGCTCTTTTCCGGAGAGCGGTTGTTTGGCGGGATCAATGGCGATCTCGTAGGAGCGGCAAATGAGATTGTCCGGGCTGTAGTCTTCCTCTCACTGCTGATAGCGTTGTAAGTGATCCCGGGGAGTTTTATCTGACCCAGAATGGATGAAATCCCTCTCCCTTTTCATCAGCACACTCTATTGCATTGGCTGATGGATTTGCGACAATGGTGTTGAACATGGTCTGGGCAGTCAGGAGTTCAAATGCATTCCCGGATCCGCGCCCCTGCTTTTTGAACTCCTGTGCATAGGGGTTGGGTACGAGCCGCTTTCCATCCATGATACCCACACAGTGGATGCAATGCACACACCGGGTATGGATTGATACTTCTTCAGTCGCGCACTCGACTGTGATACGGTCATTTTTGCCTCGAATGAACGGTAATGTCTTCATCAGGTGTGGATAGGTTTGGATACTTCATCATTGTATCGCTTCTTTTGAAAATTAACCCAGATAAAGTGAAATATTTTATATAGTTCTCTTTCCAATCTAGTATACTCGCATTGGACTGAATGTACGCATGATTGTCCTTGAATGAGTGGAGGATTGAGAATGGCAGCAGAAAAGCCACACATGAATTTAGCCGTTATCGGCCATATTGACCACGGGAAGTCAACCACTGTCGGTCGCCTTCTCTTTGAGACCGGCAGTGTACCCCAGCACGTTATTGATGGATACAAGAAAGAGGCAGAGTCAAAGGGCAAGGGTTCCTTTGAGTTTGCCTGGGTTATGGACAGCCTCAAAGAGGAGCGTGAGCGTGGTATCACGATCGATATCGCTCACAAGAGATTCGACACTGCAAAGTTCTACTTTACCGTCGTCGACTGTCCAGGCCACCGTGACTTTGTCAAGAACATGATCACCGGTGCATCACAGGCGGATGCCGCAGTACTTGTTGTTGCAGCGCCTGATGGCCCGATGGAGCAGACAAAGGAGCACGTCTTCCTTGCACGGACACTTGGTATCAATCAGCTCATCATTGCTGTTAACAAGATGGATGTCGTGAAGTACGATCAGCAGCGGTTCGAGGAGGTCAAAAAGCAGCTCTTCGATCTGATCAAGATTGTCGGATTCAAGCCCGATGATACTATTGTCATTCCGATGAGTTCATTCACCGGTGTGAATGTCTCCAAGAAGTCCCCGGAGACCCCATGGTACACCGGTCCGACCCTTCTTGAAGCACTCGACACCCTGAAAGAGCCCGAAAAGCCAACCGACAAGCCGCTCCGTCTCCCGATCCAGGATGTCTATACCATCTCAGGTATCGGAACTGTTCCAGTCGGCCGTATCGAGACCGGCATCCTGAAGAAGGGAATGAAGGTTTCGTTCATGCCCGCAAACAAGGAAGGAGAGGTTAAATCCATCGAGATGCACCACGAAGAGCACCCACAGGCTCTCCCAGGTGACAACGTCGGCTTTAACGTCCGTGGTATCGCAAAGAACGATATCCGCCGTGGCGATGTCTGTGGTCCGGTTGATGTACCACCAACCGTTGCAGAGGAATTCACTGCGCAGGTTGTTGTTCTTCAGCACCCAAGCGTCCTCTCTGTAGGGTACACTCCTGTCTTCCACTGCCACACCGCACAGGTTGCATGCACCTTCCTTGAGCTTCAGAAGAAGCTTGACCCACGAAGTGGTCAGGTCAAGGAAGAGAACCCGGCTTTCCTCAAAGCTGGTGATGCTGCAATTGTAAAGATCGTCCCCACCCGCCCACTCGTCATTGAGAAGGCAAAGGAGCTTCCGCAGCTCGGCAGGTTTGCTGTCCGTGATATGGGATCCACCATCGCTGCAGGTATTGTCCTCGATATCAAAGCAAAGCAGATGAGATAATCTCATCTTTTTACGGTGACTCCCTATGCAAAAAGCCAGAATACGCCTTACCGGGACCGATTATAACAAGCTTGAGTCGGTCTGCTCCCGGATTCGTGAGATCGCCGAACGAACCGGTGTCAATCTTGCAGGTCCGATATCGCTTCCAACGAAGCGCCTCGTTGTTCCTATCCGGAAGAGTCCTGATGGAGAAGGTTCAGCAACCTGGGATCGCTGGCAGATGCGTGTTCACAAACGCCTCATCGATATCGATGCAGACGAGCGTGCACTCCGCCAGCTGATGCGAATTCAGGTACCCAAGGACATTGGAATTGAGATTGTCCTTGAGGGCTGATCATCGTGAGATAGCGGCATGAAAGCCGCATCATATACCCATTTTTATCATCGGCTCCTCCAACCGGAGTCGTTATTCATTTGTATCCTTCTGGCAACTCTGGTTCTGCGGTTCGCCTTTTTGGACCTGAAGCTCTTTCATCATGACGAGGCGGTGCATGCCTGGTTTGCCTATCAGCTCCTGACGAAAGGCACCTATATCTATGATCCGGTTTTCCACGGACCATTTCTCTTCTATGTAACAGCCGGCCTCTTCTCGATCTTTGGGGATTCGGATCTCGTTGCCCGACTCCTCCCGGCATTCCTTGGAACCCTGCTCGTTGCCCTGGTCTATCCCCTCTACAGAATGGGATATCTTGATGGGAAGCAGATGCTTGTTGCGGCATTATTTCTGGCACTCTCCCCAAATATGGTCTATTTCTCGAGGTTTCTTAGAAATGATATCTTCATTGCGTTCTTCTCGCTTCTGCTGGTGGTTGCCGCCCTCGCGTACTTCAACTCCGGGAAGCTCAGGTATGCGCTTGTTGCAGGGTGTGCAGCAGCCCTTGGGATGTCAAGTAAGGAGAATATGCCGATCATCCTTGTCATCTTTGGAACCTATCTCATCTATTGTCTCTGGACACGGCGTCTTGTCTTCCCAAAGACATGGAGGCGGGATATCCTGCTTGCAGCAGCTCTTGCAGGCGGAGTCATTGCCCTCTTCTACTCAGCGTTTGGAGTCCACCCGGAGATTGTCCTGAAAGCTGGCCAGATGGCAATTTCACACTGGACAGATATGCATGGAATCCAGCGGCTTGCCGGACCATGGTTCTTCTACCTGCTCCTCTTCATCCTCTATGAAGTGCCGATCATCCTGCTTGCGGGCATGGGTCTTTGCGGGTATATCATAACGGACGTGAGATCCCAGAAACGGTCATCACCGGATCAGGGAATCGAGGGTGACGTCCCGGGACGTCCTGTATCTCTCTCTCTGGTTGAGAGGCTATCATCGTCCCTCAGGCGGCCTGATCCCGGTGTTATCTATGATCCAAAGACAGAGTTCATCAGGTTCTCGATCTGGTGGATGATCGCATCTCTTGCCGTCTATGCGTATATTGGTGAGAAGGTTCCCTGGCTCATCCTGCATCAGCTGCTCCCGATGATCTTTGTTGCAACCTACAGGCTTGACCGTCTGAAGATGGTCATTGTAGCATTGGGTGCAGTCTTCCTCATCGGGATGACCATGCATGTGGCCTTTACTCCTGCTGATATTGCTGAGCCCATTGTGCAGGTGCAGAACTCTGAAGATCTCCGTCTTGTTATGCAGTGGATCGATGAATCGGATCGCGTTGCTATTGCCACAGATACCATATGGCCGCTTAACTGGTATTATCGCGACGCAGATAGCTGGTCGAAGATCACGTATTTTGGAGGGAAGTCCAACAAGGGCTCTCTCATGGCAGGAAACTTTGATCTGATCATCACTCATGATCAGGATAGCTATGATAATATCCCTGGATTTGAAAAGACGACCCTCAAACACAGCTACTGGGTAACCTACCATGAGGTGAAGGGAGATCTCATCCGGTATTACTTCACCCGGCAGGTTGAGGTTGGCAGTAAGCGCTATGATCTCTTCAGATCAGGTGCTTCCTCCTGATCTCATTCTCTCTTCAATAGCCTGGACTACTTATTCCTCTCCTCATATCCGGGCAGATGAGATCCAGGATACTCTCACATCTATATAGTTGTCCTTCTCAATTGTGTTGAACAGCTACTGACACGCTCCGCTCCGATGAAATCACTAACTGGAGATGTCTTGAAGGAAGCAGGAGTCTGGGGTTTCTGGTTGGGTTAGTCTGGTGTTGAAAAAGAAGGAGCGTAGTGTCTTATAAAAAGATGACTCTTCTCCAAAATTCTG
>DAJQ01000050.1:0-62496 GCA_002496395.1 Methanocorpusculaceae archaeon UBA456
CGGGGCTGAACAGCCCCGCCGAGAGGATGATAGCGCTTCCGCGCTTATGGTGTTGTACCGGATCTTATTACATGCAGAGAATCAATGGTTGACGCGCCCTGCCGCGCCCATACTGTAAAGAAGGACACCACCCCTTTGCAATCGCATCCGTACTTTCTCTTACGCCGCACTTCTATGGGCTTACCCTCGCCCGGTGCAGCTGCCGGTGCTCCCCGCGATTGCCCGGACCCCCCTGATATCCTTATACCCCCTTCAGGAGAAGGGGGCAGGGGGTTTGCCGGAGAGATGAGGGTCACAGGGCAGCAGATGTGTTTTGGGGATGGAAGCGGCCTGTAAGCGCTTGTCGAATCGGGCTTGTAGCTTAATAGTAATCCCCGTCTGCTCATTTCGAGAATTGACCCATCGCCCCTCCCGGGGGGCACTCCTCCCTCCCCCCTCCGGTTCTCAGGGTGGGCGGCCTTCGGCCACCAAGCGGGGCTGAACAGCCCCGCCGAGAGGATGATAGCGCTATCGCGCTTATACCGTTGATCTCTGGGTCGCAGAAGATGCAGACTATATCTGTTTGACGCACCCTGCCACCGAACAAGCTGCCTGCAATCATATCCTGTATCATCTTTCAAAATCATGACCACATTACACTATCCCGATCTTCCCCATTAACCCCAATCGTGAACCTCTTATCTCACCTGCGGCACAATACTACCTGATGAACCCGGACTGTATGCGTGAGGCGATCCGCCAGGCCCGAATCGGGATAAACGAGGGGCAGTCGC
Source organism: Methanocorpusculaceae archaeon UBA456 (assembly GCA_002496395.1). Taxonomy (GTDB): domain Archaea; phylum Halobacteriota; class Methanomicrobia; order Methanomicrobiales; family Methanocorpusculaceae; genus Methanocalculus. The sequence continues at coordinate 774 of DAJQ01000050.1, forward strand.
CCTTTGGTGCATGTATCGAATGCAATAGTGTCGATGATGTCGATGGTGCCAATGCCGGGATCATCGCATCTGCCCACAACCAGGTGTTTGCCGGTAATGACAGCACCGCCCATGCCGAGATCATCGCGATCAGGGAGGCAGAAACGCGCTTGAAGAGCATTGATCTCGAAGGGTGCACCATGTATGCAACAACAGAGCCATGCCCGATGTGTTTTGCAGCCTGTCACTGGGCAAAGTTGTCCCGGATCATCTATGGAACCTCTATTGAAGATGTCCAGGCACTTGGGTTTTCGGAGCTGACCATCTCAAATACCAGAATGCAGGTGCTTGGGGGAAGCAGGATTGAGATCATCGGCGGTTTCCTCCTTGAAGAGAACCGGGCACTTCTCCGCGAATGGAAACAGAACCCGGAGAGAAGGATCTATTAGCAGACTCCACAGGTAGCCCTGTTGACGGATCCCAATCCGAACTATCTATTATTGACGTGCCGCAAGCCTGCACTGGCAGCGGCCGATAGTGAGGACAACAGTGACTGCGAATATCGCCGGCACGATAAAGGCAAAGGAGAATGATGAGAACTCAGCGATAAAGCCGGTGAGAAATGGAAGCAGAAACAATCCGCCATAGGTTGCAGTATTATAGAGCCCCATCATTGCTCCCTGTGGTGCGCCAGTCTCTGCGAGGAACGCCATCTGGGAGATGATAACAACCCCGGCAAATGCGCCGAGCAGTGGGAATCCGATGGGTGTGAGTAAACAGATGATGACAGATGCGGCGATACCAATTGCAGCGATTCTGATTGTTATGACCGGCTCAAGTCGTATATGTGAGACGACAAGAACCGCGATCATCGTTGCAAGGTTCATACTGGCAATATAGAGTCCGGTTGCAAAGGGATCATGTCCGCCAAACTCAGGATAGAGGGCGGTTGCTGCCCCGGTTGTACCCAGGACGACGATTGCGGAGTACCAGAGCCATTTGTACTGGGTAAGATATCGGGGCAGTTCTGTCGGCAGAGAGATCCTCCGTTCTGCTGGCTGGCGCATAAAGAGTGAGAGGAGAAAAGCAACCCCTGATATTACCGTGAAGACTGCAAGCCCTGACCGGGGATCGCTTGTCTGTGAAACGATCCATCCTGTTCCGGCAAGGCCTGTAAGCAGCCCTGCATTTAATGCTCCCATAAAATAACCCGAAAGACGGGTATGATCGGGATCGGCATTCAGAAGTGACATTGCAGATGCAATCAGGAGGCCGGCCCCCACCCCCTCTACAACCCGTGCAAGGATGAGTATGAATGGGGAGGCGGTTGCCTGTCAGTGTCGGTTTAATTTTCCCCACTTTCGTCGCTCTATCATTCCCCACCCCACTTAAATATATCGTCAACTTTCTGTTACACATTTGGAAACCTCGTAGCTTTCACTTCTTCGCTTTTTGTCCATAATTTGTGGTTTTTCCGCTCTTTCATCCGATAACTCTCACCCCGGATGTTCAGCACAGTGCAATGGTGGAGAATCCGATCAAGCAGTGCTGTTGCAATAACATGATCCTGAAAAATCTCTCCCCAGTCTGCAAACGTCTTGTTTGACGTAAATATGGTCGCGCCACGCTCATACCGGCGTGAGATCAGCTGGAAGAAACAATACGCCGCCTGTGCATCAAACGGCAGATATCCGATCTCATCAATGATCAGAACCCCAGGACGAACCAGTTTCTTCAGGTACCGGTCCAGCTGGCCGGTATGGTAGGCATCTTTCAGCTGTTCAATCAGTACCGAGGCATTGATGAACAATACCGGGATCCCCTGCTCAATTGCAGCAATACCCAGACCAATAGCCAGATGCGTCTTCCCTACCCCGGGCGGTCCAAGAAACACCACATTCTCGTTCGTATCAACAAACCTCAGCGTTGCAAGATCCTTAACCACTGTCTGATCAACAGATGGCTGAAACGCATAATCAAACTCATCGATCCGTTTCAATACCGGAAAACCGGCATTTTTTGTTCGGGAATTGATTGTTGCAGCGACCCGGCTCTTCCACTCCTGTTCAACCAGATACCCAACAGTTTCAAGCGGGCTCAGACTCTCCTTCATTGCACGCTCAAGTGTCGGTTCAAGGAGAGCATCCATCGTCATCAGTTTCATCGTGGTCAGGTGCTGATGAACCCGTGCAAGAAGAAGCGTTGTCATTGTTTCTCCTCCCCACAGAGAACATCATACGCACAGAGAGCCCGTTGCTGAACAAGGTGGGTATCATTCGTACATGGCTGCTCCTTGCGTTTCTTCTTTGAGCTTGTACAGGGTTCATCACGGATCTTCTTGAGAAGACCTTCAAAATGCTCATTCCTCTTTGAACGCTGGTTTTTACCTTCCAGGAGATGATGGGTACAGATATCAGTGCCGTCGGCTGAGACGACGACGGCATTGTTACATTCAGTAACATCAACCATTCGTCCGGCATACTGCCAGGGTACTGAGTAGTAGTTTTGATAGAGCGAAATATAACAATCTCTTGATACTTTTCGAGGATACCGTTTCTTGAAGAGATACGTCGGATATGAGGAATAAGGACGGAGTTTTTCCTGGGGAAGTCGATCAAAGGGGATCTCATTGGTGGTTCCATGAACCTTGCTATTCGCCTGTTTCATCCAGGTCTGCGCCTGACGGTTCAGGTCATTGAATGAGTTGAATTCCCGACCATACAGGAAATTATCTTTGACATAGCCGATTGTTCGTTCAACCTTGCCTTTCGTCTTGGCACGATTGATTCTGCAGAGCCGAGCGATGAATCCAAAATGATCCCTGAGATCAACGAATGATGGATGAAAATCCGATGCAGTTGACGGATATTTCCGTTTGAGAACAACGGATCCGAGGTTGTCATAGAGGATTGTCCGGGTCACTCCATTGAAATATTCAAAGGCCCGCAGGTGACAGGCAAGGAATGTCGGAAGATCCTGGGTCTGCGTAAATTCAACGTATCGTACACGAGAATAGCCGAGGATCATCGAGAAGCAATCCACTTTCTTTTCTGATCCATCGGTACAGGAATAGATGCAATCTGACCAGTCACACTGAGTCATCTCACCGGGTGGAGTTTCATACCGGATCTCTGGAAGGACAGGAATTTTTGGTCGGATTTGGCGGAGGTAATTGCCGAGAATCGTTGTTTTGCCGTCGAATCCAAGGCTCTGGATCTCGTCAAGGAGACGAACACGGCTTAAACGAGGATATTTCTCGAGCCGTTTCAGGATATAGGGTTTATAGGGATCCAGTTTGCTTGACCTGTTTCTTGTTCTGGGAGTTATTGGGGGAGCGTCACTGGATAGATGGTATCTGATGGTTTTACGATCTAATCCGGTTTCCCGGGAGAGTTCGCTTATATTGACCCTACCTGTCCCTTGTTGCTGCTCACGAGCACGATCCCTAATCATGAAATAATCCTCCTCGTTGACCATTCGATATCAACCAGATACTGCCTGGTAGTGGCGAAAAGAATGGCTTTTCGGTATGCATCTTTCCGGGTGATTCAACCAAACTGGGGAATCTTAAACCGACGAAAGTAGGGAGTCTTATCCCGACGCGATTGGGGATTTTATCACCGACGTTGACATTGCCAGGATCACAATTCCGGAGATTACAGTTATAGCAAGCCCTGTTTTGATCAGGAGCGCAGAGCCGATCCGATCACTTGCAAGCCCGGCTGGAAAGACGGTGACGAGTGCGCCAAAAAAATAGGCAGAAAAGATGATTCCCTGGAGGGCTGCCCCCTCCCCAAACGCAGGCAGTACTGGAACAATGGCATTTGAGAGCGCCATTACTGCAAATACACCAAGGATTGGGGGGATATGGTTTTTCATCTATACCATTCGATAGGTTTCAAGGTTCATCGGAGAGTGGGTCTGGATATGGAATTTTTTGTAGATTGAACTTGCGAGATCGAGGGTTTTACTCTCTTCCCCATGAACACAGAATATCTTCTCTGGTTTCGGATGCATCTTCCCGATGAAACTCATCAGCTGCCTGCGATCCGAGTGGCCAGAAAATCCTTCGACGGTTGTCACCTCAAGGTTAACAGTGATCGTTCCTTTCACCCCGACAGGGATCTCACGCCAGCCTTTCTGGATACGCCTTCCCAGAGTTCCATCTGCCTGATAACCGACAAAGACAAGGGTGTTGCGTTCATCTGCCGCGAGATTATGGAGATACTCGATAACCGGGCCTCCGTTCATCATACCGGATGTGGTGATGATCACCGATGGATCTCCATTGATCACTGTTTCACGCTTATCAGAAGAATCCACCTGCTCGAAACACTCAGAAAGGAACGGGTTCAATCCTTCGCGGAAGATCTGGTTCCTGAGATCTGAATTTAAGTATTCGGGATAGGTGGTATGGATGGCTGTTGCCTCTTTGATCATCCCATCGAGGAAGATCTTGACAGGTGGAAGTTCACCTTTTCTGATACCCTCCTCAAGCGCCAGCATCACTTCCTGTGACCGTCCAACCGCAAATGCAGGGATGATAACCTTTCCCCCACGCTCGATAGTCCTTTTGATCACATCGTACAGCTTCATCTCTGCATCCCTTCGTGCAGGTGTCATATCATGGGATGCACCATACGTACTTTCCATGAAGATTGCCTCAAGACGTGGGAAGCTGGCGGTTGCCGGGTTGAAGAGACGGCTTTTGCTGTAATTGAAGTCACCGGTAAAGGCAATATTATACAGCCCGTCGCCAACATGGAAATGTGCGATCGCGGAACCCAAAATATGTCCTGCGTTATGGAATGTGAGTTTGATATCCGGGGCAATATCGGTGACCGATCCATAGTTTAAGGTGATTGAATTCTTGACATACTGCTTCACTTCATTGGATGAATATGGGGCAGGACGATCTTCTTTTCTGATCACCTCAAGGTAGTCAAGCTGGAGCATTGAGGCGAGATCCCTGGTAGGCGGTGTCGAATAAACAGGGCCTGAAAAACCGTACCTGAAGAGGAACGGAACCAGTGCGCAATGGTCAAGATGTGCATGGGTGAGGACGACCGCATCAAGATTTGTCAGGGGTTGAATCTCAGGAACTCCGAGAAATGGGGTTGCACCATTTGTTGCACCGGGTTTCTCGCCACAGTCGATCAGTATCCGGCTTTCAGGCGTTGAGAGAAGAAATGCAGCCCGCCCAACTTCCCGGCAGCAACCGAGCGTGGTAACTCTGACCCATTGATCTTTGGTGTTGATATCCCGGTGGATCCTCCGTCCACTCATACGGAGGAATTCTTTCCTCTCATCACGATTTGCCCGGAGATACTGTCGAATCTGTTTTACCGTTGAACTCTCAATTGGGGGTGTTCTGACAACCTTTGGTGACCATCCGATACTCTTTGTAATGTCCCGTAAGGTTGATCCATTTTTGCCGATGACGACACCGGGCTTTTCTGCTTCGATAAGCACCTCACCGGTATCTGGATCAAAGAAGATATCGGTGATACCTCCATTCTCCGGTACAATCCTGACGATTTCGTCATATGCCTTCTCAGGATCCTCGAGAATGTTCGGACGAACCACAATTCGTTTCCTGAGATCGCGTGCAAGCACCCTGATCAGATCTGCCTGATCTGCAAATTGTTTGGGATCGTCTGTGTAGATGACCAGTTCGGGGCCTTCGAATTCGACATTGGAAACCGTTATACCCGGAGGTACTTTACGGTTGATAAGCTCTTTCAGCTCTTTGAGTCTATCCTCAATTAACATGGAATCTTCCTAAAAAAGTTTTTTTAAAAAAAATGTTAGTTGCGAAGGGTTTTAACGATCTTTTCAAGGGTGCTATCATCAAGCACCTCGAATTTTTCTGCCGTTATGACANNGCCAGCTGGTACCCCTCACCTGAACCTGCATCCCGCCTCATGGCAGATTTTAAGGCACGGACAGCAAGTTCGACTGCCTCTTTTTCCGAGAAGCCTGGCTTGAACCTGTCTTCAAGCACACCAAATGCCATGGGAGATCCAGATCCGGTTGCAACAAAGTCATCTTCACGTGTTGCACCACCCATCGCATCAACGGAGTACACAGAAGAACCTGTATCATCCACCCCGCCAACAAGGAGCTGTACATAATAGGGGAAGTATCGGTTCTGGTTTAAGTAATTTGAGAGGAGAGTTGCCGAGGCTCCGACAGAGATATTTGTCCTCCGCCGGATCTGGTATAAATTGCTCTCAACACTCATCAGTCGTGCAAGCTGCTGGGCATCCCCTACACCGCCGGCCGTTGTCATGCCGATAGTGTTGGTGATCTGATAGATCTTCTTTGCATTTTTGCTTGCGATCATATAGCCCATCGTTGCCCGCTTCTCTGTTGCGAGTACGACTCCATCTGAGAAGACAATCCCGATGGTTGTCGTTCCCTTCATAATTTCCTGTGGCTGTTGCATCATAGTATGCCCCCAAAAATTAAAATGAAAAAATGATTGGTATTGTTCCATATTTTAGTGATTACTTATGATAAATATTCTTATTGTGGCGTATAGTCAAGAAGTGCCTTGATAAGCTCCCGATCATAGAGCATTGACACGAGTCTGTTATCGCCGTTGACTATTGGCAGCTGATCGACACGCCCTCTCTTCATCTTCAATGCACATTCGGAAACCCCGGCATTTGTTGGAACAGCAATAACCTTCTTGACCATTGCAAGTTTGACGGGTTTTGTTGGAAGCTGAATTCTGGATATTCCATAGGAGATCATATGCATGTCACGTATACTCTCCCATGTCCATTCGTCATCGTCTGTACCATTAGAAAAGTCGCTTACCTCGACATCGTCCTCAATACAGGAACATCTGATGAGATCACGTTCGGTAATGATCCCTTCAAGTCTGCTTTCAGAATCAAGAATAGCAATTGCATCAACATGTGCAATCTCCATGATCCTTCCGACAATTGTAAGTGGGGTCTCACTCCAGAGAGCAAATGTTCTGGAAATATACCGGTTCTTGATCTCATCTTTAATCTTTAGCTGGGCGACTGCCCCGACAAGATCGGCAACGCTGATAAGCCCAACGAGTTTATCATCTTCGATAACCGGAAGTCGCCTGATATTATTTGTAATGATTATATCTGCCGCTTCTCTCAGAGTGGCATCCGGAGATATGCAGAGCGGGTTATGGGTCATTAATAATGCAATCTGCGTCTCATGGGGATTACCGAGAAGATCTTTCCTGGTTATGATCCCAATAAGCTCCCCGTCTTTCATCACAGGAACGCCGCTGATCCCGGTTCTTTTCAGAATCTTCAGAATCTCATCCCTGTTTGCCGGGGTGTCTGCTGTGACCACATTTTTTGTCATATAGTCACGAACTATCATTGTGCTTATACCCTCACCACCATGGTTGAAACATTGCTGTATTTCACGACATGGGCTGAAACGCTCCCGATTAAGAGGCGGTCTACCGTGGATTTCCCACGTGAACCAACTATGATGAGATCAGCATTCTCTTTCTCAGAGAGATTGATGATCTCATTGCCTGCATGGCCTGAGAGGAGATGTTTCGTGAGTATTATTCCGGCATCAGCAGCCTTTTTCTCTGCCTTATCCAGCGCATCGGTCCCCTCCTTTTCGAGAAGACTATAGATGACCTCCCATGTATTGTCCATCGGAACAGATGATATAAGCCCTGTCTCAATGACATAGATTGCATGCAGATTGGCTTTAAACCCCCTGGCAAGCTCAATGGCTTTATCCAGAGCATTCATGCCAATTTCAGACCCGTCAATTGCGACCAGAAGTGTATGAAACATATATACCACCAAAATCAGTTCTTAATAATTAGGTGTTTATCAATTAAAAAAGAATTCTATCAAGATGGCAGGAACCTCCCCGTGAGATCACTGTCCTGACAGGATCCCGGGAGCAGATCAGGTTGGATCGCTCAGGATTAATCTCAATAATTGAAGCCCTTTTCCCCTCTTCAATCCAGTATGGGTCTTTTGTGAGGGCTGATCCTCCAATTCCCATCTCAAGAATGGTGCGCGCGGAAAGAGTGGTGATCTCGGAGAGGAAAGCCATCTCGCGCCAGAGATCAGGCTGAACGAACATTGCATTATCTGTGCCAAGGAAGACTCTGCATCCAAGATCAATCATCTCGCAAACCGGTGGATGATCCGGTGATCTGGTTACTCCAAGGATCCAGTTTGATCGTGGACAGATGGCAATTGGAATTCCTTCATCTGCACAGCGCCTGAGATCATTTCGGCGGGCATGAGTGCAGTGAATCAGGAGATCCGGGTTATATGCCAGTGCACCTTCAATATCATCAGAATCTCGTTCCCCGGCATGGATTGCAATCCTGCGACCGGCACGGCGGGCAGTTTCAATGTCGGATTCAAGATTGTGAAGGTCACGAACGCTGCTGATACCATATCCATCTGAGATCAGCTCGCCACCTTCCCTTCCAAAGATAAGGGGCCGTGTGGACATGCCGTCTGCTGCCTCCCGAAGCGCATCAACACCTTCGACTCCCCCTTCACGAAAATCGGCAAAGCCAGCACACCCGGTCTGCTCCATAAACCCTATCGTCGCGTGCATCGCAGAGACAAGAGCATCTCTTTCTGTCGCGCGCAGAATCCGATGTTTCAATCCATCAGGCGGAGAAACGATGGATTCCAGGTCCCCATCAACTGGCAGATCCATTGCCACGGTATCTCCGATATGAGTGTGAGCATTGAAGAGTGCAGGGAGGATCCATCGTTTCCGTGGATTTTTCACCTCTTCAATCGATCTGATGATCCCATCTTCAATGTCAATTCGGACCGGCTGGAGTGATAATTCATCACCTAAAAATGCAAACCCCTCAATGGAGGCATTATTCTCCATATCCTACCTATTGACCGTTTGTTTAAATATATGCACGGAGAAACCTGTGTACATGGCAAAGAAGAAAGGTGGAAGAATGATATCCTCCGCAGGCCTTGTCACCTATTATGACAGTGAGGACAGGCGTCAGGTCACCATTGACCCTAAAACCGTAATTGCAGTAGCAATTGGCATTGGAGTCTTTATCTTTATTATGAATCTCATATACTAACTCATCATCTCTTTTTCAGGGCTTCTTTGATGATATCTTCGGATTCCTCAAAATAGAGCATATCATGCCCGCTCCAGGTCTCCATGTTCCGGAAGACAACTGCTGGAACTCCTTTATTGCTCTCACCCATCACGAAGTTTGCAAAACCGGCGATCTCATCAGCAACCGCCTCTTCAGTTATAAGAAGCTCATGGCCAAAGAGATCATGATCTCCCCGGAAATCACGAATTGCAGTCATGCCGCTCCATCCTATCGCGTGGCCGGTCTGTCCGCGCCGGAATGCCCGCCCACAGGTATCTGTCAGGATCACACGAATGTCGACACCTGCCTTCTCCCTGATAGCCGATCGGATCGCCTCAGCAGCTTCCATAGGATCTGCGGGAAGAAGAATGACAATTCCATCCTCCACATTGCTGTGATCGACACCTGCCCGGACGCCGATATGGCCTGAGGCAAGTCTTGAGAGGATGAAAGGATGATCAAGGATGATCTCAACTGACGAGTCAAGAACAGCCTGGACAAAGCGGGGATCCTCATGGGTCATGCCGGCGATCCGCCCGGCTTCAGAGGTGGGCGTGATCTCATCAAGATTCCGTATATTTCCCACAGACTTGGAATAGACAGAACTGGCGACACAGAGAATATCCCCCTCCACAAAGGTGATCCTCTCGGAGATGAGCCCGGCGAGATCATCACCTGGCTGGATAATGGGGAGGTTTTCAACCCCGATAACTTCAATTGACATTTTGCTCAGTTCTTTTATCTGCTTGATAGAGATTAATTTCTTTGCTGAGGTATTTACTATCCTCAGGGCAGAAGAGGGGATACAGTATCTGATCAGGATGTCCGATCACCTTCCGATACCTTTATCTTCAAATCCGTATACCATCGGGTACGTATGTATATCATAATCCGGTGTCCGGGGTGCCGGTCATTTACCTATATGGATCATCTTCAGAGATGGAAACTCTGCCCGGTCTGTGGAGAGATCATCGGTTCACAGAAGGCGCCGGTCTATATTGAGGTGCAGACCTATGCTGAGGCCGATCAGATCGTCTCCCAGCTTGAGGAATATCTGAGAAAGACACGACGGGGTGACCTCACTGATGATGAGATTGCGCGTCTTCGCGCCACCTATGCACGGTGGGTGAAGGCGCATATCCCTGTCTAATCAATTTTTTCACTGAAGATAGGTAAAGCGGGCAGTATAGAGATCTCCATTTCCGCGGTTTGCCACATCTCCTCTGAAATGGTGAAACAGAAGTCCTTCATGATTGATTGTTCCTCTCTTTTCAAAGGTTGGGATCATCTCCGCCGCGCATCCATACACATAACAGGTGCCATTTGACATATTTGCACAGACGCGGCTTGTGTCCCCGAGGATGGTGACGGTTCCCCCCTTCATCTCTGCACATGCAAAGTCTCCGGTATTACCATGGATGAGGACGTCTCCACCCGCTATATGTTCGCATGCAAAATCCCCAACCGATCCTATCACTTCAACCGATCCTCCCCGCATGCCGCGACGTCCCCCACGGTATCCACTGGCGCAGTAATCTCCGCAATCTCCATGGCAGAGAATTTCGCCTCCCTGCATCTCGCGTCCAAGCCATCCATCTGCTGAACCCAGTATCTCGATTCTGCCGCCGGACATAAAATTCCCACAATGCATCCCGATAGAACCTTCGATGGTGATTGTGCCCCCGGTCATGTATTCACCAACACGTTTGACGAGCGATGCATCTCCGCGTATCAGAATCTCGATCTCATCAACTGACGATGCTGTCCCCTCGATACCAACATCTGCAAGCTCATTGAGGTGTACAGTCCTGTTCCCTTCTCCAACACAAATTTCCTTGTTATTGAAAAATGCATCCGGGGTGATCATCTCGGCTTCGATTGGGATGAAAGGGTTTCTGCGGTTTCTGCGGTTTCTGAAGGTGATGGTTACGTTCATAGATCGGTCTCCGTTTCAATGCAGTGATTCCTGTGGAGGTATTCTTCCTGGACTGGATAATTACTCATCCTGACACTGTAGTATCGCTCAAAGAGTTCCTGAAATGCGGTGTCATGCTGCATGTCATAGGCAGCTGGAACCTTTGGCTTCACCCAGAAGGTGGTGTTCTCCCCGTCAATGATCGCATCTCCCCGTCGGGAGACAACCCGCCCTCGTTTAATGGTGTATTCAGTCTGTGAAAAGCCTTTTATCACTTTTTCATAGTCAGCAGACGGATCAATATCATCGATCCTTAATGGATAGATGGCAATATCTCCCTCGGCCCCGGGTGACAGGTAGCCTTTTCCGATATCGATGATCCCAAGTGCCTTAGCCTGTCCTGCCCTGGTCATCACTGCAATCTCATGCCAGTCGAGTTCCCGATCAATTGCCGGGAGAGGTACACGCTTTTCTGTATCCTGATGGATTGTTGCAAATTCGGCGTCACGATACCGTTTGCTCATCAGGAGGGCAATGATCTCGGGGTACTTCACAAACGGAGCACCATTTGGATTATCGGTTGTGAGCATACATTGCCAGGGGTTCTCGACGAGGAGAGCCAGCTCAAGGCCTATTGCCCACATAATGCTGTTGACCAGATTCTTCTTCCGATAGTTCACTGGGATGATGCCGGATCCCGTCTCAAGTTCAATATCATGGTTACTCCATTTATCATGGTGGAGACGGTAGAGATTGAACTCCATTGGTCCATCTGCGGTCATCGTCGTCGTCCGACCAAACATCACCTGTCCCATATCAATGACGATCTGCGGCCGGAGGTTCACCATCTTTGCAACCGGCTCGCTCTTTGAACAGAAATCTCCCCATCCACTGCCCCCATATGAATGGAACTGGACATGGGTTGCATAGAGCGACTGACGTTTGTCATTGAGATCCGGAACATGCCCGAATGTACCGAGTGTGCAGGTGAAGTTACCTGGTGTTCCGAGATTATTGCAATGAAGATGCACCGAATGCGGAAGATGCAGAAGTTCATTTGCCCTGATCGCACCTTTGATGATATCAGCCGGTGTCAGGTCGAATGTTGGTATTGTCTGATTGATGCAGGAGACGTTCTTCCCAAAACCCCATGCTTCTGTCCCGCCGGGATTCGTCAGTTTGATCGCAAACCCTTTCACAGCACTGAGTGTCCAGGCAATGATCGCTGCGGCATGTTTGATATCGTTATCCTCAAGCGCCCTGAGCATCCCCCAGTTTCCGTCAAAGAGTGTGTTTGCGAATGAATCCTGGAGCGGGGTGAATTTAAACTCCTCATGGGTGTGGCGGGCTTCAAGCGGCGCCATTGCACCCTCAACAAGTGTAGTATACCCAAGCGCACTGTACCTGTAGCTGTTCCCATACGTTGTCGGAACACTATAGCCGGAGGTGATATGCATCGGCCCTCTCCGTGCCGTCCTCCCCGCCCGCATATCTTCAGGGCTCATGTACCTGCCGAAGTTCACTTTTGTCCCGGAGTAGTGTGTATGTGAGTCGATACCTCCTGGAAGGGTGAGGAATCCATGGCAATCGATCACCTCGGCTTTTGGGGATGCTTCCTCGACGATCCTGCTACCGGATAGTGCAATATCCATCAGTTCGCCATTGATGCCTGAGATCGGGTCGATCACATAAGCGTTCTTTAAGAGTATCTCAGCCATCTGCTCTTATCTCCCGTATGCGTATAACGATCCGCTCAAGGATCTCCTGATCGGTTGGAAATTCGGTTTCAAGTACTTTCTTCATCCTGATAGGAACACCATCCATCCGGTATGCTGTTCCGGCAACTTCGATACCGGTTATCGCAACCGGAATCTGCACCTGGCAGAGTGCAGTTGTCGCATTGACACAGGGGTCGATCTGTACAGTTGGTATCGCCGCCATATGTTCGATAGTGGATTTTGGGAAGTGCGCACCGGGATCACTTGCAACAACGAGGCAGGCATCAGGTTCTCTCCTCTCAAGCAGATCGATGACGGTTGTCTCACCAGGATTATAGAAGGCAATACCGCGTGAGAAATCAACGGCAAACGGATATCCTGCCATCCAGGTGAGGACTTCATTGAATCCATAAACATTGAAGTGTCCACGCATTGCACTGATGGTAAATTTCGTCCTTCTGTTGAGTTCCGAGACGAGTTCGATTGCATTCCTGACATTCTTGTATTTGCCACGGCTCATCGTGATTCCGAGCCCAAAGAAGACGGCTCCAAATTTTGCTTTCATCATTAGATCGGCGACACGCTGGAGCTGAACTTTTTTAACACCCGCGACTGATTCCGGTACAACATCGCTTTTTCCTCTGACCATTGCACGAAGGGCTGAGAGGACAAGATAGTCTCCTCCCGGTTTCACCTGGACGAATTCATCTGCCACTTTGGCACCCTCAGATCTCCTGATATCAACAACAATCACTGTTCTGTCGGAAGCTGTGTTATCGATGAAGTATCCGTCGGCATAGGTTGTGTATCTGCTCATGTGTCTCGGATGTGCTTCGATCGGATTGCATCCCCAGTAGACAACAAGATCGGCACGGTTCTTCACCTGCCCGAGAGTGCAACCGGGGTGTCCTACCTCCTGGATTGCCAGGATGGATGGATTATGGCAGACTGACGTTGTACTGTCAATGAGTGCCCCTATCTCTTCTGCAAGGTGGACACCAACAACCTGCGCCTCTCCAATCGTTCCACTCCATCCATACAGGAGTGGACGCATTGCATCTGAGAGGATACGGGCGGTTTCATCGATCGCCTCCTCATAGGTTACTTCCACCCATTTACCGTTTTTTCTCATGATCGGATGTTTCAGCCGTTTCTTCGAGAGGAATTTTGCATTTCCAAGAGTACAGCAGTTTTCAACACCGATAATCCGGTTATTCTCGACTGTTACGAATACATCGTCACAGAGGCACCCGCAGAAAGGACATGGCACATCTCTACTTTCCATAGCGAACCCCTCCAATCATCTCCATCAGATCCCATACCGTTTGCACCGGATCGTCTGTCGGCTCAATTTCAACAGAAATATCCTTGTAGTCTGGCATGCCGGTTCCATGGGTATATCCTCCAGTAATTGCATTTGCATATGGGCCAAGTGCTATATAGACACACCCAGATGGTATGTCATTTGTTGCTTCGGTTGTAAGAACAACAGAACCAATGTCGCTGGTAACATGTACCCGGTCGCCTGATTCTATCCCGAGCTCCATGATATCGAGTGGGTGAATATATATCATCGAGGTCGCCCTCTGGTATCCTTTCGAGAGTTTATGTTCAACAAAGGAACCCTGCGGGATCGTTCGTCCTGATGAGAGTATGAATGTCATTCTTCTCCCCCCTGGAGTGCTTCAACAACACGGGCTACACGGATGGCCTTGTTCGAACAGTTCTCTTCACAGGTCTTGCATCCTGTGCATTTCTCTTCATGGAGTACCTTGTTCTGACCGGCATCCACCCGCATGATGACTTCATCAGATGTTGATGTACCGCTGGAACGGAGAGCGGGATCAATCTCCCTGTTCACCGGGCAGGCAACCGAACAGTTCCCGCATCCCATGCATTTTTCCTGATCGATCTCGATCTGGAATGAAGCTTTCAGCGTGAGTTTTTCTTCTTTTTTGTATACAAGTATTCTTCCGCTTGCAAGGACATCCTCAGGACACGCCTCGATACAGAGTCCGCACCTGATACAATGCCCTTTTGTGATCTCGGGCCGCCAGACTCCCTCACGTTGCACAACAACGATCGCATCAGGGGCCGGGCAGATCATCATGCAGGCGAGGCAGTGTGTACATTCCTTATCTGTGAGCACAGGAAAATCCCGGAAGTACGGAGGAGTTGTAAGGGGTGCAGTCTTTGCCGTGAAGAATGTTGCAATCCATTTTGGCCGCAGAAACTCCCTGATATAGTAGATGATCGAGAACACGAATCTTACCTCTCTGTACAGGCGATGCAGGGATCTGAGCTGATGAAGATTGAGGTTATATCAGCTGCCGACTGCGCATCTATCAGCATCGCATGGGAACAGACCTGGATGTTCGGAATTGATGGCGTCTGAATGGCTATCTCAAGAATCCTGCCATAATCATCTGTTGTGAGTTCATAGAGGAGTTCGCCTCGCGGGGCTTCACCCCGGTACCTGATTGATCCTGCTTTGATCGTGCCTCCTCCACGGATCGGACCCTCTTTCATGGCGGCAAGTGCTGACCGGATGAGGCCTGTGCTCTGGAACACCTCTTCAAACCGCACCATAATACGGGCATAGTTATCTGCTTCCTGCCGGATGATGGGGGAGAAACCAAGTGCCTTGTATGTCGGATGTGTTGATCGTTGATCATTGTCAATTCCACTTGCCCGTGCAGTCGGTCCAACTGCATGTGACTCAATGGCTGCTTCCTTTGTGAGGATCCCGATCCCTTTTGAACGAAGGGCGATGAGCGGCCCGGTTTCAAAGATCCTGACGAACCGTGACAGCTCGGCATCGATATGATCGAGCGCTGCTCTGAGCGTGTCTGCGTCGTCTGGTCGAAGATCGGATCTGACGCCGCCCGGAACGATATATGCGCAGGTGACTCGTGCCCCGGTGATCAGCTCAAGCTGATCCATCACCGTCTCACGGAGGTTCAGCAGGTACATCGCCAGGGTCTCGTGTTCGATCGTGTAGCAATAGGAGTAGTTTGCCAGAAGATGGCTCTGCATCCGGTCAAGTTCGTTGACGATCACCCTGAGATATGCAGCACGTTCCGTTGGGACAATGCCACTGATCTTCTCGACTGATTCAATGAAGACAAAGTTATGAATCACCGAACAGATCCCGCAGACACGCTCAGCAAGGAACATCACTTCCTGCCAGGGCCTTCCACGCATGATCCGCTCGATTCCCTTCTTCACATAGCCGAGTTCAACCTCGGCTGAAAGGACATATTCGCCCCGTGTTTCGCATTTTATTCGGCAGGGTTCCTTAAAGCAGGGATGCATCGGGCCGACCGGGAGAGATATGTCAACTGTCTTTTTCATTTCTTCGTCTCCTCATAATCTTTGAAGATTATCGGTGCCAGCGAGAGGATGGTACTGATGATCTCTGTCGGGCGGGGGGGACAACCAGGAATCTCAGCTGCGATCGGGATATGTTTTGATACCGGCGGATCAACAAGGGTCTCCGGCCGGTTGAAGACACATCCTGATATCGGGCAATTTCCGATGGCGACTGCGACTTTTGGGTGAGGGATCTTATCCCAGAGCGGCTTGAGTTTGTCTTCCCACTGCGGACTAAATGCTCCGGTGATCAGAAGGACATCTGCTTCACGTGGGTTGTTATGCACATAGATTCCGTACTGTTCGATATCATAGCGGGGAGAGAGGCATGCGAGAATCTCGATATCACAGCCATTGCAGGATCCGACATTGACGTAGGCAACATGGATTGAGCGTGATCGAACGGCATTTTTAAGGTTTTGAAGCAGACTCATCTTTTGATCATCTCCAGTATCTCCATTTGTGCCTCCAAAAGAGCGCCCTCCAGAGTGGTGCCACTCTGTATCCTCTGAAGATACTGTTCCCTGACGGAAACCCCCTCTTCCCTTGACAACAGATGAAAAGCCTGGGTGAGGAGGGGAATGCCAAGCAGCCTCTCAGTGTCGTCCCCTGTTTCTCTTGCAGCATCACAGCGTGCAGGAAGATTTTCAAGAAACATCATATCGGAGCGCTCTATGAGTATTTTTCTGAGCTGCTGGCGTTTTATACCAAGGGTTGCGGCAAGTTCCATCACGGCTGCATCATGGCGTCTGCTCTCGAGGATAATGAGTTTCATCTGCCTGAGATCCTTTTCATACAGATATCTGTTCATAGAATCCCCCCGGCAACCAGAACTCCATATACTGCAAAAACCAGTATGGAACACCAGAGTAAGATCATCTCAACCCGCTTCAGCTGTTTTTCATCAGAGATGAAGAGGGTGGAACCAATCCCAAGAAGAATGAGGATTCCGATGATAGCAGCAACAAGTACTGCACCTGTGGCTGCACCTTGTATCAGAAAAATACAGATATACAGGAGAAGACCTGCAAGAAGGCAGTTACGGATCAGGCTCATGCAAATACCCCCAGATAAATGATATAGATGGCTATAAGGCCGGTTGTGAGTGTCTGAACGGTAACACTGTCATAGGGTGAGAGCATCGGGGTGGCTGCACAGACAAATGAGAGTGTTATCATCAGGATCAGGATTGCAAGGAGCGTGAGCGGAAGGCCGATTGGTCCGATGAAGACCACCACAAAGGTATACAGGAGGACAAACGTCTTCAGGCCAAATGCTGCATTCATCAGACCGCGCCAGACACCGAAGTGCTCTGTCCAGTATCCGCTGACGATCTCTTTTGCTTCAACAATCGAGAATGGGCCGTAATGGATCTTTGAGAGGATCACCAGATACAGAGCAACGGCTGCCGGAAATGCCACGATGAGGAGCGGCCCGTTAATTGCCTGATATGCCTCGATATCACGGAGCATAAGTGATCCCGTGATGAGATAGATGAGTGCGACACTTGAGAGGAGTGGAAGTTCAGATGCTGCCGAGACAACTGACCGTATTGCCCCGAACTTGGCATAGGGCGATCCAGAAGCAAGACCGATTCCGTGCTCAACGATCTTATGAAGCACGTAGAGTGCAAACAGGAGGAGAAGACTCTCCTGCGTGATCAGGAGCATCAACGCTGCGGTCCAGATCGCAATAGAGATCCCCACGACAGCGACATACACACCCTGGCTCGCCGTTTTTGGAATCCATGACTCCTTTCCAAGGAATTTCAGGGTATGAAGTATCTCCTGCCAGATCGGTGGCCCTGGTCTTCCCTGTATTCGTGCGATCACTTTCCGGTGGATACCGTGGAGCAGGAGGCCGGCAAACATTGCAGCGATGATGTATTCGATCATAGACTCTAGTACCCCATAAACGGAATATCTCCGTCAATAACTTCAGCCGAAAAGAGAAGTCCGACTGAGATAAGAAAGACAGGTGCCAGTACGATACTCAGTACAGCAGCAACAGGCACCTGTACAATATCCTGATGTCCTGCGACCGAAAGTACGATAAGAAGGATGCCGGAGATGATGGCAATCAGCTGGACATAGTGTCTCTTCATCTTCAAATCACCAGGACTATCTCTGTTACCCGCAGGAAGAGCAGGAGTGAACTGAAATGGATCATCAGGACAAAGGGAGCCCCCTGTGCCCTGATAATCTCGGCTTTACCGATATACAGTGGTGCGATACCTTCCCCCATCACGCCGAGGATTAACATCGCCTTTGCAAGAAGCGGAACTGCTCCCATCCCGGCAAGCGTCCAGATTGAGAGTGTTCCTGTGGTTGCCAGGATGATCGCCGCCGCACCGAAGAGTGGAACCGTTGCGATCATTGCAACGATTCCATACTGGAATGCGGCATTTAATACATGGTGGTTTCCGGCTGATGCGACGATTGCAATGTTTGTAATCCCGACAAGCACCGCAAAGAGGGTGAAGTTGAAGATATCCCCTGTCAGCACTGCTCCCAGTGTTGCAAAACCACAGGCAATTGCCATGAACCGTGAGAAGCGTGTATCACCTTCCTTTATCTCCTTTTCATAGAATGCATCCCCGCCGAATATGATATTCAGCTGCCGCTCAGGCCGGTCAAATGCCGCGATAAGAATGAAGATCAGGACAAATGCAGCAAGTGTGGCAGAATATACACTGAAGTACGGGACGATATCTCCAAATGGGAGTGCAAAGAGTTCTGCACCCTCAATATTCAGATCAAACATCTGATTCACCCCGCATGGTACCGATGAGGGAGAGTTTTGCAGTTACTTTAATGAGGATTGCACCACCCGCGATCATCACGGCGAGGAACCATTGTGATGGGAAGATCAGGATGATGAAGAATGCCGCAATCCATGCAACCCAGGCATACCCACTCACCGTCTCAATCAACTCAAAGCGTTCCTGGTGCCCTTTGCAGATGATATAGAAGATGACTCCAAGACCTGCAACTGCCCCACCTGAAAAGCCGGAGAGGAAGATCCCGTATAGTACCAGGATCGACGCCAGGATTGCCGGGGCACTCTGGAGCACCTCAATATCAAGGGTTCTCGCGGGCTGGTTCCTCTGAATCCCCTCTTTCACAAGGTAAATCTCAGTAAGTGCCATCAGTTTTGAGATGGTGACGACAAGGCCGGGGAGAATCAGCGCCTCAGCAAGGTCGGTTCCAACAAGCGCAATCAAGAAGAGCGCCATCACCGAGGCGAGATCGGTGAGGAGAAGCCTGTGCAGATCATCGGTCTCTTTCATAAACGAGAAGAAGGCGATGATAATGCAGAGTGATGCTGCAAACATCCCGATATGGAAGGTATCGATCATTCGTCTTCCCTCCTTCGAAAGAGGTGTGCGGCAACGGCAAACCCGACAAAGAGAATTGTGGTCTCGACAACGGTATCGAGGCCCCGTGTTGCATAGAGGATCTCATCAATGATCCCGCCGGGATGGGCTACAATGGTTGTTCCCATATGCGGAGTTGCCGCGGCGAGTGCAAGGGAAAGCGGGGTGAGATATGCCGTGATGTACCCAAGATACGGTGAGTTCTCCGGGTATTCCGCTAGAACAACTGTTGATTCGAAGGGGATACCACCGCGATCATAAGGATCAAGCGGACTGTCGCGGTCGATTGTCTTCGGATAGAGGCGGTCGCCCTGGTAATCGAGGGAGGGGATGCTTGCTATACCGGCAATAACGACGATTATTACCATGACGGCATAGACCCGGGAGAGGTTTGTGAAGTTTGAGAGGATCCCGGATAGTTTACGGATGATCATGGTGTTCCCTCCCTCTTCTCAATGACACGGACAAACAGGAATGTTGAGATGGAAGTGACTGCAATAAAGGTCAGGAGTGCCAGAGTCTCATCAAAGGACAGCATCACGAGGAGGATGCCAAATGCCGGGAGTTCGAGGTTAATAAGCCGGGTGATATAGTCTTTTGGGGAAGGCCAGGCTGTTGCAACAGTTCCGAGGATGATGAGACCAAACCCGATAATAAACAAAGGACTCATCTGACTTCCCTCCCGAGAAGGAGAAGAACCAGAATTGTTGTGATTGGGATGACAAGGGAGATGATGATCGCAACGTCAAGGTATCCCCGGGTGACAATCAAAGGAATGACTCCCGCAGAGAGTATGGAAATTCCGATCAGCTTGTCAAAGGGATTCTTCCAGAGGGCTGTGGCAACGGCTCCAAGAAAGATCAGTCCTGCAAGAGAGAGGGTGATGACTGACTCCATCATTTTCCGCCCCTCCGTGCAATTGCGCTGGCTATTGCATTTGCTTCAAGGGTAGATCCGACGAAGTATGCTGCAGCGGCAACAAGTGTGAGCGGGTGTGGAAGGATAAAGACGATCAACCCGGCGATTCCGAAGTTCATGACATTCACAAATGGGAGTTTGAGCAGCGTCTCCCTTTCAAGGACTATTCGGATCGCGCCATAGAGAGCAATAATAAGGCAGATTGCACCCACAATCAGGCTCTCCACCTCCAGAAATACCCAATCAACCGGCTGGCATGGGTATGAGAGATCCCCTGTATTGTGAGAATGGCGAGCACCATTCCGGCAATGAAATCAGATGCAAAAAACCCAATCTGCATGAACCCGGCAATGACAATCGTTGCAATCAATGCTCCGCTTGTTCCTGCATATCCTTTATCATGGCAGATCCGGTTTCCTATATAGACGAGAATAGCAGCTGCAATACCCCCAGGGATGCCTGCAACAAAAACTCCGCATGCGGCGAGCAATGTTCCTGCCGACGCATCAGGCGAGCAGACGATGTTACCCATCATCCATCCGCCATGCTGATCTCCACCTCTCTCTGCAATCGCTTTTCCGATTGCATCCGCACCGCTAACACCTCCCCTCCGTGGAAGCCTCCAGTATATATCGAGCGATAGAAAGAGGACCCATGCGATGACGGTGGCAACCACTATTCTTCCAAACTCTTCAAGCATGGTGCATCTGAATTGAAACGTTATATCTGCACATGAATAGTAAAACCTTCTGATATTACCAATCGGTTTTTCGGTGTATCTATCTATCTTATTACCTATTGAGGAGAATGACTCTGCTATATGATGGGTGGGAACTATCCTGACAGATATGTCATAATGACGATAGGCGCAATAATGATCGCCGCCGCCCTTGCCTTCTGGCAGTTGATTGGTGTCATCATCCTTGCAGGTACTCTTGCTGTTGTTCTTCTTCCCATTCACCGGCAGTTTATCCGGGTCATAAATCCGGCAGTCTCGTCCTTCCTTATTGCAACGCTCGTTGTTCTTGTGGTCACCTCTGCAATCGGCTTTACTATATCAATCTTCTATACCCATGCCGATTATATAGAGAGTATTATTTCAACCATCCTTGAATGGGTAACAGCACTGAGTGCTACAGGCACGGTCTCAATCGGACAGAGTGAGTTAAACGAATGGATAATGCTCCAGCTTGATGGGCTTTCTGTCTGGATAACCAGTCTTATCTATCAGGCTCCGATGCTCCTTGTCCAGATTGTGGTCTTTTTAATGGCCCTGATGGCATTTCTTTACAAGGGCGATGAGATCTACACTGAGATTGTTGAATCGCTCCCTGTCCGGCTTTCTGCTGGTGTACAAGAGATCTCAACGACTGTTGTTGGAACCCTGTATGCGATCTATGTTGTCCACGTGATTACTGCAATCTTCACATTTCTCCTCGCGATTCCATTCTTCTATTTCCTCGGCTATGATTACGTCCTCTTTTATGCAACGATCTCAGGATTATTCCAGCTTGTGCCTATTCTTGGACCCTCTCTCCTGATGATCTTCCTTGTTATCTATTCGGTCTCGATTGGTGATCTCAGAAGTGCTGCACTCATAGCAGTAATAGGCTACCCGATCGTCTGTGCGGTGCCCGATCTCATCTTCCGTCCCCTTATCATGGGCATGCGGGCAAAACTCAATCCTCTCCTGATGTGGATAGGTTTCTTTGGTGGCCTTGCAGTGATGGGACTGATCGGCTTTATTCTCGGCCCACTCTTCATCGCGCTTGTAGTATCTGGGTATGTTGTCCTGATCAGGGAGCTGAAAAGGGCAAAAGAAGAAGAGTGTGTGTCATCTGATCGGATGGATGCGGTCTGAGAGAAGTGGTAGACCAGTCCCCCCTCTGATGCTGATAGAAAGGGCTTCTCTTTTATCTTTTGAAGGCAAATATACGTGGTGCAGATTCTTTTGCAGTTTATGTAATGAGCGAGGGTTGCCAAGCCAGGCCAAAGGCGCTGGGCTTAGGACCCAGTCCCGTAGGGGTTCGCCGGTTCGAATCCGGCCCCTCGCATAAATAGAGGATAAACAGATATTACTCCTGTTTCTATCACTTTTGATATTCGATTGAACTGGATTCAAAGAGAATAATCTGGTACTATTGGGAGCCTGGATGCAATAATGCCAGTCCTTCTGGATATGAACAGATCGTCGCTTATGCACCGTTCTGAGAAGACCTATAAGATCCACAGGCATGCCCGGCGGTTTCAATCCTGACAAATGCAGAGTTCTGTGTCAGGACAGATACCCCACAGACCGGGCAGGTATAATCATCAGGAAGATCTTCAAATGCAGTCAGAGGCTCAATTCCCCGTCGTGGATCGCCCCGCTCCGGATCATAAATAAACCCGCATACCAGACATCGAAATGAATCCAGTTCGTCCATATTCTTTCAAAGACGTCGATTGTGATAAAAATTCCTCTCCCTTTGAGGTGAAAAGGCTATATTATGTATCTATTTTGTTAAAGGTGCGACATTCCCTTGATCTCGCGCCCGGTCACCCCGTCAATAAAGGCCCGTCGCTCACCTGAATCTGATGCGATGGCGGCTTCATAGACTGGATAAAAGATCACCCTGATCTTTGTTATTTCAGCTGTTGGTTCCAAGCCTTTGATGATCTTTCTGAGTTCCTCCTCAGTGAATGAAGGGCCTCTGCTTTCTCCGGAGAGAGTTGTAAGTTTCATTGTTTGTACCTGGTTCAGGTTGGAGAGTTTTGGGATCGGCTTTTCCAGAAGAGGTATATAAACGAGTGCGCCCTCTTCGGTCTTCATCGTGGTGATACGTTTTTGTTTCTGGAGGCTTTTTAGTGCTTTCTTGACATCTGCTGGCATAAGGCCGGCATCGGCTTCAATCTCAAGTGCCGTCAGTCCGGCCGGAGTCAGGATCTTCAGGACCGCAACTGATGCCTCATCAAGCCCGATCAGCTCAGAAAAACCTGGTCGCATCATCAGACCATCTGAGAGATCGGCTCTCTCTCCATGGAATCCCTCCAGGATAAACGATGATCGCTTCGTCGTCTTCTTCAGGATACCGCCGTGGTACTTCACCTCAACCAACAGCAGTGGCCACGAGATACGATCCAGTGAGATGATCCTATCCCGATAGGTTCGTCTCCAGAAACTCCTCCGGCAGAGGCTCTGCACAACCCTGAGCGCCTCATCGCGTTGAAGGAGTGTGGGGATGGCATTCTTTGTCTCATCTTCTCCATCAACAGGCCCTCCACTCAGAAGATGCGGCTCCTCGTCTTCGGCTTCTACGTGTACTGGTTGTGGTGCAGGAGGACTCTCAGGCTTTGCCTCTGGAATTGGATCTGGCTCTGCCTCTTTCTTCTCATGAGGCCTGCCGGGCAGAATCTGGGGTGTGACTCCCCGATGTTGTGTCTCCCGATCTCCAAATTTCATCAGGATCTTCTCCCGGACAAGTCCTCCCATCACAAAGAACTCGCCGGGATCAAGGGTAATCAGCTCCTCCACCTCTTTCCGTGCATCAAAAAAATGGGATACAGCCTTGAGATCGTTGTCAATTGTCAGTTTGCCGATGATCTGATTGTTGCACTGGCTGAGTACATTCTTCTGGACAAGGGAAGGTCGCTGGGTTGCCACCAGAAGACCGAGCCCGCGTTTTCTCCCACGACGCGAGATCTCCTCAATCATCTTGATGGAATCACGTGACTGTGGGATGAATTTGTCAGCTTCCTCAACGATCAGCAGAAACGGTCTCCTCAGCTCGGATTCCAGCTCATAGAGGATGTTTACGAGGGCTGTTGCTTTTACCCGCATATCAACCTCAGATACATCAAAGATTACAAAACGTGAAGAGAGGATTGCATCCCGCAACACAGAATGGAGATCAACCGATTCGATATCGTAATCACAGCTTTCATCTGATCCGATCCAGATGATCGGAAAACGATCCTTGAGCGAGAAATATTCTCCTTCGGTATCAATTAAACAGAATCCAAGATATGATTTGCAGAGATGTTCACAAAGAACTGCTATTCCCCAGCTCTTCCCGGCTCCAGACTGGGCAATGACGCATGTCCTGCCGGTGACGAGTTCCTGCGCACTAATGCCAAGATCCTGATCTCCTACCCGTCCAACGCCCAGATCCATAGTATCTACAGAAAAATGGATGGAGAAAGAGTTAATGGTTGGGGCTGATCGATTGGGAAGATACTTATTCTTCACTTCCCCCAATCGATCAGTATGGCGATAGTGATCGGATCGGGTGCTGGTGGTGCAGCAGGTGCCAGGTATCTTGCTGAAGCGGGCCATGATCTCCTTGTTATTGAACGAGGCCCGGAAGTGCCGGGAAAGGATGCAGGGCACTATTATGCAAATGTTGATGCCGGTGTTCGCCTGATGCGCACCTTCTGTCTCGGTGGAACAACGATGGTATCGGGTGGTAATGCACTCCGCTGCCTTGAATTGGAGCTGAAGGTTCTTGGAATCGATCTCGCAGCCCACTATGCTGCCGTAGAAAAAGAGCTTGATGTACAGCTGCTTCCCGACGATCTGATTGGTGATGGCACCCGCCGCCTGATGGATGCCGCAGAAAGAATCGGCCTCCCTGTCCAGCGGATGCCGAAGTTCATTAATCCTGATCTCTGTTGCAAGGACGGGCTCTGTGCATTTGGTTGTCCCTCGGATGCCCGGTGGTCGGCAATCCGGTTCATCAGAAAAGCAGAAACATATGGAGCACGGGTGATAACCGACACCGTTGCGGATGAGATAATTCTCCGGCATGGCGAAGCTGCAGGGGTCCGGTGCGGAGCGGAGATCTTCTGGGACGATCTCGTAGTACTTGCTGCAGGGGCACTGGAAACCCCCGGATTTCTCACGTCTCTCTCACTTCCTACATCACCCCTCTTTGCCGATACCTTTGTCTCGATTGGGGCACTCCTTCCGGGAATTGGCATGAACCGCGACGTTCCTATGGGGGCGTATATCCCATTTGATGGTGGAATCATCCTCCCCCACTACTCGCGCCCTCTGCATGCTCTCATGGCAGCCAGGGGGACGAAGGCAGAGCCCGAAGATATCCTCGGAATGATGGTGAAGATCAAAGATGAGGATGATGGCTCGGTGAACGACACAATCGTGAAGAAGGTAACAGTACAGGATGCCGAGCGTCTCATCAGGGGATCTGCTTCTGCTACATCCATTTTGGCAGAAGCCGGTGGCGATCCTAATACCTTTGTGACAGCGCCTATCCGGGGTTCACACCCTTGCGGAACAGCAAGAATCGGCGTCTCGGTTGATATGAATCTGGAGACTGCCATACCCGGGCTCTATGTTACTGATGCATCAGTACTTCCGTCTGCACCCGGTGCCCCGCCAATTCTGACAATAATCGCCCTTGCCAGATATGCCGTAGAAAAAATGAATGAATGAGAGATCAGAGGAATTCCTGATCGTTCATGTATGGTCTGAGCACATGTGGAATCTCAACAGAGCCGTCTTCGTACTGGTAATTCTCAAGGATGGCCCGGATTGTTCGGGACGTAGCCACTTCTGTTGAGTTTAGGGTATGAATATGATGTTTGGTCTCAAAATTATCAGGATCACGCATCCTCATGCCGAGTCTGACAGCCTGGTATGAGGTACAGTTCGAGCAGGAGACAACTTCCCGGTATGCCTCCTCCCGCGGCATCCAGACCTCAATATCGTACTTCTTTGCAGCAACTGTCCCTATGTCGCCGGTGCAAATGAGGACGACATGGTAGGGAAGGCCGAGGTTTGTGTAGAGTTCCTCGGCATTTGCAAGGAGTTCTTCATGAATGGCAGGGGAATCCTCAGGTTTGCAGAAGACAAACTGTTCGACTTTATGGAACTGGTGAACCCGGAAGAGACCTTTTGTATCGATCCCGTGAGACCCGATCTCCTTTCTGAAGCAGGGTGAGAGTCCGGCTAGCCTGAGAGGGAGCGTCTTCTCCTCAAAGATCTCATCCTGGTACATTGCACAGAGGGGATGCTCGCTTGTTGCAATCAGATATGATTCCGAATCCTCGATCTTGTACATGACATCCTCGAAATCCGAGAGATCGGTCACTCCTTCATATGAGGAGCGGTTCATAATGTAGGGGGGGATAACCGGAGTAAAGCCCTTCTTTACCAGGAGATCAATTGCATATCTCTGAAGTGCCATATCAAGGAGCGCAAGGTTTCCTTTCAGGTAAGAGAACCCCGCACCTGCTGCCCGTGCTGCCCGCTCAAAATCAGCCCACCCCTTTTCAACAGCTAGCTGGCCGTGATTTTTTATGGGAAAGGAGAAGTCCCGTTTTGTTCCGACCTTCCGGATCTCAACATTTCCGCTCTCATCATCACCAACAGGGACACTGTCATCAAGGATATTTGGAAGCCGCATCAGGTAGTACCTGACTCTCTCCTCAGCTGCATTCTTCACCGAATCGAGCTCTTTTATCTTATCGGGAAGTGCTTTTGCCTCCGCTAAAAGCACTGATGTATCACGGCCCGCTTTTCGCTCAGTATTGATTTCACGGGAGATGGTGTTTCTCCGCTGGCGAAGCTGGTCGATCTCTACTTTCAGTTCCCGTACTCTTTTATCGGTCACGAAAAGGTCATCAACCCAGGCTATTTTCTCTGAATCATTTCTTTTGAGCAGATCTTTTTTGACCGTCTCGGGATTTTCACGAATTAATTTGATATCAAGCAAGTAAGCCACCCTCATCTGCGGAGAATCTATCTATGATCTCTGTATGCAAGGTGTTTATGTTTTTCACTTAAAGCTCTCTGGAGAGAAGTGAATCAATAGCTGATCTGACGAGAATAAGCTCCGCGCAGGTATCGCGGATTATAATTTAAANNGGCAGTCACGGCAATAGACGGGTCTGCCCTCTGTTGGTTTAAAGGGGACTTCACATTCACAACCGCAATCTGCGCAGATTGCCTTTGACATCTCACGAGGACCATCAAAACTTCTTGGGCCGCCGAAATTACCCCGGCCGCCAAAACTTCTTCCTTCCATTGTATAACTCATGCAGCTTTTAAGTTCTGCACATAATATATGTTCTTTTAGTATAAAATACCCTCAGAAGATGCGGCAGAGAGAGCTGATGGGATCAAGCCATGACATTTAGTCAAAAATCTTCGTATTCCTTAATTTTTTGAGATCGAGAATCTCTAATGAACTTTTTTGTCAACATAGAGAATCATGGTATCGGGATTGGTAGCGGGAGTTTGATGTATCAAAACCATTGATATTCGGGAGTACGAGTGTCACTCACAGAGAATGCCACTCCTTCAGAGAAGGATAGAAAAAAAAGGATTAGAACCGGGGTTTCCGGTGCTTTGGGAGGCAGTCACGGCAATAGACGGGCCTGCCCTCTGTTGGCTTAAAGGGGACTTCACATTCGCAACCGCAATCTGAACAGACTGCCTTTGACATCTCACGTGGACCATCAAATCTTCTTGGGCCGCCGAAGTTACCCCGGCCGCCAAAATTTCTTTCTTCCATTGTTTAGCTCATGCAGTGTTAGGTTCTGCAAAAAAATATTGAACCCGAGACTATAAAAGACCATCCCACGAGGCCAATAATAGTGAGTTCTATCTATTTCTTCTCAATAGCTCTTTTTGCAGCCTCTGCAATCTCACTAACGGTCTTCTGGAGCTCGTCACCAATCTGACGGGTTTTATTCTCAATATGATCACGCCCCTCCTGTGTCATGAAGAGTTTTTTGCCAAGGACAATAACACTCTCAACGGTCATCTCCACATTTTTTGAGGTGAGGTGGATGAGATCTTCGATGGATGGGGTTTTCGATGTGGCATCGTGAGCATTCTCTTCTCCTGTAGCCGCAGGTTCCTGTACCTCCTCCATGGGTTCTTCATCAATGACATATCGGCCTTTAACAAATCGCCCCTGTCTCTCTTCTGTTGTCATGTGGATGAATTATGATGCTGACACTATTGAACCCTTCGACTCTCCCCATCTACGACTACTCGGAAGTGTGATGAAATGCAGAATGGAGCAGGTTTCTGATCTCATCAGGATCCATTACCGGTGGAAGGCAGCCTCCCTGCCTGCAGGGATATGCAGCAGGTTCGTCGGTATCTATTTGATATGTCAGTATTTTTGGCATTTGTTCTATGAATTGTTCAAGTTCATGCGAGAAATGAAGATGGGTTGCAAGCAGGTTACCGGATGATCTGATTGCGTCATCAAATATCCCGCTTTTACCGACAGATACAACATCAATAGCGGCAGGAGAGAGATGATGATATGAACTGATACTATGGATATAGGCATTAGGGTGCCGGAGGAAGGCAGGCTGCAGCCTCGACATCATCGAATCTGCTATTTCCCGAAATGCCGGATTACCGGTGATCCGATTGAGGAGGAGAAGATTATGAAGCATCACTGCATTGCCTGATGGTCCGGCCGAATCTTCTGCATCCCGTGTCCGGTAGAGTGTAGTATCCTCTGCTTCAAACCAGAACCATCCGCTGTCGGCATTATAAAAATGGCGAATGGCTGATTCTGTATACCCAATTGCAAATAGAAGGTACTCAGCCTTCTGTGTTCCCTGATGGAGCTCAATTGATGCTGCAATCAGATCAGCATAATCTGTGAGGTAGGGTGGCGAGGTGATTGAACCGTTTATCATGGAATGGAAGAGAGTTCCTTCCGATTTGCCGATGATTAACTGAAGCTTTGAATAGGCCATTTCAGCCGTATGCACCAGATCGGGCTCATCTAACAGAAAACCGGCGCGTGCAAGAGCCCCAATAATCTTACCATTTACATCAAGGAGGATCTTCTCATCACGGAATGGGCGGGGGCGGCTCATGCGAGCCTCTGCAAGTCTTTCTCTTACTCTCAGCAGCCATGATGAATCATCTGTTTCTGAGGTGAGGGAGAGGGGCAGTTTATCTCTTTCAGTTGCATTTCCAAGCAGGAGATTGGCAGCCTCTTCTCCCTCCTCCTCATCAAAAAGCGATCGGATCTCGTCTTTTGACCAGAGATAGAAGCCACCCTCTTCTCCTCCGCTTTCAGCATCCTCGGCCGTATAAAAAAGTCCTTCCGGTGAGGTGAGATCGGTTCTGATGTATGATACTATCCTGAGTGCCTCTTCTTTCAGAAGAATATCCTCACACACCGCGTATCCTTCGGAAAAGGCATGCAGAAGGAGAGCCTGATCGGTTGCCATCTTCTCATAATGAGGGATCTTCCATTGCCGATCGGTTGTATACCGGTGAAAGCCGCCACCAACCTGATCGTTTATCCCCCCTCTCCTCATCGCATGAAGAGTTGCAAGCGCCATCTCTGTCGCTTCAGGAACACCTGCTATTCCTCCATGACGCAGAAGGAAGGTGATGAGATGGGGTGAGGGGAACTTCATCCCCTCACCAAATCCGCCATACTCGCGATCATATGATTTCAGAAGGGCAGTATATGCAGCATCTACGGGATTCTCTTCCTGTTGAACCACCCCCTCTGCCACCTGGATCTCTCCCCCTGCCAGGTACGACTGCACCGCCTCTTCGACACGCCTCCCAAGGCTCTCCGCATCTTCGCGCCTCTCCCGCCAGAGTTCCCATATCCGGTCAAGGATCTGGAGAAGTCCGGCACTGCCATACCGGGGCTCTTTTGGGATATATGTCCCGGCAAAAAAGGGCCGCTTATCCGGGGTGAGGACAAGGGTGAGTGGCCAGCCACCGCTCCCGGTCATCAGCTGGCAGGCTGTCATTGCAATTCGATCAACATCCGGACGCTCCTCACGATCCACTTTTACCGCAATAAACCTGCCTGAAAGTGCCTCTCCCACCTCAGGATCAGAGAAGGATTCCCTGTTCATCACATGACACCAGTGACAGGTGGAGTACCCGATTGAGAGGAATACCGGAATATCCGCTTTTCGTGCCTTTTCAAATGCCTCATCAGAGAAAGGGTGCCATTCAACAGGATTCTCTGCATGCTGTAGGAGATAGGGGCTCTTCTCATCCACAAGCCGGTTTGCCATACCGGATAATCGCCACTGATATGCAATTAATCCTCTCCTGGCGGCAGAGAGAAATCGGTATATATATTGATTGAGTATTCTATTGCTATGGAAATACGTGTATTTACTCTTTATCTCACTTTATTCCTCTTTTTAACAGGATGTACATTTTTTGCAGGATGTGTTGGTGAGGAGACAGATCAGCTGGATCAACTTCCAACAGCCACTCCAACCCATACTCCAACACCGACGGCAGAGCCCCCGGAAGATGGAGCTGTTTCATTCTCTGGTGCAGGAGATCAGAAGACCACCATGCCCCTTTCAGCCGGTGTCCACCTGTTGACACTCGAAATCGAGAAGCCGGATGGATCAGAGCCTGGTGTATCAAAGGTCTCTATCTCAACCGAGAAGGATGCCATTATGGTTGAAGGTAATTATACTGCTGAAGTTCAGCCTGATGCCGTCATTGACGGGCACTACCGCTGGACACATGCATTTATGCTTTCTGAGGATGCCGATGCACCAGTTGAAGTCAGCCAGCCAGCCCCATGGACGCTTCACTTCGGCTTCCCGGAGATGATCAACGGGATTCCACCGCAGACATTCACTGGTATCGGCAATGCTGCAACCCCCTTCTTCATGATCCCGGCTGGAAATTATAGCTGTCAGATTACAGGTGAGAATCTGACTGTCATCAGTGTGTGGCTGATGGATTATTATGGCACTATGCTGATGGATGGCGACAGGGTAGCACCGTTAGCATTCCATCAGCTACGGAATGACGACTTTGAACTCTATGTAGGGGATTATTCAACAACAGTTCCGGTTACGATCAAAGAAGGCGACAATTATCTCTTCAACATCGTCTGCGACGGCAGCTGGTCTGTTATGTTTTCACCTGTAGAATAAAAGAGTCACCAGGAGAATGGGAGAGATCTCTTTTCTCTCCCCGCACAATCGTTTTTTAATTGAAGGTATACGCCTCTTTTGGAATAATTATCTCAAACTGCGCCCCATCACCCTGGCTGCCTGTCTCGCTCATGAGCATGCCGGTGATTGCAAGGATCTCCCGGGAAAGGAAGAGCCCAAAACCAGTGTTTTTACCGATTCCGCGTCCAAAAATTGCCTCTTTTTGATCATTGGCAACTCCGACTCCGTTATCTCTCCATATGAGATGAAGCCCCTCATCACTTTGGCGGCAGTCAATGGTCACGGCGGTGGCATGCTCTCCATGACGTATGGTATTATCCAGCAGGTTTGAAAAGACCCTCTCTAGCATCGGATCACCAAAGATGGAGAGGCTCTTGCAGTTATTCGTGATCGTTACCGGTTCCTTTGATTTCGGAATGAGTGCGACAAGTTCCTGCCACTCCGGTTCGCTGATACCAAGGTTCTCATAGAGGCGGGTGAACTCGATATGGCGCTGGATTGTTCTGCCCGCCTCCTTTACCTTCTTAAGGAATTTCCCGACCTCCGGATCATCACTCATCTCTTCTGCAAAATCCAGATTGCCGAGCAGTACCATCACCTCATTGAGGATATCGTGTCTCGTGATGCTGGAGAGGAGCTGGAGCTTTTTATTCGCGATTCGAACGGCTTCCTCTGCAATTCTCCGCCCGGTGACATCCTGAAATATCCCTCTTGTCTTCAGCTTTCCATCGTGGACAAATGAATTGACATTGCCTTCGATATGGATTGGATGCCTGTCTTTTGTGAGAAAGACCGCCTGAACTCCACTCACCGCTTTTCCTGAGAGAACGTCCTGAAATGTACTCTGGCAGTGGGCAAGGGAATCAGGATGAATAATCTCAAAGAGCGAAAGGTTCTCTATCTCCTCATCTGAAAAACCCATCTTCTCCTTCCAGGTGGTATTGACAAAGATGAAATGACCCTCTTCATCCACACTCTGGATCATCACATTGGCATTGTCAAAGAAGTCGCGGTACCGCTCTTCACTCAACCGAAGCTCCATCTCGATCCGCTTCTGGTCTGTAATGTCCCGGCTCGATCCGACGATATGCGTGACTCTCCCCTCCTGGATCACAGGTGTGAGGAGTGTCTCCCATATCTTTTCACCGGCAGGAAGGTTCAGTGTCTCTTCATAGATGATCGGGCTGTTCGTATCGAGACACCGCTGATAGTTTGCGGATACAATTGATCCGGCCTCTTCACCCAGGAGCTCTTCCGGTGTCTTATCATGCAACATCTCTGTCGTCAGTCCGGTTGCAGTCTCATGTGCGAGATTGTTGCGGATGAACCGGAACTCTCCTTCCCCGGTCACCCTGATAAGGAATATGCAATCATGCGTTCCATTAAAGACCGTCTCATACTCGGTTGCGAGTTTCAGAGTTTCCTCTTCAGCACGTCTCCTCTCGGTGATATCAGAGAGTTGCTCAACGATGAAGATCACCTCAGAATCATCATCAAGAACCGGGTAGGATCGGCAATCCAGATAACGGTCCTGCTCAGGAAGGTACTTCTCTACCCTCTCCAGCTTCTTTGAACGAATGGCCTTTTCTGTTGCACAGATGTCACACTGTCGATTGCGTCCGATTAGCTCAAAGCATCGTCTCCCTCTCACCTCCTCCGGCTGCATGTTCAGAAACGAGTACCCTACCTGGTTATAATAGACAATTTTATGATCCGGCGTCTGAATGCCGATTATATCAGGTATGGCATCAAGTGTTGCCTGAAGAAGGAGTCTGTACCTCTCAAGATCTCTCTCCCTCCTCCTCTTTAATGCAGCATCTTTGATCCTGTTCTTGATAATGACTGCTATACTCGCAGGATTTTCCGATTTTCTGATATAATCAACTGCTCCCTGTTCATATGCCCGGATAATGGTATCGGCCTCATTCTCGCTGGATAGAATGATGCAGGGGGTTTTGTCATATTTTTCTTTCAGATAACGGAGTATATCTGTTCCTTCTCTCTCAGACAGGTGATATTCAGATATGATGACATCAAATTGAAATGTATCAAGAATCTCAACTGCTTCTTCTTTCCGAGCAGTTGCAACGATGATATCTCCATCATC
The DNA here is from genome assembly GCA_002496395.1 of Methanocorpusculaceae archaeon UBA456. Lineage (GTDB taxonomy): Archaea > Halobacteriota > Methanomicrobia > Methanomicrobiales > Methanocorpusculaceae > Methanocalculus. The sequence continues at coordinate 34,209 of DAJQ01000050.1, forward strand.
TTCAATGAATCCCCTGTATATTTCTTGCAAGGCGTAATCGTCTTCGATATAGAGAGCAGAAATAAGATCAGGATTATCGGGCATATTCAGCATGAGGTGCTATTCTGTATTAATTCTTCGTTTATCGTTCAATTGATAGAATAATTCATAATCCCCGCTGATCATAGAGACGGTATGCAGAACGTCGGCAGAGTTTTTATGGAGATGACCCGCTATGAGAACCTCTCCATATCCGATCAGCAGCAGGGGGTTACTCCGCCTCCCTTGGAGAAGCCTTATCCCGGGAAGGGAGATCAGATAATACTCCCAAACCCTGCTTCCATCCAGACACCCCGAGTTGATCTCAGGGAAGCGATTGAAATCCGCTCTTCGATCAGGTCATATGCCAGGAATCCCCTCACAATGAGCGAGCTTGCGTACCTCCTCTGGCAGACCCAGGGGATCAAAGAAATTGTTGATCCCTATTACACCAAAAGGACTGTACCATCGGCAGGTGGTCGCCACTCATTTGAGATGTATCTCCTGATCAACCGTGTCGAGGGTGTAGCTCCGGGACTATACCGGTATCTTGCTTTCTCCCATCGCCTGCTTCCAATCGATATATCATCCGGGATTGCCGATCGGGTGATGTCCGCCTGTCTTGGCCAGCCGTTTGTCAGGTCATCTGCTGTCACTTTTATCTGGTCATGTGTTATCTATCGGATGAGCTGGCGATATAGTGAGCGGGCATACCGGCTCGTCCACCTCGATGCCGGCCATGTCTGCCAGAACCTCTACCTTGCAGGAGAGCAGATTGGCTGCGGCACCTGTGCAATCGGTGCTTTTGATGATGAAGAAATGGCCCGGATTATCGGGGCAGACGGGATAGAAGAGTTTGTCATCTACCTGGCAACGGTCGGAAAGAAGAAAAATACGGGAGGAATGTGATATCCTGGAAAATCAATTGTCTGCCGGGTTTCCATCTACCAGAAACAGGAGGAGAGGTATAAGAATCTCTTTCTGTGCTGCTGCTGCTTTCATCGCAGAATTGGTATGGAGTGTCAGGTAGGTATTCTCCTCTGCAAGATAATACCAGAATGTTGATGCACCGGTATATCCTCCGGTATGACCATAGAGAGTTAGATCTTTTGGTTCATTGAGAGAGATGATGACATATCCAAGTCCATAGCTGCCTTTTCCAGAGCCAAGAGCCCCCATATGACTGCTCTTCTCTGATTGTGGCGAACTCGTCTTCATCCAGGCATATGATGACGGACTGATCAGCTCGCCTGAGACAAGAGCTGTATGGAAGGCATTGAGATCGGCAGCCGTACTCACGATATCCCCGGAACCTCGATCATAGTGTTTATGGAGAGTGCTGAAATCCATTATACTGCCATCATCATCCAGTTCTATTGCATGCATAGAGGGCTCCGGCAGTCTGTTTGTGCGGTGTACTGTCGTATTCTTCATGCCAACCGGGTTGAGGATGTGTTCTTTGATATACTCCTCATAGGAGGTGCCTGATGTCCTGTCGATGATCAGGGTGAGGAGGATATAATTCACATTCGAATAGGTATAGCCCATTCCCGGGTCATAAAGTGGGCCTGCATGAATCCCATCGCACATGCCCTGCTCATAAGGGACAATTGTGTCGGGATTCTCATATTCCTCCAGAATAAGCGACATCTCGTCATAATCTGCAATACCGCTTGTATGATCAAGGAGTTGGCGGATTGTTATCTCATCGCTATTGGGAACGGCCTTTGCAATATCAACTGGAAGATAGGCGTCGATTGGATCATCAAGTGCAAGCTTTCCCTCTTCAGCAAGTTGCAGGATTGCAACTGCGACAAATGGCTTGGTCACGCTTGCGATGAAGAAATGCATCCCGGGTTCAGCCGGTATCTCGGGTGAGAGAGAAGCGTACCCCGCCGCATAGCTCCATCTCCAGTACGGAGTGACAATCCCGACAACTGCTCCGGGGATACCGGCCCCGTCAACACCCTCAGAGACGATCTCCTGGAGTCTCTCATCAACTGAGGGGGGTGGGGATCTCAGGAGTGTGTCATGCTCCTCAGAAACAGGCTCGGGAGAGTGGATACATCCGGAGATCAGAGCAGATGCCAATACGAGAAGTATCAGGATTGGGAGAATCCGGGAATGGAAAGGCATGATCATCCATGTCATTTTTGGGAAAAAAATATTCTGATCTGATGAGGAGAACAAAAGTTCTCGATGTTCATTGATGAAGAAAGGAGTGCTGCGAGGGGGATCCGAACCCCCGACCTCCAGATATCCCAGATGATGGCGCCTTCGATTGCTCAAAACCCTATGAGTCTGGCGCCCTAACCAGCTAGGCCACCGCAGCATCTGATGTTTGCACGGCTTGTGCATAATAAGAACGGCGCCTGCTCGTAAATAGCTTGCCATATGGGTTTGGCATCTCAGATGCATGTGATCTCAAAATATCCGAAGGCATAATGAATGTAAAACCGATGAAAAGAGTTTCAATGGAAAAAAAGGAGGTATTAATTGCCTTTATTCATATGCTGGAGATAGACATTAACAGCTGCTGTAACCGCTGCGGTCTCCTTTCCCTGACGGAGGGAAGCGGCGAGAGTCTGCATACGCGACTCTTCATCGCGGTAGAAACTCTGAAGGTTCCACATGATCTGCTGATCCGCAAGGAAATGTGTGTGAGTATTGCCCAGGATGAACTGACGATTATGCATCAGGGAGTGATGGAGCGGCAGGGTAGTCTTGACTCCCAGAATCACATATTCATAAATGGCTCTTCTCATCCGCTCGATCGCCTCGATCCGGGTAAGGCCATAGGAACAGAGCTTTGAGATCATCGAATCGTACTGGGGCGGGATCGCATACCCGACATGGATGCCTGAATCAACCCTGATGCCAGGGCCTCCGGGAGAACGATACCGGACGATCTTACCTGGATCTGCGGCAAAATCATTCAGGGGATCTTCTGCATTGATCCTGCATTCGATTGCATGGCCATGGAGAGAAATCTCATCCTGTTCATATGCAAGCGGTTCACCGGACGCTATTGCAAGCTGCTGGCGGACAATGTCGACTCCGGTGACCATTTCTGTGATGGTATGCTCCACCTGGAGACGGGTATTCATCTCCATAAAGTAATAATTCCCTTCAGAATAGAGGAACTCAACCGTCCCGGCATTGGTGTAGTTACAGACCTTTGCAACCGTCAATGCTGAATCTGTCATCTTCTCACGAAGCTCAGGCGTCATGATCGGACAGGGGGCCTCCTCAACGAGCTTCTGGTGCCGCCTCTGGATCGAACACTCGCGTTCATAGAGGTGTATCCCATGGCCATCATAATCAGAGAGCACCTGCACTTCGATATGTCGGGGTTTGTCAAGATATTTTTCGATAAAGATTGTCGGATCTCCAAACGCAGACTGTGCGATCCGCATCCCTTTCTCGATCGCCTCGGCAATGCCGGAACTATCCCTGACGATCTGCATCCCGATACCGCCGCCACCCGCGCTTGCCTTCACAATGACCGGGTATCCGATCTCCTCAGCAAAAGCGATACCTGCCTCTGTCGAGGTGACTCCCCCTTTTGTCCAGGGCAGAACCGGAACCCCGGCAGTGCTCATCGCCTCTTTGGAATCGAGTTTGGATCCCATCATATGAATGGTCTTCGAAGAGGGTCCGATGAATGTAAGGCCTGCCTTCTCCACATCCTCTGCAAAATGATAATTCTCTGCGAGGAAACCATATCCTGGATGAATCGCTTCTGCCTCACAGAGTGTGGCAATATCAATAATTCGATCCCGGTTCAGATAACTCTTCGAGGGGTGTGCCTCTCCGATGTGAAACGCCTCATCGGCATATTTCACATGGAGTGCATTTTTATCAGGGGTTGAATAGATGGCAACCGTCTCAATACCCAGCTCCCTGCAGGCACGCATTACCCTGATGGCGATCTCGCCCCGGTTTGCGATGAGCACCTTATCGAAGAAGGTCATTGGACCACCAGCAGTATGTCACCGTTTTGTACTACTGCTCCTGCATCGACAAAGATCTCCTGGACCTTTCCATCTATTGGACAGTGAATCGGGTTCTCCATCTTCATTGCTTCAAGGATGACCAGTGTATCTCCCTTCTTAACCTCCTGTCCGAGGCTCACCTTGACGTCTAGTACCATCCCCTGCATATTGCTCTTTATACCGCCCGGGAGATTCCCGCGTGGGATCTGTGATTTCACAGAATTGCCAACCGGAGCAGATAATGCACTTCCTTCAACTGAGACGATCCTGACAGAGAAGATCTCGCCATCGACCTCAACCTCCATCGCATGGGGGAAATCAACAGGTGCTGACCCCTCCTTCTTTGGAACAGGAATGGGCTCGGGAGTCTTCTCTCCCCTGAGAAATGCCGGGGCAATCGCAGGATAGAGGATATATGTCAGGACATCCTCTTCTTTTTTGATAAGCCCCATCGCTTCTGCCTCCTCCTTCAGAATCTCATAGATCGGCTCCAGCAGATCAGCAGGACGTACCGTGATCATCTCCTCGCCGTCAATGATCTGTTGCCGGATTGCATCAGGAATTGGTGCAGGCGGACGCCCGTAGAGGCCACGTACATAATCCTTCACCTCTTTGGTGACATTCTGGTATCTCCCGCCCATCAGAACATTCAGAACAGCCTGTGTACCGACAATCTGGCTTGTTGGTGTGACAAGTGGTGGGTAGCCGAGATCTTTACGCACATATGGGATCTCATCAAAGACCGCCTGCAGCTTATCGATTGCATCCTGCTCCTTGAGCTGGGAGACGAGGTTTGAGATCATCCCGCCCGGCAGCTGATAGACAAGGACGTCGCTATCAATCCGCTCAGAGATGGGATCAACAAGGGCATTGTACTTCTTTCTGACATCCATACAGAGGTTCCGGACCTTCCGGAGTGCCAGGAGATCGATTCCTGTCTCACGCGGTGTGCCAATCACCGAGGCTACAATACTCTCGGTAGCAGGCTGCGATGTCCCAAATGCAAATGGTGACATCGCGGTATCAAGGATATCAACTCCCGCTTCAATTGCCGCCTGATAACTCATCGGAGCAATGCCGCTTGTAGAGTGGCTGTGGAGATCAACCAGCACATCCACACGTTTCTTTATCCCCCGGATAAGTTCACGGGTGGTTTCGGGCATGATCAGCCCTGCCATATCCTTGATGCAGATCGAATCGCATCCAAGTGAATAGAGCTCCTCAGCCATATCGATGAACGTTGATATGGAATGCACAGGGCTTGTCGTATAGGATATTGCCCCCTGCATATGTGCTCCAACATCTGAAACAACCTTCATGGAGCTCTTCATATTCCGAATATCGTTCAATGCGTCGAATATTCTGAATATATCGACGCCATTTGAATGGGCTGCTGTGACAAAACGCTCCACAACGTCATCAGGGTAATGCCTGTACCCGACAAGGTTCTGCCCCCGCAGGAGCATCTGAATTGGTGTATCCGGCAGCACTTCCTTGAGTGAACGAAGACGCATCCATGGATCGTCATTTAAAAAGCGGATACAGCTATCAAATGTAGCACCACCCCACGCCTCCACCGAAAAGAAACCAATCTTATTGATCTCTTTGGCAATCGGTATCATGTCTTCAGTCTGAAGGCGGGTTGCGATGAGCGATTGATGTGCATCCCTCAGCGTGGTATCTGTGATGTATACTCTGGAATCTTTTGATTTCGTCATCTAAACACCTCGTGGGCTGAGGAATTGTTAAAAATCGAGCCTCTCAGAGATTAAACCTGATAGTATAAATAATTCTCTAAAATGACAGTAAACTGTAAAACAAGGGAATTATGGCAATTAAAGTAAGTAGGCTGTCTCTTTTTCTTCCAGGAAAAAAAGGTGCATAGGTACCCCCACCATTAAAACCCCTGAGTGCGAGAAGGCGTGCAGTCTCATCTGATCGGCGTATATGCATCAGGAGCAATGATATGGAAGCAGGAATGAACGTTTTAACTCCAATATTTAGCCCTTTAATGGAATATGCCCTTCGAATCTGTAGAAGATCGGACCCTGCGAGATATATCCCCTGCATCGCCATCTCAGCTGCAAGCCCTATATCAAAACCCTTTCGTTCTTTTCCTGCCCAGACGAAGATATCCAGCATTTCACCCCCGCGGTAATCCGTATATACCCAGAATGAGATGAAGAGGATTACACCCATCCTGATGCCGTAGGATAATCCCCCCCCGGTAAAATATTCTGTTACAAGAGCTGGCAGGAGGATGAGCATTCCAAGTACGAAGATGAGGTGCCAATCTGGAATCTCCCACCGTCGCCAGCAGGCAACAAACCACCAGAGCAGTGCAAGGATTGCCCCTCCAATTGAGAGAAAAGCACCAAGCGAGAGGAGGATCACAGAGAGGAGCCTGAGACGCCCATCTCCAAAAACAGGAGGCTTCTCCTCGAAATCCGAGGACTTTTCACCGGCTCCCTCTGGTATTCCATGAACAGCGTCTGCCGGATAGAGAGAGCCGTTCCTCATACTGAGATGAAATCCACTCTTTGGGAGGATCTCACGTTCATGGGTAAAGATGATGGTTACGCCCGATCTTCTGCTTTCAATCATCGTGCAGAGCCATTGCTTCATTTCGGTGTCAAGGGAGGAGAAGGGTTCGTCAAGAATGAGGAGATCGGGCTCTTTGGCGAAGATGCATGCGAGGCTGAGCCTTTTTAATTCTCCCCGCGAGAGATGAAGCGGGTCACGCATAAACAGTGTTTCCGGCAGGATTGCGCTCTCAATCATATCCGGATCCACGCCCCATGAACGGATCTCTTCAAGCACGGTTGCACCGGTAATATGGTATTCCGGAAACTGCAGGGAGATGGCTTCAGATGTAATGCCGGTTTTATCAACTTTTCCTGAATCCGGTCGGAGGTGGCCGGAGAGGATGAGAGAGAGGGTGCTCTTCCCCGATCCGATGGGGCCGGTGATCAGGTACGTTCCAGGTAAGAATGAGTAATTCACCGAGAGGGAAAATGTTCCCTGCTGGAAATTGATATCCTCCAATATGACTTTCATCTCAGATCATCCCGACTAATCTCCCCATTCTCAAGAAGCACCACGTGATCGGATCCCGCTGCTATATCCCTGTACTGGCTGCTCTGGAGAGTATATTCCGGAGGATGCAGGCGTATTGCCTTTTGAACCCTCCATGCGGTATCTCTGTCAAGGTGTGAGTCTGCCTCATCGATAACGAGGAGAATTGGATCGATGACAAGTGCGCAGGCAAGGGCGACAAGCACCTTCTCCCCGCCCGAAAGTGTCCGGGTCTTTCTCTCCAGAAGATGCGTGATACAAAGCCGCTCTGCAATCTCTGTCGTTCGTTCCTCAATCTGATCGATCGAATCATGTCGGAATCTGAGTGGCGCCGCAATCTCGTTGAAGACCTGATCAAACAGGATATTTCTGTCAGGGAACTCGGATACCCACCCTATATCCAGCGATCTCGGGGGAAGATGATCGATTTGAACCGATCCATGCTCCGGTAGGCAGACCCCGGCACATAGTGAGAGCAGTGTCGTCTTCCCCGCTCCATTTCTGCCGAGCACTGTCGTTATACCCCTGGGTATCTCATATGAGGGAATAGTAAGTATGCCATGGTAAAGATTCTCGATTGTTATCATGAGATCCTTTTACCGATGACAAGTGCTGCCGCCCCTTTGATTATATCACCCGGGATAAATGGGATGACCCCGATCATGGCTGCTGCAACAAATGGTATCCCGGTTGAAACTGAAAGCCATGCAGTACCCAGTACATAAATAATGATGCTGGCAGCTGCGATAGCTGCTATGCCAGAAAATTTAAAGTCTTTTTCCAGTATAAGTCCGGCAACAAGTGCGGCTGGAATAAAACCGATAATATACCCTCCTGTGGGTCCGAGGAGAACTCCAATCCCGGCTGTTCCATTATGGAAGACCGGAAGGTTACAGATCCCAAGAAGGACATAGAGGGCAACCGGAAGTACTGCATATCTCTTCATAACAACTACCGCAAGCAGGATGAAGAGTGTCTGGAGGGTGAAGGGAACGAGAGGAAGGAAGGGTATGGTAATGGAAATCCATCCTCCGATAGCGATGAGTGCAGTGAATGTTGCCGTTCTCGTCAGCATTTGTGCATACTCGATAGTACCATACATCGTCAACCTGATCACTCTTTGTTGGTTGACGATAAAAATGTTCTTTTAAAAAAAGTACAGTTCAGAGGAGGTGACAGTCTCCGGCTATGACACGCTCAATCTTTCCGTTATCTTTCCGGATTATGAGGGCCCCCTGCTCATCCAGATCGATTGCTTCACCTTCAAATGTCTTCTTCAGTGTCCTGATCTCTACTCTTTGTTCAAGTGTGCAGGAGAGACTCTTCCATTCACGGATGAGGGCTTCGAACTCATTCCTCTCAAGAAGATTATACCGGCGTTCAAACTCCGTCAGTACCCTTGCAAGGAATTTAGCCCTGTCGACTTCGTACCCGAGTTCTTCAGAGATGGAGGTGACTTCACGGTTTAATACCGGCATCAGATCAGATACTGACACATTCACATCAATTCCGATACTCAGGAGGCAATAGTGTATAACATCCGCCTCTGCCGAGAGCTCAAGATGCATGCCTGCGACCTTTTTATCTCCTATAAAGATATCATTAGGCCATTTGATCAAAGCTCCGATCTCGTATTCCTTCCTGATAGCACGTGCAACTGCTACTGAGGCTGCCATCATGATCATGTAGGCACGCGAGATCGGAATCGACGGCTTCAGGAGGATGGTTGTCCAGACGCCTCCGGCCGGAGATGCCCATGATCGGCCGAGCCTCCCGATTCCACCTGTCTGCTCCTCAGCTATAATAACAAGCCCTTCCTCTATCTCATCGTCGATCTCACGCATCATCTGCTTACCAAGCCAGATTGTTGAGGGAGTAGTGATGGCATAGTGAAGATCTGATCCGATTCTTTTTGTTTTCAGGTGCCGTCTTATCTCATAGGGGAGGAGACGTTTTGTCCGCTGTGTAAGATGATATCCTTCTTTCTGGGATGCCTCAATCTCATATCCCAGATCGCGAAGTTCCTGAATATGTTTCCAGACCGCGGATCTACTGATACCGAGTTCCTTACTAATTTTTTCTCCGGAGATCTTTTCCCCGGAAGCATCGAGAATCCTGAGAACATTATACGCAGCGTTTGTCATTGCCATTACCTTTTTGAACTGATTTGTTCGGTATTTATCGGGCATGGATCTGTTCCACATACCTGACGGAGGATAAAACTCTGGTGTTCCATCAGTGTTGCGAGATCAAAGATTCCGGTGATATCCACAACCCCTATTGCACCAATCGCCTCTCCGTCCTTATCACGTAGGGGTGCAACCACCACGGGAATCCCTTTATATGTTCCGGTATCCGGTCTGCTCTTGATCAGCTGATTTTTCGCAATTGCTTCCTCAAGAACCGGACCGGTATAGGCCCGGTCAATGATCTTTCCCTCTTCGATCCTGATTCCTGGTTTGTCTGCCGATTTACCTGTCACCGGGAGTTCTGAGACGATCATATGGATTGTCATTAAAACAGGCTCCAGATCATCGGAAGATGAATTGTGGGCAATGGTATACTGATGCATCATCCAACACTAAGAATCATACCTGCTCCATCTAAAAGAAGGTTTCCTTTCTACAGGCACAGAAGCTGGTAAGAAATGCCCGTGATGGGTATTCATGGATCGTTGTCAGGATCACCCGACCGGATCCCAGTCTCTCTTCAATAAGGATTGGGTGCCCGTCCGGTGTGCTGGCCACAGGATCGCCCTGATATCCGGAAAAATATCCATCACATTCGAAGGCACTCAGATCATAGCCATCAAAGAGGTTGGTTGTATCTGATTTTTTTCTGATAATAATCTCACGTGGGCCATATTCAAAATGGTATTCAACCGAAAAAGGGAGCCAGTCATAACAGTCGGGGATATCGCCTCCCCCCCCAAATACGAGGATCTCTCCGCCAGATTCAAGAAAACGCTTTATACGACTTTTTGTAGCCCTGAGGGCAGGAAGAACACGAGAATATTCTTTATTTGCAAAACCTGTCGGAACGACAAGTGCTCCGAATGACCCCCTATAGAATGGGGCCGCAAGCAGTTGTGGTGTGACAAGTTCACAGCAGCCGACGCAGTCATCGATCAGCCTCTGAAACATGAGTTTATCCTCCCATATGACAGCCGGAGATCCGTTCTTCATCCCTTGATCACCCCGAGTGGCAGGAATGTTGCAATGATTCTGGACAGTCCTGCCTCATCGACAACGCGCACAACTTCATCGCTCGGTTTGTACATTGAGGGCGCTTCCTCAGCGATCGCATCGCCAGAAGGTGCCATGACAATAATCCCCTTCGTTTTGAGATCTGCTGCGACCTCGTTTCCACTGAGAGCATTTCTGGCAGCCTTCCTGCTGCTGACTCTTCCAGCTCCATGGCATGTACTCCCAAAGGTCTTCTGCATGGCAGTTTCTGTTCCTGCAAGCAGATAGGAGGCTGTTCCCATGCTACCTGGTATGATCACAGGCTGGCCGGATTCTCTGTATTTTTCAGGCAGCTCTGTTCTTCCAGGAGCAAATGCACGTGTGGCCCCTTTCCTGTGGACGCATACGCGCTGCATCTCGCCGGAAACGGTATGCATCTCCCACTTGGCGATGTTATGTGCAACATCATACACAAGCGGCATCTCGTTGTAATCAATACCAAATGCGCTCTCAAAGAGCAGGCGAAGCTCATGGGTTATGATCTGCCGGTTTGCCCAGGCATAATTGGCAGCGGCCGCCATCGCACCGAAATATTCCTGGCCTTCGGGAGAGGTGAGTGGGGAACAGGCAAGTTGCCGATCAGGAAGCCTTATCCCATACCGTTTTGATGCCTTCTCCATGCTCCTGATATGATCGGTGCATACCTGGTGTCCAAGTCCACGTGATCCACAATGAATCATACAACAGATGGTCCCTTCGGTGATCCCAAACACCTCTGCCGTCTTTGAATCCTGTATCCCTGAGACAACCTGAAGTTCGAGGAAATGGTTTCCTGATCCAAGTGTTCCGCACTGGGGAATGCCCCGTTTCCGGGCTTTTTCACTCACCAGATCGGGATTTGCTTCAGTCATACACCCATTCTCCTCGCAGAGAAGTGCATCTTCGGGAAGCCCGAGTCCTTCATTGATGACAAAAGTGGATCCCCCGCTGAGAAGCTCATCCAGCTTAGATCCTGAGAACCTCAGAGATCCTTTTGATCCTACCCCGGTTGGAACTTTCTTGTAGAGTTTGGAGATGATGGAACGTCTATCCTCCAGATCAGCCAGAGTGAGTGGTGTTGCTATCAGCCGCACACCACAATTGATATCAAAACCGACACCCCCGGGTGAAATAATCCCCTCACTTTCAGAGAAGGCAGCGACGCCGCCGATTGGGAACCCATATCCCCAGTGAATATCGGGCATACCAAATGAATGTCCGATGATTCCGGGCAGTGTGGCAACATTGGCAAGCTGGCGAGCCGCACCCTCCTCCAGTGTTCTGCCTAGAGCTTCTGAGAGGAAAAGCCGACCGGAGACACGCATATCAGGGACATATCCGACAGGGACCTCCCATTCATGTATGCCAGCGGATGTAATCCCGTTCAGCATCGTTGCTCATCTCATATATCAAAGATGATCTCAGAATAGATCATCGTATCCGTCTTCCTGATGAAAAGGTCTGAATATGAGACTCCTTTTATCTCACGCCCCCCACCATGCCTGTCCGGGTCAAATGGCTCTCCACACACTGTTGCCATGAGCCCACCCTCATTGAACTCAACGCGTGTCGAACAGACAACAAAAAATTCCGCCTCTGATCTATAGAGGAGTTCGGAGAGAAACTCCCAGAGGAGATCCTCCTGATTCTCTGCTAGTATCTGAATCTTTTTCTCAAGAATCGGCCTGCATTCTCCTGAATACAGGATACCAAAGAGCGCATCTGCTGCAAGTGTAAAGAGTTCTTCATAACTCTCTGCGCTGATGCGTATCCTGACATCAGCCGTATGGTCAAGCTCTTCAAAACTCATCTGACTGTCCATAGCTAAAATAACGGGGAACCATCTGCATGGTGATCGACTGGATCCATTTCACCTGGTACCGTGAGACATAGAGTGTATAATCATCAACAGGTATTGGGATATCTGATGACTTTGGATTTTTTATGGATGTTGGCAGGAGAATCGGACCCCCACATGATGTACACACCCTAAAGTCACATCCTCTTTCTTTTATATACGCGCGAACATCATCCTCAACGGCGATCTCCGGTGTTTCAGGTATCTCTCCAAATGGTCTCCTCATGTATCTAATTAATGGGAAGGGGTTGATTAAAATGGTTCTGTTGGAGTAAGAGGAGTTTTCAAAAAAAGCGGTTAGTTTGTAACAACAACACGTGTCATCAGATCAAGATACTGTTCTTTTACTTCATAGATGCTGGTTGTACCTTCGTTACTTTTCCGAACATGAAGAATGCCGATACGGGATGCTATGGTTCCCACCATTGATGCAACTGCTTTGATGCTGATACTGAATCTCTCATTCAATCGTGCATGGATCTCAGAGATGGTAAGTGAACGTATGCGTATGAACATTGTGAGCAATTCTTTCCGAATGCCTGATTTGTCTCTTGAGAGGTACGCCTTAAGGCGTGCTTCGATCTCCTTTTTAATCTCCCCCGCTGAGAGCATACACTGTATACTTCCCTCTTTCCTTATATAAGTATCTCTTTTATCCTGTGAAAAATTGATTATTAAGCAAAAAGAGTCGATTGAAATCTCTCTTCTATCAATGAGGGGGTACATGCACATATTGTTAGTGATGATATGCATGTCACTCCACCTGAAATAGAGGTGTCTGGCAGAAAGAATAAATGAAAATTCGGCATTCTTCTGGTTGGTGTACTATATTGACAGATCATCGCTGTTCAATCTGTGGAGAGAAGGCAGTTGGTTGCCAGGTATATGGCTGCTGTGGATCCTATGTCTGTCATGAACATGCGGATGCGCATCTCCAGAGCCTTGGGCCTGGAGAGAGAAAGGAATGGGGAGCCTGTTATTATCTCAGGTTTCCGGAATCAAAAGAAGACGAATGAGGGTATTTCTTCAGATCAGTTCACAAGCCTCCGCTTCATCAGGTTAAGCGCAATAATAAAAAATAACAGGGCAACCAGAAGCACCCAGACGATATTATAGAGGAGCATCGGGGAGAACTCCGCCATCGTAATCGCCCTGTTCACATTGACAACATTTGCCAGCGGCAGGAAGCCAAAAGCGAAGTACTGGAGTGCTTGCGGGAGTATGCTAATCGGGAAGAATGTGCCTGAGAAGAGGAACATCGGGGTTATGAAGAGGAATGCCGGGTAGTTGAGTGCGTCAATACTCGGGGTGATGGCAGTAAAGCACATTCCTATGGCAGAGAAGAGGATGCCTGCCGGGAATGCAAAGGGGATAAGCAGCAGGGATGTCGGGAGATCGATCACCCCAAAGAGGAAGAGTACCGGAATCATCAGGGCTGCATAGATTGTTCCCCGGGTTGCTCCCCACAGTATCTCCCCACAGATCACATCTTCAATTGAAAGAGGGGTGGCAATCATCGCATCAAATGTCTTCTGGTAATACATCCGTACATAGCTGGAATAGGTGCATTCAAAGAATGCCGAGTACATCACTGATATCGAGACAAGAGCAGGTGCGATGAAGATCGGATAGGGTATTCCATCCACATCCTGGATCAGGGCGCCGACACCATATCCAAGGGCAAGAAGGTAGAGTAACGGCTCAACAAACGGGGGAATGAAATTGACCCGGTACGTCTTGATAAATGCATCCAGGTTCCGTCGCCAGACCGCAAGCGCCCCCCTTGAAATCTCACTCAAGCCACCGTATGCCATAGCCTCACTCCCTCAATGTCCTTCCGGTCAGCTTCAGGAAGACGTCCTCAAGGGTTGCCCTCCTGACCGTGATCCGCTCCCGCCGGCAGCTCTCCATCAGGGTCCGGGCAATATTCTGCGGATCGCTTGTCTGCACCTGGATGGTATCTCCAAATACTTCAAATTCGACCCCCTGCTCCTTCAGGCAGGCGATGGTCCCCGGGCTTGCTGCCGCCTCAACGATCTCCTCACCTGCGTATTGCCGTACCAGTTCAGCCGGGCTCCCCTCAACCAGGATCTTCCCGGAATTCATGATAACGAGACGATCACAGAGCCGCTCCGCTTCGTCGAGATAATGTGTGGTCATCACAAGGGTACAGCCAAGTGATCGCAGATGACGGAGCTTCTCCCAGATGAGATGGCGAGCCTGAGGATCAAGGCCGATTGTGGGCTCATCAAGGATCAGGAGTTCCGGCTCATTCATCAGTGCACGAGCAATGATTAAACGCCGTTTCATCCCCCCCGAGAGCGTCTCTATCGGCGCGTCCCGCTTCTCAGAGAGCTGCATGAATTCAAGGAGTTCCTCTGCCCTTTGTTCGGCCTCTGATGCCGGTATCCCAAAATATCGTGCATAGATGGTGAGGTTTTGAAATGTTGTGAAATCAGGATCGGGATTATTCTCCTGGGGCACCACTCCCAGTCTCTGCTTGATCTGACGGGGATCAGTATCAGTATCCATCCCAAATACCCGGAGCTCTCCCCCGGTTCGTTTTGATACACAGTGGATCATCTTCATTGCAGTCGTCTTCCCGGCACCGTTTGGCCCGAGAAAACCAAAGATCTCACCTCTCTGAACAGAAAAGCTGATACCATCTACTGCTGCAAGGGTGCCAAAGTATTTTTCAAGGTTGTCTGCAGTGATAATCTCCATAGACACTCACGTATCCACGAACCTCTTGTTGATTGGGAATAACAATTCTGATCCTCTCATATGCTAGCAGGTTTAAACAATCTGGTAAGTAGTGTTTGACAGGGGACAAACCGGTACCATAGGAGAGCATATGAGCTGGCAGGATATTGCTATTACGGTCATCACCTTCCTTCTTGCAGTTATGCTCCTCCCCCAGCTCCAGGATGTTCTGCACAGGGGAGCGGTCGTGAACTTTTTTACTGCGAGCTTTACGAGCCTTCTCGCATATGTCCTCAGCGTGGTATTTGCATCACTTGGCCTCTGGATATCAGTCATTGGCCAGACAACTGTTGCATCAATATGGTTCCTCCTTGCATATTTCTCAGTCAGAAATGTTCGGGACAATCAGTATCCGGATAAATCCCTCTTCTTTGTAGCGAGAGATTTCCTCTCGGTCTGGATGATGGGAACTGCCTTCTCTCTCTCCGGCTTCGCACGAAAAATCTTTAGATAGATTGAGACTCACTCATCCCGATCGACCCCGTGCAAGCGAGATGAAAACCCCGACAATGCAGAGCACTGCAAAGATGAGAAATGCATATTTCTGGGTGATAATAAATTCGGATGCCTGTTCGGATCCAATCCCAACTGCACCAATGAAGATGGTGAAGAGAAAGAGGGTAATTCCCATTGAGAGTACCATTCCAAACTGCCGCATTGTTGCGATAGTGCCTGACGCGATCCCATAGTCTGCTTTTTGTACCGATCCCATCACCGCATTGGTATTTGGGGATGAGAAGAGTGCAAACCCAAACCCAAGGAAGAGGAGAGCCAGTACGATGATCGGAACAGTTGTTTCTTCCGAGACTCCTGCAAGGATAAAAAGTCCGATGGCATTCAGTCCCATCCCGGCAGATGCGATATAGCGGGGTTCTATCCGATCCGAGAGCTTCCCTGCCCATGGGGAGAAGAGTACCTGCATCAGGGGCTGGCTCACAAGAACCAGTCCGGCTGACTTTGGATCAAGACCTTTGATGATCTGAAGGTACAGGCTGAGGAGGTACCCGATTGCAAAGGTGGCGCTGTAGTTGATGAGTGCGGCGATATTTGAGTAGGTAAACACACGGTTGTTCCTGAAGATCCCAAGATCAATGATCGGATGTGGGACCCGTGCCTCATATGACAGAAAGATGGGGAGGAGGAGGAAGAAGAGGAGGAGCGAGACTATCCCTTCCGGAGAGGTGATCGAGGTGATCCCAAATATGCCGCAGAAGACCACTCCGGCATAGAGGAGGGCTCCGACGAGATCGAATGGAGGTGCATCGGTATCTGCCCAGTCCACCTTAATCCAGCGTGTGACAGCGAATATGACAAAGATACATAATGGCACGAGAATGAAAAAGAGGCTCCTCCAACCAAAGTAATGGGTGAACAGCCCGCCGATGACCGGGCCAAGGGAGAGTCCGGCATAGACACCGGTTACATTAATCCCAAGTGCTTTTCCCCGCTGCTCTTTTGGAAAGACAGAAGAGACGATTGCAACGGATGTTCCGAAGATACAGGCACTCCCGATCCCCTGAAGGCCCCGAAGTGCTATGAGAAGCGGAAATGAAGGGGAGAACGGGATGAGAAAAGACGAGAGTCCGGTTATTGCAACTCCAATGAGGAAGACTTTTTTCCTCCCATAGATATCGCTCAGCTTTCCAACAGGTATGAGAAACATCGCCGAACATAATAAAAAGATGGTCGGAATCCAGCCGAGCTGGATCGCATCGGCTGAAAATTCTGCTGCAATCTGGGGCAGGGCGAGATTGACCATTGAGCCGATGAACGGTGTCAGGAATGATCCCAGCGTCGAAATGATCAGGATTAAACGCAGCCACGATGGATTATCTGAACTAGCTTCCAAAATGAATCAATCATTATTTGAATTCGAACCCGATTAAGCCATAGGGTGTCCTGCTCACCCACACCTTTTTATATTGTTCACGATAACAGTATTATCATGCGTGGTGGATGTTTTTTCGCCGGTGAATGCTTTTATCTCCGGTAGCATAGCATCTGTTGTTCTCGCAGACATTCTTCTGAAGCCACACTCCCAAGCGGGGGCTGTCTTTGGTTTTTATCGTTTTTTTAGCTACGCCTGAAGACACCAATGGTTAATCCGGTGTCAGAAGGCAGTGTGTTGTGGTTATACTATGCATGGAAAAGATATTCGTATGGAACGGATCATGGATCGAAAGTCAGGGAAGATGATCATCGTCCCGCTCGACCATGGGGTATCGCAGGGACCGATAAAGGGTTTAATTGACCTCTGTGGAACTGTTGACGCAGTCGCCGAAGGCGGGGCAACCGCGGTTCTCGGGCATGTCGGACTCGCCCTGCACGGGCACCGTCGATCAGGAGAGGATATCGGGTTGATCCTTCACCTCTCCGCCAGCACCTCGCTTGGACCGGATCCCAATAACAAGGTGATCGTAAATACCGTCACTCAGGCACTGAAGATGGGAGCAGACGCCGTCTCGGTGCATGTAAATATCGGGGCCGATTCAGAGGCATCGATGCTTGCAGATCTCGGAAGGATATCAATTGAGTGTATGGAATGGGGGATGCCACTCCTTGCCATGATGTACCCGAGGGGCAGGAAGATAACCGATGAAAACGGTACTGAATACGTGAAGCTCGCTGCACGCGTGGCAGCGGAGCTTGGGGCTGATATCGTCAAGACGGTCTACACGGGAGATCCGGATTCCTTCCGCGAGGTGACAGAAGGATGTAGTGTGCCGGTGGTTGTTGCAGGAGGCTCAAAGATGAATGATCCCGAGATGCTCCAGGTGATCGAGGGATCGATGCTTGGAGGTGCAGCGGGGATCTCAATTGGGAGAAACGTCTTCCAGCATAAAAATCCACGAGCCTTCCTGCATGCAGCGCGGGCAGTGTTGATAGAGAAGAGGACTGCCGAAGAGGCACTCGAGATACTGAAGGGGAATGGAAAATGATTGGAAAAGAGATACGTCTTGAGCGGATTATGGACCGGAATACCGGACGGGCGGTTATCGTCCCGATGGATCATGGATTTACCCTCGGCCAGATAGAGGGGCTGCTTGATATGCAGACTGTGGTCAATGAAGTGAGTGCAGGTGGGGCAAATGCCATCATACTGCATAAGGGGATGGTAAAAGGAGGGCACAGGAGGCATGGCCGTGATATCGGCCTGATCGTCCACCTCTCAGCAAGCACCTCAATGAATCCCGATCCAAATGACAAGGTTTTGATCTGTACGGTTGAAGAGGCGATCACCCTTGGAGCCGACGGGGTATCGATCCACATCAATCTCGGGGCGCCACAGGAGTCAAAGATGATCGAGGCGGCAGGTGTTGTCTCCCGTGAATGCAGCCGGTGGGGGATTCCTCTTCTGATCATGATCTACCCCCGTGGTGAGGGAATCGATCCAAATGATCCCCGCGCAGTTGCCCACTGTGTGAGAGTGGCAGAAGAACTCGGGGCAGATCTGATCAAGACGAACTACCCGCAGGATGAGAAGGCATTTGGGCAGATCATCGCTGCATGCTCGGTTCCCGTGCTTGTAGCCGGTGGTGAAAAAGGCGGGGATCTCGAATCCCTGAAGATGATTGATGATGCAATCAATGCCGGGGGTGCCGGTGTCTGTATGGGAAGGAATGCATTCCAGAGGCAGAACACCACTGAGTTTGTCAATACAATCTGCCGGGTGGTCCATGACCGTGAGAATCCGGAGAAAGCTCTTGGGAGGCTCTCATGAAGGAGTTCTGGGTTGATATCCGCCCATGGAATAAAGAGGCGGCACTTGCCGCTATAGAGGGTGGAGCAACAGCCCTTCTCCTCAATAACAGTGATGAAGCGAAATCCCTGGCAAGGATCCCCATCATTGCGCCGGATGGTGATCTCATCGAAGGAAGGGATTTTCACCGGATTGAGATCATCGACAAGGCAACCGAAGAGCAGGCGGCAGACTATGCCAGGGTGGGTCGTGTCGTTGTGCGTACAACCGACTGGACCGTCATTCCCCTGGAAAACCTTGTGGCGGTATCAGATAGGATCATTGCAGAAGTCACCAGTGCGAAGGAGGCAGCACTGGCACTTGGCATCCTGGAGAAGGGTGTCGGCGGTATTCTGCTCAATTCACAGGATCCGGAAGAGATCCGGTCCGTAGCCGCACTGCTTGAAGCGGATGGGGGATCTGTTCCTCTCCTCCCCCTGACCATTACCCGGATCACACCTGTTGGGGTTGGGGACCGGGTCTGTATCGATACCTGCTCACTCTTTGATGAAGGTGAAGGGATGCTTGTGGGGAATACCTCCTCTGCCTTATTCCTTGTTGCTGCTGAGACCCTGGAGAATCCCTATGTCTCTCCCCGTCCATTCCGGGTGAATGCAGGTGCTGTGCATATGTACATACTCTCCCCGGATGGCAAAACCTGCTACCTCTCCGAGATAGGCTCCGGGCAGACGGGATGTGCCATCACAGGCGATGGGCAGAGCCGTACGGTCTCTGTTGGAAGGGTGAAGATTGAGCGGCGCCCCCTCCTCCTTGTAGAAGCAGAACATGAGGGGCGGGTTGCAAGTGCAGTCATCCAGAATGCTGAGACCGTCCGGCTTGTCGGAGAAGATGGTGTTGCGCGAAGCGTCGTTGAACTGAAGAAGGGAGATCGGGTGCTTGGTCACCTGATGACCGGAGGACGGCACTTTGGGGTTGCCATCGATGAGACCATCCTTGAGAGATGACGGCCGCACCATCGGGATCATCGGCGGCACCGGCCGGATGGGTGATCTCTTCAGGCAGATCTTCGAAGATACCGGCTGCTCAGTGGAGGTGATCGGCAGAGCCCCTTTATCTGAGTATCAGGGGCTTGCCGGGCGATCTAGTGTGGTGCTGATCACCGTTCCCATTTCTGCGACAGAAGAGGTGATCAGATCTGTTGCTCCCGTTCTTGAGAAAGACCAGCTGATTGCAGATCTCACCTCCATTAAGGAGAAGCCGGTTGCGGCGATGCTGGAATCAGATGCACAGGTGATCGGCCTTCATCCGCTCTTTGGCCCGAATATGGCAACGATAGAGAACCAGAAGCTGATCATAACACCCGCGAGAGCAGATCCAAAGACAGTAACCTGGCTACAGGGTATATTCGAAGAGGCGGGGATGCAGGTTCATTCCTCGACCCCGGAGGCACATGACAGGGCAGTGGCGGTGACACAGGGGATCATCCATCTCCAGAGCATTGCAATGGCACACACGCTCAGGAGCATGAATTGTAGCCTCGATGAGCTCCTCCCATTTGCCACACCAAATGCCCATGCCACATTTGCCTTCATGGCACGGACGCTCTCACAGGATAGCAGACTGTATGGGGGGATCCTCCAGGGGAACCCGTTAGTTGAGAAGGCAATAACTGCCTATTCAGCAGCTGTTCTGGATATTCATGAGATGATTCTAAAGCACGATCCTGAGGAGTTCAGGCAGGAATTTGATAGGGATGCCGCATTTTCAGCATCATTTCATAACGAAGCAATTCCTCTCACCGATCGCCTTCTCGACCAGGTGGTGAGCGAGTGGTGATCGCTGTCCTTGGACCCGCCGGGACCTTCAGCCATGAGGTGGCCGTTGCGCTGACCGGGGCTGAACCCCTCCTCCTCCCAACCATATCGGGGGTCTTTGCGCTTGCCGAGAAAGGGGAGGCAACCGGTATTGTTCCAATCGAGAACAGCGAGGCAGGCGGTGTCGGGCCGACCCTTGACGGGCTCTGCCGGTATGATGTGAAGATCACCGGAGAGTGCTATCTCCCGGTTCACCATACCCTTGCCTCATTTGTTTCAATAGATGAGATAACAGAGATTTATGCACATCCACAGACACATGAGCAATGCAGCGAGGCATTTGATCGACTGGGCCTGCCGGTGATACATACAAGCAGCAATGCAGCCAGTGCTCTCAAGGCACTGGAGAATCGGCAGGGTGCTGCTGCTATCTCCAAAGCGGCGGCAACATATTACCAGATCCCAATTATCCTTAGCAACCTTGAGAATAGCGCCTCAAACACCACCCGCTTCGTCAGGATCGAGAAGGACGGATACTCAGGAGAAGATGCTATCAAATGCAGTGTACTGATAGATCCCATGAAGGATATACCGGGTCTTCTCCATGCATTACTGAGCCCCTTTGCGGAACGGAAGATCAATCTTTCCCGGATCGAATCGAGGCCATCAGGAAGGGGAATCGGCAGTTACCGGTTCTTCCTCGATTTTGAGGCGGGAAAGGCAGCAGAGGAAGCTCTGAATGAACTGAAGAAGACCGTTCCCATCAGGGAATTTGGGTGTTATCCGAAGCTGCTGGTATAGGTATGATTGTACACATTGAGAAGAGGAATACACCTGTTGATATCCGGGTTAAGGCTCCGCCATCCAAGAGCTATACGCACCGGGCACTCATTGCTGCTGCGCTTGCAGTGGGCGATTCAATGATCATTGACCCACTGGTAGCAGAGGATACCCTCCTCACCCTCTCTGCCCTCAGGCAGCTGGGTGTTGCCATTGAAGAGAGTGAGCATGGTATCCGGATTCGCGGGACAGGAGGAGTTCTCCATCCGGGTAGACAAGTTACCATTGACCTGAAAAATTCCGGGACCAGCATGCGGCTCCTCGCCTCAGTTGCATTGCTTGCGGATCAGCCTGTCGTTCTCACGGGGAGCGAGAGGATGTGTGAGCGGCCGATTGGTGATCTCGTCTCTGCATTGAATGTAATTGGTGGAAAGGTCAGGTACCTTGGTAGGGAAGGGTATCCCCCGATTGAAGTGTCAGGCAGGCTGCTTGGTGGGAATGTTGAGATCTCTCCAGCGATAAGCAGCCAGTTCGTCACCTCACTCCTGATGGCAGCACCCTATGCAGAGGAAGATCTCTCCATCTCGCTCAGTGGGCAGTCCGTATCTGCCAGCTACCTCGATATCACCCTGGATTGTATGGCTGCTTTTGGCATACCTGTCCACTTCGATGCCGGGAGAACCTTCTCGGTGGAATCCGGAAAGCCATTTGCCGGGAGAAGCTATGACGTCGAAGGCGATTACTCGTCTGCGTCGTATTTCTTTGCGATCGCTGCCGTCTGCGGGGGAGAGGTATCGATTACAAACTTAAAACCAACATCGCCACAGGGAGACCGTCAGTTCCTCTCTCTTCTGGGAGAGATGGGATGCACGATCTCCTCTTTTGAGAACGGGTACCACCTCATCCGGGATAGTCCGCTCACCGGGATCACCTGCGATATGTCCACAATGCCGGACACCGTCCAGACACTTGCAGCAGTGGCACCGTTTGCCGGAGGCACGACGGTGATCCGGGGAATTGCACATCTCAGGCACAAGGAGAGTGACAGGATAGCCGCAATTGAACAGGTTTTGTCCGATTTCGGCGCAGATGTAACCACATCTGAAGATTCCCTGACGATCAAACCCGGGGAACTGCACGGGGGTATGATCGATCCGGCAAACGATCACCGGACTGCGATGAGCGGGGCAGTCCTTGGCCTTGGGATTGGCGGTGTTTCGATCACTCATGCAGAATGTGTCGGCAAATCCTATCCTGAATTCTGGGATATCCTGAAAGGAGCAGGCCTATGGAACGGTATGTCTTAATCGGGCTTCGGGGATCCGGAAAATCTGCCATTGGCAGGAGGATGGCAGAGAAGCTCCGGATCCCCCTGTATGATACCGATGCCCTCATTGAGGAGAGGGCGAACCAGAGCATCCCGGAGATCTTCTCAGGTTCTGGAGAAGAGGTATTCCGGCAGATGGAGCGGGACGTGATCGCATCTCTGCAGAAGGGTCCTTGTGTCATTGCCACCGGTGGCGGTGCGGTGATGGATCCAGAGAATGCACGCATATTGCGTCAACAATCACACATCATCCTTCTGACAGCAGATGCCAGAATCCTCCTCTCCCGGATACAGGGGAGCAGCCGGCCTTCGCTGACCGGGCTGTCGGCTCTGGATGAGATCCGCCATCTTGCAAAGCTACGGATGCCCATATATCGTGGACTTGCCGATCTCTGTATTGACACCGGGTCAATCAGGGCTGATGAGGCCGCTGCCAGGATCATCAGCCTGAATGGGATGCAAAGACGCGATCCGGATCTCTTCGCTGAAACAACTGCCACGATATCGTCTGAAATTCCTGACGATCTGATCAGCTGCCCGCTTATCTTTGGGATCACCGGAAACCCTGTCTCCCATAGCAGGAGCCCGCACCTCTATAATACACTCTTCCCTGAGTGTGGAATACCCGGAAGGTACCTCTTCCTCCCGGCAGAATCGGCAGAGGATGCAATCCTGAAGCTTCGTGCGCTTGGAGCGAAAGGGCTATCTGTCACGATCCCATTCAAAGAGATGATGATCTCCTGTATCGATGAGCCGGATGAGGATGCCCTGGCAATCGGAGCGGTAAACACAGTCCTATCCTGTGATCGGCGGCTCTATGGATATAATACCGACTGGATCGGCATCTGTTCTCCCATACGCCATCTTCGCGGAGGGGATGCCCTCGTGGTGGGTGCTGGTGGGGCCGCTGCCGCCGCCGTCTATGCCCTTCAGTCTCTTGATATGGACGTTACCATTGCAAACAGAACAGAAAAGCGTGGAGAGGCGCTTGCAGACCGGTTTGGATGCACAAGCGCCCCTCTCTCCTCTTCAATACATGCTGATCTGATCATCAATGCCACCCCTGTCGGGATGAAGGAGGGTGACGGATCCCCGGTTCCATCTGGTTTACTGAGACCAGATACAACCATCTTTGATCTGGTCTACACTCCACCGATGACCCCGCTTCTCAGGGAAGCCGAAGCAGCAGGGTGCCGGATTATAAAGGGCACAGAGATGTTCATCCACCAGGCACGTGCCCAGTTTACCCTCCTCACCGGAATCGATCCCGGAATCGAACGAATAAGGGAGGTGCTCTCATGAACACCTTCGGCCGCCTCTTCTGCTGCACCACATTCGGCGAGAGCCATGGCCCCGGACTCGGGGTGGTGGTGGATGGCTGCCCCCCCGGTATTCCGCTCACTGAAGCGCTGATCCAGCCATATATGGATCGAAGGCGGCCTGGCCGGGATCCGACGATGTCACCGCGGGCAGAACCGGATCATGCGGAGATCCTCTCTGGCGTATTCGAGGGCAGAACCACCGGGATGCCGATAGCGATACTGATCCGATCAGTTGCACAGAGAAGCGGTGATTATGACACTCTCAGATCGGTCTTCCGGCCGGGGCATGCAGATTACACCTATCACCAGAAGTACGGACACCGCGATCACCGGGGTGGCGGGCGGAGCTCGGGGCGGGAGACTGCCGCACGCGTGGCTGCGGGTGCAGTGGCATTCCAGTGTCTTGCAGATCAGGGCATCTCGATCCGATCCCGTATCTGCGAGATTCATGGGAATTCTAATCCAGATCAGTTCGATGCGGAGATCATCCGGGCAAAGGAGAGTGGCGATTCAGTCGGCGGGATCATTGAGCTTGTGGCTTTTGGATGCCCGGTGGGACTTGGGGATCCGGTCTTTGGAAAACTGGATGCCGCCATTGCCGGTGCGATGATGGGGATAGGATCGGTCAAAGGAGTTGAGATCGGAGAGGGTTTTGCTGCTGCCCGGATGTTTGGAAGCGAACACAATGATCCGATCAGAAAGAGCGGGTTTGCAACAAACCATGCCGGGGGTATCCTCGGGGGCATCAGCAATGGCGATCCCATTGTCATTCGGTGTGCTGTCAAGCCGACTCCCTCGATCTCGCTTCTGCAACAGACGATCAATTCGGAAGGTGATGAGGTCGAACTATCTGTCAGAGGGCGTCATGACCCTTGCATTGTACCAAGGGTCCTTGTTGTTGCCGAATGCATGCTTGCACTCGTGCTTATAGATGCAGTTCTGATGCAGAAGAGGTTCACTGGCTTTTAAGCAGGAGCCTGATAACCTCCCTCATCTCCCTGATATGGTATTGTCCGGCAGCTGTCGCATTCCCGGCATGGCAATAGGCGAATTCTGATCCCATGATGAGGAGCAGGGGTCTCAGCCATGCATACCCGGATCCCATGATCGAGACGCAGATTGGTTTCTCTGCCTGTATGAGATACTGTTGGAGAGCAATCGCATCTTCGTTGTTTTTCGGGGAGACGACAATCTTTGGTATCTCACCATATGATCGGAGCTCTTTTTCGCAGAGTGAGAGCTGATCAGAATCCGGCATCTCTTCAGTATGATATGAGGCGATGATCGTCTTCTTCAGCGACCGTACCCAGTCTGCATGATGAGAGAATCCCTGCTCGATATCGATCATATCTGCATAGGGAAGAAGCGGTTCAATGCGGCGTTTCCATTCCTCTGCATCTCCGGCAAACCGGCCACCTTCTTCAGTACTCCTGATTGTAAGGAGCAGAAGTCCTTCCCATCCGGATCTGATCGCCTGAAGGTCTGCTGGCGTGCAGGACTCCATCAGGTCAAGCCGCAGCTCAATCGCCCAGGGATCTTCTGCTGCTGCGACATCAAATTGAGAGAGGTCATTGATTGATATGATATACTTCATCTGAAACCACCGCCAAGGAAGGGGCCGGTTGTTATTCCACCCCATGAGATCGAACGGATATCATCTTTTATCCTTTCGATAGAACCCCCCGACAGGGCAGATTGGTATGCCCGGCAGACAGCAGCGGCATATTCTTCTGTTCTGGAGCAAAGCTCAATACCGAGGATTGCAATTCCTGCATCAAGGATCAGATCCAGGTGATCGATGAGGCATGTCTCAACGGCATTTCCAATGATTGTCCTGCACTCGCTATCCACCCTGAGAGGAAATGATCGGCCTGTCTGATCCATCAGAGCTGCAAGATGCGAGCCGGTACCTGACGGACAGGGGAATCTCCCATAGGCAATACAGTGTTCGGTGACCATCGCCGGAACAGATCCCTGCACAAAGAACTCAACCACTTCATCTTCCCTGATACAGAGGCTCTGAAGTTCTGTAACTGAGATCTCTCTTGAGAGGGCAATTGAAATGTAGGGTGCCTTCAGTTCCCGGAGAGCAGAGTGATTGGTGATATTCAGTGCTGAAGATCCGGCAACAGCCATCTCCGGAACACATGCCTGTACTGCCTCGGAGATACCCACCCCTCCGACCATAACTCCATCGATTCCGGCAGAGTGCAGATTCTCCATAAGCGGCAGGGCAGCATCGAGGAATCCCCGGGGTGTGATATCTGGAAACTTCCAGAAACAGGCTGCACTATGCTGATGGCAGAGCTCCTTTACTCCACTGAGTTCATCCATTACTTTCGCCTGCCATTCCGGGACGCTCAGTTTCTGCCTTCTCCCGCATGAGGAGAGCGCGGCTGCGGGTTCATAATAGACCCGTTTACAGCCGCCTGCAAGCGCACCCCTCACCTGATCGATTGAATCTGCATAGACGGCGATGAGCGGGGGATCGGATCGCCTGACAGCGGGTGTTCTAGTCTGCTGTGTGAAGAGGCTGAGGCGCATCCTTGCTTCTTCCACTTCCCCGGGAACAGGTTCGGCAGATCGGATCAGGGCTTTTTCTGCTTCTGCAAGCACCCCTCTCCTGAGTGCGGTTATCTCCTGTATGGGAAGGAAGAGCCCGCCATCATAGTGTATCTCTTCGATAACTGCCTCAAACTGTGTCTCACCGGTGCGGGTTAAGAGGTCTGAGATGGTTTCGGCGGTCAGCGGCCGTGTCTTCGCCTCTGCCATCGGGGTGGCTGATCGTGCGGTGACGGTGAGCTTCTCCCCATTCATCCCGTTGAGATGGGCAGCCACTGAGAGATGCCCCTCATCCATCCCGACTGACAGCGTTATCCTGACCTTCCGGCCTCCACCTCTTTTATAGCCTGCAATTATTGCTGCGGCGGTCTGTTCCACAACCGCACGCCTGTTGATTGCAGCTTCCATTCCCCTCTTCACGGGAACAGGAACTTTTACCCGCATCCGTCCACTCTCAGTCCTGAGAGAAGTCCGAATCTCACAGCCGATATCTTCCTCTCCATCTTTTGTGAAGACGATCCCATCCCCTCTCTCAGGATATGGCGCAACCAGATCGCCGATGACCGCTTCACACCGCTCACGATCATACCACTGGACTGTCCCAAACCGGACACCCCGGTTGTCAGGGCGATCTTCTGAGACAAATGCTGAACCTCGTGCCCCAAAAAGATGTCCCCGGGTAAAGCCGCGATTAAAGGCAAACTGTGCCGAGAGGAGCTCCGCGGGATCGGGTGAGAATGTTCCTGATTGAATCTGATCGAGTGCCTTCCGGTAGATCGAGGTGACGGTTGCGACATATTCCGGCGACTTCATCCTCCCTTCGATCTTAAGTGCCGCGACATCCATCATCTCAGGGAGCAGGGGATAGGTCGCGAGATCCTGTGTTGAGAGGAGATATCGGAATTCCCTCTCGTCTCCATCCGGAACCACCCTTCCATATCGATCCGATGATCCGATGATCGGCATGTACTTCCGGCGACATGGCTGGGCGCAGGTGCCCCGGTTTCCGCTTCGCCCACCAATCACTGATGAGAGAAGGCATTGCCCCGAGTATCCCATACAGAGAGCGCCATGTGCAAAGAGCTCCAGCCCTATGCCAAGCGCATCTGCCTCATGCTGCATACTCCTGATTTCATCGATTGAGAGCTCCCGTGCCAGGACCACACGGCTGATCCCATGTGCTGCCGCATACCTGAGCCCTTCAATGGAATGGATCGTCATCTGGGTTGAGGCATGGAGCCTGAGGCGTGGCACATGCTGGCGTGCAATCGAGAGCACCCCGTGATCCTGGATGAGGATTGCATCTACCCCGATTCTATAGAGGAAGAGCAGGTATTCGGCCACGGCAGGCAGTTCATCATCTGATACAAGGGTATTGACGGTAACATAGACCCTGACTGAGCGGGCATGAGCATCCTGTATGGCCTGTTCGAGTGCATCATCATCGAAGTTTGTAGCATAAGCCCGTGCGCCGAAGCGGCTGCCTGAGAGGTAGACTGCGTCTGCTCCTGCCGCAATTGCAGCTTCAAATGCCTCGCGCGATCCGGCAGGCGCCAGGAGTTCAGGGATGTGGATACTCCTCTCCATTATGCATACATATGGCACAGATGGAGATAAAAAGAGGGTTTGCTTGCTATTTCATATGGGTAGTTTGAAGCATGTGCGGCGCGGGTATCGGGGGGGTAGCGAGTGAGCAGGATGACAGAGTTGATAAACCCTTGCTCATCAGAGCAACCTGAAAGGCGATTCTGAAAGAATCGGGTGTTTATCTGCTCTGGCAGACCAAAGGAGCATTCCCGCCCCTCCTGCGCTGCATATGCGGTCACCCGGTACAACCTCCCTGCGAAGCA
>DAJQ01000050.1:62517-85910 GCA_002496395.1 Methanocorpusculaceae archaeon UBA456
GTCGATACACGGTTCTATTCCAGCATATTTCGTAATCTTCTCAAAGAGGCAGGAAATCAATCATTTTCACCGTCCATCATTTCTGGATATCCGGCGCCTGAATTAAGAGATCTGAATACATGATTCAGTCATCCGAGAACCAGTTGATGATCGTACCGATTTAAAACCCTTAAGGATTAGCGAAGCGCTAAACGAGAGGATTACCGGATATCGACCCGTTCACCGGTGACCATGTAATGGATCTTCTCGGCGGTCTTGCATGCATGATCCGCACACCGTTCGAGATACCGGTCGATGAGGAGGTATGTTGCACAGTATGGAATGGTTCTGGGATCTTCTTCCATGATCCCGATACAATCCTCATAGATGTTGTATCGCATCCGATCAATCACATCATCACGTTTTGAGAAACCCCTGATAATGTCAAGATCATGTGTCCGGAAGGCGTTGATGGCATCTTCGAGCATCGAGATTGAGAGTGCAGCCATCTCCGGAAGCCCTACCATATCTTGTATATGAACACCGTCCGGGAGTTTGTAGGTGCAGTGGCAGATATCCTTTCCATATCTTCCGATCCTCTCTGATGAGGTGATGAGGTTCATGCAGCAGGAGATGGTGCGGAGATCCCTTGCCACAGGCTGGTTAAGCCCTATCAGCTTGAGCCCCTCCTCTTCAAGCTGATCGCTTTTCAAACTGAGGAACACCTTTCTTGGAACCATTAACTGCTGATGCATCTCCGGCTGCCCATTTGAAGTCTCACAGGTTATACTGTGATTTTCCATTCCTCCGGCAATTTCGCAGGCCTGCTCCCGATCAATCGACCTGAAGGCTTCAAAGGAATCACGGAGCATGTTGAGGGCGAATATGCTGTACTGCTCAACCGATTGCTGGTATTCATCAAGTTCACTGTGGAAATGGTCTTTCATCATTATCACCCAAATCTCCCGGTAATATAATTTTCAGTCAGTTCTTCATTCGGACGTTCAAAGATCACTGACGTCGTGTCGAATTCGATTAATCTTCCCATGTACATAAACCCTGTATAGTCTGATATGCGTGCCGCCTGCTGCATATTATGGGTCACAATGACAACCGTATACTCTTCCTTAAGCTCAGTGATGAGGTTTTCTATCCTGGCTGTTGCAATCGGATCAAGTGCTGAACAGGGCTCATCCATCAGAATGATATCAGGATCCACAGAGAGGGTTCGTGCGATACAGAGACGCTGCTGTTGCCCCCCGGAGAGACCTCGGGCAGGTTCATGGAGCCTGTTCTTAACTTCATCCCAGAGAGCTGCTCCTTTCAGGCTATTTTCTGCAATGGCATCAAGCATCTTTCTATCTTTAATTCCATGCACCCTCGGACCATAGACAACATTTTCAAAGATTGATTTTGGAAAGGGATTTGGCTGCTGGAAGACCATGCCAATCTTTTTCCGGAGATCAACAACATCAGTTGATCTCCCGGCGATCTCCCTGCCATGGTAGAGGATCGATCCTTTCATACTGCAACCAGGTATGAGATCATTCATCCTGTTGAAACACCGGAGCAGTGTTGATTTTCCACACCCTGATGGACCGATCAATGCCGTGACCTTATGTTTCGGGATTTTGATGTTGACACAATCAAGTGCCTGTGCCTCACCATAATACAGGTCAAGGTTTTTTGTTTCAAGAGCTTTTTCTTTCATATATTACCACGTAAATTACCACGTAACGGTCTTTCTTGCATGCCTTCTCAGGATGATGGCAATGGTGTAAATGCCGGTGACCAGGGCGAGGAGAACAAGTGCGGTACCATATTTTTGTGTTTCTGCACCGGGCACATTGGTTGCCAGGATGAAGAGATGATAGGGAAGCGCCATCACCGGCTCAAATACCGATGTCGGGAGATATCGTTTTGAGAAGACGACGGCAGTGAAGAGGAGCGGTGCAGTCTCTCCTGCGGCTCTCCCGATACCGAGGATTGTTCCGGTAAGAATGCCCGGAGCAGCAGCCGGAAGTACGACTCGTGAGATAGTATGCCATCTGGTCGCTCCCAGTGCAAGGCTCCCATGCCTGAGGGAGTCGGGAACAGACTTCAGCGCCTCTTCACTTGTCCTGATTATTGTCGGGAGTATCATCAGGGCAAGGGTGATCTGTCCGGCTAATAACGAAACACCAAGACCGACAAAGATGACAAGAAAAGCAAACCCGAAGAGGCCGAAGACGATTGAGGGTGTTCCATTCAGGAGATCGTTTCCGGCACGTATGATCTTTGTAAGCTGTCCTTCGAGAGTATATTCATTCAGGTAGATTGCAGCTCCCACCCCGATAGGGAGGGCGATGGCGACCGCTCCTGCGACAAGATAGAGGGTGCCGACAATCGCCGGGAAGATCCCTCCCTCACGGCCAAGATTTCGTGGACCTTCGGTCAAAAACTCCCATGTGATTGCGGGCAGTCCGTTTGAGACAATATCGAAGATGATCGCAACAAGTGCAAAAAGTACAAGTGTTGTTGCAAAGGTGACGGCTCCAAAGGCAATCTTCTCTTTTGATTGTCGGGAGAGAAGCCTTGATCCGGCATACCCGAGTGCAAGGATCGCTGCAAGGATGGCTATGCCGTGAATTCCGACGACATGATATGAGAACAAACAAAGTCCAACCAGGATTACCGGTAGGAGTATCGATTTGATTTGGTTTCGATGATTATGAGAGAATAATGGCGCTCTGGGACTGCCGGTCTGCCCCTCCCGGATACGCGCCAGGATGAATGTTGCAGAGAGGTTGACGATCAGGGTGATCAGAAGGAGTACAAGAGCCATTCCAAAGAGTGCGTGGTAATGAGTGCTTCCTATCGCAACCTCCCCCATCTCAATACCCAGTGTGGCGGTGAGTGTTCGAACTGGTGAGAGGATATTATAGATCGGATCAGGAATGACTGCTGCATTTCCTGTTACCATGAGCACTGCCATCGTCTCGCCGATTGCTCTCCCGAGGCCAAGGATTATTGCTGCTGTAATCCCTGAGAGGGCGGATGGGATCAGAACGCCGGTGATCGTCTGCCATCGTGTCGCTCCAAGAGCAAGAGACGCAGATCGAAAATCTTTTGGGACACTGCTGATTGCATCTTCAGAGACCGATACAATCGTCGGCAGGGCCATGATCCCAAGAATAATCGATCCTGCAAGCCAGGTGGCACCGGATGAGAGATCAAGTGAGATTCTGAGCCAGTTTGTCAGGACAACAAGACCAAAAAAACCATACACAACAGATGGAATGCCTGCCAGAAGTTCGATTGCGGGCTTTACTGCCTCACGGAACTGCGGAGGTGCAACTTCGGCAATGAAGATGGCAGATCCAATCCCAAGAGGAACAGCAATTATGACTGCGCCAATGGTGACAAGAATAGTTCCGATGATCAGTGAATAGATGCCATAGCTTGGGATCTCACTGGTTGGTGTCCAGATCTCATTGAAGATAAATGCAGGTATACCGATCTCAAGGATCGCAGGAAGACCTTCTTTTACCAGGAAGCCGAGGATAAGGATGATCGTAATGACTGCGACAAGTGCAGTTCCAAGCCAGATACCACAGATTGCCTTTTCTTTATTCTGTCTGGTAAAGAGATCTGAAATCCGGGATTCAAATCTGTTCTTCTGCATGATGATCAGAAAAAGAGAGTTTAAAGAATTGGCACAAAGCCTTCTTTCGAGACGATCTGCTGTCCTTCTGCACTCATCAGGAAGTCAAGATAGTCTTTGATCAGACCGGTCTCGGGGCCATTTGTATACATGTGGAGGCCGCGGGCGATCGGGTAGGTTTTATTCTTCACATTAGCAATCGTTGGTGCAATGAGCGCGCCATCCTTGTTGATGCTGACTGCTTTGACGGTTGTGTCGATATATCCAAGTCCGACATAGCCGATAGCATCAGGCGTCTGGGCAACGGTCTGTTTTACTGCACCATTGGAGTTGAGTTCCTGCTGGGTCCTGACGAACTCTTCCTTCTTCATAACCTCGTCATAGAAGAACTCACGGGTTCCCGAAGCACTGTCTCTGCCAACAACAACGATCTGCCGGTCATTGCCTCCAACATCTTTCCAGTTGATAATATCCCCCTTGTATATTGCTTTTATCTGATCGAGACTCAGTGAGGAGACCTGGTTCTCAGGATGTACGATGAGTGCAATCCCATCAACTGCAATAATATGTTCGACAACGCCCGGATACTGCTCCATCTCTGAGGATTTGATATCACGGGAGGCCATGCCGATATCTGCTGTTTTTTCACCGACTGCCTTGATACCGACACTGGATCCTCCACCAGAGACGAGAATCTCATCGTTTAGGTGCTTATCCATGTAGGCATCGGCTGCTATCTGTGCGATTGGAAGCACAGTTGTCGATCCCGTGACTGAGATCGACCGTTGTTCAACTGAGGTGTCACTACCGACACAACCGCTCACAAGGGCGGCTGCAAGCAGGAGAACTACTGCTCCGGCGAGGAATGCCGAAGAGGATCGAATGCTGAATGAACGAGTCATCGATTATGTGTATGGCAGAAAACACTATGATAAAACCTGATAGAGAGTATTGGCTTATCAGAAAGTATAGGTATATCTATATTAACATTTATTCTCTATAGAGGTATATCTTCTCTTCAGGATGTGATTAGATACTATGGATATCCGGAAGATCCAGGTGACCGGAGGCTCATCATTTGTCCTCTCACTCCCAAAAAGCTGGGCACAGAAACACCATATACAGAAGAACGATCCGATCGGGATTATCACCCAGGCGGATGGGACACTGCTGATCACAGCCGATATCAAAGGAATCTCCTCCCAGAGGGAGAAGGAGTTTTTCCTGAAGGATTATGCCGGTCCCGACTGCCTCTTCCGGTGCTTAATCAGCGCATATATCACAGGATATACTGCCATCAGGATTACATCAAAGGTACGAATCCCCTCTGAAGTGAGGCAGATGGTGAGGCTCTATACCCAGATGACCATCGGACAGGAGGTGGCTGAAGAGAATGACACTTCCATTACCCTAAAGGATATCTTAAATCCTTCTGAAATGCCGCTTGACAACACGATCAAACGGATGTATACAATTGTGAAGTCGATGCATGAGGATGCCATCACCGCCCTTGAAGAGAGTAACGCTTCACTCTGCCAGGATGTCATATCGCGTGATAATGACATCGATCGCCTCCACTGGCTGATAAGCAGGCAGTACCATCTGATCACCCATGATCCTGCGCTTTCGCGGAAGATGAATATCACCGCTGGTGCTGCAATGACATTCTTCCAGATATCCCGTACAATTGAGCGGATCGCCGATCATGCGGTGACGATTGCAACCAATGTCCAGAATCTTCTTCTACTGGATTTTGAGTCTGATTGCGACATTGTAATCGATGTTGAAACGATTCAGATGTTCAGAAGAGCCGATGAGCTGGCACTCACCATCTTTAAGCGAAGTATGCGATCCTTTTATGATCGGAATATTCAGGAGGCAAATGCCGGCATCGTATCGCTTGCTGAACTCACGGGACTGTATACCAAACTCAAGGCCCTGAGCATACAGCAGAAGAGCCCGGCAAGCATCTATTTTGGATACATAGCCAACAGCATCGCCCGTATCGGAGAGTATTCAAGTGATATTTCAGAGATCGTCATCAACCACTGCATTGGCGAGGAGTAAATTCAAGTAGTGGGGGTAAGATAATCAAAGGTGGTGGTTTTCATGTCACCTGTCCTTGAACTGGATACGATGAGCTGGGAGAAGAACGTTGAAAAAGCAGCAGATCCGGTTGCTGTTCTCTTCTATTCTCCAACCTGCCCCCATTGCAGATCTATAATGCCCTATTTCGAAGGATATGCTGAAGAACTACACGGTGCGATAACCTTCGTTAGGATAGATATTGCAATAAATTCCTGGATTGCCGAGCGGTATGGCATTATGAGCACACCTACATTTGCGGTTTTTTGCCAGGGTCGTCCTGTAGCACAGATCGTCGGTGCGGTCTATCCGGCGCTGATCAGGAAGATGATCGAAGAGGGGATGAAAAATGCGAAAGAGTGCGCCGGGCAATCTTCTGTCATCGATTATGAGATCACCGGATACGGATGATCCCAATCTCTCACCAATTGGCCCCCCTGTTTCATAATCGCATGATGAGATTTCTATCTGGACATACCTGATAACTCATCTATCCTCTCTACATATCCGGTGATGTCTCCTTTCCGCATCAGTCCGTTTGCATTCATGTACCTCACCTTCCCAAAGACGGGGCGTTCCTTCCAGGCGCGGTCATGTTTCCCAAAACACCATGCAATACCGGTATATCCGTTTGGATCCCGGCCATCCAGCTCATAGGTATCGTTTAAGATAAGGGCATTCTGGTATCCGATCTCCGGTGTTTCAGACCATTCCAGAATCTTCTTCCCCCAATACATCCGCATGTAATTGTGCATCTTCCCGGTGAGGATCATCTCCTTCTGGGCTGCATTCCAGAAGGGATCATGTGTCTCTGCCTGTTCCAGCTCTTTAAATGAATAGAGATAGTCTCTGGTGTCTTCAGCATGTTCACGAAGGGTTTTTCCTGCCCATTCCGGAAGGCAGTTGATGGAATCATACTGTTCATTGTACCATACAAAGTTGATGGCAAGCTCCCGTCTGACGATCAACTCCTCAAGAAAACCGGGCCGATCCCAGGCTGCGCGTGCCACTTCCAAAGGCGAGATCTGTCCAAAATGCAGGTAGGGAGAGAGCCCCGAGGTGACCTCACGTCCGGGATCATTCCGTGCTGTATTATAGAGATGAGAGGGAGATGCGAGAAAATCCATGAGTTTCTGTTCAGCTTCAGATCGTCCGCCACGCGCAACGAGTGAGTCTTGTGGTTCAACAAAGCCGATCTTCTTCAACAAACCATCGATATCTGCCAGATCATAATCTGACTCTCCCTCATTCGGCGTGGTTCGTTTCAGCGGAATTTCTTCTACAGGACGAAGAGAATGAGAGATCTGGGGAGTTATCCTGCGTCTCAGCGTGGCAGCGGACCATTCTTCTTTGAGCGATGCAGCCCGAACCGGCACCACGCAATCTGATTCAACTTCAATTACCGGGCAGTCTGCCTCTTCTGTAACGGCATGACGGATCTGACGCTCATGCCTGAGATATCCACGATCCATAACCAGCAATGCAGCATCCTGAATGAAACGAGGCACCAGTTGATCCGGATCACCCAGTTTCAATGAGAGGGGTATACCCCGGTTAAGAAGATGCTTCCGGGTCCCGGCCAGCCCCTCGATCATGAAACGAAACGTTCGGGGTGTTGCGAGCGGGTAATCCGGATCGAGACAGAAGAGAACAGATAGCGGAACTCCNNCATTGACCGCATACTCAAGGGCATGGTTCTCTTCTGCCCTCTGTGATCGCTGCATCCAGTAGATCACACGGTCCCCGGATCCCTCATCTCCCTCTCTCCGGTAGTGTATCCGTTCCGGATTGATCATAGGTGGTGATATCGGGGATGTAACAGATAATACCTCCCATATGCCGGTACAAAGAAGTATTTGTTCATGTACGTTCGAATAATGTATCGTGGACGGAACGCTTGATTATGAGCTTACCGGGAAAGAGAGAGCAGTTCTAAAAGCCGCAGCAACAGGCCCGGATGAAAAGTCAATTGAACTCTTCTCTGATCTTATACTCTCATATTACCGGCATTACGGGCGTGATCTCCCCTGGCGCAGAACAACTGATCCCTACTCAATCCTCATCTCAGAAATCATGCTCCAGCAGACCCAGGTGGAACGGGTAGCTCCAAAATATACCTTTTTTATTGATAAATTCAAAACAATCGACTGCCTTGCATCCGCTCCACTCTCCGCAGTTCTTTCCGCATGGTCCGGGCTTGGGTACAACCGGCGGGCGATTAATCTCCAGAAGACAGCANNCCTGAAAGATGAGTATAGCAGTTCAGTGCCAGCAGATCCTGCTATCCTTGAAAGGCTCCCGGGCATTGGAAAGGCAACTGCTTCGGCAATCTGTGCATATGCATTCAATATGCCGGTTGTCTATATCGAGACGAATATCAGGCGGATCTTTATCCATTATTTCTTCCAGGATCAGGATGATATCCATGATACTGATATACTCCCCATCATCCGCGATGCCCTCTACCAGGATAACCCCGGGGAGTGGTATAGTGCGCTCATGGATTATGGGACATTTCTGAAAAAAAGGCTAAATAACCCGAATAAGCGTAGCAGGCATTATACACGCCAGACTCCGTTCGCCGGATCTGATCGGGAGATTCGGGGCTCTGCACTTCGCCTCCTCCTTGAGAGAAAAGAGATCGAAAAGAACGATTTTATCTCTCTGCTCACTGATACAAACAATAGAGAGACAGGCCGAATCAAGAGGGTATTATCAGATCTCAAAGAGGAAGGTTTCGTCCGGGAAGATGCAGGAGTCTACTCAATCAAAGAATGATGGAGTGATCAGACATTCTTTAGCGCGACGATATCCTTTACTCCGGATAATTTCCAGACCATTGATCTCTCTTCCCGTGCTATGGATTCGGGTGGATCCTGTGGCGAATGACCGAGCGCCGCGAGGATGTTAATTGAAAGTTTCTTCTCTTTGATCAGGCTGACAAAGTTCTCGCGCACGATCTTCTTCTCGATCGAGTCAGTCACCTCTTCAATTCTCCCTTGCATCGTCACGAATGTGTAACAGGAGAGATCTTTGGAGCACTTCTCCACCTCTACAGACACATAGGGGCTCTCCCGGAAGAGGTTAACTTTTCTGCCATACTTTGTTGAAAGGAAATACAAATGTTTTCCATCAAATACATAGAGAAAAGGGGCAATATAAGGATATTTTTCTCCCTGGAATGCTATCCGGGAGATATAACCCTCCTCGATAAGCCTGTCGTACTCCTTCTTCTCCATCTTCGGGATCTTGATGATCTCCACCCAATTCACCTAATTAACGATACTGTCCCAGTCGCTTTAAAGGTATTGTTTTTATCTCAATGATAGGAGTCAATCCCGGCACGCCGTGCAAGTACCAGAAATGCAATGGCAGCAATAAGGGAAATAATGCCCGCAATCTCAAATGCTGCCCGGATATCAAGGATGTCCATCACATAACCTGAGATGATCGGAGATGTGACCATTCCGACACTCATTGCGGTATTGAAAGCACCCATACAGGATCCCTGCCCAAATTCCCGCCCGGCAATTGCAACAACCGCGGTTGATGCGGGCATCGCAAGTGCGCTGCCGATTCCAAGAATGAAGGAGACAATGATCAAACCAAAGAACCCGGAGGTAAAAGGAATGATGATCAGACAGAGAGAGACGATGACACTACCGAGGACAATGAGGCCCGTTTTAGAAAATCGATCCGCGAATGTACCAAATGGGCGCTGGAGAAGACCTGTTGCCAGTATCGACAAAGAGATTATCACTCCTGCTTCAAAGGCACTGAGTCCAAACCAGAAGGTGGCAATGACCGGGAGAAATACCATGAACGTCCCATTTGCATAGGCATTCATGATCCGGAAGAAAAGGATCGGCTTCATATGGATACTTCCCGCAGCCAGCCGTATTGATGAGGTCATTCTCTGAAGAGATGGAGCTTCCGGCAGGAACGCGAGGCAGATCAGGAAAGCAACACCTGAAAGTGCTGCCATGAGCAGAAAGACCATCTCAATTCCGACTGCATCAAGGACAACACCGCCGATCAATGGTCCACAACCAAGTCCAAGGAAGAGCGAGGTGTTGAATGAACCCATGCAGAGCCCCTCTTTACCCGGGGGTGAGAAATCCGCAACATATGCCATTGCAACAGGAACCACCATTGCCGAGGCAAATCCATGAGCAATCCTCACAAGAGTCAGTCCGGCAACTGAAGAGGCGAAGATATAGGAGATTGAGAGGATGGTGAAGAGGCCAAGTCCGATGAGGATGAAATACTTCCTCCCTCTCCTGTCTGAGTACCGTCCGATGAGGGGCATAAAAACCGCACGCGAAAGGGCAAAACCAGAAAATATCAACCCGATT
This sequence comes from Methanocorpusculaceae archaeon UBA456, assembly GCA_002496395.1. Lineage (GTDB taxonomy): Archaea > Halobacteriota > Methanomicrobia > Methanomicrobiales > Methanocorpusculaceae > Methanocalculus. The sequence goes on from DAJQ01000050.1 coordinate 72,580, forward strand.
CCAATGCCTGTAGCTCCAAGGGTGTCGGCATAGTAGGGAAGCAGTGGGACCACAATCCCAAGCCCGAGCATTGAGGCGAAGACTGCGATGAAGAGAACCCGGAGACTAAGCCTCTTCGTCACCAGAAACCCCCCTTTCTCTCATGGTATCAACTGTTTCTATCCAAACCTGTATCAAGATGCGCATGCAACCATAAGGTGTCTGGTGGATATGCAGGATTTCCTACTCCATGACGGCGTTTTTGATGCTGTCCTCTTTGATCTCGATAATACCCTTGTAGATTTTATATCTGCTAAAAAGAAGGCCTGTGCTGCTGTTATCGATAAACTCGGATGCGGTAATCCCGATGAACTCTTCTCATACTTTCTCAGGAAGCGGTATGGGTTTGAAGACTATGGAAATATCTTTGATTATCTCTCTGACATAGGAGTTTCGGGATCAGCAACATATCTTGAATCATGTACTCTCTATGAGACCGAAAAACTCCTCAATATCTCTCCCTACCAAGGGATTGAAGAGATGCTTTCCGGATTACGCTCAAAAGGAATGCGGCTTGGTGTGGTTACGGATGCAGACTCCGATCATGCGGAAAAACGGTTGAAAAAGGCAGATCTTTTTCAGTATTTTGATATCATTATGACTCCGGATATCAGTGGCAGGCGAAAGCCGGATCCGGATTCATTTCTGATGGCGCTTGACTCGATCCGGGCCGATCCGGTTCATACAATCCATATCGGTGACAGCATCCGACGCGATATCGAACCGGCAAACCGGCTTGGAATGTGCACTATTCATGCAGCATATGGAGACTGGCATCCTGAAGAGACGAAGGAGTCCTCTGTCCGGACGCTCCGGGTTGAGCGGTCAGAGGATCTTCTCCGTCTGGTGCTGGGCAAAGATACATACCAATAATGTCGATTTTTTGGCTATCCGAGAACTTTTTAGCCATCGCTCAATGGATACTCCTGGGTTTCTTTTGAGAGGAAGTAGGACAGAACTGTTCGTATTGCGACGATAGCACCAAGGAGCAGTACATCCTCTATTGAAGGCGCGAGAATTGTGGCGAGAAGATCTGCTGCAATGATAAACTCAAGGCCAAAGATCAGCTTGTTGGTGAAATCTTTCCGTATGTGATTATATGAGAAGGCTGGATTTTTTAGGAATTCAATATAAATAACCCCGATAGCTCCCCGTAAACCACCATAGATGATCATGATTGCACCGATGATCTCAAAGATTACGATAAATAAGTCCAGTATAAGATTCAGATAATCCATAGTTGTATCAATAGAGTAACCACTACATAAGGATCGCGGAATGTCTGTTTGTTTCTGAGGTTTCGTTCAAAGCCAGAGTACCCTTTCCTGAGCATATCATCCTCTGGGATACTCTCAATAAGAGGGCGGTATAAGATGATTACAGGTATGCCCTATGAGTAAGAATGGAGGAGTTCTGGAAATGATGAAGCTGATGGCTGGAAAAATCCAGTCCATCGCGGATTCTATCGCAGATGAGGAGGTTGATGCATTCACACAGGCTATCCTTGCCGCCGATCGCATCTATGTTATGGGTGCCGGGAGATCCGGGCTGGTTGCAAAAGCGTTTGCGATGCGTCTGATGCATCTTGGTCTTACCTCATTTGTGGTTGGGGAGACGATTACTCCGGCAATTGAGAAGAATGATATGCTGATTGCCTTCTCCGGATCAGGAAACACCAGATCAATTGCCGATGTTGCCCAGACAGCAAAAGGACTTGGTGCAACTGTCGGACTGATTACCTCGAATAAAGAATCAACGATCGGACAGATTGCCGATACAATCGTGGTGATAGAGAGCCAGCGCGATGCTGTCACCGACGAGTCTCACGAATATGATATCCGCCAGATGATGGGTGAACACAAGTCATTTGCCCCCCTTGGAACTATATTTGAGACCACATCGATGGTCTTCTCTGATGCCCTTGTCTCCCACCTGATGGAGATCACTGAGACGTCTGAGGGAGAATTAAAGAAACGGCATACCAATATCGAGTAAGAGGATCGTTTATGCAGTTTTCAGACAGGGTAACAAATCTTGAAATTTCAGGAATCAGGAAGATCTTCGAGGCGGCCGGGCCTGATGCGATCAGCCTTGCCCTTGGCCAGCCTGACTTTGATACGCCGCTCCATATCAAGGAGGCGGCGATACAGGCAATACGTGATGGAAAAACAGGATATACACCAAACTCAGGCATTCCTGANNGCAATCTCCCGGAAATTTGAGCACGAGAATAATCTCCAGTATTCGGCATCAGACATGATTGTCTGTGCAGGCGCAAGCGAAGCACTGAATATTGCGATGCAGGCGATCATTAATCCGGGTGATCGGGTTGTCTATTCGAATCCGGGTTTTGTCTCCTATGGCGCTCTTGCGGAACTTGCAGGTGGGGTTCCTGATCCGGTTCCACTGGGAGATGATCTGAGGATCGACTTCGATCGAACCTGTGAAGCGATGGATGGAGCCCGGATGATCGTCCTGAATTCTCCATCCAACCCGACAGGAATGGTTGAATCTGAGGATACCATCAGGGGTATTGTGGAGTATGCAGATGATCAGGGGGTGCTCGTCGTCTCTGATGAAGTCTATGAGCACTTCATCTATGAGGGAAAACATTACAGTGCTGCCCGGTATGGAGAGAATGTCATCACTATCAATGCCACCAGCAAGACCTATGCGATGACAGGATGGCGTCTTGGCGTTCTTGCCGCTCCCTTTGAGATTGTCGAGGAGTGCCTGAAAGTCCACCAGTACACCATCGCCTGCGCGTCATCGATCTCCCAGTATGCAGCTCTTGCAGCCTATACCGGGGATCAGGGTGTTGTGCGTGCGATGCGGGATGAATATCATGCCCGTCGTGACCTGATGGCAGGTGGCTTAAAGGAGATGGGTTTTGATTTCACCGTTCCAGAAGGGGCATTCTATCTGTTTGTCCCGATGAGTGCAGAACAGCTGGAGGCGATCATCGCAGCAGGCGTGATCATTGTGCCCGGTACTGCGTTTGGAACTCAGGGTGTCGGATATGCAAGGATCAGTTATGCTGCTTCCCAGGATGCCCTGAAAGAAGCACTTAATCGGATACGAAACGTTGTATGAGTGAATATCATGGTGCTCGATTTACTCAGAAAGCTCTCTGATGCACATGGCCTCTCCGGCCGTGAAGAGAACATCAGGGAGATCATCAAAGAAGAGATTGCTCCGTATGTCGATGAGATCAAAACCGATTCTATGGGGAATCTGATTGCCGTTAAGAAAGGTGGCGACTTCAAGGTGATGCTTGCTGCCCATATGGATGAGATCGGCTGTATGGTTCAGTATATCGATGACCGGGGTTTCATTCGGTTTGTCACCATCGGCGGTTGGTTCACTCCTGCTCTCTATGCCCAGCGTGTCATTCTCCATGGAACAAAAGGTCCGGTCATAGGTGTCCTTGGTGGAAAACCACCTCATATGATGTCCGATGAAGACAGGAAGAAGACGCTGAAGCCTGAAGATCTCTTCATCGATATCGGAGCTACATCGGCTGAAGAAGTTGCAGAACTCGGTATTGAGATCGGATGCCCAATCACCATCGATCGGGAGTTCAAAGCGCTTGCGGGTAGCAGGATCACCGGAAAGGCATTCGATGATCGGGTTGGTGTTGCAATGATCATCGAGACGCTGAAGCAGCTTGAGACCGAACATACGGTCTATGCAGTCTTTACAGTTCAGGAAGAAGTGGGGCTGAAAGGTGCAAAGACAAGTGCATATGCAATCAACCCGGACTGCGCCATCGCAATCGACGTCACTATCCCGGGCGATCATCCGGGTATTGAGAAGAAGGACGCGAGCATCGAGATGGGAAAGGGGCCTGTAATCATTCTTGTTTCTGCAAGCGGAAGAGGATTATTATCTGATCAGGCAATGGTCCAGTGGTTGAGGAGCACAGCCGATGCGTCCGCCATCCCGTACCAGATCGAAGTTGGAACCGGTGGAAATACCGATGCAACCATTATCCATCTTGAACAGGGCGGCATCCCAAGCGTCCCGTTCTCAATTCCGGCCCGCTATATTCACTCCCCGGTTGAAGTGGTGGATATGCAGGATATCAGGGATGGAATCAGGATTCTGTCAGAAGCAATGAAAACAAAGCCCTAAGAGGAAAATCTTCTTCATTTTTTTTTCAAAAAACGTTGAGATCGTCAGGATAACCCGATGCTCTCTCTGAGGGGATCATTGCCCTATTCTGATGATTCTTCTAAAGATTCCTCTTCGCCTGACTTGATCGGCTTCATGGAGGGGAAGAGGATCACTTCCTTAATCGAGTTCTGCCCGGTTGCGAGCATCACAAGCCGATCGATTCCAATCCCGACTCCCCCGGTCGGTGGCATCCCGTATCCAAGCGCATTGATGAAGTCATAATCAATCATCTGTGCTTCAAGATCGCCACGCTGCCGTTTGGCATCCTGCTCTTCGAACCTCGCCTTCTGATCGAGGGGATCATTGAGCTCAGAGAATCCATTTGCTATCTCCATTCCGGCGATAAACAATTCAAAACGTTCGGTGAAGCCGGTTTTCGTCCGGTGTTTCTTGGCAAGTGGCGAATTTTCAATGGGGAAGTCATAGATGAATGTTGGCTGGATAAGCGTGGGTTCGACATAATGCTCAAAGAAAAGCACCAGGAACTCTCCGGGTGTTGTGGCTTTTTCCCAGCCCTCAATCTTTTCATTTTGTGCCAGTTCCCTGAGTTCTTCGACTGATCGTGTATGGATGTCGATTCCTGCTGCATCAAGAACCGATTCTTCCATTGATATCCGTCTCCATGGTGTGGAATAGCTGATAGTCTCTTCCTCAAAGACGACCTCAGAGGTTCCGGCAGCCTCGTGGATGATACCTGATATGAGATCCTCGGTCAGGCTCATCATATCATTGTAATCTGCATATGCCGAATAGATCTCAACCATTGTGAATTCGGGATTATGATGGGTATCAATATCCTCGTTCCTGAAGTTCTTCGCAATCTCAAAGACCTTCTCAAACCCTCCGACGATCAAACGTTTCAGGTACAGCTCAGGGGCAATCCTGAGGTAGAGTTTCTGATCGAGATAGTTATGGTATGTCGTGAATGGCCGGGCATTTGCACCACCATAAATTGGCTGGATCGTCGGGGTCTCAAATTCCATAAACCCGTTGCCAGTGAGATCTGATCTGAGCTTGCTGATGATTCTGCTCCGGGTTTTAAAAATTGATCGCGCCTCATCATTTGTGATGAGATCGAGGTATCGCTGTCGGTATCTCGTCTCCACATTTGTCAGACCGTGGTATTTTTCCGGAAGCGGGCAGATCGCTTTTGAGAGGAGAATAATCTCATCAACCCAGATGCTGATCTCACCTACCTTTGTTCTGAAGATATGACCCCGGACACCGACGATGTCACCGACATCGATATTTTTTGCAAAGAAGGAAAAAGCGTCATCACCAAGATCGTTCTTCCGGATATAAAGCTGAATCTTTCCGCTTTCGTCACCCAGATCTGCAAAGACAGTCTTGCCATGGGATCTCTTTGTGTACAGCCTGCCTGCAACTGATACCGCTTCTTCACTTTTATCATGCGAGATTTCTGAAAATCTGGTTTTTATCTCAGCTGCATGATCTGTCCTTGCAAATTCCCAGGGATAGACTAAGACTCCGCTCTCCTGCAGTTCCTTGAGTTTATCCACTTTCTGTTCGTCAAAATTCAGGCCGGGCGTATCATTCATTGATTATCTCCCTCTGTAAGAGTCTTTTGGATATGATATGGTTGCAATCAATGGCAATTCATCAAAATCCTGTTAACCCAATATAATCGCATGGAGAAGTATTAAGGTGTGAGGGTGGGCTTCATCCTCACCTGCTTAAGAAAAGATTACCTGGATTTGGCCTGCACCCTTGGCTCAATGATCGACCAGATCATCTCTGCAAGTTCGCGGACATTCTTTGTCTGGATATAGATCTCGCCGGGCCCTGTGATCTCTGTGACAAGACCTTCACCAGAGAGGAGAGTCTCTTTCAGGCCTCCGAACTTTGTTACGCGGTACTGGCAGGTATCGCTGAAAGCAACAAGATGGAAGTTATCAACAATCATCTTTTCACCATCTTTCAGCAGATGTTTGTCAATTGCTCCAAAAGTATTAATGAAGAGTGTTCCGTCTCCGGAGACTTTGATCATCAACAGCCCCTGTCCGAAGAGGCCTTTTGTAAAGCCCTCCCACTTCATGTTCAGGTCAACACCTTCTGTAGCCGCAAGGTAGGATGATTTCTGGACGATAAAGCCATTTCCGGGTGCAATTTTGAGTGTATCCACATCCCCAAGCGGTGCTGCACTGAAGGCAGCCTCGGCAGGTTCATTCCCTGCTGTATAATCGGTTACAAAGAAACTCTGCCCTCCAAGGAGTGAGAGCCCGATTGACCCGAGCAGGCTCTTCTCGCGCTTCCTCGTCGATACAGTAATCGAGGGATGCATATACGTCATCGCACCAGCTTCTGCTGTGATCTTCTCACCGGGGCTTAATGTTACCACCAGGAGTGAGAAGGATGGTTTGTACCGTATCTCGTATTTCATCGGTTATTCACCTGACGTTCTGTATATGCGGGAATATAGATGAAGGTTTCCTGGTTGCCGAAGAAATATGGAGAACGATTCGATTAATAATTGTGATCAAAAGAAAAAGGACGCCCCGGCCGGGACTTGAACCCGGGTCAAAAGCTCCGCAGGCTTCTAGGATATCCACTACCCTACCGGGACCCTGCAAAGGTGCTCTACTCTATACGTGATGTTCTGATAAAAAGATATTGATTAGTTTATTGGCTCTGTCAAAATTGCAGTCTCAGGGAGCTGCATCTTGATCTCAGCTTTCACGAAATTCCCGCCAAAGGTGATATGATACACACCCGCTCTCCGTATAGTGATTGCCATGTTGGTATTCTGTGTATATCCCCGATTGTATCCGTCCTGCACGATGATTTCGCCGGTTCCTGCATCACGGACAGTACATTCAAACCAGGCATTTTCAGAGGGTCGTGTGACAACTACTGAGAACTCTTCTTTTTTACCATACTGACTGGTGCCGGTAACCGTGCGGGTGACTGTCTCCGGAGTTATTTTGGCGGTAATAATGAGTGGGGCCTTTGTCACCTCGACTATCATCGCGGTTTCAGAAAAACGTGGCTCAATCGTTTCAGAATAGACCGTTTTGTATCCCACTGTTTCCGGAGTCGGCCTGATTACGGATGGCGCCTGTTCGGGCTCAGGCCTCAGGGTGCCTGTCGGATAGGGAGTTGCAGGCACAACAACAGATGGATCTATGACTGCAGCCGGCGTCTGGGCATGTGTGGGGGCTGGTTGTACAGGCTCAGGTGTGGCGGTCGGTGTTTCGACTATCGTCTGTGGAGGGGCGGTGCACCCACTTACAAGAACGATGAAGAGAATCGCAATGAGCAGATACCCCTCATGCCTCAGGTTCATGGTTCATCAGTTACCATTCAAAGTATATAATAGAAGATGGTGAATTCACCGAAGATCCTGATTATACGAAAGGATCACCCCGGAATAGACATGAACTGCCTTCCTGAGATCATCCTGCCTGACCCGTTCATCAACAGCATGGAGTGTCCTGATATCCCCTGGGCCATATTCGACCACTGCGAACCCCTTCTTTCGAAGCTCACGTGCATCACTTGCAGCCCACTGGACAATCGGCTCTGCTTTGATCGTATAGACAGCGCTGATCTGGTCACAGATCCTTCGGACAATATCTGAATCCGGTGGTGTCAGGGAGGGATTCCAGATGCTTGATGGGGTAATTTTAGTATCAGGTGCATATGATCTGATCTCACTCAGGAGATCGTGGGCATCACATCCAAAGGGAAGGCGGAGATCGACCTCAAGCCTGCATTTCTGTGCCACAATATTCGCCTTCTCACCACCCGAGATAACACCGGGGTTAAACATTATTCTGGTCAGGATTGATCGGAGGCCCGGAGTCTGGAAGATCCCCTCCAGTACATCTTCTGATTGATCGATTAGGCGGGCCATTGTCGGATCAATCGGGAACTCCCGTTCATGAATCTGCTTCAGGTAATCAAGAAACGCCAGTGCATCCATGATCGCGCTTCTTCCAATAATGGGATAGAGGGAGCTATGGCCTGGAGAGCCATTAAAGTCAATTGTAAAGCGGCAGAGCCCCTTCTGCCCGATACAGGGAGCTATTGCAGGTGTTGGCTCTGCAATAATGCAGTCTGAAGGCAATATCAGCTCTTTGTTCAGGAGATGATGGATGCCATGTGGCCCTCCTACCTCTTCGTCGCAGACAAAGGCCAGTGAAACAGCAGGATCAATACCATCATCTATGAGAGAGGCGATGGCCGCAATGAGGGAGGCACATCCTCCTTTCATATCCGTACTACCCCGTCCCCAGACAAACATATCATCGATGAAACCCGAGTAGGGGGGATGCGTCCATCCTTCATCAAGTGCTGGAACAACATCGATATGCCCGCAGAGCAGGAGGGGATCGCCCTGTCTTCTGGAGATGAGATTGCAATGGCCGGGTTTATTCTCAATAACATCTGTAGCAATCCCAAGGGAACTGAGCAGATCGCTGATATATTCGGCGACCTCTGAAGTAATGCCGGGTGGGTTTTCACTGTTTATTTTGATAAGATCTGAACAAATCCTGACCGGATCCATGATGCCTTCCTATAGTGCCTGATTCTTTTTAAAAGACTCAAAGAGTGTTGCAAGAGATGCACCATTGTATATGCTTTTCAGAAGATCCTTTGCAAAGAGATCGTCTATCATGCTCCGGAACGCAGGTGCAGGAATTGGTTTGGTTGATGCCGGATCGAGGATAATTCGGAAACTCCGGTACTGTGCAGGATCAGAATCTGAATAAATGCCCTGCCAGAGCATTGGAAGTTTTGAAAAGGTTTCCGGATGATTCTCTGCAAGCCAGTTGACAAATGGCCGGAAGAGCGGACGATCCCCTTTCTTCTCCTCGTCAATCCTCCATCGCATATACTCGCCTGCCATGATTGATCGCGGCGATTCATAGCTGAATCCTGCAATAGTTAGTGTATAATCAAGGTGCGCGACGGCATCCACCCAGTGAAACCATAAGACCGGGTGAAATTCAGATATCGATTCAAGAACCAGAGATTTTGAATAGAGATAATCAAGTTCCCGTGCATATTCATTTTTCTCCATCGTCATAGTGGATTATATGGAGGGGTTGGAAAAAAGGGTTACTGTGTCGGCAGATGACTTCTCCTGAACGAATGTATCTTTTCTTCAGGAAACCGAACAATGATGGTACCAGTGGGAGTAGATAGATGGTGGCGCTTTCTGGTCCAGCGTCAGTCTGACACATCACCTGTTATAAGGCTGGCGAAGACTGATGGCCTTATGAATCAGTTGATCCAGTTCATCACCGCTTTTCCCCCTGATATCAATTTCATTATCCCTTCTGAGGAGGCAGGGCTTAAGCTTTCCATCTGATGTTACTCTGATTCTATTGCAATGAGCGCAGAATTCAGTGTTATGGAGAGGACGAACCACCTCAACTTCTGCACCATCAACACAATATTTCTTTCGATGGTGCATCCTTCGTGTCAGAATTTCAGTTGCCTGTAAGGCAATTTTCTTCTCAAGTCCGTCGACATCCGCATGTGAGGTACACTCATTAAACTCCATCAGTTCAATAATCTGGAAGACCAGATTCCGGTTTCCTCTGACAAACCTGAAAAAATCGGGGATCTCATCATCGTTTATTCCCTGAAGGAGAACCGTATTTAATTTGACCGGTGTTAGACCTGCATCAAGGGCGGCATCAATACCCTCCAGGACATCCCCAAGGAGATCTTTTCCGGTGATCTGTTTATACCGGTCATGCCTGAGCGTATCAAGGCTGATATTCACACGCGACAGACCAGCCTTCTTCAGATCATGGGCACAATCTGCAAGCAGCGTCCCGTTTGTTGTCATTGATGACTCGATATGAGATGGAACTGAGCGGATGATTTCAATCAGATCCTCACGGAGAGTAGGTTCCCCTCCGGTGAATTTCATGCTTCTGATCGGATAGCGTGAGAAGGCATCGATGATTCTGATGATTTCATCTGTGCTAAGTGTTTTCTCTGGCTCTTCTTCTCCCTCTGCATGGCAATACACACAGTTGAGGTTACAGGCAGGCGTCAACGAAAAGCGTACATTTGTTACCTGACGCCCATATGGATCAATCAGCTTCTCTGTCATCTCTTGTATGAATATAGTTCCTGGCAATTATATAGGTCTCAGTACTGCCTTTACGGGTTGCTTTTGTGCTGTATATACGGACAGAATAGAAATTCGCCCTGACTTCAGCAAGAAAATCATTAAAGAGCTCTCCCTGAAATGTCTTCACGACAAAATTCCCGCCCTGTTTCAGAACTACCCGGGCAAACCTGAGCGCCTCTTCATTCAGATCAATTATGCGCGCCTGATCATAGCTCTTCTTGCCGGAAATCTTTGGGGATGCATCACAGGTGACAATACTGACGGGATCGATGATCCGTTGTGCTTCTGCACGTATGAGGGGATTTGTGAAATCTCCTGTTATGGTAGTGACACCCTGAAGTGGAGCAATCGGATTGAGATCAATGCCGATGATTACTCCCTCAGTGATATTCCTCAATACCTGAAGCCATGAACCGGGAGCAGACCCAAGATCGATAACTGAATCTGTGGGGCGGATAATCCCGAATTTTGCCTGAATGTCCAGCAGTTTATACGAAGCACGAGATCGGTAGCCTTCACTGGTTGCCTTGGTATAAGCCGAATCACGTGACCATTGTGAACCCATCTTCTTTTTCTCCCTGGAACAAAATGATGAAGGGACAGTAACAAATCATTTATCATCGGGCGTGTCGATAATAAAACAATATAATTATCCGTATTTAGTTCGTATCATTATGATAAGGGGTTTGTGATGTTAAAAGCAACTATTGATGCAGAGACTTTCAGAGAATCGATTGACGCCATATCAGCTCTGGTTGGAGAATGCCGTCTCCATATAAGTGAGAAGGGGTTTTCAACACGGGCAGTGGACACCTCAAATGTCGCGATGATCTCACTTGAGCTGGATGCAGGTGCATTTCAGTCATATGCTGCGACAGAAATTGAGATTGGACTTGATATTGCGAAATTGAAGAATATCCTCGGGATGGTAGGAAAGAGTGATCCTATTGAACTCGAACTGGATGCTGAAAGTAAAAAACTCGCGATTAGCTTCAAAAGCTACCGATACTCGATATCACTTCTTGATACAAAGACGATTCGTAAGGATCCAAACCCACCAACACTGAATCTTCCGGCAGTTGTGAGGGTTCCGGGCGAAACACTGAATAATGCCATTAAAGCAGCCTCAGTCGTCTCTGATAAAATTGCACTGAAGATAGAGCCAGAGCTCTCCCTCTTTACCATGATTGCAGAGGGGGATACTGATAATATCAAACTTGAACTTGGAAAAGACGATGTCGAGTTCGTTCAACCTGCTGAGGCACGCTCGCTCTTCTCACTTGATTACCTCAAGGATATGGGGAAAGTGATCGGACGATCCCAGACTGTGGAAATACAACTCGGAATCGATCACCCGGTTCAGTTTCTCTTTCCAATCGCCCAGGATAAAGGGCGCGTCACCTATCTCCTCGCACCCCGAATTGAGGCAGATTAATGAAAATCCGGCTTGAACTGCAGGATCTTGCCCATTACCCTTTTTTAAAAGAAACTCAGGAAGTAATCGCAGCACGAGGTTATTCTCTTCGCAGCATTATCGGCAACCCTGAGAACCGGATCTACCTTGATGCAGCAGTGGATCGATTACGTGATGCGACCCAATCAAAAAAAGGGAGGGTCTGGACAGATAGTGACGATCCATTCCTTGATATCCTCAGTTACGGCCTTGCCAGGATTCTTGTATCCTGTATCAAAAACCGCTCCGGAATCTCGACCCTTGCCAGATATGAAGCTGAACGAGCTTTCTATTTCTTACAGACTATCGAGAAGAACGATGCTCTTCGTCGTCATATCTTCCGGGAGCTGGATATGCCGCTTCTTGGATCCAGTATGCCATACACCCGCTATATCGAGATCACCCAGACACTCCGGGAAGACACCTTCCGGCTTGTAAACAGGGATCTTTCACAAGGGCAGGTCTTTCTGAGTGAGGAAGAGAAAGATCTTCTTCTCCGTGAGCGGATCAGAACACTCCTCCTCGATCAACTTCCTCTTGACCTGCCTGAATCAGTCTGTGATAGCCTTTCTGCACATGTCCGGATTGTTCAGTCTATTATTGCGGAAAGGAGCGTTGAAGAATACGGAGAGGTCGAGGAGTCACGGTTCCCCCCCTGCATCCATGCACTCTTCGAAGCGGCTGTCACAGGAAAATATCTCACCCATTCGGGAAGGTTTGCATTGACAACATTTCTCCATACCATCGGAATGGATGTAACAGAGATTATCAGTACCTTCTCACAAGGGAGTGACTTCAATATTGAAGTGACATCCTATCAGGTGAATCATATCATCAGTCAGGGGAGTGATGGGTATACAACACCATCCTGTGCAACCATGATGACACACGGGATCTGCACCGGGAAGAATGCCAAATGCAAACAAATCAGCCACCCTCTCTCATATTACCGGAAAGAGAAGAGGGCAAACAAGAAACCTGAAAAGAAAAACTCATCCGGGCAAAAAAACCAAGAAAAAGAAGCTAAATAATTTTGCCTGAACCGTTCGATGATGATGTCCGGTTCAGATTGATTTCTCTATTACCGTTGATCCCGCTCCGATCAGGATGAATATGAAGATCAGAAGAGCGAGCAGGTACGCATAACCCGGATTCATTATCGCCGGCAGTCCTATAAGAAGAACAAGGAAGATAATGAGGCTTATAACCCCTATGGCGATGTCCATGAGCCATTTTTGCATACATATATTCTCAGGAGGAGAGGCTTAATGGTTTTGACTCTTCTCCAAATTTCTGATCACCAAAACCCCAGATTCATGAGCAATTATTAGATCGATAGTGCGGTATCATCCTCACAGCAGATCACTTTCTTCACAAGCGATAATGGATGAATAACTGTGGTTGAGGAGAAGAGAGAGGCCAGTAACAAGAGGTGTGCGCGAAGCGCTATCATCCTCTCTGCGGGGCGAGCAGCCCCGCTCGGTGGCCGAAGGCCGCCCACCCCTAGAACCGAAGGGGGATGGCGGTGCCCCCCCCGGAGGGACGAGGGGT
>DAJQ01000034.1 GCA_002496395.1 Methanocorpusculaceae archaeon UBA456
GAGGCGGGTGCCCCGCCCTCCGCAGAAGATGACAATGTCGGGTTGTGGGGGGGAGGAAGACATTAAAGGATTGTTGGTGGGATAATGATAAGTGGTTTGTGGCTTTAGGATCTGCGAAGAATTAACTTAATCACAAATTGGGTGAAATGGAGTAGTTCCAATCCCCATGAAACTCATCCCGTGCCAGATTGATATTCGAGATTTCATCATCAGAAACTTTGATTCCTCGCAAATAAATATTTTCATCAAGAACTGCTTGCACCTTCAATCCCTCTTTTGTCTTGGTCGAACTAATCGTATTCACGATTACCTCATAACTGGTCAATGGTCTTCCACGCCAATTTATTGATATAAATGAAAATAAGCGGTGTTCTATTTTATTCCATTTGCTTGTACCTGGGGGAAGATGACACACCTGGATTGTTAAGTTCTCTTCATTTGCCAGAGTCTGTAACTCCTTCTTCCATAATCTCACGCGATACCCATTACTTCCTCCACAATCTGCTGTGATTAAAAGGGAATTGGCATGTGGATACATTGACATACCCAGAGATCTCCACCACCGTCGAATACTTTCTACGGCAAATGACGCAGTATCACAGCTTATACCGACATTTACCCAACCGACATTATTTGCTATATCATAGATCCCATAGGGTGTTGCCTTCTCATATGATGAAGGGAAATCATAGACATTTACCTGTTCAGGATTTCCAATAGTGTGCCATTCTTTCCCATTATTTTTTGCATTGCCTATCAATTCTTTCTTTTTTGCATCGATGGAGATAACCGGTTGATCGGCAGAGATATATTCCTGACATACTCTGTTGATATGCTCAAATTGAGCATTTCTATCGACATGGGATGAACCTTCATGGACCTTTCTATTTGCCTGAAGGCTGTACCCCATTTCATGCAATAATGTTCCAACTGTTTTGAAACTGACTTTGTGGCCCATTAACTTGAGTTCACCAGTTAGATTCCGTAGGCTTTTTGTTGTCCAGCGAAGAGGATTCTCGGGATCTCCACGTGTTGTTGGTTCGATCAGTGTTTCCATATCCTTTACGAGCATTTCATTTGATACACTGAGTGGTTTTCTTCCGCCCCCTTCTTTTCGGATTCGTTTTGATTGCGAATCTGTTACGTTTTCAGTGTTCTGACGAAGGTCAAGACAACCACGGGATATTGTATTTCTTGTAACTCCGGTAATACGAGAAACGTATGATATTCCACCCTTGCCGTGAGCTATTGCCTCAGCACCAAGCCACATTCTCCTAGCCTTCTCATCAAGGTGGTTATGTAATATTTCATATCTGGTTTTCAGGGGATCCTCTGGTTGCATGCATATATATTAGCCATCATAATATATAGATTATTGCTCATTTAATTTTTACACAGCTTCTTAGTATAAAATAGGCTTTTTAATGATTTTTTTAATATTAATCTCTTATTCCCAAACTTTTCCACTCATAGGGCATAATCTCTTCACATAACACTCTTTTCATCAAACCAAGAGTGCACAACCGAAAGATCTATATAGTATTATTCCCTAATATTATTACATGGAAGACTGGGCAGAAGAGTGGCTTGCAAAACAGCGAGATATGGGAAAGAAGTGCCTTGAGATCAAGTATATCCAGGGAAAACCCTACGTCTATTATTCAACCAGCACCTACAACAGGGAAACCAAGAAGACGAAGAAGATCTCGCAATACATCGGACGACTAACTCAAGACAGAGGCCTTCTTGTCAAGGGTTCAACCCGCCCGTCTCAGGAGGCAACTACCACGAACACACCCATTCCACGGCCGCGATCTGCCCAGGAATATGGGAACGCAAAGCTGCTGGCTGAAGAGTTTCAGGAGCTTGTGCCCATTCTCACCGAGGCATTCCCTGACCACTGGGAAGAGATTCTTGCTCTTGTTTTCACCCGCGTCTCAGGATACCTTCCTCTGAAACGAGTCAAAACAGCATGGGAGAAACTGGATAATCTGCTGGATATATCACCGAATTGTTCTCCCAAGAACCTCTCTCTCACGCTCCGGGCTATCGGTGACGATATCATCGGACAGGATATGATCTTCAAACATCTCTGCCAGGGAAACCGCCACCTCATCTATGATCTCTCGTTTGTCTTCTCACTCTCTGATAATCTCTCTCTTGCTGAATGGGGTCGAAACCACGAGGAGATTGCTCTCCCTCAGGTAAACCTGGCCCTGTTTTGCGGACTTGAGACGGGCCTCCCGGTGATGCTTCGAGCGATTCCCGGATCTGTGAAGGATGTCAAAACACTTCTCCCCTCAATGGATGAGTTGAAACTTGAGGATGCGATCCTCATCCTTGATCGGGGATTTGTCTCAGAGGAGGTGATGCAAGGAATATTTGAGCGGAACTGCTCGGCAATTGTTCCACAACGACGAAATAGCACCTATTTCGAGACGCGGATTCATTTGAAAGAGAAGTTTTTGTACCATAAACGGCTGATTCGTGGGGGGAAGCGGGAGATTGGAGGAAAATTCCTCTATTTGTTCGAGGACAAGGATCTGGAGCTTGAGGAGTTCAAGACGCTCTTTAAGAACGTTAAGAAGGGGGATATTACCGAGAATGAAGCGAAGAGCAGGGAGAAGGTGGCGGGACGCATTCTCTTTGTTTCGAATGTCGATAGAACCCCTGAGGAGATTTATGAACTCTACAAAACCCGTGATCTTGTTGAACGGTTCTTTGATACGCTGAAAAATGAAGTGCAGGCAGATGTGTTGCATCTTGGTGATCGGAGTGCAGTATGTGGACACCTGTTTGTCGGTTTTCTCTGCCTGTATCTCTATTGCAAGCTTCAGGCAGTTATTAAGAGAGCCGGCTTGACGTCAGAGTATGCTCCCAAAGATGTTCTCCTGATCTTTTCCAAAGTGATGCGGATCTCCTATGAAGGATTTGATCAGATCACTGAGGTGCCGAAGAAGGTTCGGGAGCTTGAGAAGAAGCTGAAACTTGATTTATTCCCTAAGTGAGAGAATAGTTTGGGTTATTGTAACAATTAATTATTATCCTCTGCACAACACACATATAATTCAGTAAATTAGGTAAATTGATAAATATGGCAGAGATTCAAAATTCAAAAGTAAAAATACTTGATTGCACACTGCGTGATGGTGGCTACTGTAATAACTGGCAATTTCAGAAGAGAGATGCCGGTGCAATAGTCTCGGCATTAAATAATGCTGGTGTGGATATTATTGAGCTTGGATATAAATCACCGAAAAGCCATACGAGCACATTTTTTGAGGGTTTATTTCGGTATTGCACTGAAAGCCAGCTCCAATTATTAGTTGAAAACACAACCTCTGAATATGCATTCATGGTGGATGCAAAAGAATTCCTCAAAAATGATACGGTGGTTCGGTCTGAAGTAGAAGATTGTATTCCTATCTGTGAAGAATCATTATTTGATTGGGTAAGGATAGCATCATATCATTCAACTCTGCAAGGAACTGGCGAACTCACAGATGTTCTCCATGATCTTGGTTATCGAGTAACAATTAACCTGATGGGGACTTCTCTACTCCCAGAAGATGATTTACATCGCGCATTTTCATTAGCTTCCACAGCAAAAATGGATGTATTATACTTTTCTGACTCCTTTGGGGATTTACAGCCAAATGATATCTATAACTGCACCAACGTAATTCGCAAGTATCACTCTGGAAAAATTGGTATTCATACCCATGATAATAATGGACTTGCCTTTGCTAATACAATTGCAGCTATCGATGCAGGGGTAGATTATATTGATGCTACCCTGATGGGAATGGGGAGAGGCGCTGGTAATCTGAGGACTGAACAGATCCTTTTATATTTATATTTTAAACTGCACAAAAAATCTGTAAATCCATCTGAACTCCTTGATGTGATGGATTCTGTCATGATTCCACTTCATAAAACGTATCAGTGGGGATGGGATTATACCTATATGCTTAGTGCAATGCAGAGTATCCATCCAACCTACTGTCAACACCTACGTGCAACAAACCAATATACAATTGGTCAGGTAAATGGGATATTACATTGTATTGATCCATCACAGCGTGAAAAGTATAATGGGGGTGCCCTGCTGAAGGCAATTGACTCAGTTGTCAACCGGCCTGTTCAATATGATGAAAAACTCATGGATCTTCCTCTGTACGAACCCCTTGATGGTGACACCTTCCTTGTAATAGCCACCGGTCCAAGTGTTGATTCATATAGTGATGAAATAATTGAATTTATCAAACAGAAATCTCCGGTAGTTATTGAGTGTAATCCAAAAAATACACTATTTGAGAGCCAATCGCCAATATATATCAAAGCAATTCTGAACTGGGTTCGTCTCCAGAAAACATTAGAATCTCCTGCTCTCTCCAAAACCCCAATAATTGCTGGCCTCAAAGCAATTCCTGAGAAATACAGCTATGCCAATGTGCGTACCATCCCCTGTCATATCAGCAAAGGAAATGTACAAATCCACCGGATAGGCATTACCCTGCCCGCTTATGTAGTGGGTATGTTTGCAGTAGGTCTGGCACTATTATCAAAGCCAAAAATAGTATATCTTGCAGGTTTTGACGGTTATTCGGACGAACGCAACCCCAAGCACCAGGAGATGAATGTATTCTGGAAAGAAACCTCATCCTCACCCCTTGTATCAATAACTCCTACCACATATCCACTTGTAATCGAACCTGTGTATCGCTTGATTAAATGATACAACGTTGGGATAATTGCATATGATCTCATTAAAAGTATTTGTTGAATCAACAGATCGTGTAATCAATGGAGGTAGAAATGAATAGGTATCAACAGGCACAATCATTAATGGAGCAGGGGCGTTTCATAAAGATCGTATGTGGAGCAGGAAATGAAGATCCGATAGCTGTCAGAAGGCTGTCCCTTGTATATACATTAGCCGGGACATCCGCTTTTGATGTATCTGCCAACCCCGCTATTGTAAAAAGTGCCGTTGATGGGATTGACGCTGCATTTCGTATAGCACCTGCTCTTAATATCAACATTGAAGCAAGACCATTTATTAATGTTAGTGTAGGGCTAAAAGGGGATCCTCATGCCCGTAAAGCTCAGATAAACGGGGAAAAATGTATTCAGTGTGATCAATGTAGAGAACATTGTGATCAGGATGCAATCGATAAGCATTACTCCATCATAACGCCTCGTTGCATAGGATGTGGCATCTGCGCTGACAATTGCCCTTCTGAAGCAATTACGTTCTATCATAAGCGAGTGGATCTCTCCACGGTTCTTCCTGAATGCATTAAGGAAGGTGCTGAGATGCTGGAACTCCATGCAGTAACAGATGATGACGTCTCAGTCTTTGAAGACTGGAAAATAATTGATATGCTTATTCCGAATAATTATATTAGCGTCTGCCTTGATCGCTCACTCCTCTCAGATACCCATCTAACTAATAGAATTCGCAAACTCTATGAAATCACTGGTGAAAGATTGATCGTGCAGGCTGACGGGGCTCCTATGAGTGGTGGAAATGACGATTATAATACCACACTCCAGGCTATTGCTATTGCCGATATCGTTTATAAAAGTGGTATTCCTGTAAAAATCCTTGCATCTGGTGGAACAAACGCCAAGACTCAGGAACTTGCGAGACTCTGTGGAGTCTTCGTGAATGGTGTTTCGATCGGAACATTTGCCAGAAAAATTGTGAAGTCGTTTATCAATTCTGAAAATTTTGAACACGATATGGGTAATATCAAACAAGCAATTACAATTGCGCGTAAGCTTGTAGCCGATAGCATTCCGAAGTAACTACTGGACAGATGGAGTATTGGTGTGGTAAATTTATTAATTAATAATAGGGATGTAGATGATATCCAATTAGCTATTTTTGATAAGGATGGAACCATTATCGAATTGCATCATTATTGGGGTCAGATGGTCTCTCTGAGAGCGAACTATATTGCAGAACAACTCGGACTAACTGATGTTGAGAAAGCTGCGGTTATGTTTGCTATGGGTTTTGATAAAACAGCCAAAAGGCTGCGATCTCAGGGGCCGGTTGGATTAAAACCACGAGAAGTTGTATTAATGGCAGCAGTTGAATATTTAGAATCAATCGATCATTATAATACATACAATATCTGTTCTGATGCTTTTGATTACATAGACCAGATCTCTTCGACCCTCCTTTCTGAGCTTATTAAGCCTATTGATGGAGCATTAGAGTTACTGTACCAGCTTCATGAAAAAGGGTGCAAAATTGCCATTGCAACAACCGATCGAACCGAACGTGCCCGGCTTGCCATGGATTATCTGGGGTGTTCACCTCTTATAAACTGCATCATCGGTGCTGACCTTGTAAAAATGCCAAAACCCCATCCGGAGACGATTCAAAAGATCCTGAATGAAACCGGCTGTGATAGAACCCAGACTATTATGGTTGGTGATGCCTTGACAGATGTTTCGATGGGTATTCAGGCAAAATGTCAAGCTTCGGTTGGAGTACTCACCGGTCTGACATCTGAAAAGAAACTCTTAGAGTTTACAGCTTATGTTATCAACAGTATCTCCACAATACACATAAAGGAGTAATGTGGAACTATGGTGTGTATGACTCATTCAGATGCCTTTAAAAAACGCCTGAAAACAGGAGATGTGGTAGCGGGTCCGTGGTGTATATTACCCTCCCCTGATATAATCGAGATCATTGCTAAAATTGGTATGGATTTTGTCATTCTTGATATGGAACATGGACCCCACTCAACTGAGCATCTTGTTGATATGATCAGGTCCGCAGATATTTATGGGTGTGCATCGCTTGTTCGAGTTGCAAAAAATGATGAATCTCATATTCTCCATGCACTGGATATTGGTGCAACAGGTTTGCTTGTACCTCATATAGAATCACGCGAAGATGCAGAACGGGCAATTAAATATGCGAAATATCATCCCCTCGGGAAACGTGGTTTTTCACCGTATACACGGGCAGGAGGCTTTTCTCCAGATGATATTAAGCAGCATGCTCAGGTTCAGAATGCCCGGACAGTTCTTGGCTTATTACTTGAAGGAGTACAAGGAATCAACAATCTCGATGATATTTTATCAATTCAAGATATAGCTGAAAAAATAGACTTCATATATATTGGTGCGTATGATCTTTCCCAGGCTGTTGGTTGCCCCGGGGAGATCGACCACCCTGAGGTAAGAAGACACCTTACTGTTTGTATCAAAAAAATTAGGGGTGCAGGAATCGCGCCTGGTGGCTATGTTGCGAAACAAGGTGAAGATATGCGCTGGATGTGTGATATGGGTATGCAAATTATCACGCTGCTCCCCGATCTAACATTGATTTATAATGCATTTGCCGATACATATCATATTTTTAAACAGACCGTCCATAAGGAGGGCCACATATGATGGTTGTGGGTTTAATCCCGGCTAGGTTGGAGTCCAGTCGTCTCCCTGAGAAGGCACTTGTGGATATCTGTGGTCTTCCTATGATTGTACATACCTATAAGCGAGCATTACTTGCCCATACACTTGATGATGTTTTTGTTGCAACCGATAGTGATAGAATTAAGAGTGTTGTAGAGCAACATGGGGGTAAAGTTATTATGACAAGCCGGGATCATAAAACCGGCTCAGATCGGCTTGCTGAAGCCTGCCAGGAGATTGATTGTGATATTGTTGTAAATATCCAGGGTGATGAACCTCTGGTTAACCCGGATCATATTGATGCAATAGTTGAACCTCTTCTTTCGGATACGTCTGTTCAGATTGCTGTTGGGGTTACACAATATTCTAAAAAGAATAGTCCATCCGATATTAAGGCTGTTTTAGATCTGAATAATGATATCATGTACTGTTCCCGGACTGATCTTCCGAGTGATGCAAGGACACCAGTTGAAAAAATGCTTAAAATGAGCTTTATAGTTCCTTTTAAAAAGGAATTTTTGATTCAATATGCGTCCTGGAGTCCTACTCCGCTTGAGCAGATCGAATATAATGAATATCTCCGTGTCTTAGAACATGGGATTAAAATCCGGGCTGTTCTTGTTGATGATGCAAAGATTAGTGTTGATACGCCTGATGATCTGGAAGAGGTTCGAATCCTAATGCGCATGGATTCCTTTTATAAATTATATATTTAATGAGGTGTGTCGATGAAAAATAATGATAAAAATAAAATAATTTTTCTAAATTTTTTGCCAGCAATTGACTCTTCATATTCTAACAAAGGGAGTATCTATCCATGCACTGCCTCTTTGCTGATTGGGACCTATTTATATAAGCATGGATTCGAGGTACAAATAATAGATGGTGCTTATCATCAGGATTATCTTGAGCAATTAAGAGATCTGCTATCGGAGGACGTGCTCTACGTTGGTATGACTGTAATGACGTCACAGATACCATTCGCACTTGAGGCTTCGAAACTTATTAAGGATGTCTGTCCACTTATTAAGGTTGTTTGGGGTGGCCCTCATCCGACTCTTTTCCCAGAACAGACACTTCGGAATGACAATATTGACATCGTTGCTATTAATGAAGGTACATTTGCCTCACTTGCGCTAGCGCAAGCCTTTGTTACTAATAGCCCTCTTCATTCAATACATGGAATTGGATATAAAGATCAATCTGGAAAGATAATTTTTTCTGAACCAGCATGTCTTGATAACTTGGAAGAACTCCCATACTTTGACTTTTCATTAATAGAACTTGATAATTATCTTAATTCACCATCTTCATCAGTATACCAGAGAGAGTTTCAATCATATAAAGATAAGATTCGTGTTCTTCCAATTTTGACAGCTCTTGGATGCCCATATAAGTGCCAATTCTGCTTTAATGTGATTACTAAGAGAAAATACCGTATTCGATCGGCAGAATCAATTGTTTCTGAAATTAAGCACCTTATGTCCCAGTATAATGTAAACACATTTTTCTTTCTTGATGAGGATTTTTTTATCAATAAAAAGCGAGCATTTGAATTCGTTGATCTTGTGGAAAAAGAGGGTTTGCATTTTAATTGGAGAATGTGGTGCAGAGTCGATCATTTCAAAGAAAAATATCTAGATAGGAATTTCATTGAAAGACTCGCCGCAATTGGTCATGGTTCGCTCGTAATGGGGGGAGAGAGTGCAAATCAGGAGATTTTAGATGCTATTAACAAGAGGATTACTCCTGAACAGATTCTGCACTCATTGCATACCATAACCGGCACAAGGATAATGCCACGTTATAGCTTTATGATAGGGCTTGAGAACGAAACAATGGATCAGATAAAGAATACCTATCGTTTTTGTTTTGAACTACTCAAGATTAATCCTGAAGTAGATATTGCAGGTCCTTTTATATTTAGGCTCTATCCGGGTTCACCGATTTATGACCGAATTATTAAAACGCATGATCTTGACATTCCGAAAGAGCTTGAAGACTGGGTTGTATTCCTTCAAAACGAGTCTTGCTATACTCGTATGCCTTGGACTCCGAAAAAATNNCATTTACTTCCGTTTTATTCATATTTTGCCTTCTTACGTACATCAGATATGAAATTATCTATTAAAGGTATGAGTAACTATTTTATCCATCAATTGTCTAAATTTCGTATAAAGCATCTTTTATTTAAATATCCTTTTGAATATTGGGTTTTTATGCGATATCTAAGATAATTTATGTCTGCATATTATTTTTTCTTATGAAATTTATCTATGAAAACATCCGTACACTCTGAAAATGTTGGACCCAAAGCTCTCTTAACTACAAATGATGCTTTTTGTTTCCATGCATCTCTTTCCTCGTTCGACATGAAAGTTATATTCGATGCTAAAATTCGAAGGTCTTCAGGAGTCGTCGCAACCCATCTGACATCTGGTGCAATATCCAACTTGTCAAGGTTGACAAATGTTTCTGATCTGACAAAGATCGGAGCAACGCCCATCTGGAGAGCTTCATAGCAAACGGTTGTGTAGGTATATAGCAGTATATCGGCTGATTGTAGAAGAAGATCTATCGGTTCATTAGCGAATGTGATATTATCATAAGATAAGAGTGAACCAAGGTATTTTTTAACATCATCGATATTAACAAGGGGGTGGCATTTTATTATCATTTTATAATCATAATTGCCTCCAAATGCTTCTGCTGCTTTAGTGATGAGCTCAACTGAATCTCCAAAACCAATTGCAGTAGCAACCAGAATATTAACGGTTTTATCCTCTTTTATATTGTTAATATTATTCCTCTCTGGCTGTTCTTTCCAAAGATATGTATGTCGAAGTGCACACCCGGATATAACCTGGTCTTCTGGCCTTCCTTCGCTTATCAATACGTCTCTATAAAGAGGTCCATTTGTCACAAGACGATCTGGAAGTGGACGGATAACATATTCTTTTTGTGAAGGAAACATTGAGAGAACCATTCGGGAAAAGGTCACATTATCATACCCGACAATTCTTGTGTTGGGCATATGGCGTTTAACGGACCAGGCAAGTGCATGTTCCCAGCTATGGCCTTCAACTGTATGAATTATCTGCGAGGGCTTGATCCCAGCTGCTGCCAAACCAGCGATGAGAGGTTCATAAAGGAGTGTATCTGAGAGAGATTGGCGTGTTTTAGCAATATGTTCCATTGTTAATCTATAAGTGGGAATATCTCCGACAATGCTTGTCTCAGGTATTATTGGTATATAATGTGTAGCAGTTTTCTGACATTCACCCCACATTTTTTTATTGATAAACCAATCTGGATAGAAAAATCTCTCGCCGGTTTGATTTAGCATCTTAATGGTCTCCTCATATGAAGCGGTATAAAGCACTCGTGGAACATAGGCAACTTCGTAACCCTTTTCTTTGAGCATCTGTGGGAGGGGGCCCAGATATGGGTCTCTGTACGAGCCATCTGGTAAAAAATTGCGATGATCAACAAATGTAAAAAGAAGTATTGATCTCTCTCCAGAGAAGGGTTTAATATTCGTGTCAGTAATCTTACTAATTACCCTCTTTCGAAACTCAGGGTGAATTTCAAGTAGTTTTTTGTAATTATTTGATATATTTTCCACTTGCTGTATTGGTGGAAGTCTTCGCAGAATATATATTAATTGTCTTTTAATGACCTCTTTTGACATCTTTAGATAACTATTAATTTGAGATTTTTGAACTATCTTAGTTTTCATTCCATTTTTCGCAGCAAATGATAAAATCTCCTTAAAAAGACCATTTGTTGAAGTGACAACCAATATTGGTTTATCAACCCCATTCGAAATCAGTTCTCTACCCACTGCAAGAAGGCAGATTCTCTCATATAGCATGAAATATGGGTTTTTTGCCGGTAGTTCTGAAGCCCACCACTTCAGGGAGTCGTTTGAAAGGGATAGATCACCTATCCAATCGATAAATTGAGAGCGTAGATTATTTGCTGCAGCATCAAGCTGATCTGCAATTGGGATTCGTTTAATGTTTTCCGAAAGAAGACTTTCTATCTCGACTAACCAAGTGTTATCCTCTCCAAGATATATCCACTGGCGTATATTCAAAGCATCAAGTTTTCTTTGTAGGCTGGAAGGATTGATATCATCCTGAAGAGCAAGGAAAATAGTATTGTTTGTATTTTGAGATGTCATTGCTACCTACCGTGTATTAGTGTAATTACCATAAATGCTTATAGATTGAGGTTTACTTGGCGAATGGATTTATCCCATGCGCATCCTTATCTCCCACCCACTCGACCGCTCCGCTCCCCTCTACCCGGGCACCCCGCCGCTCTCCATCAGCGAAGCAAAGTCCATCACGAAAAGTGATTCTTCAAACACAAGCTTCATCACATTCAGCAGCCATAGCGGCACCCACATCGATCTCCCCCGCCACTTCTGCCCTGGGGGTGCATACGTCACTGATATTCTCTCACCAGAAACTGTTTTCGCTCCTGTCTTCTGTATTGATCTTCCCATCGAGGGCGATCAGCCAATCACCCCGGACGATCTCAAACAGCCGCTATCCCAGATCGATGGTATCCGGGATGCAGCTGCGCTCCTGATACGCACCGGCGCCTTCCGTCTCCGCGCCGAAGCGCCCGAACTGTATGCCTCAGTCCACCCATGGGCACACCCTGAGCTCCCCGCATATCTCAGGGAGGTGTGCCCGCAGCTGCGCGTCTTCGGGCTGGACACCATCTCAATCGCAACCCCACTGCACCGTGAGGAGGGTCGCGCCGCGCACCGGGCGTTTCTCTGCGGCCCTAATCCGATACTCCTGCTCGAGGATCTTGATCTCTCATCAGAGAAGCTGCTTGATGGAGCGTTCAGACTCAGGCTTTACCCGATAGTATATGATGATCTGGATGGTGTGCCGGTGATTGCGGTGACGGATATGATGGGTACCGAGCATCACTCTTCCACGTTTTGATAGACTGTTTTCCCGATGAGTTCTGTCGAATCTGTTATAATCTCTCTTCTAGTATTTTTCTGTGGATATGAATCATTCGACTGATAAGGTATTTCCGATCATATCTTTTTATCATATCTTCTCTTCCCCTCTCCCCCATCTTCTTACTCTCATCGGGATGCTCCTTCATCCATACGAGGGCATTGTATAATGCAGGAATATTCTTTGGAGGTATCAAGAGACCGGTAATGTTATCTTTTACTACCTCCGGACATCCGCCCACATTAGTTGCAATTACCGGTACTTCACAGGAGAGTGCCTCCATGAGAACAGTTGGAAGCCCTTCGGTGTAACTTGGAAGTACTAGGCAATTTGCTGCGTTTATCAGTATTGGTATCTTTTCTGGTTCAACTTCTCCAATATCTATACAATTCTCAGGATGAACAGGTAGTATACCGTTACCAGCAAATATGAAAAGATCCTCGGGAAGGGCTTTTGCTGCTCTGATGAGTTCATGTATTCCCTTCCAAGGGTGATATCTACCGATAAATAGGAAGATCGTGCGATCAATATTAAAATTGAATTCATTTTGGCAGGTCTTCTTTGTCATTGGAATAAAGTGACTTGTGTTTACCCCTACTGCAATCGCGGTAGATCGATCCGGATCAGCACCCATTCCAATTAAAATATGCCGCATCTCCTCGCTCACAGTTATAACATAATTCGATCTCTGGATCATCCATTGAATCACAGCCTTGTGTAAAGGACTCTTAAAAGGAAAGATTCTAGCGTCATCACCATGAAATCTTAAAATAAGAGGCCTATTAAATTTTAAGAGGGAAGGAATAAAACTACTATGAGGAATATATTCTGCTTGGAAGATATCGATCTGATTGTTTAATGAAATGATGAAGCTTTTATAATAAAAAGTTGAATAGGCTAAAGGAGAGGCACTTGTTTTTACAGCTTTTATAACTCGAACATCACTTTTTTCAAGATCATCAACCATACGTTTTATAAAAATACCTTTACTATCTTTTTCATCAGTTGGATACATATTAGCAAAAAGCCCTAGTGTATATTTTGACATCGATGTTCACCGTTATTTTGCCAAAATCATAAGGGAATAGCCACCGAGCAATCGTATAGTCAAATCGGAATTTAGATAATAAAGATATTTTCTTGGTATGTTGATAATTTTATCCTTTAACCCATAATTGTGCCCAAGAGAATATCCTGGAGTATAAAAAAAATCAATTACATCATAATTAAGCTCTATTAAGGTCTGAATAATAATATCCTTTGTAAAGAAATGAAGATGACCTGAAATAACTCTTTGATTAATTATAAAATTTTTGTGTATTGCTGATAACGCAAAAAACTCAAGAGGTATATGAAATATTTTATATTCACTTCTTTCTTTTATATATCGTAAATATGTAAAATAATCTTCAAGATGTTCAATTACGTCGATTGATAAAGAAATATCAAAAAAATTGCTATTTTCGCATAGAAAATCCGTCAGATAAAAATTTAATCGTTCATTTTCCTTTTTCTTACAGATCATATATGCCTGAGGAGATATTTCATAACCATAAAAATAACAATTTTCATCTAGTAGATTCTGAAGTTGACGTAAAATCTCACCTGCTCCACACCCCACTTCACAAATCGATTTTGGTGATAACTTATTTCTCTGAATAATTTTCAGTATCTGGTTAGCTTTCCATTGAGAATCTTCGATAAACCAATTTGGATTATTATTTAGATACTCACCATTGAGGTATTTTTCAGGAATATTCATATTCATTCAATAGAACCTCCATTTCCTTGACAATAATTCATCACACAACCCCCATCTCCGCGAGCCGCTTCGGCAGGTACTCCCCTGTCACAAAATCCAGCCCTCTCGCCGCAAACGCCTGCTGTTCCGACTTCAGCCCCATCGACAACTGGAGATTGATCTGCTCGCGCCAATATTCAGTCGCAAACCGGGGATCCGATAGCTCCGCCTTCAGGGCGGCGATGTCCTGTTCACTGAGGGTGTCGGCGGGCAGATCGTAATCTCTGATGTCTGAAGGCTGGACGCCGATGAACTGGGCTGCCGGGGTGGCCAGGAGCTCGGACATATGCGCACTCTTGATCGAGCCGTAGGCGACCGAGGCATAGATCCGGTAACTCCAGGGGTCGCCGTCTGTGAAGATAAGGACCGGGAGTTTCAGCTCCTCGTTCAGCTTCTTCAGCATCCGCCGGGTCGACCGGGCCGGTTGGCCCTTCAGATGGACGAGGACACAGTTGTACTCCTCGTCAAAGCCATTCTCCTGGAGACGGGCATACATACCGCCGGTCTCCATCGCAATGACAAACTTCGCGTCATGATCGATAAATTCGACACTCCCGACATTGTTTGGGATCGCATAGCCGGCCTCCCCGACATCGTCCCGGCAATGAATCTCGCGGGCACCCCGGCGGGTCGTCTCCCGAATCCGGACCGGCCCGAATATCGTCGCCCCATCCTCTTCAGGCCGGAGATGGAAGGCCTCGCGTTCGAGTGCGGTGACGATCTCAAGGTCCTCGACGAGATAGTTGCTCTCATCCTGGGCAGTGAACTTCGCCTTCTTCCAGGACTCCGAGATATAGTACATCTCCCTGAGTGTTGATGAGCGGTTCTCTGTGAGCTGCCCTTTGAGGAACCCGATCACATAGGCCATCTTCAGGAGGTGTGTCGCACCACGAGCAGTTGAAGCGGCCCTGGTGCTCTCCCGCTCCCCGTACTTCCAGACCTCGGATGCATCATCATAGGTGATATTCTGCTTTGTCCGGGTCGGCAACCGGATCGAGGGGATCTCGCCATCTGCGATCTGGTCGTACCACCCCTGTGCTATCTCAACGAGGCGGCCGATTGTGTGTGTGTTCTTTTTCTGATCGCTCTCTGATATCTCTTTCAATGTGGGTTCCTCTGTCAAAATCTTAATTTAAAGGTAATTATCTATCAGTTGATTGTTTAGATGGAATTAAACTACTTTATAAAATCACAATGCCTTTTTGAGTAATCCAACCAGAGGCGGGAGATCTTTTTTTACAGTGTCCCAGACAATTTCACTATTGATGTCAAAATATCCATGAATAAGTCTGTTTCTCATTCCAATCATCTGACTCCATGGGATCTCAGGATGATCTAATTTATATTTTTTTGAAACGAGATTGGCTGCCTCACCAATTATCTCAAGAAGTCTGATAAGTGCAAGGGAATAGACATCATCTCCTTGGAGGTCTTGTTTACATAACTCCTGAGAGATCTCAATCGCTTTTTCAGCCGCATCAATTGCATGGCGAATGTACACTGTATCGTTATGTTGCATAACAGACTTCACACGAATTTATGACATCATCTCGGAAATATCTACTCAAATCTTCCGGTGTCCTGATATCGATCTTCCTTCCTCCAAAGAGTTTGGATAATTCTTCTTCCATTGAAAAAATTGTAAAGAATCCGGGTGTTTTACCCTCTTCAAACTCAATGAGGATATCGATATCGCTATCCTTTGAAAAATCTTCCCTGAGGACCGATCCAAAAAGGGCCAGACTGCGAATATCATATTTTCTGCAGAAAGCTGCAATCTCCTTATGGGGTATGGATATCCGTGGGGTGTGTGTCATAGGGAAGACCTCATAGTATCTGTATTCAACTGGGAGATAAAAACTCTGTTGGAGAGTAGTTTTCGATTGGATACCTGGATTGGATAAGACCCACTCCGACTCCGCGGGGGGGCACTGCCATCCCCCGCTCCGTCCTCGGGGTGGGCGACCTATCGGTCACCGAGCGGTGCTGTTCGCACCGCCATGGGGATTAGGGCGCTATCGCGCCTGTTGTGATGAAAGATCGGGTTGGTATAGAGCATTGGATTGGNNTTAGGGCGCTATCGCGCCTGTTTCTTGTTACTGGTCTCTCTTCCTCTCTCTCTCTCTCTTTACATCAACCATAGTTACTCATCCACTGTTGCGTGTGTAAAGAGAACCGGTCAAATCTCATCTTTAAAAAGGATATCCGGTGGGAAATAGCCTCTATCAAGGCAGCTCTTCTTCGTGCAGGAATAGAGGTATGATCCCGAATTACTCACAGTGTGAAATCTTGTATGGGTTCTGCTGCCCTGATGCCACGATCTGCTCCTTCCTCTTCAAGAATCAGATGAAGGACTTCCTGTATATTGCTGGACACCTCCTCATAGGTGTCACCCTGCGCATAGCATCCCTGGACTGCTGGTATATGGGCATAATAGCCATCATCGTCCTTTTCAATGACAACACCAAAACTGGTCATGATAGTTGATCTCTCCTTTCTGTAGAGTAATAAGCTTTTGTCTGGACGAAAAAACACTTTGTGGTTGCACCATATTGGCAGAATGTATCCTCTGATATGCGCTCACCCGAAAAGATCCAGACAACTTCTTCACTTGTATTGTTTCTCGCACCGGTATACAATCTTTGCATCATCAAGAGTGTAGATATCCGGCTCATCCTGAAGAAACCGGTCTAAGCAATGGTTTGATAGCTTCATCATTCCTACCGCTTCATGGTGCAGAATCAACTCCTGGAGAATATGTTTTATCTCTGAAAGTTCTTCTTTGATGAACTGGATATCTGATTTCATCACAGTACCACTCAGGCATCTCCCATAGCCTGACAATAATGGTGGTTTGTTCCACATAAAGGTCTATATCTGAACCTTGACCCACTCCGACTCCGCGGGGNNAGAGCATTGGATTGGTATAGAGGATCGGTCATGATGCCTTATAGCAGACTTCGCACGAATCCAATACATCATCCCTGAAATGCCTGCTCAGTTCTTCCGGCGTCCTGATATCGATCTTCCTTCCTCCAAAGAGTTCAGATAATTCTTCTTCCATTGTCAGGATGGTGAAGAATCCAGGTGTTTTCCCTTCTTCAAACTCGATGAGGATATCGATATCGCTCTCTGGTGTAAAATCTTCCCTGAGGACCGATCCAAAAAGGGCAAGGCTCCGGATATGATACTTTCTGCAGAAGGCTGCGATCTCCTTATAGGGGATCGGTATCCGTGGGGTATGTGTCATCTGTGGGTGCTCGTACTATCTCTATTCAAGCTGGGTATAAAAATTCTGTTGGGAGGTCGTCGTCGATTAGATACCTGGATTGAATAAGACCCACTCCGACTCCGCGGGGGGCACTGCTCAATCCCCCGCTTCGTCCTCGGGGTTGGCGACCTGTCGGTCACCGAGCGGTGCTGTTCGCCCCCGCCATTGGGATTAGGGCGCTATCGCGCCTGCTTCTGATACTGATTGTATTACTTTCCTCTCTGAATCAATTACACTGAGATACGTCCGCGAAGCGGAAAGTCCGTTTTCCATCGTCCTGATTTGATGGAATCCAATCAGTTTTGTTCCAACACTGGTATTTTCTGGGTTATGAATATGGAGAAGAGGCAAAAGGATTATTGTCTTTCATCCGAAAAGGATGATATGGAGCTTCGAGCAGAGGGGACAACGCTTTATATTGATGGTCGTGAACTATCTGAGCTGGATCTATTTGTCTGTCGCTTTCTTGATATTTTGGAAGACTATTCTCCATATACAATCATCAGCGGATATGTAGCAATACTTTTTGGAAGAACAAGGAGCACAGAAGATATCGATCTGTTGATCCCTGTATGTAGTTACCCCTCATTCCATTCTCTTCATGATGCATGCATTGATCATGGTTTTGAGTTTCTGAATGCCGAGGATGCAGAAGGGCTTTATTCATTTCTTTCTTCAGGATATGGAATCCGCCTTTGTGAAAAGGATACATTTATTCCTAATATTGAGATAAAATTTATAAAAAATGAATCTGATGAATATTCATTCGAAAAACGAATCCAACTTATAATTAATGGTAGAACCTTTTTTATCAGCCCTCTTGAAATCCAGATTGCATACAAATTCTGGCTTGGTAGCCAGAAGGATATCGAAGATGCCATCTTTATTCGGAATGTTTGCCGTGATGTCATTGATGAAAAGTTGTTACAGGATTTCTGTAAGTCATTTGGAGTGACCTATGAATCCGCCTGATCAGAAACACCGGGAGCAGATCCGGGAGGAGCGGATCTGGTTTGTTCTGAGATCTGCTGAATGGGTGAGGCGCGTTCCAAATAAGGTCTGGAGCAGAGAACAATCTGCTCTCATCAACCAGCTCCTTGCAAACCGTCATCACTTCCCGCTGACCCGGGAAGAATATCTGCATATGGTTGAGACGGCGAAGATCGCTTCCGGGAGGCGCTCAGGCTCCCCACCTATGCCGGAGTGGGCGAAGGAAAGGCTGTGATTTCCGTGACCTCTGTTTCGTATCGATTGTGTCAGTCACAAAACATTTTTCTCGCTCAGGTAATTTCCGATTCAGGCAATTTCTGTCTTAAATGACGCAAAATAGATGTAATTATGCTCAATTTTGACATATATGCTCCCCGTTCGGAAGAAACTATTTTATCTTCCTCTTCCAAGGTAGATACAATGAAGCGTATCCATGTCATCGTTGATGGCTATGTTCAAAAGGTCGGATTCCGTGAGCATGTTCGGAAAGAGATATTCGGGACTGGTATTACCGGGTATGTACGGAACCTTGATGCCGGGGAGGTTGAGATCGTTGCCGAAGGAAGGGAAGATCTCCTCCGGGATTTAGTTCGTGGTATCGATATCATCAGGTACCCAATTGAAGTAACCTCCTGTAACATCACCTGGCAGGAAGCAACCGGCGAGTTTCCAAAGTTCACAATCATCAGGGGAGACGTTCAGGAGGAACTCTTTGAACGGATGGATTCTGTTGTCACTATTATGCATGAAACTCTCGAAGTGTCAAAGTCAACTCAAGACCTGCAGTATCAGACTCTGGATAAGCAGGATAAGATGTTACATAAACAGGACCAGATGATCGACAAACAGGATCAGATGCCCGAGATAAAAAAAGAGATCCGGGACGAAACAGCATCCCCCCCAAAAGAGAGCTGTTCAAATCTCAGTGAAGAAAAATATGAGATCAGACGGGAAATAGCCTCTATCAAGGCAGCTCTTGTTCGTGCAGGAATAGAGTTCTGATCCAATATATATTACATATACACTCGCATTGTGAAAATCATCCAGGAATGATCCATAGAGCAAACCTATTTGTCTCCTATGAACCATCATACACTAACCATGAAATATTATTGCCTTATTGAAAAAGACGAGGATGGCTACTATTATGCATCGATCCCAACGCTTCCGGGATGTTTCACTCAGGCAAAAACATACGAGGAATTGATTGAACGTCTCCATGAAGCTATTTCGTTGTACCTCGATCTCAATGGACCCCCTGATCCAGATGAAATACGGGAATTTGTGGGGGTCGGGGCTGTTGAAGTTAACTCCACTTAAAGCGGAAATAGTAATTAAAATCCTGGAAGATACAGGCTTTTCGTTTATTCGTCAGACGGGCAGTCATGTGATTATGCAGGATCTCGACGGAAGGAGTGTTGTCATTCCTGTTCATCCGGGAGAAGAACTGGGAAGGGGTATTCTTCGGGCAATCATTCGACAATCAGGACTCACACGGGATGAATTTCTTACAAAAATCGTGAAAACACGGAAATGAGCTTCCTGGTATAAACAGAGTTTGCTCCTCCACCAAACCCCTCTCCAGATCCCCCCAATCACTCCTCACAATCCATCACCACCATCTTCGACTCATCCATCCCCTGCACCGTCAGGCTCCCGCCACCGGCGCCTGGATACGCCGTTGACCACGAAGCAGCAGGCTCAACGGTGACCCGCCAGCACTTCGTCACCTCGCCGTCAAGTTCTGTTGAAAAGTCCGGGGCAACCGTTGCACCCTCCCCGGTATCGGGAGAGATATCATAGAGGGTCAGTTCAATTGGTTTGGTGGTGTGATTGTCTATCCGGATCTGTACATTCCCATCAAGGAGTTCCCGTTTCACCACCACCCGCCGCATGATCCGCCCCTCGATCGCGGCAGTCTCAGGAACCGGTTTCTCCACGATCTCGGCAACTTTGCGGGCGATATCCGGGATGATTGCACAGACCGCACGGGCACGATCCTCTGCGATCCGGTTCCGATCACGCCGGGAGAGGAAGGCCTTCAGATCGCGGCCAAGCTCCTGGAGTGCAAGGACGATCTCCTTTTCGATCTCCGGGATGGACGCAACCGCATCCTTGCTCTCACTGGTAAACGGGACATTCGTCGAGGCGATATGCACCAGGATCAGGATCGGGCCGATCGGGAGGCCGGACTGAGCGATCCCATAGCTCTTCCAGTTCACAGCAGCAATCGATTGGGTGATTGCACAGGCTCCCTGCTGATACAGGAGCGGCACCCGGTTGGCAAACCGCAGGATCCGGGCTGTGCCTTCAGCCTCAAGCCGGCCACCATACCCGATTGCCGCCTCCACCACAAACGAGTGGCCTGAGAAGACGCCCGGCGCACGGCTCCGTGATTTCACAAAATCGAGTGCAAATTCCTTCTCAAGCCCGGAGAGGATCAGTTCCTCTCCAATCGGTGAGAGGCAGGTGGAAGCAGGCGGTGCCGGGATCTTCACCTCCTGCATTGCAGAGAGGAGCTTCTTCAGATCACCCGGTTCCAGTCTGGAAGCTTTCAGAGATCCCTTCACTCCGGCATGAGCCAGGATCTCTGTTGCCGTCTTCTTCCCGACACGGGAGAACTCCTCCTGAAGGAAGAGATCGACGGTCATGTCACTCGCAGCGGCCATCCGTTTCAGGATGCCAAACTCGATCCCATAGGGATGAGGCTTGATGGACTGTGGGCAGGGGGGCACCTCCCCGGAGACCCGTTCAAAGTTGGAGGTCTCTCCATCGATCTCGACTCTGAACCGGGCATGGGGATTGACGATCGAGGTATACTTCAGGTACTCAAGCAGCCGCTTCTTTGCAGAGATCGAGCTTTCAAACTCAAGCTCAATCCTGGTGCCATGTGGAAGCGCCCAGTCGATCTCTTCGTGGGAGAGTACATCCGGCTCATTTGTCTGGGTTTTGATCATCAGGGTGAACCGGTGAGCCTTCGTCTTTGCGCTGGTGCGCGATATCACCGTGGCAGGAATCCCGCTTGTCAGCTGCGCATAGAGGACTGCTGCTGAGATCCCGATCCCCTGCTGCCCACGGCTCTGACGGACCTGGTGAAACCGTGATCCATACAGCAGTTTCCCAAAGACAAACGGCACCTGCTCGGGCATAATGCCGGGGCCGTTATCCTCGACTGCGATCGTGAATGTCCCGGATGGTGTCTTCTTAATGATCACCAGGATATCAGGGAGGACGGCCGCCTCCTCACAGGCATCAAGGGCATTATCGATCGCCTCCTTCAGCGTGGTGATAATACCCCGGATCGGTGAATCGAACCCGAGGAGATGCTTGTTCTTCTCAAAGAACTCTGCAACACTGATGCTCTTCTGTTGCTTTGCGAGCTCCTCAGCGAGAACCACTGCCAACCACCCCGGCAACAGCCTCCTCAAGAGAGACGGTCTGCTGGCTGCCGGATGCCAGATCCCGTACTGTCACCATCCCGGCTTCAGCCTCGCGGCCGCCGATCACAGCCACAAAATCTGCATGTTTTGCCGCCTGCGAGAGCTGTGCAGAGAGACTCTTTCCCATGAGATCAGTTATCGTCCGGATCCCGGCTCTTCTGAAAGCAGCAGCCACCGTGATCCCGAAGATCCGCCCCTCGGGGGTTGCAGCAACTGCAACAGTCAGTTCTCTCTCTGCTGGCTTCTCTCCGAGAGAGACCATCACGCGGTCAAACCCGATCGCAAACCCGACAGAAGGCGTCTCCTCGCCGCCGAAGAGGTGGGCAAGGCGGTAGGCTCCCCCGCCCATGATCTGGTTCTCGGCACCGAGATTCTCAGCAAATGCCTCGAAGACACAACCCGTATAGTAGTCAAGGCCGCGTGCAATCCCGAAGTTCTGCACATACTGCACCTCATGCGCATCAAGCATTGAAAATGTCGCCCGGATCCGCTCTTCCTCAGGTATGGCACCTGTAATCGCAAATGCATCATCCAGTGTCTTCGACTCGATGAGCGCTGTCAGTGACTCTCCCAGATCTTCCCCCAGCCCAAGCTCCTCCAGTGCCCCGTACTCCCGCTTGTCAAGGCATCCCCTGACCTTTTTCTGGAGATCAGTTTCCAGTCCGGCAAGCAGGCTCCGCATCATCGCAAGGTCGCCGACACGCAGCTCAAACGATACACCGGCAGCCTTCAACAGGTCATAGCCAACAGCCATCACCTCGGCATCGGCCATGGCAGAATCCGCACCGATCAGCTCAACTCCAAACTGCCAGAACTGCCGGTACCGCCCTTTCTGCGGCCGTTCATACCGGAAACAATCCCCGAAATAGTACCAGCGGACCGGCTTGTTCAGCACCTTTGCCTCATTCACATACATCCGCAGGACGGGAGCTGTCAGTTCGGGACGGAGTGCAATATCCCGGCCGCCTTTATCCTGGAATGCATACATCTCCCCGATGATACCCTCACCTGAACGGAGGGTGAAGAGTTCAAGATTCTCAAACAGAGGGGTGGAAACCTCACGATATCCCCAGCGGGAGACGGCTCCCCTCATCGTCTCTTCGACACTCCTCCGTGCTTCCAGCTCATCCGGGAAGAAATCCCGTGTCCCTCGTGGTTTCTGGATCATCATGCATCACCTGTTTATTATCTCTTCTTTGTCTTCACTGCGCCAAAGAACCGCTCGATATTCCCTTCGCTGGTCCAGATCTTCTCCCGCTCATCTCTCCCCTGGAGATAGAGTGCTGCCAGCAGAAGACCGATCCCAAGAAATGGCTGGCCAAAGAAGGCAAAAGCAATCCCCACTGAAGCAAGCGCCATCCAGATCACGCCCCGGAGTGCTGCCCTCCGATAGAGTGGCAATCCGGTCCTCCCGTAGATCCGGAGATCGCGCAGCCAGAGAAATATCACAACAGCGGCTCCAAAACAGGTGACAAGAAAGAGGATATCCATACAATGAACTTATTATGCGCCTCGTCCCTTGATAATAGTGACCATGCCGATGAATGCACGCATCTTAAATCTCATGGAAGAAGTGAGATCCGGCAGATGCTCCCCCGAAGAAGCAGCCGATCAGATCAGCGGGCTCCGTCTTGAGGAGATCGCAGGGTTCGCCAGGCTTGATCTTGGACGTTCAATCCGTTGCGGGATCCCCGAGGTGGTGCTGGCCGAGGGGAAAGACACCACTCATCTGGTCGGGATCATGAAACGATATGTGGAGGCGTCCGGCCGGTGTGTGGCGAGCAGGGCTACCGAAGAACAGGCCGCTGCAATACAACAGTCTGCCCCCGATCTCACCTGCGAGTATTATCCCGATGCCCGGATCGTCATCCTCTCAAATGGCACAGAAAAACCATCATCCGGAGGCATAGTCGGGATCATCACCGCAGGCACCTCAGACATCCGGGTGGCAGAAGAAGCACGGCTCATTGCCGAGGAGATGGGATGCATGACCCTCACCGCATATGATGTCGGTGCTGCCGGGATCCACCGCCTCTTCCCCGCACTGAATGAACTCAGGGATGCTGATGCCTTCGTCGTCTGCGCAGGCAGGGAAGGCACGCTCCCCGCAGTGGTCGCAGGACTTGTCGGCCGGCCCGTGATCGGGGTGCCGGTCTCGGTCGGGTATGGGTACATGGGGAAAGGCGAGGCAGCCCTTGCCAGCATGCTCCAGTCCTGTGCGGTTCTCGCAGTTGTGAACATCGATGCAGGCTTCATCGCAGGTGCCTTTGCCGCACAGATCGCAACAGGGGTGCAGAGAGAATGAAACGCGGTTTTTATATCGGGCGCTTCCAGCCATACCATAACGGCCATCAGGCGGTGCTGGAAGGAATCGCAGAAGAGGTTGACGAGATCATCATCGGTGTCGGGAGTGCCCAGCTCTCCCATGATACCCAGAACCCCTTCACTGCGGGAGAACGTGTGCTGATGATCACCCGCGCGCTTGAGGATATCGGGTGCCCCTTCTACGTGATCCCGATCGAGGATCTCAGGAGAAATGCCCTCTGGGTGGCACATGTCACCTCGATGACACCGCCGTTTGATATCTGCTATACCTCGAATCCGCTTGTGATCCAGCTCTTTAAAGAGGCAGCAATCACGATCAAATCCCCTCCGATGTACCTCCGGGAGACCCTTTCAGGAACTGCAATCCGGCAGAAGATGCTCCTTGGAGAGGACTGGGAGCAGTATGTTCCTCCGGCTATTGTGAAAGTGATCGGGGAGATAGATGGCGTCTCCCGCCTGCGAACCATCTCCGAAACCGATTGAATATCAATACGAAGCACAAACAATGGTATCAATGGCACAGACAAAACCAACTCCTCCATTCGCAGAGGTGATCAACCGGTACTGGTACATGACACCCGGTGTCGCAATCATCGGCGTAATCCTCACCGCTCTTGGCATCACCCTGCCCCTTCCCTTCCTGGCAGCACCCGGAATATGGGGCTGTATCATCGCATCCTTCCTCCTGCTTGGGATGGCATTTGCCGATCCGAGGCGCGATCTCGTCTCGATGTTCACCCCGCTCTATGCAGTCATCTTCTTCATCCTGCCTAGCGATATCCCGCAGGAGCTCCCGCTGATGGTGCTCTTCACGGTGACGATCATCATCCTGACGGCGCGGCTTCAGTGGCGGATCAGGAAGGGATAAACGGAAACAAAAGCCGGGCACCGGGGGAAGGGACTACAGAGAGTCCCACCGCCCCGTCCCCGTCCGGAAGTGCTTCGCAGGGCGGTTGAACCAGGTGGCCGCACCTGCTTCAAACTACCAACATGAAATAGCGAGCAGGCGGGGAACATCCTTTTAGATCTGGAGTTCCCCGGGATCTCCTAAAACCTTCTTATTATCTCTCAATACTCAAATTTTCGAGCCGGAATAATTGAGATCCTTTTTCCGGCAACGAGCATATCCTCTTCCTGATCCAGCGTCAGAATATACCCGCAATCAAGCTCAAAAAACTCCATTGCTTCTGCCAGCCCCTCGATCTCCCGCTTTTTATTCCGTGTGGTCAGCTCATAGCAGACCTGTATCGCCTTTGTAATCTTCGTCTTCTCTTTGACGAGGAAGTCACACTCACCCTTTTCACGGAAATAGAAGAGCTCCCGGTATCGCTTCCTGAGCTCAAGGAAGACATGGTTCTCGAGGAACCTGCCATGATCGTCTGAGAACTGGATTGAATTTGCACGAATAAGACCGTTATCTATGGCATATACCTTCTTTGGGTTGATCTGCCTGGTTTTCTGGGAATAGGAGAACCGTGGCAGGGTGAAGATGATGTATGCATCTTCAAGCAGATCCACATATGATGCGATGGTGGTCACCGATCCGATTGCAGAAAAAACCTTCTGCAATTTTGAGAGCGTGAACTCCCTGGCAGTATTCCCCAGCAGATAGACTGCAATTTCTGTTACGATCTGTGGGTTTTTCACAGGATTTCTGAAGATGATGTCCCGTGCAATGATATCCAGCAGAAGATTCTGCAGGACCTCATCCATTTCAGTTCTCAAATATTCAGGAAAGCCGCCAGAAGCAAGATAATCGCCAAACGAATCTGCTGAATCCTCGCGTTCCATGTACTCCAGGTATTCATGATAGGAGAATGGAAAGAGCTCGATTCGGAGATTTCTTCCAGTCAGCTTTGTCCCAGGATCACGACTCAGGAGCGATGCATTCGATCCGGTGATCACCACCTTCTTCTCGTTCTCCAGAAGATATCGTACATACGATTCCCAGCCTGAGATGTTCTGGATCTCATCAAAATAGTAGAGATCTGCCTCATTAAATTCCTCGGAAAAGGCTTCTTCCAGCATCTCTATGTCCCCGAGTTCAAAATCAGCAAGTCGGGGGTCCTCAAAATTCAGATAATAAAACTCCTCCTCCCTCTTCATCGACTGGACGAGGAGGGTGCTCTTTCCGCACCGCCTGATACCGGATATGATGATCGCAAAATTGTGAAGTGGCTTCACTCGTACAAGATCCTGCCGGGTAACACCGGGCTTGCGCCTCTCTATTGCATCTCTCTGGGATCTCAGGATCTTTCTGAGTTCGCTCTTCAGGATCATGGTATACGAATACTGTCCATTTGAAATGATAAATCTATCCATTCCAAATGGACACTATTGATCAATACAAATGGAAAGAATTGATCAATTGAACTGGACAATCTTCCCGACCTCCTATTCATCAGGATAAAGAGCAGGCTATCTCATTGGAAAAAAAGGCTGTATAATGCCCCTTCTCTAAAACGAGTCGAGTGAGACAGAGCCGAACTCGTCTGCAAGCTGCCTGACATTTGTGACACCAAATGCCGTCTGGACAACTTCGAGCTCGAGGGCAACGGCGGCATCCACCATATAATCCAGAATATCGACCGAGAGCTCCTTCTTCTCCCGGGACTTTCTCATCTGTTCCAAAAGAAAAGTGACTTTGGCGGGATCTTCGCTCCTGAGCTTCGCAAGCGTCACCACGCACATTGAGATCCTGGTGAGGTTTCTGTCAGTACCGGTGATCGTATCGAAGAAGTTCTTCAGCACCTGTGCCTGATAGACCTCGCCAGCCATACGTAATATCCTCTTCTCATCCAGGTAATATAAGGCTTTCGCAGATTTGCCGGGTTCACGACCTGATTGTGGCGCTTCATCTGCAGAAAATCCCTATTTCCGTCACCTATTTTGCCGCACTCACGATCCGGATGATATCTCCGTCTTTTAGTTCGGTGGTATCCTTGATCCGCATCTTTGTCCGTGCATCAATCGCATGCAGGAACCCCTTCCCGATATCGGTGTGCACCCGGAACGCAAGATCACGGGGATTCGATCCCTTCTTCATCAGGAAGGCATCGGGTAGCACACGATCCTTTCCATCAGTGAAATGAGTCTCGTCTTCAACCGGGTAGACGACGATCATCTGCAGTGTCGAGAAGACCGCATGGTTGATTGCCTGCTGCACACCGGTTCCTTCAAACCGCTTCATCTGATCCCGGAGCATCGCAAGCCCCTTCTTCTGCTGTGGCGATATCTCAACAGATTCGATCTCAGTAAAATCGGAATCGCCCGGAAGATACCGGATCAGTCCGGCAGAGGTGGCATTTCTCAGCGCAAGCTCACCTGCCGCAGTTGCCCGGATCATCTCAGCAGGCAGCTTTTGAAGCATCTCGTCAGTTGCCATGTCTGCCTTGTTCAGGAGCACCACCATCGGCTTGTTGATCGAAACCAGTTCGTCAGAGAACCGGCAGAGTGCATCCGCATCTGCCTTGAAGAGATCGACATCGGTTGTGTCGACTGCGGCCCGGATATCCTCTGCTGATATCGAGAGTCCGGCGAGTGCCTCGGCAAGATGCTCGATCAGCGCCGGTTCTTTACCCTGCGCCGCACGGGTGAGGCGTGGGAGATGCTTCTCTATAATTCCTGACACCCACATCGCCATCTCGTACCTGAGGAACCGGACATCCTCCATCGGGTCATGCGTTCCGGGGTCGACCGGGTTCCCTTCAGCATCGGTACTCCCGCTTGCATCCACCACCTGGATGATGGCATCGGCTGATCTGAGATGGTCGAGGAACTGGTTTCCAAGTCCTTTTCCAAGATGCGCATCGGGCACAAGCCCGGCAACGTCAACAAGCCCGACCCCGATGAAACGGACTCCATCAGTGCACTGGCCGCAGTCAAGCCCCAGCTCCCGGCATGGGCAGGGCACGCGGGCATAGGCGACTCCGTGGTTTGCATCAATGGTGGTGAACGGGTAATTTGCGATCTCGACATCGGCGAGTGTCGCCGCTTTAAAAAATGTCGACTTTCCACAGTTTGGTTTTCCGGCAAGTGCAAGCGTGATCATCGTAATTGACATGTACGACCGATGCATATTAACATGCATGGGCTATATCACACGAGAGACTGCATACTTCGATGCCCCCGGACCACAGAACACTGATGATTGTATCAGGCTCTGTGTATCGCGGGCAGAAGAGGAAAAGATCAATACGATCGTTCTGGCAAGCACCTCCGGCGCGACCGCCCTTTCCTTCCGGAAGGCGGTGAAAGGGACTGGCATCCGGCTTGTTGTGGTGACGCATGTCGTCGGCTTCAAAGAGCCTGGTGTCTGGGAGTTCTCTGAAGATGCAAAAGCTTCACTTCTCGCAGACGGCCATACAATCGTCACCGGCACGCACGTGCTCTCCGGCCTGGAACGCGCCCTCTCCCGGTCCGCGCGGGTCGGAGGTGGATCCCGGTCTGAGGCGATCTCAGAAGCGCTCCGCCGTATCGTCGCGGTCGGGCTGAAGGTTGCGGTTGAATGCGTGCTGATCGCAGCAGATCAGGGTGCAATCGGAATCAATGATGAGGTGATCGCAGTCGGCGGAACCGCAAGTGGTGCAGACTGTGCTGCGGTGATCCGTCCGGCGCACACCTCCTCCTTCTTTGATCTCCAGGTTCGTGAGATGATCGCGATGCCAAGGAACCGGTGATCCATGATCCGAGAGGCATTTGCTGAAACATTCGGGCTGCTGAAGACCCTCCCCCTCCTCTGGCTCGGGGGATTGATCATAGCTGCAATCTCGGCAGGTGATATCCTGGTCGGGGGAATGGAATCTGCCACAATGGGCGGTATCCAGATCCTTTCATTTCTGCTCTTCCCCTTCATCATCGCCGGGAGTTACGGCATCATCAGGGAGAAGAAAGGAGATCTCGCCACGTTCATCAGGTATGCAACCGGGTACTATTTCCGGGTCCTGCTACCGTTGATCTTCATCATCTTTGCCGCAATTGTGACGATCTTTCTGCTATTAATCCCAATGACGATCATGGGAGGTGATCTGAATCCGGATATGATCATCTTCATTGCAATGGGTGTCACCATTCCGTTCATGCTGTTTACGTACTTCTATGACTGCTTCGCGGTCTTTAAGGACGAGAAGATCTTTGACTCGATCCGATCCAGCATAACGATTGTCCTGTACCGGGCATGGAAGGTTCTCCTCTTCATTATAGTGAATATTGTCGCCCTCGGAACTCTCCTCTTTGGTCTTGCATTTATCTGGATGGGGCTCCTCTGGGAGAAGATGAGCGAGATCGCCGCAATGGATCCAGAGGTGATCAGTACAATGAGCAGTGAAGAAGTCATGTCGCTCCTTGGTCCTGACGCCCTCTTTGCAACCGCAGTCATCCTCTTCATCTGGGCGCTCATCGCAACACCCTTCACCATCGCCTTCAAGGCCGCCTTCTTCCAGCAGCTGGGAGAGATACCGGTGATCGAGCAGCAACCGCAGGTCGGTGTCTATGATGAGAAGGGGCGCTGGTATAAGTACTGAACTTTCCAGCTACTCCTGCTAAATCTGAGAAAGATATAGGGAGGGATGAACTCCCCCGCTTTTTTTGGCAATTCACCGTTCTGTGTGGGTTTTACCCTGATAGTACTGTTTAATGGGGGAAGAAATATTGGAGAATCCCCCACCGCCCCGTCCCCGTCCGCAAGTGCTTCGCAGGGCGTTTGTCCTGGCTGACCGCAGATACGGCGCAGGAGGGGCGGGAATGTTTCAGGGGCTGCCAGAGCAGATAAACCCCGATTCAACGAATCGCCTTTCAGGTTGCTCTGATGAGCAAGGGTCTATCATCTCTGTCATCCTGCCCCCTCGCTGACCCGCCCCCCGATACCCGCGCCGCACCTGCTTCAAACTACCCATGAAATAGTGAGCAGGCCTTTTTGGACTTTTTGTGGTTCCTATCCAAGCAGAAGCATCATCGCCACCGCACAGAGGCCTCCTCCCAGGGTGGCAAGGAGGTTTGTGCCCGCGTTTCCGATGATCCCCCGGTTTTCAAGCGTCGCACCGATGACACTGTCGATATTGGTTCCGAGGAATCCTGCCAGAACGCAGATGAAGAAGACCGGAAGTGAGATCATCTGGAGACCAAAGGCAAGTCCGGCGATCATAGCGGATCCAAGGAGCGATGCCGCCTCGCCCTTCACCGTGATGCCC
Source organism: Methanocorpusculaceae archaeon UBA456 (assembly GCA_002496395.1). Lineage (GTDB taxonomy): Archaea > Halobacteriota > Methanomicrobia > Methanomicrobiales > Methanocorpusculaceae > Methanocalculus. Next base: position 30,444 of record DAJQ01000034.1, read on the forward strand.
CCGTTTGTTCCTTCAGGCACCTGCTTCAGGGTGGTGATCATAATCGGCCGCCCCCCGGTAACCCCTATCTCGGAGGCGACGGTATCTGCGGTTGCGGTTGCGATACTTCCGACAAAGAGGGCCGCCCAGAGGGGATCCCCTGTCAGGCCGAAGATGACGGCCGCCCCGGTTCCAACGAGCCCGTTTGAGAAGGCATTCTTGTAACCACGTGCCCCGCCCCGCTCCTGTTCGACCCCCATCGCCTTCTTCCGGGCAAACTGAAACCGGGTGCTTGCAGATCCGATGATGAAGAAGGCGAGCATCACCAGGAACCACCGGACATCGGCAAAGACGATCAGTAATACCCCGATGAGCGCTCCCGAGAAGAGGCCGGAGAGATCCGCTGCACCGACGCGGAACGATGAGTACCCAAAGATGAGTGCGATCGCTGCTGCAAGGAAGAGGAGGAGGATATCGACCTGGAAATCGAGATCGACGAAGAGGAAGATCGTCATTGCCACCCCGAGCATGATGATCATATAGGCATCCTCCCTGCCCTCCAGAATTGACCTGAGCATCAGCGCAACCAGCACCCCGATGATCAACACCAGCGGCTCGATACTCCCAAGGTATGCCATCACGAGAAGAGCGCCTGCACATGCCCCCACAGTATAATGGATATATGCACGTCTCCCCTCTCCGGCTGCCCGGTATGCCAGTTCGCCAAGTGTGACGATTGCAACGGTGGCGCCAAATGCGACAAGCGGGAGGATTCCTATCCCATACAGGAGGGCAGTGGCTCCGAGTGCAAGCGAAACATACCGGGTACCCCGGATCAGGTAGAGGACTGCTGAGAAAGCGATGACAAAGATTGCGAAGAGCCATGCTGGCTGGATGAGGGGGGAGACGAAGACTCCCAGGATGGCAACAACGGTTGCCGCCAGAAGGCGCGGCTGATTCTGCATGAATAGAAAGAATTGGTGAACGTGAGAGATGAAGGTTCGCACGCTCTGCCAATTGGGGTGCGATCAGTATATCAGATGACGCAGACAACCTGTTATAAATGTCGTCACCCGAGGATCTCTCAAAAACCTATGATTATGCCGAGGTTGAGCGGCGATGGCTCGATCAATGGCGTGATGAAGACTTTTATTTTGACTGGAAATCAGCAAAACCACGATACGTCATCGATACTCCCCCTCCTTACCCGACCGGCCGCCTGCACATCGGGCATGCACTGAACTGGGTCTACATGGATATCGTTGCCCGTTATAAACGGATGCGCGGCTATAATGTGATGTTCCCACAGGGGTGGGACTGCCATGGCCTCCCGACAGAAGTGAAGGTTGAAGAGATCCATGGGATCACAAAGAATGATGTTCCACGGGAAGAGTTCCGGCAGATGTGCCGTGATCTCACACGCGACAACATCGAAATGATGCGCCATTCCCTCAGGCTGATGGGCTTCTCAGTCGACTGGAGCAACGAATACATAACGATGGATGAGTCGTACTTTGGCCTTACCCAGGCATCGTTTCTGAGGATGCTAAAAGACGGCTACATCTACCAGTCCGAACATCCTGTCAACTACTGCACCCGGTGCGAGACCGCGATCGCCTTTGCAGAGGTTGCCTATACCGAGAACACCACGCTCCTCAACTACTTTGATTTTGATGGTGTTGAGATCGCAACCACCCGTCCCGAGCTCCTTGCAGCATGTGTAGCCGTAGCCGTCCATCCAAAAGATTCCCGGTATGACAACCTGAAGGGAAAGACCCTCACCGTCCCGATCTTCTCCTACCCGGTACCGGTGATCGAGGATGAAGCAGTTGATCCGGCATTTGGATCCGGTGCGGTGATGATCTGCACCTTCGGCGACAAGCAGGATGTCGTCTGGTGGAAGTCACACAACCTCGACCTCAGATCAGCAATCGATCAGAAAGGGGTGATGACCGCTCTCTGTGGAAAATATGCAGGCATGAAGGCGAAAGAGTGCCGGGACGCGATCCTCTCGGATATGAAGGGATCCGGTATCCTGAAACGGCAGGAAGATCTTCCCCAGCGGGTCGGCACCTGCTGGCGGTGCCAGACCCCGATTGAGATCCTCTCGGCACGACAGTGGTTTGTGAAGGTGAAGCCCGAGGAGATCACCCGGTCTGCTGAAGAGATCAACTGGTATCCCGAACATATGCTGACCCGTCTTCTGAACTGGACGCAACAGATGGAATGGGACTGGTGCATCTCCCGGCAGCGCCTCTTTGCAACGCCGATCCCGGTCTGGTTCTGTGCAGACTGTAATGAGATGATCCTCCCCGATCCGGAGGATCTCCCCATCGACCCGACGGTGGATTCCCCAAAACACCCCTGCCCGTCCTGTGGATCAACAAATTTTACCGGCGAGACAGATGTCCTTGACACCTGGATGGACTCATCCATCTCCCCGCTTGCCATCACAAAGTGGGACGGGAAGACCACGCCCGCGATCTATCCTACCCAGCTCCGGCCGCAGGGGCATGACATCATCCGGACATGGGCATTCTATACGATCCTCAGGTCTGTTGCCCTCACCGGTGAGAAGCCCTGGGATGGGATTATGGTTAACGGTATGGTGCTCGGGGAAGACGGGTTCAAGATGTCAAAATCACGGAACAACGTCATCACCCCGGACGAGCTGATCGATCGGTATGGTGTCGACGCCCTCCGCCAGTGGGCAGCCGTTGGTGCGGCAATGGGATCAGATATCACCTTCTCATGGAATGATGTGGTCGCCGCATCACGGTTCCAGACAAAGATGTGGAATATCGTCCGCTTCTCCCTGCTCCAGATCAGAAAAGATGCATCAACCACTGCCGAAGCACCCGCAGAACTGGCAGATCGCTGGCTCCTCTCAAGACTTTCATCCACTATTGAAGAGGTGACTGATGCCCTTGACGCATACCAGTATGATCGGGGACTGAAAGCGATCCGCGACTTTGCATGGTCATCCTTAGCAGACAACTATCTCGAACTCGTCAAGGGGAGGCTCTATTCCGACCTCCCATCCCGTGCCGGTGCCGTCTTCACCTTAAAGATCGCACTTGACACCCTTTGCAGGCTACTTGCCCCCTATACGCCCTTCTTTGCAAGCGAGTGTTACTATCACCTGTCAGGTGACCGGATCATCGACCAGGGATGGCCGGAACTTCGTTTCGAAGATGCCGAAGCAGAAGAGATCGGCGTTCTCCTCGTCTCTGTCGTCTCCGAACTGAGAAGATATAAGCATGAAGCCGGCCTTGCCCTGAATGCGCCGCTTGGCCATGTGACCATCTACACCCCCGGCATCACAATCGATGACGGAGGGGATGCCGGGAGGTGTACGAATGCGGAGATTGAATGGCGATCAGATGAACCCCATCTTGACCGCGTCCTCTCGGATATCACCTTCAATATGGGGATTATCGGGCCCACCTTCAGAAAGGAGGCAAATGCCGTGATGCAGGCGATCAGGGCGCTCCCACCAGAAGCACTTGAAGCGGGAGTCAATTCAGTTCTGGTGAATGGATCTGAGATCGCTCTTCCCGAGGGTGCATACACCCCTGTCTTCTCCTATGCAATCGGGGGAGAAGAGGTGGTGCTCCTCACTATCCCAGGCGCCCTGCTTGCGATCCGCACACACGCCTGATCTCATCTTCCACAAAGGAGGCGATCGCCTCCATCTCCTCTTCTGCATCAATCAGAACAAATCGCTCCGGCTCTACCTCTGCACGGGCGAGATACTCCTGCTGGACTGCAGCGAGCACCTCTTCGCGCTCAAAATGCTCACGCTGGCCCCCCCTGTCAATCCTCCTGAGTGCAACAGCCGGGGGGATCACCAGCAGGAACGTCAGATCCGGGGTGAGGGACCAGCCATCATGGAGGGCGGTAAGCCATCTGCGTGGATCTTCGATCACCCCTGCAAGGGTCACCTGCTGGTATGCAAACCGTGAATCCGTGAACCGGTCTGAGATCACTATTCTTCCCTCTGCAAGAGCAGGGCGAAGAATCGTCTTCAGATGCATTGCATGATCGGCAACAAAGAGGAGGGCCTCAGAGATCGGATCTTCTTCTTTCGCAATCGCCTGCCTGACTGCCTTTCCGATCCAGGTCGCCCCCGGCTCGCGCGTGAAGACGCAGTTGAGATCGGATAATGATGTTTTGAGTGTTTCAACCAGGGTACTCTTCCCTGATCCGTCAATTCCTTCGATTGTTATCAGCAGAATGTTCCCCTCCTGATCAGATCCGGTGGCACTTTCCCGGTATGGATCGCGGTTGCGATGATCGCCCCGTCATATCCTGCTGTTGCGAGTGTATCGAGATCCGCACAATCCCTGACTCCTCCCCCATACAGGAGCGGCAGGTCTGTTGCAGATCTGATCCGCTCCACCTCGGCGCGGACGATTCCGCACTCGCCACCGACTGCGGAGATATGCAGGAAGATGCAGCCCGAGAATCCCCAGTCCTCTGCGCGGGAGAGGATCACCTCTGGTTCCTCCCCTCCCGGCAGGACACGTCCGTCTTTCACATCCACGCTCAGGTACCCGCCTGAAAAACCCGCGAGATCACTCCCTGCGGTTTCGGTGCCGATGACATTCTCGATAAAGGGCGCATCAAGCATATCGAGCGGCCCCCTGCATCCCCGGTCAATGTAACAGCGGGAGACACGATCTCCAAGTCCAAGCACCGTCTCGTCATGTGATCCCACGCCCGCGATCCGGTCCAGGTCTGCAATATAGATCGATCGTGGCCGTACCGCTTCGATGTATCCCCGTGGCTCGGCGGTTGGTGAGATGCCCCAGGTAAGGGGAGCATATTCCGAGCGCCTTCCTGCTCTGCCGTGAACCACATGGCCGCCTTTGAGATCAAGTGCACAAATGAGCTGCATGATAGAACGCAATCACTATTATCATCGGAGATCATTAAGTTCTATGGAATTACTTGTCAGCCCGAGTTCTTTGGAAGAGGCGAAACTCTCTCTTTCTGCTGACATCATCGATGTAAAACGTCCCGCTGAAGGATCGCTTGGTGCAAATTTCCCCTGGGTGATCCGTTCGATCAAAGAGATTGCAGAAGGAAAGCCGATCTCCGCTGCCATTGGCGATTTCGCTCCAAAGCCCGGAACAGCCGCACTTGCGGCATATGGGGCCGCCTGTGCCGGAGCTGATTATGTCAAGATCGGCCTCATGTTCTCTGATCCTGATGACGCGCGCCAGGTGATCAGGGCGGTTGTCAAGGCGATCAAACCTGAGTTCCCCGAGAAGACGGTCGTCATTGCAGCATACTCAGATTATGAGCGGCTCGCGACGATCTCTCCTTTTGATATGGCTGCAATTGCCGGAGAAGAGGGTGCGGATATATCGATGATCGATACCGGATTAAAGGATGGAAAGAGTACCTTTGCATTCATGGATGAAGCTGCTCTCACCACGTTTACACGTGAGAACAGGCAGCTTGGTATGAAGACTGCACTTGCGGGCTCTCTTGCCTTTGACGATCTCTCCTTTTTAAAGCGGATTGATCCCGATATCATCGGTGTCCGGGGCATGGTCTGTGGTGGTGACCGGTCATGCACGATTCAGCCTGAGCTGGTTGAGAAAGCGCTGGCCATGGTCAGGAGCTGATTGACGTGTTCGAAGAGAAACTGAATATCCCCATATCACTCACCTTTGATGATGTCCTTCTGGAGCCTGCGGAATCCTATGTTGAGCCGAGTCAGGCCGATGTCCGATCGCGATTCTCGAAGAATATCCCCCTGACGATCCCGATCTGCAGTTCTGCAATGGACACGGTGACCGAGCACGAGATGGCGATCACGCTTGCCCGTGAAGGGGGAATCGGCGTTCTTCACCGGAACCTCAGTGCTGAAGACGAGGCTGAGATGGTCAGGATCGTCAAGCGTGCAGACGATCTCATCGAACGGCATGTCCTCTATGTCGATCCAAAAGCTACAATCATCTCTGTTGAACGCCTGATGAATGAGCACGGCATCGGCGGAGCACCTGTTGTCGAGGACGGCCAGCTGATTGGAATCGTCAGCAGGCGGGATATCCGGGCAATCGTTGGGAAGCGTGGTGAGGATCCCGTTGAACAGGTGATGACCCGGGATCCCTTTACGGTAGGTGATGATGTCACCCCGGAACAGGCACTTGAACTGATGTACATGAAGAAGGTCGAGCGCCTGCCCGTTCTGAGCAAAACAGGATCGCTTCTTGGGATCATCACCATGCAGGATATCCTCCAGAAACGGCAGTTCCCACGGGCCAACCGCGATGAGCATGGCAAGCTGAGGGTGGCTGCCGCAGTCGGCCCCTTTGATTTTGAACGTGCGATGCTCCTTGACGAGGCAGGTGCGGATGCGCTTGTCATCGACTGTGCCCATGGGCATAACATGAATGTCGTCAAATCCGTCCGGGATATTAAGGCGAGTGCAAAAGCTGACTGTATTGCAGGCAACATTGCCACCGGGAAGGCGGCATTGGAATTTGTTGATGTCGTTGACGGGATCAAGGTCGGGATCGGTCCTGGCTCCATCTGTACCACCCGGGTTGTCGCCGGTGTCGGACTCCCCCAGATATCTGCCATCGCCTCGGTTGCCGATGTGATGCATGAGGCAGGTGTTCCGGTCATTGCAGATGGCGGCATCCGGTTCTCAGGCGATGTCGCAAAGGCGATTGCAGCCGGTGCCGACTGTATCATGGTCGGCAGCATGCTCGCCGGAACCGATGAGTCTCCGGGCAGGATCATCGTCATCAAAGGCAGACGATACAAACAGTACCGTGGCATGGGATCGCTCGGTGTCATGACCGGCGGCCAGTCAAGCGACCGGTATTTCCAGGCAAAAGGGATGGGTGCAACGAAGTTTGTTCCTGAAGGTGTCGAAGGAGCAATCCCCTATGTCGGTGAGGTCTCGGATGTCGTGTACCAGCTCGTCGGCGGCCTGAAGTCCGCAATGGGCTATACCGGTGCCAGGACAATTGAGGATCTGAAGAAACGATCCCGCTTCGTCAGGATCACCGCTGCCGGGATGAAAGAGAGCCATCCGCATGATATTGTCATTACAGATGAGGCTCCGAACTACCGGCTATCATCGTGAATTTTTCCTTTTTATCGGGTAGGGGGGAGAATCAGAACCTCTCATAGTAATCTTTTTATATTGTAAATCCTAACATTATGTTAGTATGCCAGATCAGCTCGAGGTCTCCCGCCTGCTCGACATCCTTGGAAACCGGAATCGAAGGCGTATCATCGAACTGCTTCGCCAGAAGCCGTGCTTTGTAACCGAGATATCTGATCGGCTGATCCTCTCCCCAAAAGCGGTGATCGAGCACCTGAATATGATGGAGCGGGAAGCCCTCATCGGCTTTTTCCAGGATGAGCGGAGGAGGAAATACTACTATCTCCAGACAGAATTTGATCTCGTCGTCTCTGTCCGGAACACAAAGGGAGAGCGGCGTACCGCAAGCCTGCCCTCGGCTGATCTCCGGCTGATTGAATCACTCTCGATGCTCAGACGGATGTCATATGCACGGGAGCGTATTCTCGATACCCTTGAGAATCTTGAGCGGGATATAGAGGCGACGATGAATGATATCATGAGGATGAATCAGGGGGACAAAGGCCATGAAATTGATCTCAATATCATAATCGCCCTCTCTCACCAGGATCTCACCCTTGACGAGCTGGTTGAAGTCATGGAAACCGATGCATCTGTGGTACAGGCCTCGCTTGCCACCCTTGTCATGAGGGGCATTGTAACCCTGGATGGCGAACGGTACCGTATTGAGGGGATCTATGAAGCACCACAATCCTGATGATGACGGCTCATGCCGGAGAGGGTGCCTGCGTATCATCGGCTGTATACTCCGGCCTGAAGGTGGTTTTGGGGGATATCTCCTTGTNNAAAGAAACCAGCTGATCTCCCCTATGAGATGATCGAGACAGAGAACCGGATCTATATCACGGCAGATCTCCCGCCGGAGCCGACACTCACCTCGGCACCCTATGCACGGATCGAGCCTGAAAGGGTGGCGATTGTCGTGAATGAACACGAGACCTGGATTTCTCTCCCATCCCGTATCAATGTCTTTCATTCGACCTATACCATCAGGCACGGGGTGATCGATATCTTCTGCAGAAAACCCGTCTTCCTCACCCTCTGAGCCGGGCGATGCTCCCGGCTGCCATCTTCCGTACATAGGGGTTCTCATCCTCAAGTAGCGGCGCAAGGCTCGGTGCTGCTTCTGGTATCCCCAGTCTGCCAAGCCCCTTTGCTGCCATATATCTCACATGATCCCTCTCATCAGATACCGCGGCAAGAAGGTGTGGGTATGCACGGGGGTTCTCCATCAGTCCAAGTGCCTCGCAGGCACGGTACCTGACAACCCACCACTCATCTCCAAGGAGGGCGGCAAGAGGCGCGATCGCCTCTTCTCCAATAGAGGCAAGTATCTCTGCCGCATCTTTTCTCATCTCCTTATCCTCATTTCTGAGGGCTTTGATCAGCTCAGGGATCGGTGTTGTCGGATTCAGCAGGATATCTGTGTTATTTTTTTCAGTCATCATCATACATATCTTGTCTTCAGATCGTATCTGGTTTTTGGCATCTGACTCTTTGTTGGGAAAAACTATCTGTATCAAGCCCAATGGTACGAGTGATCTCCATGGAGACAGATCGCACGAATCAGCAGGGTGTTTCAGACTCTGTCCTGCTCTATACTCCGAAAGTATTCTATAACCGCGAACTCTCGTGGATACAGTTCAACCGGCGGGTTTTGGAAGAAGCACTGGATAAGAACCACCCTCTCCTTGAAAGAGTCAAATTCCTCTCGATCTTTTCGAATAATCTGGACGAATTTGTGATGATCCGGTTATCAGGACTCTGGAGGCAGGCAGCAGCTGGCGCACTCGAGCGCCCCCCAGACGGCCTCTCGCCAAAGGAGCAGATTGCCGGGATCCGATCAGATCTCCTGCCCCTCCTGAAAGAGGCGACCTCCTGCTGGAAGGATCATCTCCTCCCCGAGCTGAAAAGTGAAGGGATCATCATCAACCGGATGGATGAACTCTCCCCGGAGCAGAGAAAAGTGGCCCGTGAGACCTTCATCAGGGATATCTTCCCGATCGTTACCCCGATGGCGTTTGACGTATCTCACCCTTTCCCCTTCATATCGAGCCTGTCCCTGAATCTGGCGGTCATCATCAATGATACTAAGCGCGGCCGCCTCTTCTCACGGGTGAAGGTGCCCCGCTCCCCCGGACAGCGGTTTGTGCGGCTGACCGGCCCTGGCGATACCGGAGGGCATGAACACCGGTATGTGCTGCTGGAAGACTTGATCGCAGACAACCTTGATCTCCTCTACCCCGGTATGGATGTCGTTGCCTCCTACCCATTCAGGGTGACCAGGGATGCGGATTTTGAGATCGAGGAGGATGAAGCATCAGATCTCCTCAGCACCATTGAGGAGAGCGTGGAGCACCGGCGTATTGGAAGGCCTGTCCGGCTTGAGGTGGATTGCTCAATTCCGGAATGGATTCGGGAGATGCTCGCATCAAAACTCAACCTCAACCCCGAACAGGTTGATACCAGCACCGGACCGCTCGGCATGGCCGATCTGATGGAGCTTGCCGGAATCAACCGACCCGAACTGAAAGATACCCCGTTCCTCCCCTCGGTTCCTGAGGGGCTCAATTCTGAGAAGACGATCTTTCGCTCTATCAGGAAGCGTGACTATCTCCTCTATCACCCATATGACAGCTTCATCCCGGTGGTGAGCTTCATCAGGCAGGCGGCACGGGATCCCGATGTGCTTGCGATCAAACAGACACTCTATCGTGTCGGGCAGAACTCTCCCATCGTTGAGGCACTGATGGAGGCACGTGAACAGGGGAAGCAGGTGACAGTTCTTGTCGAGCTGAAGGCACGCTTTGATGAGGAGAATAATATCATCTGGGCACGGGCGCTTGAACGGGCAGGCGTGCATGTGGTCTATGGGCTGATCGGCCTGAAGGTGCATGCAAAACTCTGCATGGTGGTTCGCCGTGAGTCGAGTGGCCTTGTAACGTATACTCATCTTGGAACCGGCAACTACAATGCCCAGACAGCACGGGTATATACCGATCTCGGCATCTTCACTGCTGATCCGGCAGTTGGGGCAGATGCAGCTGACCTCTTTAATGCCCTGACAGGCTATTCTGCAAAGACCGAATACCGGACACTGCTCGTCTCTCATGGAAAGATGGGACGGATGCGTGAGGATCTGATAGCACGGATAGAGCGGGAGATTCGCATTCACCGGGAATACGGAAAGGGCTACATCGCCTTCAAATGCAATTCACTTGTCGACCCCGCCCTTATCGCTGCCCTCTACCGTGCATCACGGGAAGGGGTGGCCATCCACCTCCAGGTGCGTGGCATCTGCTGCCTCCGGCCAGGCATCCCTGGTTTTTCAGACACTATCACCGTCTCCTCGATTGTTGGAAGATTCCTTGAGCATACCAGGATCTATTATTTCAGAAATGCCGGTGAAGAGGAAGTACTGATCGGATCGGCCGATCTGATGCCACGGAACCTGGATGGGAGAGTTGAGATCCTCTACCCGATACGTGACCCTGCGATCAGAGATGCAGTGATCAAAACGATTCTTCAGGTTCATCTGAAAGATACCGTTAAGATGCGTCTGATGAACAAGGATGGCACCTATCGCCGGGTGGAGCCGGGTGCTGAACCAATCGACTCACAGGCATGGATGATCCAGCATAAGGGGGTCTGGCATGGCAACTGAAGAGACATTCAATCCAGAGAATCCTGACTACTATATCAACCGGGAGCTCTCTTGGCTCTCCTTCAACCATAGAGTGCTCGCGGAAGCAAATGACACAACCCATCCGCTCCTCGAACAGGTGAAATTCCTTGCGATCTGCGGAAGCAATCTCGATGAATTCTTTATGGTCCGGGTATCCGGTCTGCGGCATCAGGTGAAAGACGGCATCTGGAAACTGCCCCCTGATGGCATTCCTCCGGCCGATCTCCTCTGGAAGATCCAGATCGAAGTCGATGAACTCTACCGCCTCTATGAGGAGACCTGGAGCGTCTCTCTTCTCCCTGCTCTCTCAGCAGCAGGTCTCTCTATTGTCAGGTTCTCAGATCTCAGCCCCGAAGAACAAGAGGCGATGCATGACTACTTCCACTCGACCATCTATCCAATCCTCACCCCGATGGCAATCGATGCTGCACGCTCGTTCCCCTTCATCTCGAACCTCTCGCTGAATCTGGCTATCGTCCTGAGTTCAGCCGACGGGCGGCGGTACCTCGCACGGGTGAAGGTCCCATCCCTCACCTTCGGCAGGTTCATCCCGGTCATCTCCCCCGGGGCCCCCCTCCCATCCCGTTTCATCCTCCTTGAAGACCTGATTGCAGAGCATCTCGGCACTCTCTTCCCGGGAATGAATGTTGAGGGTGCATACCGGTTCAGGGTGACCCGGGATGCAGAGATCAAAGTAGTCATTGATGATGCATCTGATCTCCTGACTGCGGTTGAGGACAGTATCGAATGCAGGCGGACAGGGATGCCGGTCCGGCTGGAAGTCGATCGCGACATGCCCGCACGATTGATCGTCCTCCTCTCGGAGCGGCTCGGGTTGAAAGAGATCGATGTCTATGGTGTCAGCGGTTTTATCGGCCATAACGATCTCTGGCAGCTGCATGATCTCTCCCGTCCAGATCTCCTCGATGAACCATTTGTCCCCCATATCACCGACCCGCTGATGCATGACGAGGATATCTTCGATGCCGTCCGATCCAGGGATTTCCTCTTTTACCATCCCTATGACAGCTTCATCCCGATCGTCCGGCTCTTCAGGCAGGCGGCCGTCGATCCTGATGTCCTTGCGATCAAGATCACCATGTACCGGATCGACAAGAAATCCCCGATCGTCGATGCCCTGATGAAAGCCCGCCAGCACGGGAAACAGGTGACGGTGGTTCTGGAGCTGAAGGCAAAGTTCGATGAGCTGAACAACATCACCTGGGCACGGGCTCTTGAACAGGAGGGGGTACATGTCGTCTATGGGCATGAGCGGTTGAAGGTGCATGCCAAGGTGGCGATGATAGTCAGGCGTGAAGCAGATGGCATCTACCGGTATGTGCATTTAAGTTCCGGGAACTACAACACCGTCACCACCCGTATCTACGGGGATATCGGGTATCTGACCGCCGATCCGGATATCGGAGCCGATGCAACGGAGCTCTTCAATCACCTGACCGGATACGTTGACCGGCAGGAATACAGGAAGCTTCTCGTTGCCCCAATCAACCTCAGGCAGGGTATCCTGAGCCGGATCGAACGGGAGATCGAACACCAGAGAGCGAACCGGAATGGCTATATCGGCCTGAAGCTGAACGGGCTTCTGGACCCCGAGATCATATCGGCGCTGTACCGGGCATCACATGAGGGTGTGCGGATGGACCTGAATGTCCGTGGACTCTGCGCGCTCCGGCCCGGTATTCCGGGTATATCCGATGGGATCAAGGTCACGTCAATCGTCGGCCGTTTCCTTGAACATGCACGTATCTACCACTTCCATAATGGGGGTGATGACGAGGTCTTCCTTGGATCATCCGATATGATGCAGCGGAATCTCAGGCGAAGGGTTGAGGTGCTCTTTCCAGTGCGGGATCCGGCGATCAGATCCGCTCTCATCAGGATCATGAAGGTGCATCTTTCAGATAACCGGAAATCATGGCGGTTGAATGCCGATGGCAGCTATGACAGGATTCATCCGGAGACTACAGAGGCAGCCTGCAGTTCGCAGGATTGGCTGATTACACACAGAGGTGACTGGCATGGGTGGAAAGAACAAGAAGAATGATGAGGGTTTCTGCCTTTTTGGGGCAGAGATTCTCAGAAAGCTTACCGGGGATCTTCTGGCCGAGGCAGACGGTGTCCGGCATTCGGATGACATCGAGTATATCCACCGGATGCGGGTAGCATCCCGCCGGATCCGTGCGGCTCTCCCCCTCTTTGCCCCCTGCTTCTCTCAATCTATGTACAAGAAGACATACACAGGTGTCCGCTCCATCACCCGCTCGCTTGGGGCGGCGCGGGATCTTGATGTGCAGATCGACTTTCTCCAGTCCTATCTGGACTCTCTCCCGGGTGAACGCCCCCCGGTCTGGTATGCAGGTTTCCTGCCCCCGGCAGAGGATACAACCGTGCTTGTGAGATCCGATGCTCCTTCTGCCGGGGTTCCGGCTCTCCCCCCATCACCGGGCTTCCGCATACGGATGCGGGAACTCCTCTGGAAGATACGGGTCTATATCACCGGCGGGGTTGCCCTCCCTGCTCCGCAAGAAGAGATGGCCTTTCAGCCGCTCATCAGGCCGGGTATCGAATGCCTGCTCCTCAGGTGGAATGAAAAGCGGGCAGCCCTCCATCCTGAGGTCGTCTCCTCGGTGGATTCCTTTGAATCTTCAGGCGTTGCAGACGATCTTCTGGACTGGTGCCGGGATCAGATCGTCTCCGGACAACTCCACGAAACCGATATCCATAGCAGGTTTGCCTATGAGACCGCATACCGGGCGATCAGCATGCGGCTTCTGGAGCTCCTCTCATTTGAGCGCTATGTTCCAGATCCGACCAGAATTGCCGAGCACCATGAGATGCGGATCGCAGCAAAACGGCTTCGGTATACGATGGAGATCTTCTCTGATCTCTATCCTGATGGCCTGAAAAAACCGATTCAGGAGATGAAAAAGCTTCAGGATCTCCTCGGGGATATGCATGACTGCGATGTCTGGCTGGATCTCCTCCCCGGCTTTATGGAAGAGGAGGAGGCACGTGTTGCGTCGTTCTTTGGGCACACCGGGTTTATGCGTTTCATCAGGCCGGGCCTGCTGCATCTTGCAGATGACCGTCGTTCACGACGAAATGAGTTATATGAACTCTTCTCGCTCCACTGGAATGGGATGAAGGAGGATGATCTGATTGAGGATATCAGGCAGAAGATCACCGGGCCCCTTGTCATGGGGGGAACAGGGCTTCACCGGATGCCGGGTGGAACCCCGGTTCGGGTTGCATTGATTGGGGATATCCATGCAAATCTGCCAGCGTTCCAGGCGGTCATAGCAGATGCAGAGCAGAGGGGGGCAACACACATCCTGCATCTTGGGGATGTAATCGGTTTTGGCCCATATCCCGAAGAAACGATCCAGCTGATTATGGAGAAGAAGATCACCGGGATTGCAGGCAATATCGATTCTGAGATCCTTTCGCTCACCAAAAATGACTGTAAAAAGAAGCGTATTCGGGGCGATGAAAAGATGCAGTCACTCTGCTGGACAAACAAACAGCTCACAAAAAAACACAAAAGCCATCTTCATTCACTCCCGCGGGAGATTCGGACACGTATCGGTGATATGACCGTCCTTCTCACTCATGGGTCTCCCGGATCCATGACCGGGCGGATCGACCCTCATACGCCGGATACAGAGCTTCTGGAGTATGCAAAGGCAACAGGCGTGGATGCAATCATCTCTGCCCACACACACCTCCCCCTCACCCGTTCGGTCTCTGACTGTCTCTTCATCAATTGCGGATCGGTCGGCCGGCCGGCTGATGGAGATCCCAGGGCATGCTACTGCCTGCTTGAAGCAGATCCCTTCTCAGTCTGCCATATCCGGATCCCCTATGATATCGGGAAGGTGACAGATGCAATCAAAAAGGCTGGTCTCCCCGGGATCTTTTGTACCATCCTTTCACATGGGATCACTCTTGAGGAGGCACGGCTAATTGGAAAAGATCGAAACCCACCTGATGGTGACAACGGCATATCTGCGCACTGTTCAATTGACCGATCGCAGACGGGATTTGAACCAAAATGATAGAACCGACGATCGGCTCTGAGGAGAATGTCGCATTCATTGACATCGGCACAAACTCCATCCGGCTCCTGGTTGTCAGGCTGAACCAGAATGGATCGATCACCGTCCTGACAGAGCAGAAAGAGGTCGCCCGTCTCGGGGAGGGATGTTTTGCCCGTGAAGAACTCTCTGAAGAGGCGATCGGCCGCGGGGTCACCATCTGTAAACTCTTCGTTGATCTCGGCCTTGCCTATGGCGTATCGGAATTTGTCGCTGTTGCCACCTCTGCCACACGGGAGGCAAAGAATGCCGATCAGTTCCTTGAGATGCTCCTCAGGGAAGCAAACCTTGATGTCCGGGTCGTCTCTGGCAAGGAGGAGGCACGGCTGATCTACCGGGGTGTCGTCTCCGGGATTGACATCGGCACGCATCGGGCCCTCTTCATCGATATCGGCGGAGGCTCAACTGAAGTGATCATCGGCAGCCAGCATGACTACCTCACGCTTGAATCATTGAAGCTCGGGTCAATCCGGCTGACCAACCAGTTCTTCCGCCCCGGCGAAGAGGGCCCTGTCTCATTGAAGAAATATGCCCGGATGCAGCAGTTTGTCAGAAATGTCATCGCCCAGCCATTAACCCGGTTACGGAAAGCTCCGCATTCCCGTGTATTTGGGAGTTCGGGTACCATACAGAATCTGGCAGAGATCGCCTCCCGCCTTTATCCTCAAACCTCCACGCCTGCTCTCCTCAGGTATGAGGATCTCAGGTCTACTATCGAGCGGCTCTGCTCCCTCTCCCTGGAAGAGCGGCGGAAAGTTCCCGGGATCAATCCGGGGCGGGCGGATATCATCATCGGTGGTGCAGTGATCCTCGAATCGATGATGGAAGAGCTGGGTATTCCTGAGATAGAGATATCCTCACATGGCCTCCGTGAGGGCCTTCTCATGGAATATCTCTCCCGAATACCTGGCTTTCCTCATGCAGAGAAGATATCGTCCAGAAAGCGGAGTGTGGTTCAGCTGGGACGATCCTGCCGGATCGATGAGGCTCATGCACTCACGATCGTCGGTCTTTCTGCCAGTCTTTATGATTCGGCACGTGAGGCAGGTCTTCATTCCTATGGTGATTCTGAACGGACACTCCTCCTGTATGCGGCGTATCTCCATGATACCGGCAATTTCATCTCGTTCTCCAATCACCATCTCCATTCTGCCTATATCATCAGGAATGCGGATCTGGTCGGTTTCGATGAACATGAAGTCGGGGTCATGGCGGAGATTGCCCGGTATCATCGGAAGAAATCACCACGAAAGAAGGATCATCACTTCAGCCTCTTTGATCCAGCTGTCCAGGAGCAGATCCGCACCCTCTCTCTCTTTCTCAGGATGGCTGAACACCTCGATCGCACTCATGCAGGCCGCATAACTGACGCCCGCCTTTCAAAGGGGCAGGGCGGGCAGATCATCCTTGATCTTAAGGCGCGGGGAGACTGTATCTTAGAGGTCTGGGGTGTCCGATCTGAAAGTCTGATGATCAGGAAAGTCTTCGGATCAGGCTTTGAGGTGACTGTCACCGAAGGGGTCGGCGACCCCCTGCGCGGAGAACTTCCTGATTGATGCAGGGGCCATTCTCCCTCCCTCTCTGGAAATCTATTGGGCCCTTTATATCTTCCCATTATTGGTTTTATCTCTCCATTACCCGTATTCGTTCATTCCTCATTCAATCGGTGCGTATTTGCTGATTCGACATGTTTATATGTCATCTTAGCCTTTTTATTTAGTGCAGTTACCCGCCTTAACTCAGACTGGTAGAGTGCGCGGCTGTAGTAAGATCATCGCCTGCGGGCGAACTGCGCGGCTACCGCGATGTCCCCGGTTCGACTCCGGGAGGCGGGATCAACCCACAAAGTGCCCAGATAGTGTAGTGGCCTATCATGATGCCCTGTCACGGCATCGACTCGGATTCGAATTCCGATCTGGGCGTTCACTTTTCTTTTAAAATAATTCTGCGATAGAACTCTTTATCTCTCCATAGCTGTAATATATGCGTATGCCTACGGCAAAAGCTTCTGTGGGGAATTGCTTTCTTTGTTGAAAGCATGTCGCCCAAGAGAGTAACTGTTTTTGACACCACCCTGAGGGATGGTGAACAGACACCGGGTGTATCCTTCACCCTTGAACAGAAACTGGATATCGCACGCATCCTCTCGGAGGTTGGTGTACACGCGATCGAAGCCGGTTTTCCCGCATCTTCAGAGCAGGAGAAGGAGACCGTATCCAGAATTGCTGCTGAAGGTCATTCTGCGGCAATCTGCGGGCTTTCACGGTCACGTGTGGATGATGTCAACATCTGCCTCGACTGCGATGTCGATATGGTGCATGTCTTTATTCCTACATCAGATATCCAGCGTGAGAATACCATCAAAAAGAC
The DNA here is from genome assembly GCA_002496395.1 of Methanocorpusculaceae archaeon UBA456. Lineage (GTDB taxonomy): Archaea > Halobacteriota > Methanomicrobia > Methanomicrobiales > Methanocorpusculaceae > Methanocalculus. Next base: position 47,722 of record DAJQ01000034.1, read on the forward strand.
CCGTGAAGAGGTTCTGGCAATCACCGGAGAGATTGTGGGATATGTCCGCGATCACCTCGGCCAGTGCATGTTCTCGGCGATGGATGCGACCAGAACCGATCTCCCGTACCTGATTGAGGTCTTTAAGGTAGCTGCCGATGCAGGAGCGACTGTGGTGAATGTCCCCGATACTGTGGGAGTCTACACGCCGATGAAGATGCGTGCCCTGATTGCGGCACTGGCAGAGGAGATAAAAATCCCAATCGATATCCACTGCCACAACGACTTCGGCCTTGCCGTTGCCAACACCACAACCGCAGTCGAGTCGGGTGCCTCCCAGGTCCAGGTGACGGTGAACGGGATCGGCGAGCGTGCAGGCAATGCGGACATTGCCCAGACGGTGATGATCCTTGAAGCGATCAATGGAATTTCGACCGGTATCGATACGACCCGCCTCGTTGAGATGTCGCGGCTCGTCTCCCGGTACTCGGGGATTCCGATTGTGCCGGTCCAGCCGGTGGTTGGGGATAATGCATTTGCCCATGAATCCGGGATCCATTCTCATGGCATCATGGCAAACAGCCAGACCTTCGAGCCGGGGATCATGACACCCGAGATGGTCGGCCACCGTCGCCGCCTCGCCCTCGGCAAGCATGTCGGCAGGCATGCGGTACGGCAGATGCTCTCGCTTGTCCATATCAATCCTTCAGACACCGAACTGGATCTGATTGTTGATCGGATCAAGACGATATCCGCACGCGGGAGAAGGGTTACCGATCACGATCTCTATGTGATCGCAGAAGATGTGATGGATATCCAGGCGGTCGCAAAGACGGTCGAACTCCGTGATATCGCTGTCATGAGTGGGAACCACTGTATACCGACTGCCAGTGTCCGTGCCTGTGTCCTCGGAACCGAGAAGGCAGGAAGTGCCATCGGAAACGGTCCGGTGGATGCCGCGGTGAAAGCAGTCCTGAGCGTGATGCCGATTGGTATCCAGATGAAAGACTTCAGGATCGAGGCGATCANNCGATGCGATCGGCCATGTGACGATCACTGTCGAGGATCCTGAGGGCCGGACCTATGATGCAAGCTCATCAGGTGACGATATCGTCCTGGCATCAGCTGAGGCGATGGTCAACGCAATCAACCTCATCCGGTATACGCAGACGTCACCCTGATCTTTTTATTCTCTCCCACCTTTTTCTTCATATGGATGATCCACGACCATTCTGTGTTGGCGGAAGGTGGAAGAGCTCCCCTCACATCTCAACCGTCATCTCTCCCCATACCGGTACACCGGTGGCCGCAGTCTGTCTCGGGTCAGCTGGTGATCTTCGGGAAGGTGCACGGGCGGCACGGGCAGCATTTGAAACGACGCGGACCCTCCCTCTCTATGCACGGCGGAAGGTACTGTATGCCATTGCCGCATGTCTTGAGGAGCGGAGGGAAGAGCTTGTAGCAACCCTGATCACAGAAGGTGGGAAGGTACGGAAGGTGGCAGATGGTGAGGTCACCCGTGCCATCGAGACGATCACGATCTCAGCCGAGGAGGCGGGCCGGGTTGACGGCGCAATCATCTCCCTTGACCGCACCCCGGCAGGTGCCGGCCATACCGGGTATCTCACCAGGGTGCCGGCAGGCCCGGTGCTTGCGATCACCCCCTTCAACTATCCCTTAAACCTGGCCTGCCATAAGATCGGGCCCGCGATTGCGATCGGTGCCCCCTTCCTCCTGAAACCGGCAACTGCCACACCTCTCTCATCTTTGATCCTGGCTGAGATCATCATCGCGGCAGGCTATCCTCCTGAAGCGGTCTCGGTGATTCCGGCACCCGGTGCGGTGGCTGACGAGATCATCCCTGACGACTCCTTTGGCTACCTCTCCTTCACCGGGAGCCCGGATGTCGGCTGGGCGATTAAAAACCGTGCAGGCAGAAAACCGGTCGGGCTTGAACTCGGTGGGAATGCTGCTGTCATCGTCTGCCCGGACGCTGATCTGGAGTATGCCGCAATGCGGATCATTGCCGGGGGGTTTGCGAATGCCGGCCAGAACTGTGTCTCGGTGCAGCGTGTTCTCATCCATCGCTCGATCTATCCGGAGATGGAGGAGAAGATCCTGGCGCATCTCCGCCTGCTGAAGGTCGGCGATCCGACCGATCCCACGACTGATATCGGCCCGATGATCTCAATTGAGGCGGCATCACGGGCCGAGGCACTTGTACAGTCCGCAGTGGATGCTGGCGCCCGCCTCGTCTGCGGAGGGAAGCGAGAGGGGGCGCTCCTGTATCCGACGGTGCTTGCCGATGTCGGGCCATCCCAGGATCTCTCGTGTAGGGAACTCTTTGCCCCGGTTATTCTCCTGACTCCTTTTGACGAGGTTGATGAAGCGATCCGGATAGCAGATACCTCAGACTATGGGCTTCAGGCAGGCATCATCACCGATTCCCTTGAGACAGTCAGGAAAGCCTTCAGGACAATTGAAGTCGGGGCACTCCTGGTGAATGATATCCCGACATTCCGGGTCGATGAGATGCCCTATGGCGGGGTGAAGGGATCCGGTATCGGCCGTGAAGGCCCCGCCTCTGCGATACGCGAGATGACAGTAGAAAAGATGTTGATTATAAATGAGAGGTGATTATGCCGCTTCCGGCATACGCCCTTCGAGTGAGCTTCTGACCTGCTGCTGAAGCTGCTCGAATTTTGAGGCGATCGCCTTCTCCTGTTTTTCAAGGGATTTGATCCGCAGCTCAAGGGTGTCGATCTTATCAGCGAGAGTTTTTGCGACATACTCTTTTGTCTGCTGTACCATCACTGAACCGATTGTCATAAAGACCTCGGCATCGTCAGCGGTCTCTTTCAGCTCTTCTTCCGCACGTTTCGCCTCACGGACGCTCATCTCGTACTGGGACTTCTGCTGAAGAATTGTCTGCATCTGCTGCTGCATCTGCTGAAGCTGGGCGATCTGCTGCTGGACTTTCTGGGGGATATTAGGGTTTTCCATGATTATCAATCTCCTGCATCTCTTCTGCGATAGTTATCAGGCGGAGCCACATATTCAACGCAGCCCGCAATGCCGGGATATCGCCGGCGGTGACTTTCAGGGTAAGACGATCGTTCTCAAGGCTGATGGTGGCACTTGATCGATCCCCGGTTTCATCTGATGCTTCGGGGGCAAGTGCCTGGTAGAGTATGGGTGCATGGGGGGTAACAAAGGTGAACTCTGTATCATGCATCATGACACTCCCGATCACACCGATATTCTCGTCTCTGCCTGCCGTCGAAGGTGATAGCCCCGTCCTGGTTCTGAACCATTGTGACAGGTACATATCGGTTCAGGAGATCATAAACCGATTGGTCGTTCGTGAAGATGCCTCTTCGCATCTCTTTCTCACGAGTGCTGACCGACCAGCCGGATAGTATGATCTCACCTTCTGTCTCGCCCTCCACTTCGAGGCGGATGGCGATCTTCTGCTGTTGCTTCTCAATAAAAAGGATGGCGGGATCCCTGGGAGAGAGATCACGAAGCCCTGTTTTTCCCCGATTCATATGATCGCACCCGAGTGCAAAAGCGAGATCACGTGCAAAAGCACGGATCTCAGGGGTTGGGCGGCGTGATGTCGTCAGAATCGTCATCTGGCCTTGAGGTCTTTTATAACTGCCCCACGCTCTTTGAAGAGGATACGGTGTCCGCAATATGGACAGCGGACATTCACGTCTATCTCAACCTTCCTCTTGCAGTGGGCACATTTGTATGACCCGGTCACGCCAGTCTACGCCTCCTTCTTGATGGATGCGTCGATGTTCCTGAGTGCAACCTTCAGACCTGGTGTCTGTGGCGCATATGCACCGCCTGCGAACTTGAAATTGCATTTTCTGCAGGTCCAGATACCCGTTCCTTCACGCTTCACAGAGATCGTATCACATCTGGGACAGAGATGCTTTGCTCGCTGAGTCTTTTCGATCTGGTTGACGCTCTTTCTGATAGATCGACCGTAGCGCGGTCCAAAGCGTCCTGCACTTCCCGTAATACGTCCCTTTGCCTTGTGTTTTCCTTTTGCCATGATTCGAATCTCCGATAGATGTCTTATTGTATTTGCTAGTGATTGCTATTAAGTTACTCTATGATCCTGACCTCGGCATCCCCTTTTGAGACCCGGTTGATGAGCGAGAAGAACTCCTCCTGCATGCCTGCCGGGATCTTAATGATGCAGATCCAGGATCCGTCTGCCTGCCATTCCTCCCGCTCCATTGTTATCATGGGTGCACCTGCAATATCGCCATATCCGCGTGCCGCATAGTCGGGCGGGATTTTAACGGCGAACCTCTTCTCGGCAAATTTAATCGGGAGAATTGGCCTGAGCGCCTTGACGGTCTCCTTGACGAGGGCATCAACAGATTTGAAGGGATCAAAATTGATCCTGATCTCTTCAAGTGCGAGCTCGATCCGCTGGGCGGGGTGCGGCAGATCTGTCTGGGGGTTGATGGCGTTTCTGGCGATATAGGTGATCACCTGCCGTCTCTTCTCTTCAGACCGTGCCTTCCTCTGTTCCGAGGTGAGATGGATCTCTCCTTTCTCAATGATTGCCCGTGCAATCGTCTCAAAGTCGGTTGTCTTGAATACCTTTGTCAGGTTTTCGTCAGATACTCTCTCTGCGTGAGCTGCATTCTCGTAGATAAACTCTGCAGCAACAACGTTCTCGATCTCGACCTCCTCCCCTTCCCGGATCTTCTGGGCAAGGTCGGGATCGACGAGGATCTCAAACCGTTCGCCATGGGATTCAAGGCGCGCAACAACAGCGTTATCGAGGGAGATCATCGGTCATCACCTCACTGTTCAAATGCTTCAACGCAGACTGCTACTTCTTCGGGTGCCATCTTTCTGAAGGTGCCCGCCTGTAGCGAGGCGATGCCGATTTCAACGGTATTCACATCAAACTTCCCCTCAGTCGCTGCATGGAGTGCTCTGAGCCCAAGCAGAATCGCCTCTTTGCAGGAATGTTCGGGATCGTACTCCTCTTCAAAGACCTTCATGACCGCTGGCCGGCCAATCCCGATCCCGGTTGCCTTGTATTCGAGCAGGGTGCCAGAGGGATCCGTCTCAAAGAGGTGGCATCTGCCATCTGCGATACCTGCGATCAGGAGTGCCGTTCCATAGGGGCGGGCACCGCCGAACTGGGTGTAGGTCTGCATGTGGTCGCAGATCTTCTTTGAGAGCGTCTCGACATCGATCGCCTCGTCATAGGAGACACGATTGATCTGCGACTCGATTCTGGCACGATCCACCAGGGCCCGGGCATCGCCGACCAGGCCGGAGGATGCAACGCCGATATGAGCATCAATCTGGAATATCTTCTCGATTGATGAGGGTTCGAGCAGCTTTGAGCTGACCCGCTTGTCGACGATCAGGACGACACCCTCTTTGCATTTGATCCCAACGGCAGTTGTTCCCCGCTTTACTGCTTCACGTGCATACTCGACCTGGTAGAGGCGGCCATCCGGACTGAAGACGGTGATCGCCCGGTCATATCCCATCTGGTTTGGTTGTGGTTGCATGAAATTTCTCCATATCGTCTTTCGTGAGATATACTAATTCCTGACCTTTCATATCTCTTCTGATAAGGTCAATCTTTCCATTGGCATATATGATGCCATTCTGCTCCCCGGAATTGATGGTGCAGGTGATCGGCTGCCCGGGTGCTTCGGGCCGCATTCTCTTTCTGAGCGCTGCAATTGTTCCTGATGTGGCGATCGTTGTGAGGCGGACCTCTGTTTGGTTGATAGATCTTATAGCGGCAATTGCGCAGCAGAGCTCCTTCTCCCGCCCCCGTCTGCATCGTACAATCAGGGACGCTCCTTCCCGCAGGATTGTGGCGGCATGCACCTCCGCGGCGATACAATCGCCATAGAGAGAGGTGACACTCTCTGAGATCGCATAATAGAGCTCCCGGATCTCACAATCAAGATCGGATGGCATGATTCTGACGAGGACATATCTTTTGTTTTCGCGGAGGGTGGGGGAGAGATGCTTCATGAAACCACCCGTGGACGTGATGTATCCTCAAAGAGATCGGGGATTGTTCCAAGGGCTGTGATCGTCTCCTCCTTTGTCATCCCGAAAAGTGCTGTCAGGAGGATCATCTCCCTGACAGTTCGCTGGCCGAGGATGGATCGTGCCCCGCTCCCGATCGCAAAGGAAAAACCAAACTTCCTCTGAAGGACAAGAAGCTCCTGGTACCTGGCAAGCACCTTCTGGCGGTAGTGACCACGACAGGAGATGATATGGCTGATATCAAGGTGCACCGNNTGCACCGCGATCCGTTTCTCTGCGGCAAGCTTTGCTGTCACCTGATCAAAAGCGTTCCTCTGTGTCCGGTGAAGATCGGTGATCAGATGAACGCCGCGGGTCTTCAGGACGTTCCGGTTAAAGGTGGCATCTCCCGCGGCAACCCCGATGATCGCTCGCTTCCTCTGACGGATGGTCTGTGTGACCGCCTTCATTGTGCCTTCAGTTACCATCACCCCCTGCAGGATCCGGACGCCATGACACTCGCAGGGGTGGTGATTGACTGCAATGAGTGTGTCAAAACCGCATTCACGTGCGGTCATTGCCATGCGTTGAAGTGTCGAGTCACCCTCGGGAAAGGGATGGATGAAAGCATCCGTGACCGTCATAAAAGAAAAGTGGGGTTATTTCCCCTGATTTTTATGTGAGCGGATACTTGGACGGGTCTTTTCGGTACCGGTACCCTTGCGGCGCATGCCACGGCCTTTCATTCCGGCCGAGGTCTTGCCACGGAATACACGGTTCTTCTGGTCGCAGATCCAGTTCAGCGTCTTGTCGCTCCTGATGCCAGGGTGGCTTCGATCGACAAGGATCACTTCATAGAATTTCCTGACCCCGTCTTCTCCAACCCAGTATGAGTTCAGAACTTCCATGTTCGGGTAGCGCCGTGCAGAACGCTCTTCTGCCATCCGCTGGATGCTCTTTCCTGCGGTTGTGCGGGCCATGCCCATCCGTGCGGTTCTCCGCCCGCGGATATATCTTGACTTTCTCCGGCCACCACGGCGTACCTGGGCGCGGACAACGATGATACCCTGCTTTGCCTTGTATCCAAGGGTGCGGGCGCGGTCAATCCGCGTGGGGTGTTCGATCCGGGTGACGGATCCTTCACGCCGCCATTTCTGCATGCGGTGCCAGAGGAGTTTCTTTACCTCGGTCTCGTCAGGCTTTTTCCATGCCTCACGGACATACGAATACATTGATCGTGACATTTGTCTTCTCCAGGTTCGGCTTAATCGTGTTGAAGCCACATTCCTTGACGGGAGATATCCCGTGATCTTTATACTTCAACCCCTGCGAACTTAAAGGATGCTGGTTATGGTGGCAATTCGCTGATTCGTATG